>JAJTBZ010000042.1 GCA_021286645.1 Ignavibacteria bacterium
ATCGCCATGCCCGTGGGGTAACTCCAGTCGGGGAAAACCCTCCTTCCGTTACCCCACGGGCAGATCAGTGTTATTTTTATATTCTCTTATTATATCATTTTTTTAATTATCTTCGGTTACCTTTTATTATGACTCAATAAGCTTAACTGCCGGGCGGAAAAGCTTCCGTGCTATGGGCCCTGTTGTGTTTTATACAGATGAGAGTCCTAATCAGCCCTTTGTTTGTATTATCGTATGATAAAGAAAATAGTTTAATAATCGAGAGACCAAATTGTAAAAATTCTGTTTGGTGTGACGGGAGGCAGAACAGGGAAGGCCCTGTTCTGTTTATAATTTTTCTTTACAATTTTACCGGAGTAGTTGCCGGTTTGCCTGAAAGAACATTAATAACATTTTCTGCGGCAATGCGTGCCATCGTATCGCGTGTAGTAACAGTTCCACTTCCGGTATGAGGAGCTAAAACCACGTTAGGTAATTGAAATAATGCAGGGTTTACCTGAGGCTCATTTTCATAAACATCAAAAGCAGCACATGCTATTTTACCTTTTTGCAATTGCGAAATTAAATATTTTTCATCCACAATTTCACCTCGGGCGGTATTAATTAGAATTGCGCTCTTTTTCATTAGATTCAGCATTTTTTTATTCAATAGGTGATACGTATCTCTTGTTAAAGGTGTGTGCAGGGTAATTATGTCGGCCCTGCTCATCAGTGCGTCAAGAGGAACAAATTCTGCATTAAACGCGATTTCCATTTCATGACTAACAGTACGCGAATAATAGATAATTTTCGCGCCAAAAGCATGAACCCTTCTGGCCACTGCTTTACCAATGCGGCCGGCTCCAATAATACCTACCGTAGATGCATTTAGTTGTGTTCCGAGATAGAGATCTGACTGCCATCCGATAAACTTTCCCTGTCGCATGAATGAATCACCCGGCACAATGTGACGAGCGGCAGACAACATTAAGGCAAGTGTCAGGTCGGCTGTCGCGTCTGTTAAAACCCCCGGGGTGTTTGTAATTGTTAATTTTTTTTCTTGCGCTGCAATTAAATCAATATTATTATATCCGGCAGCATAATTGGCAATTATTTGGCAATTCTCTAAATTGGAGATAACATTACTATTCATATTATCGCTCAATAAAGAAATAATCGCATCAGCATACCTGGTAAAATCGATCATTTCTTCGGTATTCAGACGAGCACCCATGTTCATAGTTACCCTGAATCCCGCATCAGTAAGCATCTTTTTTGCAATGGCGGGAATTTTTTGAGTTATAGCAATGTTATACTTTTTATTATCACGCACAGAAAACCTTCAACAATTATGGATAAACAAAAATAGCAAATTTGGTATGATAAAAGAATCTGTCTACTTCAGTTTTTTAAATGCCCTGCTTATTAGTGACAAGCATCGTTGCGCGGCCATTATCCATGAACAGCTTGAAAATGGTATTAATATTCGTGAAATATATATTAATATTTTCCAGAGAGCAATGCACCGTATTGGTAAAATGTGGGAACAGGGAAAGATTAGTATTATAGAGGAGCATGTTGCCACAGAAATTGTTTCCTGGTTAATTGATTCTATTTCTCCGGGCGAACCAATTACTGCAGCAGGCCAATCGGCGGTTATTACCTGTGTTGATAAAGAATTTCACTCACTCGGGGCGCGAATTGTTTCCCATATTTTTGAAATTAATGGTTGGAGAACAGAATATTTGGGTGCAAATACTCCTTCCAGAAAATTGAATAACTTCCTGAAAAGAAAAAATCCTGACGTACTGGCAATCTCTTTTACGTTTTATATGAACTATATTCGTTTATTACAGCTATTACAGGTAATAAGTGAGCAATTCCCTCAATTACCGGTAATATATGGCGGGCAGGCTTGTACGGCCGAGTTGGTTACCCGGATAGCCGCTGATTATCCTATGGCTATTTATATCAACTCAATAGAGGATCTTGAATTGTTTTTACGATCTTTCACTGCAAAACCAGGTGCCTAAAGCCGGCAAATTCGTAGAATAATAATGCTTCGTATTTTAGTTTTTTTTGCGAAATTGTATATTACACATGGGTTTTCCTGCAATCTACAAGATTACCTAAGTGATTTACAAATGGAAAGATTCTAATTCATGCAAATACCTGTCCCCGGAAACTCCCGTCTAACAAATAGCGCTGCAGCAGCAATCATTTTAGCAATTAGTATCGTGGCTTTGCAAGTATTACAGGGTTTTTTAGTGCCGTTGGTCTTCGCGGTTCTGCTTACATTTCTTTTAAATCCTATCTATACTGCACTAACAAAAAGAAAAGTGCCTTCTATTATAGCTATGCTAATGCTTGTTCTATTATTATGCTTCGCAGGATATCTGGTATATGTGTTTTTCTCGATTTCGGTAGACTCTTTTATTGAAAAAAGTCCTTACTATGGAAAACGTCTGTATCTACTTGCCGGTAAAATCCTGGCTCCTTTCCATTATACCGTTGATAATTTACTCAACCAGCTTCATTTTGGAAAGAAGGATAACATTGTCAGCAGGGCAAATACGATTTTATCCACAGGAATAATACAATCACTTTTATCTTCGTTTTCAGAGGTTGCAACAGATATTTTGATTATTCTGTTGTTTTTCATATTCATGCTGCCCGGTAAAAAAATGTTTGAACAAAGGCTGAGAGACTCTTTCACGATAAACGGAGATAAAATCGTTGAATCGTTTCGAAGAATTGATAGCCAGGTTCAAATTTATCTGGCAGTAAAAACAATAACAGCCTTGGCTGCAGGCTCAATTACGTTCCTTATCTTGCAATTTGGCGGTGTGGATTTCGCGGCGTTTTTTGCCATATTAACCGTATTGTTTCATTTTATTCCTAATATCGGAGCCTTCATTGCAACTTCATTCCCGATATTATTTACACTATTGCAGTTCGGTTTCTCTCCCGGTTTTGGGGTAATCAGTATTTTATTACTCAGCAATCAATTTATTCTGGGTAATTTTATTGAACCAAAATTTCTCGGAAAACACCTCGATCTCAGTCCTGTTGTTGTTTTGATATCGTTATTTTTTTGGGGCTGGCTGTGGGGCATTCCTGGTATGTTCCTTTCAGTTCCACTAACTGCAATCATTAAAATTGCATGCAGTAATGTTCCCTCGCTTAAACCATTGGTGACTCTTATGGGTAGTAGTAAAGAAGGTAATGAATGAGTCCTGCCCGTAAACCAAATTTGAAGAAACATTTATTGGCTGACAGAGTCCTGAGCAAGCTTTTTACCATAGATCTGTTTAAGGGACAAAATGCATTGTTAGTTGGTATTTCTGTACAACGTGTCTTCAAATTCAGGGAAAGCTATCTCTATGATTTTATTGTTAGTATTCCATCGGGTGAACTGGAAAATATTATAAGGCTTTATTGGCCTGAAGCATGGTTCTTTCGTGAAGGGAATAAGACCGGGGTGCGTCTGGAAGCAGAATCATTATTGGTTTTTCATCATTTTGATTCCCAGGCTGTTGCAGAGGAGCAGGCTATTGAAGAGTTTTATCGCCCCTATATTTGGGAAGGTGCACATATTGCGGTGGGCCTTTCCGGAAAAAACATTGGCAAGTTATTTTGCTCGACAACAGCATTTGAGCAGTTGAAAACAGGGGGCATAGATGAAAATGTTAGCTCTCGGGAGCATACAACCGGCGTAGAAGCCTTGTTATATTGTTTATACGGGGCAGAGACTACTAATGAGCCGGATTTGGATTTTTACAAGAAAATTAACGAATTCTCACCAGAAATTGAGGAAATGCCTGCCTGGTATAAGTCGGCTGTATTACTTCACATTCTTACAAATGAAAAACCATCTAAAGGATTGAAAGCACTATTCGCAACTTCACTTCTTACGGTAATTTTTCCTGAAGTTGCCGGCCTGGCAGGTGTTGAGCAGGTTAATGAACATTCGCATAAGGATGTTTTTTTACACACATGTATTGTGGTAGATAATTTATCCGCTTGCTCCAATAACGTTTGGCTTCGTTTTGCGGCATTGGTGCACGATATTGCAAAACCTCAGACTAAGCGCTTCATTGAGGGAATTGGGTGGAGCTACCACGGACATGAAGAATTAGGCGCAAAATTAATGGGAGGGATTTTCCGCAAAATGAAACTTCCCCGTGAGCGAATAGATTACATTCGGCTGCTGATACGCCTGCATTTACGCCCTTCAGTTCTCGCCGGCGAAGAAGTAACAGATAGCGCTATACGGCGTCTCATTACGGAAAGTGGAAATTACTTAAATGATTTGATAATGCTCTGTAGAGCAGATATCACAAGCAAAAATCTTTCCCGGGTTTCCCGGTTCATGAAAAATTATGATTATGTTGAAAAGCGGATTATTGAAGTAAAAGAAAAAGACGAAAGAGCAGCTTTCCATTCACCTGTACGTGGCGAGGAAATTATGGTTATTTGTAATATACCTCCTTCAAGACAAGTTGGTATTTTAAAGGAAGCAATTGAGGCCGCAATTCTGGAAGGGAAAATTTCGAATACTTATGAGGCGGCCAAAGAATATCTTCTGAAAATAAAAGATTCGTATAAATAATCCTCAGGCTTACATGCCATCAGGTTCGGCGTGAATAATAACTTTACTGTTCGGTAAATTTGCAGTAATAGCATCTTCAACCACATGAGTAATACGGTGTGCCTCTTCAATGGTTATATGAGGTGGAACATGAATATTCATACTAACAAAAACCTCAGCGCCTGCCTGCCTGACTTTTATATCATGGCAGTCCAGTATTTCAGGTAATCCCTGAAGGATTTTGATAACTTTCGCGTAAGCATCTGCAGGAGCTCGATCTACCAGTACATCAAATGATTTTTTCCCGAGTTGAATACTTATCCACAGCACTATCACTGCGACAATGAGTGCTGCAACAGGGTCAGCAGTATAGAATGAAAAACTGGAAGCAACCAATCCCAACAAAACCACGAATGAACTGAGAATATCCGTTGAAAAATGTAGAGCGTCAGCCTCAAGTGCCTGGCTATTATATTTTTTTGCAACTTTCATAAGAGCCCGGGAGCGGCTGAAATCTATTATTATTGAGGTAATGATTACTACAAAGCTCCACGGAGTTACTTCAATTGCAATATCGCGGGTAACCAGGCGGTGAACTGCCTCGTAAACAATCCACACACAGGTAATCAATAAAAGAAAGGTCTCGATTAATGCTGAAAAATTCTCAATTTTTCCATGCCCAAAATGATGGTCGCCATCAGCGGGTTTATCAGAAAAGCGTACCGCGAAAAAAGTAATTCCGGCCGCAACAAGATCCAGACCTGAATGTAATGCTTCAGAAAGGATACCAAGACTTCCCGTGAACAAACCAACTACAAGTTTGAAACCTGTAAGGAACACGGCAGCGATAACCGAAGTGAGCGCGATACGTTTTTTTTCGTGAATAGCTTTTTCGTCCATATGATGACTGTTTGAATAAATTGAGCTAACTACTCAAAGATACAAAGATCGGAGCAATGAATAAACGGGATAATAAAAAAAAATAGGGAGAGAGGATTGATATCACGATGGAGGCGAATAACACAAAGGAAAACGGCCGCCTTTTATTGACAGCCGTGTGTAAATTATTCGTAGCGAAGAGCTTCAATTGGGTCAAGGTTAGCTGCTTTATAAGCAGGGTATGTTCCAAAAATAACGCCTACGAAGAAACAAGTCGCTATACCTATGAGAATCCAATCGTAAGGGATGGCGGCCTGAGCGTGTATTGCAAGGCCTGCAAGGTTACCAATTCCTACCCCGATAGCAATTCCGATAAGTCCACCAAACAGGCATAAAAGAACGGCTTCGAATAAAAACTGTAAAAGAATGTGTGATTTTTTCGCGCCAATTGCTTTTCTGATTCCTATTTCCCGGGTCCGTTCCGTTACCGAAACAAGCATGATATTCATAATGCCAACACCAGCGGCGAGCATAGCGATAAGTGATACTGCTAATGCACCCCATTTAATATTGGCAGTAATATCATTTACCTGTCCCATCATCGATTCATTCGAGAAAATATAGAAGTCATTATCTTCGCCTGGCAAATTCTTTCTAATGGTTCTCATGTAACCGGTAGCTGCTTCAATACATTTATTATATTCATCTTTCGATTTACTCATAACAGTAATATTAATACTGTGTGAATATCTTCCATACATACTTTGGAACGTACTAATCGGCATTACGATATAGTTATCACGGCTCTGGCCAAACATTTGCGGTTGTTTTGCCAATACACCGATAATCCGCATAGGCATATTATCGGCAAGCAAAGTACGACCTACAGGGTTAAAGACACCGAATAGTTTTTCTGCAACTTCCTGACCGAGAATGCACACGTTTGCTGAATAGGTAATATCGGTCTCAATAAAATCGCGCCCGTCTTCCACATTCCAGTCATTGGTTTTCATTGCATCAAGTGTAATTCCAGCGAAAGAAATATTTGGGTTCGTTTCTTTATTACCATATTTGCATACCTTACCAAATTGCCATTGTTCGGCACCGATATACATTGCCTGATTATGCATTATATCGTACAGGCGGTAAAATTGATCCATTGTAATATCGGGGCGGTTTTTTTGTCGATGATGTCCATCACCCATACGGATATTTTCCCATTTCTGGATTTGAAAGGTATTCTTCCCAAGTTGCGAAAGACCGCTTTCAATACTTTTCTGCAACATCGTTATTACGGTTGTAATAACAATTATAGAAAAAATTCCCACTACAACACCCAGAATTGTTAAGCCAGCCCGAAGACGATTACCCTTTACCGACTGTAAAGCGATTCTAAAGATTTCTTGTAAGCCCATTATTCATACCTCAATGCTTCTACCGGATCAAGCTTGGCTGCCGTGTAAGCAGGAGCTAAACCGGCAATTATTCCGGTGATTAATGCTACACTCATTGCAATAATTACCGCACTTATTTGTATTGATGTCGGGAAAAATTTGTCCAGTAATAAACTGGCTATAACGGCTATAAGTAGCCCAACCAACCCTCCTAATAAACATATAACAGATGACTCAAGGAGAAATTGAGAGAGAATTGTTCTTTTTTTAGCCCCGATAGCTTTCCGAACACCTATTTCCTTGGTACGCTCCTTAACACTCACGAACATAATGTTCATAATGCCTATAGCTCCTACGAAGAGAGATAACCCGGTAATGAACAATCCGGCAATCTGTATTACTCCAACTACTGTGTTGTAATTGGACATGAGGCCTTCCTGTTGGTTAACCGAGAAATCATCTTCCTGGTGAAATTTTAAGCCCCGTACTTTTCGCATAATACCTTCTGCTTCAGCTTTGGTATCAGCAATCATAGAAGGGTTTTTCGCGCGTACGTTAATGGTAATTGTTCCCCATTCTTCGTTGAGGAAGTGCTTGAAGATTGTTCCAATTGGTATAAATACCTGATTATCGGGATTAAAGCTACCAAGTATAAAACTGCCTTGCTCTGTAAGAATTCCACATACACGAAATTCGACGCCGCCAATTTTGATATATTTATCCAATCCGGATCCGTGAGTGAACAGTTTTTTTGCAACTTCACTGCCAACAACGGCAACATATCTGGAGCCTTTGCTTTCTATTTCATTATAAAACCGACCCTCATCAAAGGTAAAATTGGTCGTTTTTACATAATCAGAGCTTGATCCATTCAGGATAACATTTTCTATAACATTATCGCCATAGCGTACCTTGCGGGCCGCGTTTGTGACCGGAGCAGTAGCCAGTGGCAGTTGTGCCATTTCAGCAAATTTATGGTAATCATCCATAGTAATTTTTCGACGATTACGCATTTTCCACCATTCCTCATTGGTAAACCATGCCCATTTATCGATGTATAAAACATCGGTTCCAAGGGCGCTGATTCCTTTTTGAAACGAGGCATCAATTCCTTTTATGGCCGTTGTCATTAATACAACCGATGAAATACCGATGATAATACCAAGCATGGTAAGAAAGGAACGTACTTTGTTGGCCCTGATAGCCTGCCAGGCAATAATAAGTCCTTCCCGAAGCTCGAATAATACAGTGTCAATTTTATTCGATATCATAATCATCCAAAATTGATAGTTGAATTTTTAACACTTGGAATGTACCGATTGGGAACTAATTCATCCTTTTCGATACGTCCATCTTTCAGTCGAACAATTCGCGCCGCATGTTTCGCGATATCTTCTTCGTGCGTTACCAGAATAATTGTATTGCCTTTTTTATGAATTTCATGGCAAAGCAACATTATTTCTTCACCCGTTTTTGAATCCAGGTTACCGGTTGGTTCATCAGCCAGAATAATTGCCGGGTTGCTTACCAGAGCACGGGCAATAGCAACTCTCTGGCGCTGCCCGCCCGAAAGTTCATTGGGTTTATGGTGAATACGATCTTCAAGTCCAACATTAATCAAAGCCTGGCGGGCGCGTTCTTTGCGCTCTTGTTTATCTATACCCGCGTAAATTAACGGCAATTCTACATTATGAAGTGCATCAGAGCGGGGAAGCAGGTTGAATGTTTGGAACACAAATCCGATTTCCTTATTCCGAATTCCTGCTAATTCATTGTCAGACATCAAAGATACATTTTTATCTTTGAATTCATATTTACCATAGCTGGGGGTGTCGAGACACCCCAGCATATTCATTAAAGTTGATTTTCCAGAGCCCGAGGGGCCCATTATTGCCACGTATTCATTTTGATCAATCCGCAGTGAAACGTCTTGAAGCGCATGAACTTCAACATCACCGACTTGATATACTTTGGCAATATGCTCTATATTAATAATATTCATCGCTTCTCCGTGTAAGCTTATTTCTTTTCTTCTTTTTTCTTGTCGCCCATGTTCTTCGAGTCAACTTTAATTATTGCGCCGTCGTGCAAATCTTTCGAAATTGCCCGGTAGCTGCCGGATATTACTTCTTCGCTACCTTTTACGCCGCTGAGAATTTCAATATAATTATCATCCGAAATACCAGTCTTTACCGGAACAGCTTTCGCTTTATTATTATCAACAATAAAAACTATTTCCTGAGGCTTGTCATCCTTTTTCTTTAAGTCGCTAACTTTTACTGCTTCATCAGTTTCTACCATGTGAGGTATTTCCTGCCGGGCGGTTACACTGGGAATAGGTACACTTAATACATTTGTTTTGGTATTAGTTTCGATGATTGCATTACAAGACATTCCGGGCCGTAATTTCTTATCCGGATCGTTTAGCCGAATCCTAACCTCAAAATTTATAACCTGATCCTGTGTTCCGGTTCCGGTTTGTTTAGCACTGTTGCCTATCTGATATACAGTTCCAACAAATTTCTTGTCACCGAATGCATCAACTTTCACTTTAGCCGTATCCCCGGATTTAATAAGAACAATGTCGTTCTCATCAACATTCACGATTGCTACCATTTTCGAGAGATCAGCCACTGTCATAATATTAGTACCCTGGCTGAAACCACTTCCCAATACACGTTCACCCAATTCAACATTTAATTGTGTTACAATTCCATCAATTGGAGCAAAGATTGTTGTTTTATATAACTGTTCAACAGCTTCTTTTACGTTTGCATCGTTTTGGTCAACAAATGCCACAGCAGATTCAACCTGTGCTTTGCCTGAAAGGAACAGGCTCTTTGCATTTTCCAGTTCTGCATCGCTTGAAAGTTTTTTAGCATGTAATTCTTTAACGCGATTATAATCGGATGTAAGCTTATCAAGTTCAGCTTTCCTTTGTGCCAGGCTTGATTTTGCAGATTGCAGATTTGCCAGCGCGCGTTGTTTTGCAGCCAGATACACATCTTGTTTAATCTTAACAAGCAATGTTCCCTTTTTGACATAATCACCTTCTTTAACCGGTAATTGTACAATCTCTCCGGTAACTTCGGGGGTGATTACTACCTTAAACTCAGGATCTACTTTTCCTGTTGCTGTTACAGTTTGTGTAATATTTCTGCGGGAAATTTTTTCCGTCTGTACTGAAATTACTTCGTCTTTACTGCCTTTTACTAAAATCACAATGACAACAGCAACAACAACACATGCCAATATTGAGAATATGATATATTTTCTTTTCTTTTTCTTATTATTGTTTAGGACCGGGGTAGTCATAAAATATCTCCTAAGGGTTTATTCAAAACTTTTTGATTCTAATTTGCCAACTAAGTACTGAAGCTGATCGCGTAATTTTCTGAATTCGAACTGAGAATTCAACAAGTTGGTAACTGCATTTGTATACTCAGAATTTGCAATCAGAACATTTAACAGGGTAGTGGAACCCAATGTGTATTTTTCTTCTTCTATTCGTCTATTTTCCTGCGCAGCAGTAACGTTTTTTGTACCTACTTCAACTCGTTTAATTACTGCCTGGAAATCCAAATAACTTTTTTGCAGCGATTTTTTGATTGATCTCGTCAGATCGTTCAATTTTATCTCTTCCAGTTTGCTGCTTACAGTTGCCTGTTCAACAGCGGCATCGGTTTTCCAACCACTGAATAATGGAATACTTAATGTTAAGCCTGCAGTCAGATCTCTGTTTTTGAATACATTGCTGAAGTCAGTTGCGCCAAAAGAATAACCCACATTTGCGTTTAACTGCGGAAGGTAACCTGCTTTTGATACATCGACAGCTAGTTTTGCAGAGCTAAGTGATAATTTCTGACTCTGGAAATCACTCCGTACACTTAAAGCATTCTCTATAGATTTACTGAGATTATCATATTCTTTGGTTGAGGCAGCTACCTGCGAGGTAATATCTTCCTCAAGCGCGGGCTCGTTTAGCTGATAGTTTTCTAAAACATCCAGCCCAAGAGCAAACAGGAATTCAGATTTGAGATTTTCGAATGTATTTTGCTGGGTAATTAATGCAAGTTCAGCATTGCCTACTTTAACTTGTGAGGCATAAACATCGGCAAGCGTAACTTTTCCTAATTTGTTACTTTCCAGAATAATTTCATAATTTTTTTGGTTCCATTTCAAGTCTTCCTCTTTCACGGTAACCTGTTTACCGGCGTTTACTACATCGTAGTACGCGGAAAGTGTCTGGAAAATGATATCCTGCTTGCGTTGTTCCAGGCTAAGCTGAGCTGCTTCCAGTTGCTGTTGACTATTCTTATAATTTGCTACATTAGCCAATCCATCAAACAAGGTAACATCAGCTCTCACGCCCGTAGAATAGGTATGTGTAGTTGTTGTTACATCATTTGGCCCGAAAGAATTCGAATTGCGATCCCAATTCCACATTGCTGAAGCTGAGACATTTGGCATAAATGCACCGTAGGCCGATTTTACACCGGCTTCCGTTACTTTGATGCTTTCTTTCATCTTTTGTAACTCGGTATTTTTATTCAACGCAATCCGGACTGCCTCCCGTGAGGTAAGTACCTTCTGCGCGAAAAGGCTTTGAAAAAGTAAGATAATTAGTAATCCATATTTGTACATGCTTTACTCCGAAATTGATGCAAAATGCAATTATTCAGTTTTGATAATGCTAAACTACGTAATTGAAATATTTTAATAATCTTTTAAGTATAAACGGTTTTAATTATTGATATATGGTACTGGTTCGGCAGGGGAGGAAAATATCCATTTTTTTTTTCTCAAAATCTCTATAAACTTGGCAACGTCGCTTTTATAACCTCACGAGCCTGTGATTTTCGATGGTTCTCTGTGTTTCCGTTCCCTTTAGGGCAATATACAATTTCATGAAAGATTTATCCATATAAAATGTATTACCCCGTGCTTTTTTTCTATATTATCCTGATTTATTTTTTTTATTGGCAAGGTCTGGCAGACAGGGAATATGAACGATAACGACTTACTGGAACAATCTCTCGATTCAATGGTGTTTTGTGCCGTTGACGTTGAGACCACTGGGCTGAATGCAATTTCTAATCGTGTAATCGAGATTGGAATGGTAAAAATGCAGAGGGGTGAAATTATCGATAGATTCGGAAGTTTAGTGAATCCGGGTTGTAGAATCCCCCCATTCATTACTCAACTTACCGGTATTGATGATGATGAAGTTGATGGCGCCCCCTTCTTTGAAGAGATTATTGATCAGATTTCGGATTTTATGGATGGTACTATACTCGTTGGCCATAATCTACAGTTCGATTTAGGCTTTCTTCGGCAGGAATACTTTCGGGCAGGTCGGGAAAGATTTGTTCCTATAACAGTTTGCACACTAAAAATAGCCCGGCGGTTGTTTCCGTTTCTGAAAAGCAGGTCGCTCGGTCCATTGGCGCAACACCTGCGCTTACATACAGATACCCTTCACCGCGCGCTTGAAGATGCTGAATTAACCGCTCATGTTCTCTATAAAGAAATTGAAATACTCCGGCAGCAGGAAAATATGAGCATCGCCAGAGACGTAGTAAATTATCAATTCGGCCTAAAAGTGCCGGCAGTTGTGCAGATGGCAAAACCCGCATTAGTATCTTCCGCGGCAACCGTTCCCGATGCACCAGGCGTGTACTACTTCCTCAATAAAAAATCACAGATCGTCTACATCGGCAAGGCTAAATCGCTAAAACAACGTTTACGTTCATACGTTTCGCCTACGGTTAAGGGTAAGCAGAAAAAAATCGTCAAGAATGCAGAAACTCTTCGAATCCAGCAGACTAATACAGAACTAACCGCTTGTTTGCTCGAATCCGAATTAATTAAGCTGATTGACCCGAAAATGAACATTCAGCTAAAGAGTTATCGGGATAAATATTTTCTTCAGGTAGATAACAGTCACCGGTTCCCAATTATAACTATCGCAAAAGACTTCTTCTTCGATGGTAACGACTATTTTGGACTCTTTCTCAATAAACGTAAAGCAGAAGAAATCTTTGATATTATTAATAAGATATTCGCCCTTAGAGAGTGTAGTGAAAAAGAGTTTAAAAAGGGTAAAACCTGTTTCTTACATGAAATAGAAAGATGCACCGGTGCCTGTGAAAATATGGATGAGGAGGCGTATTCTTCAGAATTGACCAGGGTATTTGAGTTTATGTCAGGGAAAAACCAGTTTGCCTTAGACCGGCTATTGAAAAAGATGAGAAAATATTCAGATGAGCTGCGCTTCGAAAAAGCCCAAGAGGTTAAAGAACTTGTTCAGCTTGTGCTCGCTCAAATTCAAAAATCTTCACTTTTAGAAGAACCGGTTAACCGCGCCAATGTTTTATTTGAGGTTATTTACAACAATGTTCAGGTCGATTATATTTTACTGGTGCAGGGAAAAGTATACGTTAATAATTATATACTAAACGCGGACAGGAATTTTGACAGGGCGCTTCAGGAGTATTTTGAAGGCTCGATGAGTGTTGATCAAAAGCCCGATGCCGAAGACCTGGAGAAAACCAAAACTCTTTTGAACTGGGTTATTCGGAACAGACATCAGGTAAATGTTTTCTATTTAAAGAACTACAAAACACGGATGGATCTGGAAAGACGCTTGAGCCATTCATTAAAGAGTAAATCAAATATCTCCGAAATAGTGATCAGTTTAGAGACTGTTTTAGAATAAAATGGTGTCTATAAGCACGAAAATGAATCGGGTGGCGGGCTTTATTATGATAAATGTTGAAATATAGCTCCAGACTCGTTAAATTATGTTATTAAATCTAATCATTGAGCATCTGGATGAACACCAATTCAAAAGTTATAGTATTTTCAGAAAACCGTGATACACGCGGAGCTTACATATCTTTCGGCAATTTGTATGAATTGACTCCAATTATAAAAGAAAAAAACAAAGTAAGCTTACAGGTTCTGATGGAGCAAAAATATGATCTCGTCCTGATCGAGATTATGAATCCTGTTATGTCAGAAATCGAGTACGTTGATCAGGTATATGCTCTTGCTCAGGGAGCGCCGATTATACTCATAAGTTCATATTTTTTTGATACGAAGGACATAGTGTTCGGCAGTAAAATCCAGGGTTTTATTATGAAGCCGGTTGATTTGAATAAAATTAAGGCTGCGGTAGATTCACTGGAAGCATCAGAATCTGTACAGAACATTGCACAGTCGCTTCCGGTTAACCATCCCGAGAAAGTCGACAGAGTAATGCAGGAAAATAAAAAGCTTTCTGTGTTATTGGAAATATCACATAGTTTGAATTCAATAAATAATTTTGATGATTTATTGAGCCACATAATTTCTTTGGCCATAGGGGCATTGCAGGCAGAGCGGGCTACTTTATTTATTGCAGACTGGAATAGGGGTGAGTTATGGTCACGCTCTGGAACCGGGCTGGAGAAACAGGAAATTCGAATCCCGATAGATACCGGTATCGCCGGCGAAGTGGCGGGCAGCGGAAAGCCACAAATCATACATGATCCGTACAATCATCCAAAATTTAATAAAGATGTTGATCTGAAAACAGGGTTTAAAACCAGAAATATTCTGTGTCTGCCAATGATAAATCTCGAAGGCAAGGTTATAGGAGTCTTTCAGATACTAAATAAACTCGATGGTGAGTTTAATAATGATGATTTATCGTTCCTCAATGCAATGGCTGTAAGTACGGGCATTGCAATCGAAAATGTCTTGTTGCACGATGAATTAAAAAAACAACTTGCAGAAATAAAACAGTCGTATGATGACTTATATATAGCTCAAAATGCGATTTTAAAGGATACCCGGTTTGTTACGTTTAATGAAATACACAGTTACATTCTGGAAGTACTTAAGAAAATTGTAAAGGTTGAAGAAGCCTCGATTCAGGTAAAGAACTCAGCCTCTTTCGATGAAAAATGCCGTCAGTTCGCCGATGCTGTGTCACGCGCTTTGAACGTAATCAGAACTGAGGCAAGTACATACCTTGAAGAGAAAAAGAAAGAATTTACACTTAAGGGATAGCTGAATAATGAAATATTGGATTTTTAAATCAGAGCCTGGTGTATTTTCCTGGAATGATCTTTTGGTTTCAGAAAACCAGACAACTTACTGGGATGGTGTGCGCAATTACCAGGCCCGGAATTTTTTACGCGATGAAGTGAATATCGGGGATTTGGTTTTCTTTTATCATAGTAATTCCGAACCACTTGCAATTATCGGGTTTTGCAAAGTTGTTAAAGCCGGCTATCCTGATTTTACTGCACTTGACCCGAAAAGTGAACATTTTGACCCTGCGAGCTCAACCGAAAATCCACGGTGGTATATGGTGGATATAAAAGCTGAGCACGAGTTTAAAAGCCCGGTAACGTTAGAAATATTAAAACAATCCCCCGGCCTGGAAGAGCTTAGACTGTTGCAAAAAGGCAATAGGCTTTCTATTATACCGGTAACAAAACAGGAAGCCGGTATCATACAAAAGCTTGGTAGGTGATTTAGCCGCATAAAAACAGGCTGAAAAGGTGTATAGAGTGTTTTTACTGCCTAAAATAGCTGTTTTTCTGCATGTTTGAGAAAAAAATAATTGACTTGCTCTGTAAAAAATGCTATTTTCGATTAACCTAATTAACACTAATTAAAAAGGAATACATATGGCACCTGCAAAGCCTTTAACAAAGTCGCAGATCGTTCAGCATTTAGCCGATAAAGTCGGAACAACAAAAAAACAAGCTACTCAATTCTTAGAAGAATTAAATGCGTTAGCTTATAAAGAAGCAAAGAAAAGCTTCACCCTTCCCGGTTTAGGCAAACTCGTTGTAGTAGCGCGTAAGAAAAGAACTGGCAGAAATCCCAGAACCGGAGAAACCATGGTAATCCCGGCCAAGAAAGTATTGAAATTTAGAATCGCTAAACAGGCTAAAGATGCGATTCTTCCTCCTAAAACCAAATAAGTAATTCCGATTAGGTGAAGCAGGGCTTAGACCCTGCTTTTTTTTTGCCTTTCAAACAACAGGCTGAATATCTTTGAGGAGTTCATTTCTGTAATGTTCAAAAATCCTTGACTTTGAAACGAAACCAACGTATTTACAATTCTCTACTACAGGTATATTCCACAGGTTGCTTTCATAAAACATGTGAAAAATCTCGTTTACATTAAATTGATTACTTATCACATACATAGGCTTCTTCATAATATCACTTGTTAATACCATATCATATAGCTCAGTATTTAACAGGTGCTCACGAATTTCATCGAGATAAATTACGCCGAGCAGGTGTTTCTGTTCATCAATTACCGGGAAGATATTCCTTTTCGATTGTAGTACTTGCCTGATGAAGGCTCTCAGAGTCAGGTTCGGGGCTACGGGCAAAAAATCAAGCTCGAGCAAATCATTTAGATTAATTCGCGAGATAATGTTTTCGTCTTTATCGGCCGGGTCTCCAAATCCTTCTTCAGCCAGGCTTTTGGTATAGATCGTATGAGGCTCAAAGAAGCGTGATGTAAAATATGAAACGGCAGATACAACCATTAACGGAACAAAAAGTCCATAGCTGCCGGTTATTTCTGCTATTAAAAATATTGCAGTTAACGGGGCCCGAACAATTCCGCTAATAACAGCGGCCATGCCCGCGGCAATAAAATTAACATTATTAAGTTCAACAGTTCCGGTCAGGCTGCCGATATGCGGGAACAAAAAACCAAGCATTGCACCCATAAATAGTGAGGGGGCTATAATTCCTCCATCGCCGCCTGCCCCGGTGGTTACGCCAACCGCAAGTGCTTTCAGTAATAATATTGCCAGAACAACATACAATACCAGCCAGGGTGTTGAAATAGATGGCAGGAAATGGCTATTTACTAATAAAGAGGTATAATCTTTGTTCACCAGGCTTCGTATTGAACTGTATCCCACACCATAGAGAGGGAAGAATAAAATAATAAGAATCACTAAAGCCGGCCCGCCAATCAGAAAACGTTTCCATTGGCTTCCCAGTTTCTTAAAAAATCTATCGATGTACGCTACGCTTTTTATTACTCCGGCCGTGAAAACTCCTCCTACAATTCCCAGTAAGCCATAAAAGGGGAGAGCATAGAAATACCAGGTACCGGTGTGTAATTCAAATAATCTTTCACTAAACAAAGCTTGCGAGACTATAGAGGCTGTTGCAGATGCAATAAGTAAAGGAATTAAATTAGAAATTGTTAATTCGCCGAACAAAACTTCTACGGCAAAAATTACCCCGGCGATAGGACAATTAAAAATTCCTGAAATACCGCCTGCAGTGCCACACGCGAGAAATAATGATTGTATTTTCGTGTCGAATTTTAAAGCTTCTGCCAAATTAGAACCTATAGCCGCACCGGTAGCTGCGATCGGTGCTTCAAGTCCTACCGAACCGCCTGTTCCAACTGTTAAAGTACTTGTAATTAAATGCGAATATGTTCGGGCAAATGGTATTTGAATTTTCCCTTTGGCTATTCCGTGAATTATATCGCTTAACCCTTTAAACTCCCTTCCATTTTGGAGGTATTTTACATACAATATCACAAGAATAATGCCGATAAGAGGAGTAAGATATACATAGTAATTTTGAGTAGAAAGCAGGTTGCTTACAAGAGTATGCAATAATTCCACGCTTACTTTTAATAACACCGCTATCAGTCCGGTTACCAAACCAATAAATACACTGATGACGAGTACAGCATGTTTAACAGACGATGTTTTAGCAGTAATTACACCGCCAATATAATTGAGAAATCTAAGGAGAAAATGTTTAGGTTGAGATTCGGGATTCATATATTCAATAAATTTAAATAACTTAACCGGTTAAGGTTATTGGACGGTAGATTATTACCAGGTACAAACTTAAGAATTGTTTATACCTCATCAAATAATACTGTGTAAAAAAAATCCCGGTTGCAAACCGGGATTAAGTCTTTATTTTTTCTCGCATAGTTCCGTGAGAACCCCGAAAGTTGATTTCGGGTGTAGAAACGCGATATCCAGGCCTTCCGCGCCCTTCCGTGGAGCTTTGTCAATGAGAGTTACACCTGCTGATTCAACATGAGCGAGTTGCTCTTCAATACCCTGAACTGCGAAAGCAAGGTGGTGTATTCCTTCGCCTTTCTTCTCAATAAACTTTGCTATTGGTCCTTCAGGTGATGTAGATTCCAGTAACTCGATTTTTGTTTGACCGACCATAAAGAATGCGGTTCTAACTTTTTGATCTGCTACTTCTTCAATTTTATAACACTCGAATCCGTATGTTTTTTCGTAGAATGCAATAGCAGATTCTAAATCTTTTACCGCAATTCCAATATGTTCTATATGTGTTGGTTTCATTGTTTGTACTATATCAATAATGAATAATTTGCGAACTGTAATTTATATGAAAACTGTTTCTTTGTACTCACCGAAAACTCCTCGTAAAGTATTGCTGATTTCGCCAATACTTGCATATACCCTAACAGCATCGACAATATAGGGCATAAGATTAGCATCACCGGCAGCGGCATTTTTTAGGGCCTCCAGCTTTGCGTCAACCTCTGCTGCCGATCTGCCCGCGCGGATACCGGCGAGGAATTTTACCTGTTCTTCCTGTACTTTCATATCAATTTTCAATAAGCCGGATGGAGCGGGTTCTTCAATTTGGAATTTATTCATGCCAACGATAATTCGCTCTTTTGCTTCTATTTCTTTCTCGTAACGGTAAGCAGCTTTTTGTATTTCACTTTGCTGATATCCTGTTTCAATAGCAGCAGCAGCACCGCCAAGCGAATCAATTTTGGCAATATATTCTGCGGCTTCTGACTCAATCTGGTCAGTCATCGATTCTACATAATATGAGCCCGCTAAAGGATCGATTGTATTAACTACGCCGCTTTCGTGGGCAACAATCTGTTGGGTGCGCAATGCAATACGAACTGCATCTTCAGTCGGCAAAGCCAAAGCTTCATCGCGGGAATTTGTATGGAGACTCTGGGTACCCCCTAATACAGCCGCAAGAGTTTGAACTGTTACCCTGACAATATTATTATCAACCTGTTGAGCCGTTAGTGTAGAACCGGCAGTTTGAGTGTGGAAACGAAGCATTAATGATTTTGCATCTTTCGCGCTGAAACGCTCTTTCATAATCTTGGCCCACAACCGGCGTGCAGCACGGTATTTTGCTACTTCTTCAAGTAAATCATTATGCGCATTGAAGAAGAATGAAAGACGGCCCGCGAACTGGTCAACATCCAACCCGGCCTTAATGGCAGCATCGACATATGCTATACCATCTGCCAGTGTAAAACCAACTTCCTGTGCTGCGGTTGAACCTGCTTCTCTAATGTGATATCCGGAAATTGAAATCGTGTTCCATTTCGGGACTTCTTTCGAGCAAAACTCGAAAATATTGGTAATCAGACGCATTGATGGTTTTGTAGGGAAGATATATGTTCCGCGCGCAATGTATTCTTTCAGGATATCATTTTGAATAGTTCCACTCAGTTTTTCCCGGCTGACTCCCTGTTTTTCCGCTACTGCTATATAAAGAGCGAGCAGAACAGATGCCGGAGCATTAATTGTCATCGATGTTGATACTTTATCCAGGGGTATCTGATTAAAAAGAATTTCCATATCTGCAAGAGTATCAACTGCAACTCCTACTTTGCCTACCTCGCCATACGCTAACGGATCATCGCTATCGTAGCCGATTTGTGTTGGCAGGTCAAACGCTACAGAAAGCCCCATCTGTCCCTGTCCTAAAAGATACCGATACCGTTCATTCGATTCCTTGGCTGTGCCAAACCCGGCGTATTGGCGCATTGTCCATAGCCTGCCACGATACATAGTAGGCTGCACTCCACGAGTATAAGGGTACATTCCGGGAAATCCAATTTTTTCCTGATAATCTTCGCCATTAACATCGTTACTGGTATAAAGCGGTTTTACCGGATTAAAGGAAACTGTTGAAAACTCCTTTTTCCATTCCGGGGCTTTCGCAGTTGATTTTTGGTAAACCTTTTCATCCCAGGTATTATATGCCTCTTGAATTTTTTTTCGTAAGTCGCTTAAACTTTCCATTTCTACCTCAAAATCTTAATTGAAAATCAGAAGATGTGCTTAAACAACAGGTGAATTGCGGTAATGCCGGCTTATACCACCCAACAAAACATTTTTAAGTACATCAAGTAATTTCATGGCTAAGCATTGGTGAAATCATGAAATTACTAATTCTGTACCGCAAAAATAGAAAAATATTTATAGGTTTCTTCATTTACCAGTAAAATATTTACGGCTGTATATTCAGAAAAATAGGAATTGAAATTTTTCACAGAGGATAAAAGTCATGGTTTTATAGGATTTTTTCTGTTTTGGTGTAAACATATTTCCATTTTTATACGATAATTACAAAAAACAGAAGGCAATATGAGAAAGATTTTTGTTGCTGCCTGCTGCATGTTTACAATGTTCTTAACATCATGCGCGACAGTATTAAATACAACCACACAGGATATTAGTGTACAGACTTCACCGCAAACGGCGAGAATTACTATTGATTCCAAGAAATTTGGAAATACTCCCCAGGTAATTAATTTAGACCGTAAGGAAGATCATACGCTAAAGCTTGAGGCAGATGGATATGAAGTGTATGAGACGCAAATTACCCGAAAAGTCTCTTCCTGGGTGTGGCTCAATGCATTGAATGGTTTTCTGCCGGGATTGTTAATTGACTATATTACCGGCAGCATGTACAATTTAGTTCCTGAACAGCCAACTATTAACCTTATGCAATTGCCGCCGCCAAAACCACCGGAAAAGCCGGTGAAAAAATAGTTGAGTAATGAACAAAGGGAGGCTTCGCCTCCCTTTGTGTTGGTGTAGATATCAATCTTTTTCTGAAAGAAGTTGTTCCCGGTACGTTGCCAGATTTTTCAATTTTTCTTCACTTAATTTGGGGTATTCGGGTTTCATTTTCTCGAGAGTATTCACTACAACGCTTGATATCAGCAGGCGGGCAAACCATTTTTTATCGGCTGGCACTATGTACCATGGCGCGCATTGAGTGCTGGTTTCGCCAATAGCCTCTTCATACGCTTTCATATATTCATTCCAATGGCCGCGTTCTTTAACATCAGCAGATGAAAATTTCCAGTTTTTACTCGGGTCATCCAGTCGTTGCAGGAACCTCTTCTTTTGTTCCTCTTTGGATACATGCAGGAAAAACTTTACAGTCCAAACACCATTTTCATATAGATATTTTTCATAATCCCTGAATTGACGAAAACGTTGCTTCCAAATATCTTTGGTCACTAAAACTTCCGGTAATTTCTCAGCTTCCAGATAATTATGCACTCGTACTACAAGTATTTCTTCGTAATGCGATCGATTGAATATGCCTATCCGTCCCCGTTCCGGCAGTGATTTATTAATCCGCCAGAGATAATCGTGGTCTAACTCTTCGGCTGAAGGTTGTTTAAAGCTAAAGACTTGTGTGCCCTGCGGATTTAAACCAGACATGACATGTTTTATAGCCCCGTCCTTACCAGCGGCGTCGAGTGCCTGGAAAATAAGAAGCAGGGCAAATCTATCATGGGCGTACAATTTATCCTGCAATTCTGCCATCTGTTTTATATTGTGTTGCAGCAAACGCTCGGCTTCTTCTTTCTGCTCAAATTTGCCGGTATCGTTGGTTGGGTAATCCTTTAGGGATAATTCTTTCTGATAGGGCGCGCGGTACTTCTTGATATCCATACGAACACCTTTCTAGTGAAATGACACATGGCCTAAAGAGCATAATACGGTGAATTTACCCCAATGTCAAGCCCCTGCCATTTAAATAAAAGCCCTTTGTGGAAAAGCCGGGGATTAGTATTTTAAATGTTTTGAAATTAAAGATTTAGCTCAAATATATTAAAGGATATATGTTAGAATTACAGCGTACCATAAAAAATGAAGTAAGTCATTCCGGAATAGGTTTACATACCGGAACCCGTTGTACCATGACGTTTAAGCCGGCGGCTCCAAACACCGGTATCCGATTCATCCGAACTGACTTGGGCGGGCGCCCTGAAATACCCGCGCTTTGTGATTATGTTGTTGATGTTTCGCGAGGTACTACCTTGGGTATTGGCGAAGCAAAAGTTCATACCGTTGAACATGTATTAGCTGCTGTAGTTGGTCTGGGAATTGACAATATCGCCATTGAACTTGATGGTATTGAACCCCCGATTGGTGATGGTAGTTCGATTGCTTATGTAGAAGTGCTCTTACATGCCGGCATTGAACAACAGGATGTCCCTAAAGATTATCTGATCATCGATGAAACCGTTATCTTTCATGATGAAGAGCGCCAAATAGATATTGTTGCGTTACCTTTGGACAGGTATAGAATTACAGTTCTGGTTGATTATCAGAATCCTGCTTTAGGAAGTCAACACTCCGGTTTATTTGATCTTGAAAACGAATTCGTTAAAGAATTTGCTCCGGCACGTACATTTTGCTTCTTAAGTGAGGTTGAACAACTTTCGAAGGCCGGGCTGATCAAAGGCGGTGATCTTGATAATGCTGTCGTTATTGTAGATAAACAATTAAATGAGCAGGAAATTACTGAGCTTTCTGAAAAACTTGGAATCAGTGGAAATATTGTTCTTGGCGAGAATGGAATTTTAAATAATAAACAACTCCGGTTTAAGAATGAGCCGGCCCGTCATAAACTTCTCGATTTACTGGGTGATTTAGCATTGATCGGGGTTCCGCTGAAAGCTCAAATTTTGGCGGCACGCCCGGGGCATAAGGCAAATGTAGAGTTCGCCAAACAAATACGGAAACTATACCAGCAGAAGAAACTTGTAAAGAAATTCCAACATGTTAAAAAGGAAGGTGTAGTTTTTGATATTAACGCTATTAAAAAAATACTGCCTCACCGTTATCCTTTCTTGTTAGTTGATAAAATCACTCACCTGGAAATGGATAAAAAGGTTGTTGGTATCAAATCTGTTACCGTGAATGAACCGTTTTTCGAGGGACATTTCCCGGGCAGTCCCATTATGCCAGGTGTGCTTATTATTGAAGCAATGGGGCAAACCGGTGGTGTACTGCTTCTGAATTCGGTACAGAACCCCGAAGAAAAACTCGTTATGTTTATGCAGATCAATAACGCGAAGTTCCGTAAACCGGTACTTCCCGGTGATCAGCTGGTAATGGAATTGGAAATGGTAAATAACCGCGGTAAAGTGGTAATTATGAGTGGTAAAGCAATGGTTAATGATGTAGTAGTTTGTGAAGCCGAATTTATGGCTGCCGTTGTTGACCGTGCAAAGCAGGCTCAGTAAAATTAATAATGAAATTGTTTGTATTACTAATAAAAAGAATACTATGATAAAACAACACCCGACTGCTATTATTGATCCCAATGCAAACATTGGAGAAAATGTTGAAGTAGGACCGTTCGCAATCATCCATGGCGATGTAGAAATTGGCGATGGATCATATATCGGGCCGCATACGGTAATTTACGATGGTGCGCGTATAGGTAAAAATTGTCGTATTTTCCAGGGCGCCTCCATTTCTCACCAGCCCCAGGATTTAAAATATGCAAATGAAAAAACATACCTATTCTTAGGTGATAATGCAACTATTCATGAGCATGTTACTTTGCATCGTGGTACTCATGAAACCGGGAAAACCGTTATTGGTAGTGATGTGCTTTTCATGGCATATTCACATATCGCGCATGACTGTCGGATTGGGAATAAAGTAATACTTGCAAATGGTGTTCAAATTGCCGGCCACGTGCATATTGATGACTGGACTATTATTGGTGGAATGACTCCGGTGCATCAGTTCGTGAAAATTGGCAAACATTGCATGATTGGCGGCGGATTCAGAGTAGCACAGGATATTCCGCCCTATATTCTTGCCGCAGGCGAGCCATTAAAATATACCGGTTTAAATGTTGTGGGTCTTCGTCGCAGAGGATTTACCAATGAACAAATAATGACTTTAAAAGAAATTTATACAATTTTGTACAGCCCTCACAATAATGTCAGCCAGGCCAAATCATTAATCCTGGAACAAATTCCTGACAGCGCAATGCGTGAAGATGTATTATCATTCCTGGCCTCGAGTAACAGAGGTATTTCAGGAAAATGATTTTCAGCATCATTCGTTCAGGCGCCCTGACGGGCGCCATGAACATGAAGCTGGATTCGTTATTAGCTGCCCGGTGTAAACCTGATGAATTTTATTTGCGTTTGTATCGTTGGCAGCCCTATTGTATTTCACTTGGCATGTATCAGGAGAAGGAATCTGTCAATTGGAATAAAGCTGCTGAAGACGGTTTAGATATTGTTGTGCGCCCGACAGGCGGCAGGGCGGTTTTGCACGCTGAGGAGCTTACTTACGCAATAATCTGCCATAGTAACCACTCATTCACCCCGCAAACAATTTATAAAGAAGTGAATGTGGCTTTACAAAAAGGTTTAGCCTTGTATAATCCAAAACTTAGTTCGTCTTCTTTGGAATCATTGCAACCAAATTTTAGAGAATTATATAAGGCAGATGGTGGTTTTGCCTGTTTTGCCGTGAGCGCGAGAAATGAATTGAAGTTTGATCACCGGAAAATTGTTGGCAGCGCGCAAAGAAAAATCGGAGATGTAGTTTTACAGCATGGCTCCATTTTATGCGGGACATTTCATAAAAAAATTATTGATTATTTAATAATACCGGAACATCAACGCGAAGCAACCGTCCAAAATATAGAAAATAAAACAACGGAAATTGAAACAGTTACCGGAGTGGTAACTGATTATCATAAACTCGAATTCTCCATTCGGAACGGATTCGAACAGCATTTTAATGAAGAAAAAAAGTTTGTTGAACTGGAAGGTTTCCTACCCGGTTCACTTGAGGAATGAAGGTTAATATGAGTGTATCAGGCCAATTTAGAAAAGTTACACGTAAAACATTTATGCTAATGAAACAAAAGAGTGTTAAAATTACCGCTTTAACCGCGTATGATTTTTTAACTGCTCAGTTGCTCGATCAGGCAGGTATTGATTTAATTCTTGTTGGTGATTCATTAGGTAATGTTTTTCAGGGAAATGAAACTACACTGCCCGTTACTATGGATGAAATGATCTATCATACAATTGCCGTTACCAAAGGGGTTCAACGTGCTATGGTAGTAACGGATATGCCGTTTATGTCCTATCAATTGAGCGCTGATGAAGCATTTCGGAACGCCGGTAGAATCATGAAAGAAACTTCTTCCGGTGGTGTGAAGATTGAAGGCGGCGAAAGGGTGGCAGATGCAATTTATAAAATTACCGAGGCGGGCATTCCTGTGATGGGACACATAGGATTAACACCCCAGAGTATTCATCAATTTGGCAGCTACAAAGAACGTGGCACTTCCGAAGACGAAGCCGCTGAGTTAATTAAAGATGCAAAGATTCTGGAACAAGCCGGTGCCTTTAGCATTGTTCTGGAAAAGATACCAGCTGATGTTGCTAAGACAATTACTGAAAGTATATCAATTCCTACCATAGGAATTGGAGCAGGCCGGTTTTGCGATGGTCAAATTCTGGTCACTCCCGATATGCTTGGATTAAATAAAGAATTTCATCCTCGTTTTGTAAGGTACTATGCCCAATTAGCCGATTCAATTGATTCAGCTGTTAAACAGTATATTAATGACATTAAATCGATGGATTTTCCCAACGATTCAGAAAGCTATTAGTCAGAGTTATGAAAAAGGTTCTTTTTGTTGGCGTTGTAAGTGTAATTGTTTTTTTTGTGTCATTTTCAGCTTACAGTCAAACTGAGTATAAAACGTTTTACGAGAACGCTAATGTTATTGATGTGGTTACAGAAGGGAATAGTTTATTTTTTGCTACTTACGGCCAGGGTATAATCCAATATAATACAATTACTGAAGAATGGAAGGTATATTCGTCGCAAACAGGGAATGCAGAAAACGATTTCTTTTACTGCATTGCTGTATCGCCGGATTATATCTGGGGCGGCGCCAGTGACGGGTTATACATTTATGACAGGAAACGTGATTTTTGGAAAAAACGAAAATTCTCGGCAGGCGGAGAATACGGTAACTGGATTCGTGCTTTATATTATGACCAGTCAACCGAAACCCTCTGGATTGGAAGATTTTCATACCTTTCACGCCTAGCGGTCAAAAAACAAAAATATGATGATTTTGATATGACCGTGAAGAAAGATGATCGCACAAATAACTTTAAGGTTATTAAGCCGGATGGTCCGGATCACATTTGGTTCGGTTGTGAAGCGGGTGCTTTTTACTACGATAAAACTCAGGATATAGAAGATAAAAATTCGTATGTATTCTATAGCAATAAACAAAACGCTTTTCGGGGAGATGGCGACTATGTTGCTGTTTCGGAAATATTAAGTGATCCGAATGGTGTTTGGTTTGGCACAGAAGAGTTTATTAGTTCGGAAAAACCGAGATTTAATATCGGTGGTTTGTACTATTTTAACAGAAAAGCCAATTGGCAGCGGTTTGATACACGAACCGGGCTTCCGGGAAACGGTATAAAAGCCCTATTAAAAACCGGAAAGAAAATGTGGGTATCTGCCTATGAGTTTGAAAAGGAATCGAAAACCGAACATGGAAAAGGATTAGTAATGATGGATGTAATTTCTGGTAAAGTTCAGAAAATTGATCTGGATCAGATAAAAATTACTACTTTACTTATTAATACCTTATCCTTCGATGGTAAAAACCTTTGGCTTGGTACTGATAAGGGTTTATGGAAAATTAAATTCACCAATCCATTCGCTGAATGGAGTTTGAAAAAATAAAGGATACTATGAAAATTCAGAGTTCTCGTTTAGCGGAATTGAAAGTTAAATTTAAAGGTTTACGGATTGCCGTGCTTGGCGATGTGATGCTCGATAGTTATTACTGGGGGGAAGTTCGAAGAATTTCTCCTGAGGCACCTGTTCCTGTAGTAGAAGTAAATAATGAGTCGTACCGCTTTGGCGGGGCCGCGAACGTAGCATATAATATTGCAACATTAACAGGTCTGCCTTTGCAGATGGGTGTAGTTGGTAATGATCGCGATGCAACTACGTTCAAAAAATTGATGAAAGATGCTAAAATTTCTTCCGAAGGTTTAGTTGTCGATTCCTCAAGGCCAACTACGGTAAAAACCCGGCTTATGGCCCATAATCAGCATGTTGTTCGTTTCGATAAAGAAAACACCAACCCTATTACTGAAGAAATTCAGAGTAAGTTTATCGAAATCTTAAATCAGCAGATTGGTTCACTTGACGCTTTAATTCTTCAGGACTATAATAAGGGGGTACTTACTCAAGGTTTCATCGAGCAGGTTGTGGAAATTTGCCGCCAAAATAATGTTATTGTTACAGTGGATCCGAAATATCATAATTTCTTTTCCTATAAAAATGTAACTGTTTTCAAACCAAATAGAAAAGAAGCCGAAGATATGCTCAAAATGCGTATCAGGAACGAAAGTGAAGTTCGTGAGGCTGGCAAGATACTCATGTCAAAATTGAAAGCCCAGCATGTTCTTATTACTCTTGGCGAAGACGGAGTGGCTATTTTTAGTAAGGGCAAGGATGTTAAAATTATTCCAACCAAAGCCCGTAAAGTGGCCGATGTTTCAGGTGCAGGAGATACGGTAATTGCCACGCTTACTATGGCTATGGCAGCCGGTGCAGATATTTATGAAGCTTCGATACTTGCTAATTACGCTGCCGGTATAGTTTGCGAAGAGGTCGGAATTGTACCCGTTCAGGTAAACAATTTATTTGATACTGTTGAACGGAGTGAAGCATGAGCTCTTATTTAACTCTTGCAGAATTCCTGCCGCTGCGTGCTGAATTAAAAAAGCAGAACAAAAAATTGGTATTTACTAATGGCTGTTTTGATATACTCCATGCCGGCCATGTTGACTATCTTGCAAAAGCCCGTTCTGCAGGCGATGCATTAATTCTTGGACTGAATTCTGATAAGTCAATAAAAATTATTAAAGGCGAAAACAGGCCTATTGTTCCTGAACATGAGCGTGCTTTCATTCTTTCAAATTTGCGATCGGTAGACTATGTTGTACTTTTTGACGAGCCTACTCCACATGATCTGATAAACGCAATAATTCCCGATGTACTGGTAAAAGGTGCTGATTGGGCAATTGAAAATATTGTTGGTAGAGATATTGTTGAAAAAAACGGCGGTGAAGTAAAAACAATTTCTTTTGTTAATCAACAATCAACTACAAATATTATTAAAACTGTATTGGAACGCTATTCAGGTGAAAAGGGAAATTAGTCCTCTTGTGAGGAGTCGTTTTCATAAAATCGTGAATTATTTTCTCGGTTTTTTTATTTCACTGTTTGCTCTAATTATTATTATTATCGGGTTTACCCAAACTTCTACATTCAGGGAATTTGCCCGGAATAAAGTTCTGACAATATTAAATGATTCTCTGAATGGTCATATTAATATTGAAAAGATTGATGGAACAATATTTACCACGTTAATTGTTCGCAACGCAACCTTGTTTTCGCAGGGGGATACAATAGCTTCTGTTGGCAGAGTTGCTCTTCATTTGAAGCCGCTTGAAATCTTCCGCAAAACTATTGCCGCCGAGAGTGTTGAGATTACTGATTTGAATGCCAGGCTGTATTCTGACTCTGCCGGTTCGTTTAACATATCAAAAGTTTTTCCTTCCTCTCCCAAAGACTCAACTCATTCGGAATTCCCGTTTAAGATTCAGGTTTCTTCTTTGAAAATATCCAATGTTAATGCGGATATTTGCAGTGAAGTGAACAGGCACCATACTGATTATGTTGATAACTTTTCTTTAAACAATTTCCGTGTTCGTAAATTTCAGTTCGAAGCTTCTGCCTCTGTGGATATTGCACGGAAAGAATTTCTCATCCAATTAAAGAAAACCGGATTTGAAAGCAATATCACTGATTTTGGCTTACAGAATTTCTCAGGTATTATATTTGCATCTCGGGATAGTGTTGTGTTGAAAGACCTCAACCTAATTACTCAACGCTCGAAGTTAAATCTTTCATTATCAGCAAGACATTTGAATATATTCGGGGACTCACTTTCTAAAGCCCTTCATACAGCTCCTCTATCCTTAAATTTGAAAGCAGAACCGTTCCATTTTGGTGATCTGCATTTATTCGTTCCTGCTACCACAATGCTGGCCGGCCCCCTTGAGCTTCAATGCAATGCACATGGATCGTTTGATAAACTAGCTGTCGATATGCTTAATATTCAATGCGGGGAAAGTGAATTGCAGGTATCCGGGCAATTAGAAAAGATATTTGCAGGCAGCCACATGCAGATTAAGGCGGCGATGCAAAAAAGTAAAATCCTACAATCAGATATTAGCAATCTGCTGCCTGGAATAAAGTTACCTGATTTGAAGAATTTCTCAACCGTTGGTATCGATAGTTTGAGGTATTCAGGTACGCCATTGGTGTTTGATATTGATGGTAAATTACTTGCAGGTTCGGGTGTGCTCTCTTTTGATTCGCAACTTGATTTTGCAGGGACCTCAGCAAAGTACCAATTGTCTACACGATTTTCTGATGTCGATATTTCGTCTTTTTCTAAAGTGCCGGTTATCCTAAACGGAACGGGCAATATTGCCGGAACAAGCTTTACCCCTTCCGCTATGGTAGCCGAATTCACGTTTAATGCCGGGTATTCGGTAATTGGAAACAATGTTTTCAGGAAATTGGATTTCTTCGGAGAAGCCAACGCGGGTGAGATAGATGCTCATCTGATTACTCAGACTGATCATGATTCAGTTGAGGCTAATATCTTCGCGGTGGTAAATGATTCAATTCCCTCGTATAATGCAAATTTGAATATCTGCCACCTTAACCTTGCCAGTTTAATGCGAGATACTTCTCTGAATACTGATATCAACCTGAGTGCCAGGGTAGAGGGAAGAGGAGTAAATCTTCACGACATCCTGGGTTCATTAAATCTTGATATGCGTGAAACCACGGTATTTGGAAACACGGTAGATGGGCTTCGCGCTGACGTACTGTTTACAGAAAATTCATCCAAACAACGAAAATTGAAAATAGTTTCTGATGTGTTCGATGCTGAGTTGAATGGCTCATATTATCTTGATAATTTAATAAATGTTACTGTTGATGAACTGAATCGCGTTCAGGGAATTATTACCCGTAAATTACAAACATATTTCCCTGATTGGCATTTGGAGCTCGATTCCTTACAGAAAATTAAAATGGGTTCTACTCCCGTACAGAATGGCCCTGCCGAAAATTTATTCGCCACATTTTCTGTTACACCAAAAAATATTGATAAAATTAATGCATTCCTTAAGAAAAGGGAAATCAGTTTTGACGGATCTCTTTATGGATCAATCAAAACCACCTCGGATAGCTGTTCAATGCAATTAAACTGCAATGTGAATTTTGCTTCGTTTGCTGATTCACTACATTCATTTTTTATTGAGAACGGAAATTTGGAATTCGATCTGGGCAATAAAATATTTGAGGAGGATCTAAATAACATCCGGAGTAATTTGCTCTTTTCAGCTGATCAGGCATTTATGGGAAACCGGTATAAAAATATTGATTGCCAGCTGAGATTGCAAAATGGGGCATTGATTGCTGCTGCAAAATTGGGACTAAATGAGAATTTTTCAGCCGACCTTAAATTACATGCCGATCTTTATAATGACTCAATAGCCGCAACTGTTCAGAAACTATCCTGTAAATACAACACTTATGAACTCGCGAACCGTACTCCGGGAACAGTAGTGTTTGCCCATGATAATTTTTATATAAATGATCTTTCACTTTGGCGTGGGGATTCTAAATTCGCTCTTAAAGGAATATTTTCCCGTAACGGAAATAATGACTTGCAATTTACGGCTTCCGGTGTAAAAGGATATGATATAAGTTATTCTTTGCTGAACCTCGCGAGTGTAGACGTAATTGATAACGATCTTGGTTGTACGGCGCATATGACGGGTACATTGGAAAAACCGAATATCGATTTCCGCATGCAAATCGATAATATTACATACAAAAAACTCGGGCTTGGTTCTTTCGCGGGAACACTTGCATATTCAGATGATAAATTAAATTTCTCTGCCCATTCAACTAATACTATTAATGGGAAAACCGCTACGACACTATCAATAGATGGTTATTTACCCATATATCTTGGAATCGGAGAAGTAGCGGAGCGTTTACATAAAGACCTTCCCCTGTTAATGGATATCAGGGCAAATAATTTTGATATGCACATGTTCAGCGATTTCGTACCGAATATTGTAGATGTTAAAGGCTTTGTAGAATCGGATATTCATATCGGTGGAACTTATAATAATCCGATGCGAAATGGGTATTTACGGCTAAATAACGGGAGCTTTCGCGCTGTCCTGAACAATCTTGAGTACTCTGCCGGTGCCGTATTAAAACTTACGGATAAAGAAATTGCACTCGATAGTATTATAGTTCAGAATATTTCGAAAGTAAAAACAAGAGGAACAATGCGGGGGGCAGGCCGTATTGATATCAGTGATCTTGATAATATAAAAGTTGAAATAAGGGCAAATGGTAGTCTTTCAGTTTTCGGGCCTGATTCAAAAACTCCCGGAGCTGCTCTATATGGCGATATGTTTCTCGAAAGCGGAGGGGATATAGTCTTTACCATGGCAGATGGCCAGTCGTTTTTGAGAATGCCCCTTGTTGTTACTGATGCGGCGCTCATTTTCCCTCCAATGCAAAATGTGTATTCGGGCGCGAGAGATAATTTTTATTACCGGTATCCGGAAGAAAAAATCAAACTTTCGGCTCGTGAAGAAGAAATTCGTAAGCTGCTTTCTCAGGCAGCTGAAAGAAAGCAATTGGATGATAGTAAGGGGAGTACCGGTTTAAACTTTGACTATGAAATTAGCATGAGCATGAAAAATGAAGGCAATTTTACATTTATTTTTGCTCAGGAATCAAATCAAAAACTAACAGCCCTTCTTAAAGGTGATGTGCTTTTTGAACGCAAGTACGGTATCCAGAATTTTCAGGGAGAGTTAAAAGTTCTGGAAGGTTCTACTCTGGAGTTTATAAAATCCTTTACTGCAACCGGTTCTCTACGCTTTGAAAGCGATATTACTAATCCTTATCTGGATATTGTTGGCTTATATAAAGGGTACTACACCGAAGTGGATACATCGAAAGGCCCGGGCAGCCAAAAAGAAGAAGAAGTTGCCGTTAAAGTTAAATTAAGCGGTCCCTTACAGGATATGGCAAAAAATTTCTCGAAGAGTGACGATAATATCGCGATCTATTATGGAAAGACTAATATTGAGAAAAATATAGCCTCGACTGAGTATGATAAAGCCGATGCAATGTGGTTTGTTTTATTGGGGAAATTTAAGAAGGATATATCGTCGCAGGATAAAACGAAAACGGCCGGACAGATAGATCCTATTACCGGTACAGCCACATCTGTAGCAGGCTCAGTGATAGGAGGTCTACTGAATAACTATTTGGGAGAGGTTGTTAGAACAATTGAGTTGCGTAATATGGGAACTAGTACTAAGTTCAATCTCAGCGGCAGGTATAAGAACTTCAGGTATACTATTGGCGGCTCGACGAATTTCTTACAGGATTTCTCTACTGCTAATCTCCGGGTGGAATACCCGATATTTGAGAAATTTTTTATACGGGTAGAGCGTAAAGAGGCCACTTCAGAAATCAATTCAACGAACGATATGATCAATGAAGTCGGGTTCCGGTATAGCTTCGAATTCTAAAGCAGAAGTTTAGCGGGGTGTTTGTAATAGATAGGTTACCGATATCATCTCTGTTTCCAATAACTTGACTTCATCCTCCTGAGCCTGGACATAGGTATCAAACAAATCGCTTTTCTCCGGATATAATTCTTTCAATTCACCCGCCCGCTGCTTAATCTTTTCGGTATTATAAATATTTATTTCATGTAACTGTTCCCGGTCATGCAACTGCGAGTCAACTATGTTTAAACCGCTTTGAGTGAATATATATTCTAATATATTGATAGATAATGTCGCTGTTTCATATAGAATATGCTTCCCGGGTCTGCAGCAGGCAGTTATTTGCTGGAGTGATTCAATTTCATTACCTAATACGTCGGTATCTGCCCCGAAAATAACCAGATCGATATCACGGAAAGCAGTTACGGCAGTTCGAAGATCCATGACGTTAAACTCGACAAAGTTCTGCATTTCTAATTGAACTGCTATTTCCCGGGCATCATCGATGAATGGCGGAAAGAGATCAATTCCTATGCCTCTTATACCATATTTTCGCGCGAATTGCAGCACATTTGCGCCTTTACCACAACAGAGATCCAGAACAGTATTATCCACCTGTAATCCACCCAATGCTCTATCGAGCAGTTCAATAGAAACAATAGGCTTTGATCCAAGTTCAAAAAGATCTTTCAGTAAATAGGGAATATAGCGGATAAGTCGTTTATCGGCCCCGCTTAAAGATTGAACTATTTTAAAATCATTATCTTGATCGCTCATATACAGAAGAAACGACACACATTCTATTCAACGAACCTCAGTTAGTCTGATAACGCAATGTAGTAAAAAAAAAATTAAAATGCTTGATTGTAAGCACGCGGATAAAAGTGAAAAAAAAATCGCTTTTTGCGCATTCATGAATGAATTCTTATGTGCAGAAAAGAAAATATTCGTAAATTTATAAATCTAACTTGCAGTGAAAACTCTCAAGACAGACTATACAATAATTTCGGAAAACGATATGAACTTAGATGTTTTAGTTTTTTGCGCCCATCCTGATGATGCTGAAATTGGGATGGGAGGAACCATTGCTAAATTTGCCGCACATAACATGAAGGTGGGCATAATAGATTTTAGCAGAGGTGAATTAGGGACACGCGGCTCTGCTGAAATACGTCAGAAAGAAGCCTTTCAATCGGCAATAGTGCTTAAAGTTGCTACTAGAGAAAATTTGCATATTCCTGATGGCGATATTCAATCGAATAAAGAAAATATGCTTAAGGTGGTAATGGCTATACGGCGGTTTAAACCAAAACTCATTTTTGCTCCATTTAAAAACGATCGGCATCCCGATCATGTTGCCGTAAGCAAAATGGTCAAGAAAGCATTTTTCTTCTGTGGTGTGCAAAAAATGAAGACGTTTTCACATGGAAGCGGGCAGGAGGCATATCGTCCGAAAAAATTATACTATTATATGCAGTCATATTCATTTACTCCTTCATTTATTGTTGATATCTCAGAAAGCTTTGAATTGAAGATGAAGGCTCTTGGCTGCTATACTACACAGTTTTTTAATCCGGAAAATACCGAACCGGAAACATTTATTAGTCAGCCAGGATTCCTAAAATCGATTGAATCCCGCGCACAACTTTATGGATTTAAAATAGGAAAGGACTACGGAGAACCGTTTTTCTGTGAAGAAGATACCGAATTGGATATCATTCATCAGGTGAGAGGTCTTCATCGTTAGGCTTACCTTGGTCTGTACGTTTACTAAAACCGCACATCCGTGTTAATTCCCGATGATGCGGTTTTCTATTTTTTATTAATTGAATTGAAGTGATAATGAAGCGAGTTCCTTTCCGGTTTCCACAGCATATAACATTCTTTCTGGCAGCATATACATTAGGGATGGTGTTTTTTTTAATCTTTCGTACTGTTCTCTTGAGCACGAATATATCCCAGGCTTCGGCCCTTCCCGAGCATCAGATAGTTTCATTGATTTTTCAGGCAATGATAATGGGACTGCGTTTTGATACCGTGGTTTCCGGATATATACTTGCTCTGCCACTGATTTTACTTATTATACAATCTTTCCTGTCATTCGAGAGTAGAATTGCTTTGATACTGCGTGTGGCAGCATTCTGGTTAGCCGGAATTTTGTATACAGTAGCTTTTATGATTTGTAGTGCTGATATTCCATTCTTTAATTATTATTTCTCACGACTTACAACTGCCGTGCTAAACTGGGCAGATGAACGCAGTTTTATGGTAGGAATGATATTTAAGGAAAAGAGTTATCTGTTATATGTGGTTATATGTATAATCTTATCATCAGTATTTTGGCGCGCGTATTATTTACTATTTAAAGGATTATTGAAGTCTGAATCCAAGCGGCCAACCATTACCTTGAATATTGTTGGTAGCCTTCTTCTTATACTTGCTACATTTGTTGGTATTCGGGGCAGATTAGAAACGAAATCGCCAATTCGGGCAGGTACCGCAGCATTTTCAGAATTTGCCTTCCCGAACCAGCTGGGCTTGAATCCCGTATTTACGTTTTTACGGAGTTATCTCGATGACCTTGAAGGGAAAACTACCCGGCTGCAATTGATTAACGAAGCGGAAGCTATTCGAAATGTACAAGCATATTTTCAGACTTCAGAGGGAATTGAGCGGGTAATTGCCGGCAGGAAAAAACCCGATTCGCTGAATGTGGTAGTTGTAATCATGGAAAGTATGTCCGCCCATAAAATGCACAGGTATGGCAATAGTTTAATTGTTACACCTTTTTTAGATAGCCTGGCTTCCATTTCATACTGCTTCGATAATTTTTACTCCGCGGGTATTCATACATATAATGGTGTATATTCTACGCTGTATTCATTCCCTTCATTAATGAAACAGCACCCGATGAAGATGACTACTGTTCCTTCAATGACTGGTTTTCCGGTAACCCTGAAGAATAATGGTTACTCAACAATCTTCTTCACCACACATGATGATCAGTTCGATAATATGGCCGGGTTTATGTATGCAAATGGTTTTGAAAAAGTTGTGAGTCAAAAAGATTACCCGAGTGAATGGGTAGTTGGGCCTACCGGTGTGCCAGATCATATCCTATTCGAACAAAGTATCCAATACCTAAACGCACTATCTACTAAAGGTAAACCGTTTTTTGCTGCTTTGCTAACCGCAAGTGATCACGGTCCCTATTTTATTCCTTCAAATATACCGTTTAAACCAAAATATGAAGGAATATTGAATCAAATAATAGAGTATGCAGATTGGTCCCTTTCACACTTTATGGATATTGCCTCCAAACAGCCATGGTTTAATAATACTGTTTTTGTATTCGTTGCCGATCATGGTGCCAGTTTAGATCCTAAATATGAACTGCCGATATCTTATGTGCATTCACCATGCATTATCTATAGTAAGCAATTGCCTGATATGCCAAAAACAATAGAATCGCAAGGCTCGCAAATTGATGTTTTCCCTACGGTTATGGGAATACTTGGTTTGCCGTATACAAACCAGACTTTTGGTACAGATATTTTGCATGCCCCTCGCCCGGTGGTCTATTTTAGTGCAGATGAGAAAATAGGATGTATCGCGGGTGATTATTACTTCCTACGGAAGGGGGATGGTAGTGAAGCATTATATAATTTCCGAAATAATTCTACAATTGATGAAATAGCCGGACGCAAAGCCTTAGCTGATAGCATGAAAACATATACATACTCAATGATGCAGAGTGCTCAAATGGTTATAAAACAAAACACTCACAAGCAGAAGAAATAATTCCCAATACTTAGAGGTACTACAACGAGATAACGAGTAGTACCTCAATGTAAACTCTTCATATAGCCGCAATCTACAGCAGGATACAGTTCCCACGATTGAAAAAAATATCGAAAAAAAACATCAATTAATTCAATCGTTTTCCCTATTTTAACAGACTCTTTTTTAAAAAAAGGGAAGATGAAAGAACGACTCGCGTTTCTTAATAAATGGACATCTTCTCCAAGAGTAACTTACGTATAGAGAAATTGTGAACAGGTTTTTATGGAATGGGTCATACTAATTAGTTGGTTGTCCATTATCAATGGAGCTTTGGGCGGCCAATATATATTAAATTGGATGGGTAATCAACCAAAGTTCGTTGGTGATAAGCAAGTAGGAGTGTCGCCGGGAATAATGACTTTCTGGCGCGAAGTGTCGAAGCTATTGTGGGCAGTAATTGCAGTTTTTATAGAACTGGTACGTGGAAAACAGTGGAAATATCTGTGGCCTGGTATGCTTTCGCTTACAACCTTAATAATTTGCGCTTTCACTGGTGTAATTGAAAATATTGGATTTTTCTATTTGCCACGGTATTATTCACCTCATTTGTATGCACCATACGTTAATATATATTTAGCGTTTCTGCCATTCTGGGGTAAATTATTATTTAATGCTCCTATCCGTAAAGAACATTATGCTGGTATTTCGCTTGTAGTATTAGGACTTGCTTTTCCCCATGTACCCCGTATTTTCGGAATTCAGGCTGATCCGAGCACTCGTTTGGATTTTACCGCGATTCTATGGATTGTGATAATAAATATTTGCCTGATGTCTCAACAGGTTTTGAACAATAAAACTGTTCAAACAGCATTACCAAATGTTGGGGCTAATGCATTGGTAGTATGGCGAGAAATATGGAAATTGATCTTCATTGTATCCGCGGTTATTATTTTCCCTATTTTCGGAAGTATGCTAAAAATTAACATGCCTGAAAAAGTAGAAGCCAAGATATATGAGACTCAGGTACTGGTAAAACTTGATTCAGCACAAAAGCAAATTCTGGCACTGAATTATTCCAAAGTAGGTCAGGAATATAAACTACGTCAAAACGCTACTCCCGAGGATTTAAAAGCAGTTGAAACCTGTTTTAAAACGGCCGAGTATCACCGGTTTTTCTCATTGTTTGATGGGAGCATACTCCCGAAAAATTGGTGGCCGATACTTTTTGTTGTTCTTGCAGGCCTTACCGGGTATATATATAGTTTTGGCTTCTTTAAGCTCTCCCGATTCGCTGCACACTTTTGGGTACCGTATACAAATGTCTATCTGGCCCTGCTCCCGTTTATTATGATGTTATTTGGGAAGGATGTAACCCCATTTCAAATAGGAGGAGCAATTATTGTTACTGCCGGTTTGATGGTTGGAGTTTCGGATTACAGCCGTAATAAAGTTGAAGAGATCGAAAAAAAACACGCGTAACCGGCGTCTAAACTGAAAATTCAAAGCCACACGGACTTGCTCCGTGTGGCTTTTTTTTTATGTATAAGCCAATAATGATCTATCAATTGTATGTATGAAAATCTCAGGGAGCATTGGTATTCCCGAATTTTTGTTTATGAGATTTAATCGCTATTCATTTTTAGCATTCACTTTCTTCATATAAATTGACCAACCGGGTAATTTTAAGGTAATCTCGGTAATGTATTAATTATTAATAAGTTAGAAGATTATCAAATTTGTATAAATATTGTGCATAAATAGCTAACATATTATATTATAATGAATTACGTAAAGTGTCTTATAGATGTGTTTTGATGTGCTCCTGTAGTGAATGCTCCGTCTTTTTAGAGCCCGGGTTATTGTTTCTTGGCTATTTGCAGATGATTTCGAATTGATAGTTGCTAAGGTTGCAGCATATATCAAACCGGAGAATTCAAGTTATCCACATACAACCAAACAACTCACGAAAAATAAACGGAGCATGAGTGATAGTAAGCGAATAAACACCCGGAAAGATTTGAAAAACGGGAGCATATATTGTTTGAGGGATTTGAAAAAGGTTATGCAAAAATGGAGCGTTAGCTCTTTTCGGGCGGGAGCAGGGAGGTTGGTTCACCTCCCAAAATTCCCACCACTGTAGGATATAGCAAATGTATCTGTTTCGCTAAGTTAAAATTCCAGGCTTACTCCTATTGAGGGAAGCACGCCTATCGATTTAGCTTCTTCGACTTCCTGATTCCTTGAATTCCATTTATAGCCGGTCAGATTTCTGTGCCCATAGATATTTTGAATGTCTATGTATGTGATAAGAGTTGTTGAAGTAAAGAACCAATGCTTATCAATACGGATATCAAGGCTATGCATTGGGCTAAGGTTTTCAGAATTGTAGTCTGTTTTATCCTGTTTGCCTCCGGGGCCAAAAGGGGTATATGGTCTGCCTGAAGCATACCTGAATTTCATGCTACCCTCTAAAGATTCGCTAAATTTATACCCGCCGCTTAGATTTATTATAACCCTTTGATCGTAAGAACCCGGGCGTTCTATTCCATCAAGGGCTGTAAATTCTGTTTTATTCAGGGTTACGCTAAGTATTCCATAGCATGGTATTTCCGAAAGTTTTTTCTGTACAGATAACTCGATTCCATGTGCCACGCCTTTACCGGAGCTAAGCAACGGTTCCAGGCCAAATGAACTGAAATTATCTTCCGCACCGGAAAAACCTGCACCGGTATTAGCCAGAACCAAATAGGGCCGTATGCTGCTGGTTGGGTAATCGGAGTATTTTTTATAATATGCTTCTACCTTCAATAAAGCATCACTTTGTAAACGGTAGTCAAATCCGGCAATATACTGATCCATCTGCACAGGCAGTAAGTTCTGGTTCCCTACAGCAAGCCAGATATATGAGGGTGATTGAAAATATTTGCCTGCGCTAAAATTAAGGTTCAGTAGTGGCACAGGGGAGTATGTGGCAGAGAATCGGGGGCTGAATCGATATTTCGCTGAGATACCGTCGAAATAATCCATTCTGAGCCCGGTAATAGTCGAGAAATTGTCAGACCATCTGTTGGATAGGCTCGCGAATAATCCATGCTTGATATAATGGGTATTGAATTTTGTTGAGTCAAAAGGCAAACGCTCACCAAAACTTGTATAAAATGAAGGTAGTTTTACATCAGCATCAAAATTTATATAGCTGAACTGCCCACCGAAAGTTAGCTCACTAATTTTCGAGAGTTTCATGGCAATTTCAACTTTAGCCTTGTTTTCAACCTCAAGAGATATGTTTTTAAAAATAGGGTTGAGGGAAGTATCTTTTTGTTCTGTATTGTAGTCAGTCAAATTTCGACTGAGTGTTGCTCTAATATATCCTTGCGAATATAGGTGCTGAAAACTGAGTCCGGCAATATATTGATATTGATCGCTGCCCATGACACGTGAGTTATCAAACCGTTGGGTGGCAGTCGAGTTAAAATATTTTACTCCGTTGATGGCATGCACAGTAACAAAAGAAAGGGAATTTTGTGTATCAATTGACCAGTCGTATTTTCCGAGAAAATCCCAATATTCGGGGACGAATCCGAACCCCGCCGCCTTAAATATAAAATCGAGATAACTGCGGCGTGCCGAGAAAATAAATGACGAGTTATTGGATACGGGGCCTTCTAAATTTAATCCGAACTGAGAAGCCGAGATTGTAGCTTTTCCACCAAGTTTATCTGTTCTGCCATCGCGCAAATCTATATTGAGTACGGATGATAGCCTGTCTCCATATAAAGCCGAAAAACCACCGGTAGAGAAGGATGTTTCTTTTACAAAATCAAGATTGATAAAGCTTAAGGGGCCGCCATTAGCTCCCTGAGTCCCAAAATGGTTAATATTGGGTATTTCCATTCCATTCAGCACATATAAATTTTCTGAGGGGGCTCCGCCGCGAACAATTAAATCGTTACGCCCCGCATCTGCCTGAGCAACCCCGGGTAGTACCGATAAGGCGCGAATTACATCTTCAAAACCACCGGCCGAACGACGAATTTCTTCATACCCCAAAGAAGTTGTACTTGTAAATTGTGTTCCGGATTTATCGAAGTAACCGCCTGAAACAGTAACAGAGTTAAGTTGTACTATTTCTTCAGTCATCTCAATTGTTATTTGGGTTGGTTTACTGTTATTTACCGGCAAATCTGTTCGAAGCAGCGTTTTATAACCGACAGCGGATATTTTTAGCTGATAGAGTGCGGGAGCCAGATTGGAAATACTGAAATTCCCGCTTTCATCAGTCGCTGTACCAATTGTAGTTCCAGGTATCTGTATTGTTGCAAGAGGTATTCCCTGACCGGTGAAATGGTCAATTACTTTACCATTAACAGTTCCACGATTCGATTGAGCAGCTATATACTGCGAAAATACTATAATAAGTAGTAGATAAATATATTTTTTCATTTTTCTTATAACCTCCATTCATGCCATTTCAACTTTTTGTCAGAAAGAAAAGTTCAATTATTCTGGGAATTTTGTTACCTTTTAAGATAAATAATTGAAAATTGGAATACTATATTTTTTCCCGGTATTTTGTTATGCTGGCAGTTATTGAGCCGGGAAAGTAAATTTTCTATCTAAACCAGAATTGATAAAACCATGCCACAAGCAAAAGATAAAAAAAAGTCGAAAGCAGTTGTTGATCTTACATTTGTAGGGGATGCATCGTTTATTTTGAATGAAGATTTTACTGTCGAGGCCGTTTTACGTGTTGATGAATCCTATTTGCAGGAAGCAACCGGAATGCACCCGGGTGTGAATTTCTTTTCCTGTTGGCGGTTAAAGGCCGAACCGGAAGAAGTGTGTGCAGCCTGTGAAAAAAATGGTAAATGGGAAAATTTCTTCAATTTTAATAATAAGTTCATTCTTGTTGAACTTCATAGAAATACTGCCGGTAAACTTACCATGTATCAGGGCTACCTTAAAGTGGCACGTGTACAACCAGTGAGCATGGCTCAACAAAACCAGTTCCCAATGGTACCATATCAGGTGCCCGGAGTTCTTTATCAATCGAAATCACTTCAGAAAGACCTACCCATTCATTATCAGGGAAGTATATTCGCTCTTACCGGGTATACCGAAGCGGACCTTAATGAGTTACCTGGTAAATATCTCTCTATTGTTTACAGTGAGGATGTATCAATTATTATGAAAATGATAACTGATATTAATCTTGAATATGGAAAAAAATCGGAAGAAGTTATCTACCGCCTGGTTAAACGGGATGGAACAATTATCTGGGTAAAAGAAAATGTATTGGTTACCAAAGATCCATCAACAAAAAAAGCACTGTACCAGGGACTGATAACTGATATAACCAAACTTCGAGAATATGAGAACAAACTTCTGGAATCAGAAGCTAAGCTGGTTGAAAATAATCAGAGTAAAGATAGATTTATTAATATACTCTCGCATGATTTACGAGCGCCGTTTACCAGTATTCTGGGATTTTCGGAGATATTGCTCAACGAGACAAACCTCTCGATACAAGAAAAAAACGAATATCTTACCTATATATATGAAGCTTCACAAAACCAATTGCAGTTTATTGGGTATTTGCTCGATTGGTCGCGTTTACGTACAGGTGGTTTAAAAATTGAACCTCAACGGCTTCGTGTTCAGGCTGTGGTCTATAATGTCGTTTCCATACTTACCGGTAACGCGATTCGGAAAAATATTAATATTCAAGTGGATATCGGTGATAACCTGTATGTTCAGGCAGATGAACGCCTGCTGACTCAGGTAGTTTTAAATCTGCTTTCCAATGCAATTAAGTTTTCAAATGAAAATCAGTTCATTGAAATAAGTGCGGGGATATTCAACGATACTCATGTTGAAATTATTGTCAAAGACCACGGGGTTGGAATTCCATGGGATGACCAATCAAAGATATTCTCAATTGATAAGAACTATTCGAAAGAAGGTACGAAGGGCGAAAAAGGCAGCGGGTTTGGGCTCGCGCTCGTGAAAGAAATAATTGCTAAACATAGCGGTGAAATTTGGTTTTATTCGGAACCGGAAAAGGGCACGGAATTCCATTTTACACTACCGTTACCTTCCAATTCACTTTTGGTAGTTACCGATAATGATGATGACAGGCAGCAAATTATCGAGTTAATCCGCAGAAATTTCCCTGAGTTTTCAATTTCAGCAGCTGAAAACGGCTATGAAGCAATCAGTACACTTGCACAGCAAGTACCAAATGTAATTATTACTGCTCATTCTATGCCGCTTATGACTGGTTTGCAACTAATTGAGGCAATAAAAAGAGGTGATGCAGATATGAAATTACCTTCTCTAATTATCGGGAATAACATATCACAAGAAACAGAAATGCACTATTTTCGGTTAGGTGTGCGGGCAATATTTCAAAAACCATTTGATGCAGAAGAGTTCGTAAACGCTCTGCGAATGATCTTACTCTAATCGGAGCCGTCTATTGAGTTCATGTGATTTGCGAAGCTGGTTTGTTTTGTGTACCAGACCACGCGCGGAGTTTAAAGCGGAAGAACATTTAAATCGTCTGGAGATTGAATGTTACCTTCCAATCATCTCATCATTAAGGCAGTGGAGTGACAGGAAAAAAAAGATAACTGAACCTCTATTACGTGGGTATATATTTGTTTATGCGAATGAAAAGGAACGTATTACTGCGCTTGAACTACCATCAATTCATAAATGTCTTAGTGATAGAGGAAAACCAGCAGTTCTTTCCCCTCAGAGTATTCAGAATCTGAAAAAATTTATTCATGAAGAAAAATTATATTCCGTGCAAACCGGCATAGTTCCGGGTTGTAAAATTAGAATTCTATCCGGCCCATTTGCCGGGGTTGTTGGTATTATTACCGATGAAGTTAAAGGTAAAGCGCTTACAGTAAGCGTTGAATTACTTAACCGTACAATCATTACATTGATAACAGATGAAGATATTGTTGAAGTTATTAATGAAATCGACATTCAATAGTTTGTTTTATTGTTTATTTAATTAACGAGGGCATCGTGAAAACAAAAATATCTATAATTATTCTCGCTCTGCTATTTTGTGGAGCTGCTTTTGGACAATCTGTAAGTGATTTGCTGAGTCAGTCAGATGTGGCAACACTGAAGGAATTCAACAATCAAAAAGCGTTGGAAAAGCTTACTGCTGCCGACAAAGCGAGTCCGAATAACTGGGAAGTGCAGTGGCGAATTAGTCGTGCGTATGCAAATATTGCCAATCACATGCCTTCAGCTACTGATGTGCAAAAACAAGCTCAATTAGCAAAATATCAGGAAGCGCTTGATTTCGCGAATAAAACAGTTAAGCTTGCACCGGATAAATCGATTGGGTATCTCAGGCGGGCAGTTGCTACCGGTCGTATCGCGTTATTTAAAGGTGCATTCTCGGTAATTGGTCTGGTGAATGATGTACGCAATGATTTGGAAAAATCGATTAAACTAAATAACGCGGGCAATGAAAACCTTGCTTTAGCATATTATATGCTGGGACGTACCCACGCAAAAGTTTGCGAGAAACCAAAACTTGTACGCTTACCGCTTGGGTTAGGTTGGGGAAATATGGAAACGGCATTTACCATGTTTCAAAAAGCCATAGAACTTCGCCCGAATTTTCGCATGTTTCATCTTGACTATGCAAAAGCACTCATTGAAGATGATGAGTATGCTAAAGCTAAAGAACAACTCGCTAAAATACCTTCAATTCCGGTTGCACACGAGGATGATGAAGCCGTTTTAGCTGAATCGAAGACACTTTATGAGCGAATTAAAAATAAGTAATCGCCTCTCGGAGAAACTTCTGGAGGCCCGGAGAATTGTTTTTTTCACCGGAGCTGGCATTTCCGCGGAAAGCGGAATTGCCACGTTCCGTGGTGATGGGGGAATATGGAATAAATTTAAACCCGAAGAACTTGCCAACTTCTCTGCATTCATGAAAAATCCTGATTTGGTATGGGAATGGTACCAATATCGCCGGCAAATAGTATATGATACTCAGCCAAATGCCGCCCACTACGCGATAACTGAATTTGAAAAATTCTATACCGTAACAGTCGTCACTCAGAATGTTGATAATTTACATACCCGCGCGGGTAATACAACAGTTCATGAGTTGCATGGTAATATTGAAAAAAATTACTGTATTAGCTGTAAAAAACGTTTTGATTATCAACAGTTTGAAAGTGGAGGCGGCTCACCTAAATGCACTTGCGGTGGATTAATTCGGCCGGATATTGTATGGTTTGGCGAATATCTTCCACAGGAAGCGTTTACAGCCGCTGAAGAAGCGGCAAAAAATTGTGATATACTCTTTTCTATCGGTACTTCGGGAGTCGTATATCCGGCTGCCGGAATCCCTATGTTAGCTCATAGAATGAAGAGATATACCGTAGAAATTAATGTTAACTCTACTGAAATGAGTTATATTTTTGATGAAAACTATACGGGAAAAGCAGGGCAAATATTACCTGATATTCTGGAATTTGTAAAGAAAAATAAATGAAATACATAGGTCGCTCATGAAATCTCAAAAATCAGTTTTCATCTGTTCAAGCTGCGCACACGAATCCCTAAAGTGGCTTGGTAAATGCCCGCAATGCGGCTCATGGAACTCATTTGTTGAGGAAAAGGTAGAACCCAAAGCGCCAAAAGGTACAGTTCAATATAAAGGCGCCAGGCCAACGAAACTAAAAGATATTACCTATTCGAATACACATCGGCTCCTGACCGGCACCGGTGAATTAGATAGAGTTTTAGGCGGTGGTTTTATGCCGGGTTCTATTATCTTACTCGGTGGTGATCCGGGAATTGGTAAATCCACACTTATCCTTCAGGCTGCTTCAAAGCTCCTGTTACCGGTACTATATGTATCAGGTGAAGAATCGGCTCAACAAATTAAATTGCGCGCGGATCGACTGGGAGTTGATTCCGAACACCTGTTGCTACTTGCAGAAACTGAATTAAATGCCATCCTTCAGGCTATCGACGAGTATAAACCATCTTTAGTGGTAATTGATTCGATTCAAACCACGTTTGATAGTAATCTGGATAATTCACCCGGGGCAATAACGCAGTTACGCGAATGCACCTCCCGACTGATGGATGCAACAAAAAAGAACGGTTTTACCACATTATTGATTGGCCATATTACAAAGGAAGGAACTATTGCAGGTCCGAAAATCCTCGAACATATAGTTGATACAGTAATAATGTTTGAGGGTGATAGTTCTAATTCGTACCGGATACTTCGGGCGCAAAAAAACAGGTTTGGCAGTACAAATGAAATTGGTGTATTCGAAATGCTGGATACCGGACTCAGGGAAGTACAAAACCCGAGTGAGCTATTCATAGGGGAAAGAACTGCAAATGTTTCAGGATCGGTAATTACCTGCACTATGGAAGGTACCCGCCCTATACTACTCGAAATTCAGGGTTTGGTAACCCCATCTCATTTTGGTTCTCCGCAAAGGGTTTCCAACGGTTTTGACTATCGAAGGCTCTCAATATTATTAGCCGTATTGGAAAAACGTAATGGTCTTCGGTTATCCAACGCAAACGTCTTTCTGAATATTACCGGCGGCGTTCGTGTAGATGAACCGGCTATTGACCTGCCTGTATGTTGTGCCATAGCATCGAATCTTTTGGAAAAAAGAATTGATCCATCGGTGATTGTAATTGGCGAAACAGGATTGGGCGGTGAAATCAGAAGCATTTCAAATATCGATAAACGCCTGCAGGAAGCTGAAAGAATTGGGTTTACTAAAGTGGTTATACCTTCCAGAAATGTTCGATCGATTACCTACAAAGGCAAGCTGAAAATTCTGGGTGTGGATAATTTACAGGATGCTTTAAAGCACGTTCTTATCCAATAACCATTTCTATGCCCGATTATGTGATCTGAATTAGAAATTGTATCTGCTTTATTCATATTTTTACACTCTGGAATTAATTCGCTGAGAGTCAACTTAATCAGGAGCCGGGTTCATTATGAAACGCAGCTATTTCAAAAATTCTTTTCTTCCTTTCACTCTTTTCCTTTTTTCTCTTATTGGTATGTTCTTGTTTGTAATATTGGAACATGAGCCGCGACAGGGCGCTGAATCTGAAGAGCCATTGGAAGAAACAATGGGTGGAAGGGACAACCCTGAAGCCGCGATGGAGTATCGATATGCAATGCTTGCCGGACCTACCGGTGAACTTGATCCAATGGCAAGAATGAAGGCTATTTCATTTGCTGAGGCAAATAATCTCGCCCGAACGGAAAAAACAGGAACTGATTTAACCTGGCAGCCGGTTGGACCAGGAAATATAGGCGGTAGAATACGTTCCATTATCATTAATCCGGATAATACAAACCAATTACTCATAGGAGCCGTGTCAGGAGGAGTATGGAAAAGTACGAATAAAGGCGTTACCTGGTTACCTAAACTCGATAATGGTCCTTTCCCTTCTATTGGTTCAATGGTAATTGACCCCAATGCGCATAGTACAGTTTATGCAGGTACGGGTGAGGGGTGGCGCAATGCAGATGCTATTTACGGCGGTGGAATTTACAAGTCAACCGATTTCGGCGAAACCTGGAATATTCTTACTTCCACTACAGGCACCTGGGATTTTAAAAACGTTCTAAAAATAGTAGTAGATGCGAATAGTAACATATATGCCATAACAAGAGCTTCCAATAAAAAACATGGTGTGGGTTCGTATCTGACCAATGGCGGCCTTTTCCGTTCGACCAATGGGGGAGATTCCTGGACGAAAATCAATCCTTCAACTTCTACGGATAACTATTACAATCCCAATGATCTGCTTGTCCTTGCACCCGGCGTGCTGTTATTCACTACGGGACCTGTAACCAATCCCGGAAGTATGTATAAATCAACTGACGACGGCGTCACATGGAAAAAGATAACTACAGGACTGCCTACAGCTAATTATGATCGTATTGCTATGGCAAAGGATCCATCAAATGCTAATAGACTATTTGCAGTTTTTGGTTCTTCTAATACTGCATCTCCATATTTCGGTTTGGAAAACATCTATAAATCGACTGATGCCGGTGAAAGCTGGACTGCGGTTACCCGGCCCCCGAACTTAGCCTCAACAAGTAATTTATCGTATTTGAGTGCTCAGGAATGGTATGATAACGTGATTGCGATAGATCCGTTTAATTCCAACAGGATCGTTGTCGGCGGTGTGGACCTGGTTGCTAGTACTGATGGCGGAACTACATGGAGCCAGTTGACATATTGGCATCTTTATTACGGCAGCCCGTTTGTTCATGCTGATCATCATGCACTGGTCTTTGATCCGGTTACTTCCGGTATTTTATACTCGGGCAATGATGGAGGAATTTATCGTACTACTAATTCAGGAAGTACCTGGACTGCATTAAATAACGGTTTGGCGATCACTCAGTTTTACGGCGGTGCTGTTTCGAAAACCGGTACGATGTATACGGGGGGAACTCAGGATAATGGGCATTTGAAATATGGGGGAAGCGGCACTACATGGGTAACAGTAAATGGAGGAGATGGTGGTTACGCCGCGATAGATCAAAGCAACTCCAATGTTGGATATGGTGAATACGTGTATTTGCAAATGGGAAAAACCACCGATGGCGGCACTTCCTTCGAAAGCTGCACTACGGGATTAACCGATGCCGGTTCATCTACATTATGTTTGTTTATATCTCCTTTTGCTATTAATACGGTTAATGCCAATATTCTTATCGCGGGTTCAGATAAGATCTGGCTGACTACAGATGCTGCTAAAACCTGGAACCCGATGTGTTCTACGTTGGTGACAGGTAAACTGGTCAGCGCGGTTGCAATTCAGAGCTCCGGTAGTAATTATCTTGCATTTGCCGGAATAACCGGCGGGCAGATATTTAAATGTTCAGGGTTGAACCCAACCCTAGGGCAGGCAAATGTATGGGTAAATATTTCTCCCGCGAATAATAATGGGGCTTATGTCCGGCGTGTAGTTATTGACCCTGCCGATACAAATATTATTTATGCCTGCTACGGTGGGTATAATAACTCAGCAATTCAGAAACACGTATGGCGTTCAACCAATCAGGGCAGCTCATGGGCTGATATATCAGGAAACTTGCCAGACGTCCCCGTCCATTCACTAATTGTTAACCCGACAAACAGACAGAATCTTTTTGTAAGTACTGAGACAGGTATTTTCCAAACAACCGATTTAGGTACTACCTGGGTTTTGGCTACGACCGGTATGCCTAAATATGCTCCTGTTGACGAAATTGTATTGCAATCGGGTACTAATAAATTATTTGCATTTACTCACGGTCGAAGTGTGTTTCAGGCAGATATGCCCGTGAGTGTTAAACAAGGAACCGGAACCACGGCAAAAGACTACCGCTTAATGCAAAACTACCCGAATCCGTTTAATCCTTCAACAACCATTAGTTATTTCCTCGCATCGGCAGGCAATACCAGCCTGATACTATATGATATCCGTGGTAAGCAGGTAGCAAGCCTCGTAAATTGTTTTCAACAGGCAGGCAGTCATGAAGTCAGATTCGATTTCCGTAATGTTGCTGCAGGAAAAGGATTCCCAAGCGGTGTATATATTTATGAATTAAAATCAGGGAATTACCGCGAATCGAAAAAAATGAATTTGATTAAGTAAATCGGGCAGGCGGCGGATATGTAAATTTATCCGCCGCTATTTTTTTAAGCCACTGTAGTTAATAATTATCCGGCCTTCTGCTACTGATGTAATTATATGAATTATTATCCACAATTATCATATCGAGAAAATCTACGCTCCCATCACCATTAACATCTGTCGAAAGGTATCCGGCAGCATAGTTATATGAATCATTATCAAGAATGCACATGTCGGTAAAATCTATTGATCCATCCTGGTTTACATCGCCACTGTAAATGCAATATACAGTATTGTGAATTATTAGATTGCTCCCATAAGCTTTTGATACGGAACTCGAAAAGTCATAACTCTGGTACCCGTCTTTCAAATATGAATTTCCTGAAATCTTACTCCATGTTTCAAGAATATTTCTTCCGCGAATTACCAGGTAATATGTACCCGAGGGTGCGATTCCAAAGATTCCCATTGCGGTAAAAGTAGCAGAGTCTAATACAGCGGTACATGAATCTACCAGAGAATAAGGCGCTGTTGTATTGGCAAGATACAACTTGAATGTATCCCGTATTGATAACGTCTTTGTCCCAATATCGTAATAACCTTCAGGTATAAATTTTACAAGGTAATTGCCACCATTGGAAAGGTATTTAAGGCTTTTCCCGATGATCATTTGGAAAGCGGAATCATTTGCAGTCGTTTCCAGAGGGAAACCCAGGTAGATTAGCCTACCCGTTTTCGCTGAAGTACCAAATTTTCCGGTATATGCAATTCCGGCACCTTTGGAATTGTCGTACTTAAGGCATGCTACAGCCCCTCCGGAAGCATTTATCTCATCAGGTGTAGGTACTGCATAGGTTTGCCCAAAATTCAGCGTACACCCGTCAAATATTCCACCTGTTACCCCTGAGGCAGTAAGTGAGGCCGCATCATCATTCATGTAAACTGCCTTCAAATAGTTCGTGTAAAACTGTTTATCCGAAGTGCTTCCTTTTTCATATAAATCATAACCTATCTCGCTGCCAGAAACAAATAATGAACCGCCATTTTCCAGATATTGCTTAACCAAAACCTGTTCCTTATCCGAGAATGTGGCATTTGCAGTACTTTCATCACCTAAAAGCCATATCACCGCGTCATATTGTAAAAGATTAATACCCGTGAGTAACTCCGAATTTCGAACGGAATCAAATCGCTTCTTCCATGCTTTAAGGGCTTTCATATACATAACCGGGCCTTCATTGCTAGGTCCTCTCCAGTTACCCGTTAATCGGGTAAATCCATCAACAAGCAGGATTTTTTTTGGAGATGAATATTGCGAATAACTCAAAACGTTTGACCAAAAACTTTCTGAATAAGTTGGCGCGTCGTTTTTTACCGAACTTATTCTGTAGGCTGCAGCACTATCGGTAAGCGGGATATCGATAGTTAAATTCTTTAATGTAGTTTCGTTCTTCAACAATGCCCAGTTAGTTCCGTCAGTTGATTTATACAAACGAAAACCTTTAAGACCGGAAGTATCACATGTCCAATTTAATCGTATGATATTGCCGGGTTGAATGAGTACTCGCTGCATAACAGGAATTACTCCGTTATAGCCGGTTGACATGTTCTTAAAAACATACGGTGCATATATTGTTAAATCGGAAAGGGCATAGGTCCAATATGAAACGCCCCAATCTCTGCCGGAAGATTCTACTACCTTCACCGCCCCCGTGCTTGTTCGTTCAACAAACATTCTCACATGACCGTCACGCAATACCGCGTCTGCAGGGCGCAATGAATCCCATGAAGCCAACAGTTTACATGTATCGGGTAAATCAGCGGTAACTATATGAGAACTTAGGCCCCAACATTTACTCAGGAAACCTGAACAATCAACTCCCACGGCATAACTTGAAGAAGAATTGCAATCGATATCACCGGCGTATTTACTGGAACTGAGGCCCGCATCAAATGTTGATAATGTCATAAACCCTCCCCATTTATAGGGGATTTCGGCATTGGCGCCTACAACTAACCGAGGCGGAGTCTGTATAGTATCCCCATCAGCAGCTCGTACTTTTGAAGGGGCCAGATTCGATGCTGTACATGTGTATCGGTGATTTACATATGTTTCCCCGGTTCGAAGAGCGGTAGCCCGATCGGCTACGGCAGAAATGCCTTTATCATAAGCTGAACGTTTTTCGGGCTGTACTGGTAAAAAATTATAATGAAATGGTTTTTCAAATTCTTCAGGTAATTTTTCAATGGACCCGGATTTGATTTTTGCAGTTTCCCATTTAATTATCTTCGTAGATTCGTTGTCACTAAGGAATTGGTAAATATTTCCTTCTGCATCAACTTCAAATTCTTTAATTATGGCAATATATTTTTGGAGTGGAACGGCAATTTTCTTTTTGATTTGGCCCTCAGGTGAGAATATGATAATACTTCTCGAAACTTCCATCGGCACTTGACGTGTTATCTCCTCAATAATCAGGTAAATATTATTTTCTGAATCATTCCCGATAAAATCGGCATAACCTAAATTACCCTTGAAAGATACAGTATAAGACAGGGCAGTATTAAAAGAAGAAGTATTGACCGTCAACAGGGACGAGTTTTCTCTTCGCACTGATAGGATCGTGCCATTTCGGAATTGGTATTTACCATCCTCCAACCATTCAACAGGTTCTCTATTCTTTGCAGAATACCGTGAGGGTTGTACCAAATTCTGATTGCGGGTATAGGTATATGAATCGCGTTGTGAGGGGTTATTATCGCTCATATTTTTATTCTCAATGAGTGAAAAATTCCCATCACGATAAGAATAAATTTCTTTTTTATCGTGCATCAGTAGCTGCAGGGAAGAATCTGTTACACTAAATCCCGCGATACCGTAAACACCGCTATTATCAGAGCGCAATCTGATAGGGAGCCGTGAATGCGGCAGTTTATATACAATTGTATAAGGTACTTGTCCGGAAAGTAGCATTGTATAGCCGAATAAAATAATAAAGAGGAATTTTTTTTTCATGAAAGACTCTCAGCCTGAAACGAAAATAAGTGAATCGACAGATCAATTAGCAATATTTCTTTGCAAAAATCACGCCGTAGTCATAAATGAAAGAAAAACATCTAAATGAGGATGTAGTTATTTACCAAAAAAGGAAGTTATTGTCAGATTACGATTTCTTTAGGGAGACAAAAAATGTACTGCCCTTGCCGTGCTCGCTCTCAAGCCAAATTTTTCCGCGCATTCTTTCAACAAACCGTTTCGTAATGCTTAGCCCGAGCCCGCTGCCTTCAAATCTTCTTCCCAACCCTTCACTGACTTGTCTAAATTCTTCAAACACTACGGAAAAATCTTCTTTCTTAATACCGATACCGGTATCCGCGACCGAGATCAGAATTTCTTCATCACCATGCTCGGAAAGTGTTATTGATACACTCCCTTTCTGTGTATATTTAACCGCGTTATCCAGTAGCTGCCCTAATACTTGTTTAAGCATTCTATACTCGCCGGAAATAAGAGTTGAAAGCGGGAGGTTATTATTGTAATGAAATGCAATATTTTTTTTATTTGCAGCTTCCTGGTACAACGGAACAATAAGTTCACATAATTCCTGTATCGAAAATGAAGTTAACTCAAAATCTTCATTCTCCGATTCCAGGGTGGTGAGATCTAATATCAGATTGATTGTTTCGGTTAATCTATTCGCGCTGGTATTAATAATATTCGCGAGTTCTTTAATTTCTTTTGTTTCTACCATCTCGCGGACAATTTCAGAATACCCCAGAATGCTAATCAAAGGTGTGCGCAGTTCATGACTAATATTGGCAAGGAAGTTACTCTTCAATCGATTCATGGATTCCGATTCATCCTTCGCGCGTTTGAGCTCCTGATGAATTGCCTTGCGCTCACTGATATCAGTGAGGATACCAACCGAACCAATCAATTCTCCTTCTGCATTATACCAGGGGAAAGAGTGATCTTCAATCCACTTCAACTCTGAATGCTTGGTTTGTATCAGGTACTCTGCCCGGTAATCTCCCTTAGTGCCGTATACTTTTTTTGCATTGAAATTATCATCTGTTGATTCCTGATGCTCGGGCACTTCAACTTGCAGGATAATGGAAGAAAGATGAATTTGATTAATTTCACTTTCTGTATAGCCCGTTAGCTTTACAATGGCAGGGTTCAGATATTCAAATCGGGTACTCAGATGGCTGTATTTATATAAAACATCACCGGTGGCTTCCACCATAAACCGGAGTTGTTCTTCATTTTCTATCATCTGTTCGTAAACAATCTTCCTGGTGGTAATGTCTTCCTTCAGGGCGATGTAATTAATGATTTTGCCTTCTTCGTTCCGGATAACCGATATGGAAGCCATTTCCCAAAACAACTCCCCATTTTTTCGCTTATTATGAAGCTCACCGCGCCATGTCTTACCCGCGGTAATTACTTTCCATAGATGCTGGTATTTTTCCGGACTCATCTCACCCGATTTTAAAATACGAGGGTTTTGTCCCAACACTTCTACCATAGTATAACCGGTTGCTCTCTCGAATTGAGGGTTTACATACTCGATATTACCAAGGGTATCCGTAATAACTATCGAAAGAGGAATTTGTTCAAGAATTCTTTTCAGCCTGAAATTTTCAAAACTTGAATTTAACTGTTCTGTGATATCTTCAAAATGGAGAAATGTAACATTGATATGCTGCCGATGAGAAAATGTTGCCATTTTTGTCTGCAGTGCGTGAGTTGTTCCGCCCGTATTTACAAAATTGTAGCTCCGTATTTCATTACTGTTGCCGCAGCTGGTTATAAATAATTCTACATCCGATTCAGCCAGATAGCCTGTTATTGAATGATAGAGCAGATTTTCACGTGTTTCACCGATGATTTCCAGAAATGCATCGGTGCACTGAATGACTTCAAAAGTACTGTTAATTAGTGCTGCAGGCGTGTTAAAACTATTCGCCATAGTGAAGTAAAAATTAACAGATAACTCAAATTCATCTTCACTCAGTGAATCAAGATTATTTAAAAATTCATTTGATAGATGCATTGTAATATTTCTGAATAATGAGAAACACAGTGATTATAATAATTTATTTCCGGCATTAATGCAACTGGCTTAATTGATTATACTTTTAATATCTCAACGTATTTTTTAATATAATCGTCAATATGCTTGGTTCGATACTGCATAATAAATCGCGGGTGTTCCAATGGAATAATCTCCTTGAAAAAATGGAAACGTGAATTCAAATTTGTCAGGCATGCATAGTTTTTCCCGGTACCCAGGCAAAAGGCACGCGATTGGATACATCCCATAGCTCTATGCTCATGCAGCCATTTAATGATATATGGTTCAAGGAATGTAAGTAACTGCTTATCGTCATAATAATTATAGTTCTTATTATTCTTGATATACCCAATAGGAGAAACAGCACTGATAAAATAATGTTGATAGAAATTACCGGGCCCTCCCAGGTTAGCGATTACTTTATAAATATATCGGGCTGAGAGCTCTTCCTTTTTGGGTAAGTTATTTGGAATTTCACAAAAAGTAACGAGTTTGTCAGGATCGGTGAATGGTATCCCGGTAACTCCACCACCGAATCTGCCGGGATTGATTCCCAAAATACAATACCGCTCATTTGTATCGTTGAAAAATTTTGTGTAAAACTGCACTATCAGGTTCCAGGCTGCAGAATCCTCAAATGGTAACATTGCCTCTACATTTCCCGGAAGAGGAGAACTGATTCTAAGTGTTTTATAGAATTGGAGCACTTTTTCAGCGAATGTTTCCATCAATGGTTTCGCTTTCTTTGGAACCGGGAAATCACCATCAATGACAGCCTTCGGGGGAATAGTTTTACCAGAAAAACTAACAATGCATTGCGTTTCCCGATTATCCTGACAATGTTTTTGGAGTGAACTACCTTCAAACAAATATTTGCTACCTGTTCAGCGCTACTTATGCCGGTAATTGATGTAGATTGTTCGTGTACAAAACCAGCCTGAGTTTGAAAATTCGTTTTTACCGGTCCCGGGCAAACTGCAGTAACAGTAATTCCAAATTCCTTAAGTTCGGCATTCAGAGCCTGAGAATAACTGAGTACATATGCTTTTGATGCGTAATAAGTTGCCATATACGGGCCGGGAATAAAGGAAGCTGTAGATGCAATATTAATAATATGTCCCCGGTTAAATTTTTTCATCTTGGGAATTAGAGAATGTGTTAGCCGGGTAAGCGCTGTGATATTTAAGGCAATCACGCTTTCATGACTATGCCACGGTATAAGTGAGAATTCACCATACCTCCCAATTCCGGCATTGTTGATGAAGATAAGAATCTGCTCTTCAAAATTTCTCAGGTAAGTACACACTGCGTCAAGTTGCTGGAGATCGGTCAGATCGGCTGCGTAAATAAACACTTTATTGCCATATTCCTGTTGAATCTGTTGTGAAATTTTGTATAGTTTTTCGGCAGAGCGAGCAATTAAAATAAGGTTGTAACCTGCCTTGGCAAAGGATTGCGCGAGCGCCTTTCCGATTCCGGCTGATGCTCCGGTAATACAGCAATACGTAGTCATCTGAAAATTAGCCTGAAATGTTTAACTAAATTTACAAATAAGTTTATAAATGGGCAAAAATAACTCAGTGAATTAGCGAAATGGGTAAAAATAACTCAAATAATGAATAAAATTATTGTTTTTTCGGTAAAGTAACCGTGAAAGTGGTCCCGATTCCAAGCTGACTTTCTACTTTTATGTCTCCCTTATGCAAATTTACAAATTCTTTTACAAGCACCAGTCCAAGTCCGGTACCCTTTTCGTTATTTGTTCCGGGTGTGGAATAATGTGAGCCAACGTGAAAGAGTTTTGCTACATCATCAGCTTCCATTCCTATACCGGTATCCTGCACAATAATCCGTATTCCTATTTCATTCTCCAGTACTTTTATCAGTACTTTTCCACCAGGATGGGTGAATTTAATCGCGTTTGATAGCAGGTTCCGGACAATAGTTGAAAGCATATTTTCATCGTATCTAAAATCGATATCCTTTTTTATTGCTGTTAAAAGAACAATTTGTTTTTCTTCTGCTATAGTCTTAAAGATTGCTGCTTCTTCAATTATTGTTTCCCGTAAATTATGTTGATCCGGAGCGAATTCAATACTGCCATTATGAATTCTTGCCCATTGTAATAAATTTTGCACTAATGAAAAAACCCGCTTCTGTTCATTATACAGAATGCTGATAAAACGCAGGGTTTCATTCTGAGGCATAGTCCCAAATTCGGAATATAGAATTTCCGAAATATTAAGTAGTGTATGAAAGGGGCTTCTGAGATCATGTGCTATTATTGAAAAGAATTGATCCTTTGAATTATTAATTTTTACAAGTTCGGCTTCATGCTTCCGTAATTGTTCTTCAAGCGATTTTATTTCAGTAATATCGTGTAGAATATGCAGGCAGCCGGTAAAGTTTCCCTGCATATCACGTAATGGATCGAGTATCACTTCAATCCATTTATCCTGCAGATGAATTATTTTTTTATCTCTTTCGGAAATATTTCTTAGATTCGCTGCGGGGCAGGGCGTAAGTGGTTTATGATCATCGTGAAAAATTTCCCAGCAATGTTTCCCCAGAATTTCGCTCTTTGGAATCTTTAGTAGTTTTTCAGTAGCACTGTTGCAGTGCAGTATTCTATATTGTGTGCTAAATATGCAAATACTATCACTCATCGAATCGAGAATATAAATCCATTGTAACCATTGCGATAATGCAAACTGTTTTTCATACACGCCGGCTTCAATGATATAGAATTCCTTCGAAGTGCCTTCATTTTGCTTCCAGAGTCTGCAATCATGATAGACGAGTACGTTTGTACGGCTTTCGTCTATTGTTTGCAGTACAGATTCTTGACAAATTAATGTAGATTTTATATCAAAATTATTTAAAAGAGTCAGGATTCGGCCATGACAGAGTTGCAATTGTTGTTCCGGGGTGTTTGATGTATTTCCAATGCCCGGAAATCCACAGAGGTTGTATAACGACTCGTTTACATATTCCAATTCATTGCTGGGACTTAAAATTGCAATTCCCGGAATAACCGATTCGAATACTTGTGGAACAATGTTTCTCTCTCCGCTGTTCATAACAAGCTCGTAATTTAATATTGAAAGGCCGCCAGTGAATAGGTAAAGGAAATGGCCGCCGGTATTCTATTATCGAATAATTTAGAATAATGTTTTAGCTTTTTTAATTTACAGAATTTTCTATAGAATAATGTGCGCCAGTAGACAAAAAAACACCGGATAGTAATATCCGGTGCATCCTATTACCATGTAATGGTAAAAACTAATAGTTCGGAATCATTACCGATTTTCAGAGGTGGACCCCAGGTTCCGATTCCGGAGGAGATATAGTAATGTGTATTGCTCTTTTTTAAGTAACCCCAACTTTTTTCATATACCCGTTCGGTAATAAAATTAAAAGGGAACATTTGTCCGTGATGTGTATGCCCGGAAAGTTGTAGTGAAACTTTATTTTGTTCTGCCTGTTCAAGATGAAATGGTTGATGATCCAGTAAAATAACGGGCGCGGCCATATCCCGGTCTTTTAATAAAGTTGCAAGATTTTTTCTTCCTTCCATCGGGTTGTGTTCCTGTCCGTAATCAGCTCTTCCTGCAAGATAAACACCATTGGGCAGGTGTACCACAGAATCGGATAATACGGAAATCCCATTCTGAGTTAAATACGCGAATGAAGCCGCTTTCCCATTAATGCTTTCATGGTTACCCGGACACGTAAACACCCCTAACGGAGCCTTAATCTGTTGCAGCTTTTTGTCAATAGCATGTCTGTGAAGATGAACAGGATGGTCGTCCACTATGTCACCGCCCATGAGTATAAGATCGGGTTTCTCTTTTTCTATCTCTCTGAGTATCTTCGTTAAAAGTTCTCCGTCATTGATTGCTGAGAAATGACTATCTGAAAAATACATCACCTTCATTTGTTTGTTCTGTGCAATTCCCGTACGCAAATCCAAATTCATTTTCTTTACCTGCAAGGATTTTGCATTTATTATTCCATATCCAATAATCATAGCAATCAGGCAGACAGCGGCGACAACAACTACAGATGGAGCAAAAATTGGCAGATGTACAGAACTATTTACTGTAATTAATAGATACCGCAGTAATCTATACAAATCAATTAGCAGGCATGTAAAGAAAGAGTACATGAGAACGGCAAACCAAATTGAGCCAATACTCAGGAAAACATCATATATGAGTGAATCGATTTTTGAAAAAACTGTTTTGGCAACAATGTACGAGCTGGCACCAGTTATAAAAAGGGCAATGACTATAACTTTTGTCCAAATAGGAAAGTGTTCGATTGCCGAAAACATACGGGTAAATACATATAAATTCGCGAGACCATAAACTGTCAGAAACACAATAAAGAATAAGGGCATAGAAATCCAATTGTAATGTAAGGGTACAAATATAAGGAACATAACAGGAAGGGTAGGCAGGTAGTTCAAAAAAATAGGCTGTATTATCAATGAATCTCGATAATACAGCCTATAAACTTAGGTTATCAGGCCAGTCTTAGAAAGTTGTATTGTCAACTTTTTTATTGTATAACCATTTCAGAATAACCCAGGCTGGTTTACCGGTAGATCCGCCACCACGCGATGTAACGATGATCTTTGAATAATGTTTATCCTGATCATACGCGAATACATAATTACCGGGAGTATCTGAAAAACGATCTGTCCATGAAGCATCTTTAACCGATGAAGCAACTCCATCTGTTAAGCTGGCAGCAGCACCAACTTTAAACCAGGTTGTTCTGGTTAATTTATTGCTGGCTGTAATCATCTTATAGTAATCTGATGAGTAGAATAAATCTACTGTTGAAGTATTTGCTGAACTTACACTTAAAACAGTTCCTAAATTAAGCGATAAGCCACTCTTGCCTGAAGAATTATATTCCCAGATTGTGTCTGAGGTAAAAGTAACGATCCAGCCGCTTAAAGTCTGTTTCAAGGTATCAAGCTGGTTCTCTCTCGGGGTGTAAGCTGTCAACGCAACTGAATCATATGCAGTTAATGTGAACGCAAAATTGTATGTTCTTGATACATCAAGAGAATCAATTCTTACGGGGGTTACATATGATGTTAATACACCGTTCATCCAAACATGAGCACCAACAGGTGTTGTGCTGAGGTAAACACTGCCATACTTTGTTGTAGCTGCTACCGGGTTGTCTGTACTATCACTACAACCGGCAAAGAAAGAGAGAGCTAAAAGCAGAACAGGTACTGCAATTAAACTGATTTTTTTCATTTGTATAATCCTTTGATATAGTTAGTTGGTTTTATTTCTTTTTCAATGAGAACTTAACTTTAATATTATCGACTGTAAGCGTAAAGGTTCCACTCATCGTCTTGAATTCTTTATCGAATGATCCGGCATAAGTACCGGCAGATCTCATGTGAATCATATCTTTCATTGTGAATGTAAGTTTTTCTTTATCAAACTTACCTGAAACTTCTTGTTTAATTTCATCTCTTTGCTTTATATGGATCTTTCCAGAGAACTGGTTGCCATCGACTTTCGTGATTGTTAATGTTGCCGGACTAATATCCATCTTACCGGTCCACTCGCCCTTTAGGTCAATTGAAGCTTCCGGTTTTGCAGCTGGTTCAACTTTTTTTGCCGTATCAACTTTTGCAGGTGCCGGTTGAGTGGTTTCTTCTTTCACTACTGGTTGCTCTTGTTTTTTCTGGCAGCCGCTAATAATAAGTCCACTTAGAATAAGAACTGATAATAACATGACAAACAAACGGGAATGTTTCATTTTTCCTCCTAAATCAATGGTTGGTAAAATTAGATAGTGAAAAATAGATAATTTGAGTTTTAATTCAAATTATACAGAGCACATCATCGCCAAATGAGTACAAAAATGCACCGCTGGCAACAGAAACGTTAAAAATTTACATTTTTCAGGCAAATTCAAAATTATTTAAGGTGCTTATTGCAACCAGGAATAAATTGTATAGTTATTCGCGTCGGGATAACCGGGAGGAACTGTTGTGAGCAGCCGCTGATCATACTTTTGTACGTAACGATAACCGGCAGTTAATCCTGAATTGGTTGTTGGATACAGGTTCTTTTGGGCTACACCGCCTAATAAGTTCATGTTCCAAATCCCAGAGTAACTCGCGTAACTATTTATCGTGAGTCCGTCATTTTTACAGAGAATACTACCCTGAATTGCAATATTACCACGGCTATTATTGAAAGTTACTTCGAGCCGGTTTTCACAAATAAGTCCTAATTGATCAGTTGAAGTAGTTACCGTGCGCGGATCATCGACATACGTTATGCTATTATCTACGAAGATATTTCCAAATTTTGCTCCTGCGCCAATTCCTCCGGTAGCATTTCCGGTACTATCCACCAGAGCACACAAAGTACATCTGCCGTCTAATTGCCCCCTGATAATAAAATTACCTCGATATGCTGCTATTACACCGTTAGGGGCCAGGGTTGAGATGGCAGAAGTAGTAGTAGCGCTCCAGCCTGACCAGGTTGTTCCGTCAGCACTAATCTGGGTTTTGTAGGTTACTGTTGCATCAGCATTAAAAGTCATGTCCACGTTAACATAAGGTTTTGAAACATTATTAGCTCTGAACACATAACCATTAAGCTTGGCTAAACTTGCAGTTGAGCCAATATTGGGTGTAAACGCAATATCGATACCGGAAGCATAGCCGCCGAGTAATTGGGGAGTACTGGATGAAGGGCTTTTATTAATACCGCTTTTACAAGTTACCCTGCCAAGAAATACAGGGCTTCCGGTAACAGGCAGTGAAGTTACCGCATGGCACGGACCGTCAATAGTATCACCCGTAGCAAAATACGCGCTGGAAGCGGCATTAAAACTGCCATACTTGGCATAATTATTCATCTTCAGCCGTACAACTATTGTATCGGTGTACCCATTAAAAGTACCAATACCGGTAAATTTTACGAATGTTGTTGTATATAATGTGTCATTGGTAACCAATACTTGCATTGTTCCGCCGGCAACCGAAGTTGTGGGAACACCATCGCGCCAGTTAGGAGTAAAGGCAATTGCACTATTGGCAATATTAATTCCCGATAATGCATTATTTTCTGCCATACACTGGCAATAATATTGAGTATAGTAATCTACGGTCTGTGTTGCGGTTACAACCATATTTCCTGTATAAACAAGAAATATGGAACTGAATCCCAAAACCAAAAATAGTGATGCTCTGCCAAACATAATTTATTTATTCAAATTTCTTGCTATAAGGGTAATCTGCCGCCAATACACCTGGGCATATTTTTTCCTGTCGCTGGCAGAGAATTGTTCATTATACGAATCTCCGCTTTCTAAACGAATTGCTACCTGAATTGAGGCAATTTGTCCGGAAGTACCGGCAGCACTGCTCATTGGAGTCGCCAGTGTATCGTTGAGAGAGTTCATATATAAAAATCTGAACTGCGTAACACCTGTTTCCAATGCTATCGGCGTCTGGTTATTAACCCTCCGATAAAGAATCCTGTCGTTGGGATTTGTTGTAGAAGATAACTCACTCGTTGCCCCGAGATAATAGGCGATAGTGTCTGTTTTTGAAGAGTTCGTTGCATCTACATCGCCAACAAGTGTTAAAGCGCTGGTATCAGCCAGGGGAATGGCATTGCTTTGTGGAGAGATCGGGCCTCCTTTGGTATATGCAATACGCTTAATATCGCGTTCGAGAATCTGAACATCCTGAAATAGCTGTCGTTGCAGTAAGAAGTCAACATTGTAGAATTGGGCATTCATTACTACATTGTAATTCACCTGCTTAAGCGAAAGTAAAAGAATTCCGCCGATAAACATTGAACCCAAAATATCTAATATAGTTGTATATCCCATAATCTATTGAAAAGGCCAATATGAACAAATAGTACTCATCGATATAGTATCGCGCATATACGGGGAAGTAACCCTGACAATTACTTTTTTATGTAAAGTTTTTGTAGTTGTAATTACGTCTGGTGTCGAAGGGTTAACGTATCCAACAGTCATTGATATATCAAAAGGAGCAGAATTTTGTACGGAATCCCGGGCGGTAAAACCATTGTAATCATCGCAATCGTCAAATGTAGTTTCAGTGGTTTCTCCCGATTCTTTCCCCATGGTAGTCGACATGCCGGAAGCCGAGGTTTGTTGGGCAAGTACGGTATTTTCATCGAAAGAAAGGCGGATAGCCTGCTGTAATTTAGAATTGGCAATAGAAACCGCCAGCAGGGCATACTTCGAATTTTGTGTTGTATCCTGCGTTGTGAGCAAAGTGCTGTTTACCCGTGTTGTTATCATTGTTAACAACATCATTGCTATCAGCCCAAATAGAGATTGACCAGTACCCATGAGTATTCCAAGTAATCTTTAGTCTTAAACTTACAATAATAAAAAAATATCTTTAATAATAATTACTATTCCAAAAATTATTCCAGCATGCTTTATATCACAAAGCAGTAGGTATTAAAAAGTGACTCTCTATAAATATAGATGTTTTTATAAGCTATAAATATTATTAATTCTGTCCAATATACCCTTTTCGGGGGGAAGATAAATCTGTTGGAAACAAATTTGCTATAAATATCAGGCATACACTTAATTGAAGGATGGGCAAATGTTGCCGGGGAAATCCGGGAAATCGGTAAATATTACCGGTAAAAAATACCGGATATCGTAGTTTCGGAAAATTTTACCGATAAGATATCGGTAGATTCATCAATTTTTGTTGTTCACATTCTTGTGCAGGGGAACTCACGATCGGAAGGGATTAATTGTAATAATGTGAAAAATGTGCGATTATTGCCTGAATTACGTTTGTTCCAATATTTTTGACTATCGGAATTTTCAAAATTTTTGAAAAGATACCATAGCTGAAAATTTTTTGGCACGCCACTTGTATAATACTGACAAAACATTAAAACAACACATCATTAACAATATCTTAGAAAGGATCTGTCATGGGTCAACAACAATTGCTCCTCATCGTTCTCGGCGTTATTATCGTTGGTATCGCTATCGTAGTTGGTATTAACTTATTCCAGGCTAGTGCTGTAGATGCAAACAGAAACGCAGTTATAGCTGATTTGAATAACTTAGCTTCAATGTCTCAGCAGTATTACAAAAAACCTACCTCATTAGGCGGCGGCGGAAACTCATTTGTTGGTTTTGCAATTCCTACTGGTTTAGGTTCAAATGCTAACGGTACTTATACTATTAGCACTGCCGGTACAGCTACCCAGATCGTATTCCAGGGTACAGGTACAGAAAATGGTGATAACGGAACCTCAGGTGTTCAGCACCGTGCAACGGTTACCGCAACAGCAATTACAATTGCAAAAGTTAACTAAACTGAGTTAACATAAATTTTTAACCTGCCGGCTTCGCCGGCAGGTTCGTTTTAAGGCTATTTGTTCTGATTTTATTGTGAAAATGAATTTTTATTGCGGTCTTATAAAATTTGGACGAATTATATTTGTTCTGCAATGTATTAAAAATAGAGTATGAGAAAGCCGGTTTGTAAATAAAACAGCGAACCGGGCTGAAAGAAGGAGAAATGGGTCAACAACAATTGTTATTAATAGTATTGGGAGTTATTATCGTTGGTTTGGCAATAGTTGTAGGTATTAACTTGTTTAAGGCAAGTGCTATTGAGGCCAATAGAAATGCAGTCATCGCTGATTTAAATAACCTTGCGGCAATGGCGCAGCAGTATTATAAAAAACCTGCCAGCTTAGGCGGCGGTGGCAACTCGTTTGTAGGGTATGCACTGGCAACCGGTTTAGGCTCAAACGCGAATGGTACTTATACTATAAGCACTGCCGGTACAGCTACTCAGATAGTATTTCAGGGCACAGGTACTGAAACCGGTGATAACGGAAGTTCCGGTATTCAACATAGAGCTACAGTTACTGCAACTGCTATAACTATCGCTAAGGTTAATTAAGTATTTTCATTATAGCCGGTATAATAATACCGGCTATAATGATGATGTAATTCATTAGTTCTGCGGTTATAAAAAATTATTGGTTTATTTGATAAATAATACTTGAATTTTTCGAAAAATAACCGATAATAATACTGAATGTCCGCTCTCTACGGGCAATGGGCAAATGTAAAGCAAATATTTGAGTGAAGAATGGGTCAGCAGCAATTACTTTTAATCGTGTTAAGTGTCATCGTCGTTGGAATAGCCATAGTTGTGGGAATTAATTTGTTCAGCGCGAATGCAGTTGAATCCAATAGAAATTCGGTTATTGCAGATTTACATCATATAGCTCACCTTGCTCAGGCATACTATAAACGTCCAACCGCTTTCGGCGGCGGCGGAAACTCATTCGTTGGCTTTACTATTCCTGCAACAATTGCTACTAACGCTCATGGTACGTTCACGGTTGCTACTGCCGGTACGGCAACACAAATTGTACTTCAGGGTGTAGGTGTAGAATTAGGCGATGACGGTGCTGCCGGCGTGCGATATCAAATGACTGTGCAGTATAATCAGGTACCCACAGTTACAAAACAAAACTAAGTTCCCCCTCTATAATTTCCTCCGTTTGGTTACCTGCAACAGCCGGATAACACTTCCATACATTCCCCATTATTTTTATTAATTAATTCATTGTATTATAAAGATATTACCATCTATTTTCATATATTACAAAATGGAAAAACCTATTATATTAAAAAATGGTAGAATGTAGATTTGTAGCTGAAAATACCGCGGGTAAATCCATCAGTGGTGCCATCACTGCAGAGAACATGGGAGAAGCGAAGAAAAAAATTAATTCGCTGGTCCTGAAAAATCGGTTAAAGCTCAAGAGCATTGAAAAGAAAGCCACGTGGTTGTATACTGCAGCCAAGGGAAAAGACCGCCCTATTAAGGGGGAACAGAAGGCTTTCAGCAAGCAGGAAGTCTATGATGCTCTTTCACGCCTGGGTTATGACCGTATTAGCGTTAATAAAAAACTTCTGGAAATAGGAAGTAAAAAACCGCCTCAACAGGACATTGTTACCTATGTGAAAATTAGTGCTGAGTTAATGGAGCAGAAATTGCCATACGGCGAAATAATGACTCTGCTTATCAACGATACTCAAAATAAAACTCTAAAAGAAACCCTGAAGGATATAAATAACGAACTTAAAAAAGGTTCTGATAGTCAGAACGTCTTCCTTCGTTATCAGGGTGTTTTCGGCAAGTTTACCGCGTATATGCTTGGCCTCGCGTCAAAAAGCGGTAATATGACCGAAATCTATAAAGCTACAGCCAAATTCCTTGAACGGCAGCAGGAATTTAGAAAAAATCTCCGTAGTGCATTAATTAGTCCGGCCATTACCGTGTTCATTATGATGCTGGCAGTAATGTACTATGTTGGTTATATTTTTCCCGATACAGCAAATTTGTTTGTAAAATTTAAGATACCGTTACCGCCAATGACAGCTAAAACATTGGAAATTAGTAACTTCTTAAAGTCGCATATCATTTTGCTGCTGCTTTTTATGTTTGGCCCTATCGTTGCAATGAATCGCTTTGTTTCAACAGCGAAAGGTGCCTACTTAAAAGATCAGTATCTGATGAAAATGCCCCTTTTAGGCAGCATAATTCATAAGACAAACATCGAAGTTTTCTGCCGTGTGTTTTATACTCTTTATAGCGGTTCGGCCGAAAGTATTGAACCTATTCGTATTGCCGCTGAAGCAACGGGCAACGTCTATTTTGAGTCACGTATTAAAAATGTTGCTATTCCGCTGATGATTAAAAAAGGTGTTGGTATTACCGATGCATTTAAGGAATCAGGCGTCTTTACCGAAACAGCACTTTCACGGTTCCATTCCGGTGAAGAAACGGGTACCATTAAAAACACAGCCTTGCAATTGGCTAATTATTATGAAAGCGAAACGGTATTCAAATTAAAGAATATCATTGAGTTTATTCAGGTTATTATAGCGATGTTCATTATGATCGTTATGATAGGACTTACCCTGGTTTCTGCTGAAACCGCAACGGTAAAACCCAAAACGCCTGGTATGAGTGAAATAATTTTTATGATACAGAGTCTTTTCTAAATGATGGACAGTACAATAGAATTTACCGATAAAATCGGATATCTGCTTTTTAAAAAAGGCATTATCGATGCAGATATTTTGGAAAAAGCACTGATTGAAAAAAATAACGATAAGCTGAAAAACAAGAGAAATCTTGCTCAGATACTCGTTCAGGAATTTAATTTCGATCATGATAGAATTTTTTCCGAAGTAGCTGCTTTGTATGCATTCAGGGAATTTGATATTCCTATTGATGACATGCCCGCTGATGCTGCCGAACAGATAAAAAAACTTATGACAGCGGCTCCTGATGCTTTGAAAGATATTATGAAGCAGAGCGGCGTGCTGCCCTATAAGTTCGATGACAGGCAGAAAGATAAGTTACTCGTTGCTGCCATCGACCCCACAGAACGCAATATACCGAAGATTGCATTCGGCCTGAACGCAAAAAAATATGAGGTCATTTTCATTCGCAAGAAAGATTATGACCGAATTATGCAAAAGCTCTTTCCACCTGAAAACGAATTTCTCAAATTACTCGAGGAAATACCCTCAGAGTTTTCTTCCGATGAAACTGATGATAAATCACTCGACGAAAATGAACTTGATGCTGAAATAAACAAAAGCGCTCTGGTAAATATTATCGAAGCTTCGCTGGTTGAAGGAACACGTCGCGGGGTGAGTGATATCCACTTCGTTCCGGTTTCGAATAGAAGAACCGATATATTATTTCGCCTCGATGGTTTATTGCAATGCTGGCATTCGCAGGAAAACACTTCTCCCGAAGCAGTTATTGCAGTTGTAAAAGATCGTGCCCGCGGCCTGGATAGATTCGAACGCGAACGCGCTCAGGACGGTTTTATACAACGAGAGATTGATGGCCACATTATCCGTTTTCGTGTATCTATTTTGCCCATGGTCGGTACCGAACTGAAAAATAAGTTCGAAAGTATCGTTATCCGTATTCTTGATGACAGAAAAGTTATTAAAGATTTGAGTAAGCTGGGACTTATAGGTTATGCCAAGGATGCTTTCGAGAAATCGATTAACGCACCTCAGGGAATGGTTATTTTAACCGGTCCTACAGGTAGCGGTAAAAGTACTACACTTATTGCAGCGTTGTATCAGGTTATCGATCCAACGGTAAACGTTCTTACTGTTGAAGATCCTGTAGAATATGTTATAGAAGGTGCCCGCCAATTGAAAATCGGGCATAAAATGAATTTTGAACAAGCAATTCGTGCAATATTACGACATGATCCCGATGTTGTACTCGTTGGTGAGATGCGTGATAAAGAAACAGCTGAAGTAGCCATTAAACTCGCTAACACTGGTCACCTTACCTTCTCTACATTGCACACGAACGATGCACCCAGTGCAGTTTCGCGTTTGTATAAAATGGGTATTGAACCATTTCTTATTGCCTACGCTATTAACATTATTGTGGCTCAGCGACTCATTCGGAAGCTCTGTGCCTGTAAAAAACGCGTTCTTACACTTGATCCGAATTTAATGCGCCAATACGGGTTAGATATGGATGAGTGGAGTAAATACGAGCTTTTCGAAGCAGTTGGCTGCGAAAAATGTAACGGTACCGGCTATAAGGGACGTCTGGCCATTCATGAGGCTTTGTACTTCACCAAGGAACTCAGGCAAATTATTGTTCGTTCCGGTGATGATGTTGATGAAGAAAAAATCCGTTTACAGGCTAAAAAAGACGGCACTCTGAATTTGCGTGAAAGCGGTTTCGATAAAGTTAGAAACGGGCTGACTTCGCTGGAAGAAGTTATCTCCGCAACCATGGAAGATTAACAGGTAATAATATGGTTGAAGAACTGAAACAAATTATTAATACGAAATTAATTGCAAAGGTACCCCCAACGGTTTTTGGGCAGGACCGGGTGAATTTTTTCATCGAAAATTATGTCGTATTTACTGCTGAAGACAGAACGTTATTTCTCCAGTTCTTCAATCGGGTTTTAACCAATATGATTGAACGGGAAGCATCTGATATTGAAGTTGGCGGTTTCGCCAGTGATGGTTATATATGGATGCGTACCTATGGTAAGAAAGAGCGGGTTAAAGATTTACCCCGCATTACAGCCGATGAAGCCGCGGTTATTATCTTAAATCTTTTAACCGAAAACCAGCGCCGGTATTTAACTGTTACACGTAGCCAGGATTTTAGTTATACATTCTTTCATGAACGCCGCAATCAAAATCAGCGATTCCGTTGCACGGTATATTTTGATCTTGATAATATTTCATTAAATATGCGCGCAATTTCAACAACATTGCGTGCTATCGAATCGTATGAGTTCCATCCAAATGTTATTCGGGCTCTTAGCCATACCTACATCAAATTTGGTTTAACACTAATTACCGGTATCACCGGATCGGGTAAGTCGAGCACTTTGGATGCAATTATCGATATGCACAATAAAATTGATCCTGCACATATTGTAATAATTGCGTCACCGTTGGAATTCGTACACAAATCAAATGTTTCAATAATCAGGCACAGAGAAGTGGGTCGGGATGTGCTTTCCTTTAAGGATGGCGTTGTACAGGCTTTGCGTCAGGATCCCGATATCATTATTATCGGTGAAATGCGTGACCCCGATACTATTATGGCTGCCCTTGAAGTTACTGATACCGGACACAAAGTTTTCTCTACATTGCATACTTCTTCGGCAGTCGAATCAATAGATCGTATCATTGCCGAGGTTCATCCGTCTGAACAGGATCGTGTACGTAACCGTTTGGCAGATGTTTTAACCTGTGTTGTTTCACAGAAATTGGTGCCTACTGTGAATGGAAAAATTACACTTGCAAAGGAAGTATTATTGGTTACTCCCAGTGTAAAAGCTGCTATTAAAAACAATAATACCAGTGAAATCTACATGATGATCAACCAGGGCGTGCAGCAGGGAATGATTACGCTTGAACAAGATTTGAAACGCTTATACATTAATAAAAAAATATCCTTGGATACGGCGGTTGCGTACGCCAATAATAAAACCAGATTACAGCAGATTCTGACGGCAGTATAATGAAACCCATAATATGTACATATTGCGAAGGCAACGATACAAAATTCGGTGTCTTTGTAAAAGAGAAGGACCGCATACGGTTTATCCGTGCTGCGTCTGTTGACGTGTACACTACTGGCGCAAAAGGGCATTCGGCAGTTGATGCCTTGCAGATGCTCGATGAAGATGCTAATATTCAACTTGATGGTTCTGATTCCGGGTTCCTCACTGAAGAACCTGATACTCCTTCGGTATTCGAAGGTGTAGTTAATTCTGAGCTGGCAGGTATCAAGTTGCAAAGTTCTAATTTTGTAACCATCCTAACCGAGCCTTCCGTTTATTATCATGTAGTATCTAAAAAGACCACGGGCAATGCTTCATCGGTGACCCAGGAAATCCTTTCCGAGAACGGTGATCTTAAAGAGAAAAAAATTGACCGCGATACCTATGGTAAAGTTGAACTTGCAGACGGAAGTACTTTAACGGTCTATCTACGTCAGGATATACCGTGTTTTCGGATGCTTAATAAGCTGGCAGATTTTAACCGTCAAACTCGTTCGTACAAAATTGTATCGGTTAAAAGCGCTGAAGTATCGCTGGTAAATTTTGTTGCAAAGAAAAAGAAATTCTTCCCCGATGATTATTCGTTGATTGTTTACATTGGTAAAGAATATAGCAAACTGATTTTTATGCAGGGCAGAAAGTTGAAACATATTGGTTCAACTTTGGATGTCGGTACGGTAAATTTACATTCCTACGATGTGTATTTCTCTAAAATTCTCCTCGAAATGGAAAATGGAGGAATCCCGACTCTTGATAATATTATTGTGTGCGGTGAAGATGTTACCGAAAATCTTATACTCTCGTTCTATGGAACGTTTCCGGAAACCAATGTAAGCCGTCTCGATTACGATGATGTAGATTTTTCTGAACTGCACGATGAAAACAGAAGTAACATATCATCTTTCACTATTCCAATTGCGGTTGCATTAGAATATTTTGAAGAGATAAATAAGCAGTACCTCGGATTGAATTTACTTCCTGCCTACATAAGGGAAGAGCAGAAACGTTTTCAATTCGCCTGGCATGGTTTTGTGGTTCTTATTGCATTGTTTGCTGCTGCTGCGTTGTTCACTTACTTTGGGCTGCAGTACAATAGAGAGATGAGTTCTCTCAATAAAGAAATTACCATTCAAAAGGAACAAAAAGAAAAAAACTTAAAAATTCTATCGGAAATTGATAATCTTTCCCGACGTATCAATGACTTCGATCAAACACAAAGTATTCTCGATTCAGTAACCAGAGGAACAGAAGTATGGGGAAATTTTCTCGGGAAAGTTTCTAACTATGCTGCTACGAAAAAGAATTTTTGGTTCCGCAGCCTGGTAATCGATGAAACGGTGGGAGCAAAGGTTGAAGGTCATTCCTTAAGTAAAACGGTTTTAACTGATTTAACAGCGCATTTAGATTCTGCTTTGTTGAAAAGTGTGAATTATGATCCAATTAAGGATAAAGATGCCTACCGTTATGTACTGAATTTCAAGGTTCCGAAATAACTACTATATCTGATGAATAGAAAAATAAAAAATACACTCACTTTAGTCTCTGTTCTGGCGGCAATTCTTGTCGGTGGGTTGGCTTTTATTTTCATTTATCAAAAACCTGCTATTAAAAAGAAACAAAAAGTTCTTAACGAACTTAAACAGTATAAATATGATACAGAAGACCTGAACAGGCAGCTGTTGGATAAGATTAAACAATCCAAAGTACTTGACTCAGTTTTAGCAGCTCGAAAATTTAATATCCCGAGGAACCTTTCTTCTCTGCATTTTTATGAATTCATGAATTCTATTTCCGGTATCCTCTCGAGCGATTTTCAGGTAAATATTGAATACATGGAGAAGAAGACCGACCGAAATTTCTTCTATCATCTATATAAGGTAACGGGTGTGGGTGATTTTAATGACGTTTATCAATTAATTTACGCCATTGAACAAAGCAAAGAGCTGAAAAAAATACTCAATATCAGTCTCACCAATTATGTTCAGTCATCAGATGATTCTGCTCCGGAATTTCTCGTTAATTTTACATTGAATGTCGGTGTATATTTTTCTGATAACGACAGGTTTACGTCCAAGGACTATTCGGAAAATAAACTAAAATCCGACCGTCTTTTCGATATTTTCTATCCATTAATCCGCACTCAGGTTCCTCCAAACTCCGATGGTTTATTGGATGTACAGGGTGCCCGATTATTAGCTCTTGTTCCTGAAGGTGCATTTCTCGCCGACATGAAAGGTGAATCATTCCTCCTGATGGAAGGCGATAAAGTTTATTTGGGTTACTTAACACAGATTGACCGGAAAAACAACCGGGTTAAATTTGTTCTCAATAAAGGTGGTATTGTTGAATCAATAGAGATTCCGCTTGAACGCGAAATCAATAAGTTAGTGAAATAGGTGATTATATGAGGTTAAAATTTCTGATAATTGCTTTGGCAGGCCTGTTTATGTGTGCCCCCCGTTTGGCAGCACAACCTGACCTGGAACGCCAGCTAAAAGGCTATACTGCTCCCGATGAATTAGTATCGCTCTCTGCAAATCTCTCTTTTACATCGGCAGTTGACTTATTGAATAAAGTTAGCATAAAAAAAACCGGAAGAAAAATTATTTCTTTGGTGAAACGCGATAACCCTATTGGTGTAGAAATTATTAATGTTCAGTATGAAAAAGCTCTATTAATGATTGTTCAGTATGCAGGGCTGGTTTATGAGAAAACAGAAGAAGCAACAATCATTAAAACCAAGATTGATACAAAAACTGAAATAAAGCCGGAAACGTATGCCGATGTTGAAGCTCGCGAGGTAAGGATTTCAGCGATATTTTTTGAAATGAATACGACAGAGTTGAAAAATAGGGGATTAAACTGGCAGTTCTTGTTGAATAATAAGAGCGGTGGAATTACAGCCGGTTCTACTACTACTTCAGCCGCGGGATCCTCAACCAGTTCCGGAACTTCCGGAACAACTTCATCCAATGTTTCTGCCGACTTTACCGTCAGCGGTAATACCGATTTCGGCGCGGGCGGATTCTTTGGACAGGTCTCTTCATTATTCCGATACTTTGAATCACAAAATCTTGGTGAAGTAATCGCAAGTCCCTCTGTTGTGGTTCGAAACAGGTCAAAAGGAAAACTTCAGGTCGGATCTGATTTCTCAATTAAACAACGGGATTTTGCAGGCAACCTGATTGAGAATTTTCTCTCAACGGGTTCTATAGTGGAAGTTACTCCTTATATCTATGAACAAGATTCAATTCAATATATTCTTCTCGATCTGGATGCACAGCGGTCCAGCGGTTTCCCGTCTGAACTGACGACAGAAGTACGTAAATCCAGCGCGAAAACCCAAATTCTTATGCTTGATGGCGAACAAACGGTAATTGGCGGTTTGTATCAAAATGAAGAAACTAAAGTACGCGCCGGTATCCCAATCTTAAAAGATCTTCCATGGTGGGTTCTCGGAATTCGCTATTTAACAGGCAGCGATAGTTATACGTTAATCAAGAAAGAACTTGTGATTGTAATTAAAGTTGATTTACTGCCTCGTTTGCGCGATCGTTTGAGAAAAATGGAAAATACAAATGTTGTAAAAAAATCTCTGCAGGAAATGCGCGATAATATGAAAATTTACAACCTCAATTCAATCGAGAATAACGGACAGTCAACAGAGCTTCCGAAGGATAAATAAGCATTATGCATCACATTCTTATTACAGATGATGATGAGATGCTCTGCCGGGCACTGGCGGAAGAACTAAATGAAGCGGGATACAGTACTGCTATTGCCCACTCTGCCGATTCTTGTATTAGTCAGTTGGAAGCAACAAATTTTGACCTTCTTTTACTTGATCTGAAGATGCCAGGGAGGGATGGTATCTCTGTACTGCGTGAGATACATAATTCACCCCTGAAAATTAAGATTATTATTATGACGGCCTACGCCGATGTTAAGAGCGCGCTTGAAGTAGCAAAACTTGGTGCAGACGAATTTGTAATTAAACCATTTAGTTTTGAAGAACTTAATCTTCTTATTCAAAAGATTCTTGCCTGACACTGTATGAAAATCAGTTATCGGATTCTTGCAATAAATTTCCTGACGTTGTTTATTATCATTTCAGGTTCTGCTATTGCATTCTATTCTGTTTTATATAATGTATTAACAACCCAACAATCAAAACATTTGTTAAGTACTGCGAATGATTTTGTCTATGATCTTGAATCCCGCATTGATGAAAGTGAGCGCTCGTTTATTCAGTTATTGCCGGTAATCAATAATCCTGAACTGCTTCAAAAAAGAAGTTTTGAAGTAAAAAACATCGATTTTGTATTGAAAACCGGTTCTGCCAAATCACCCCGTCCGCAGCTTATATTTTCGCGTGGAAATATCGGCATACCATTAGGGGTTTATTCTCTACAGGATTTCTTTATCACAAATCCCTATCTTATTTTACGCTCTTATACCTCAAAAGCCGGGGAGGAATATATATATGGGTTTAATCTTGAAAGAGAGTATCTCGGGCAGTTAGCAACCAGGCTGCGAACAGATGCCGCAATTTATCTGGATTATGATCTTATAGCCTTAACTAATGAATCGGTTAATCAGAGATATTTTTATTTGATCAATCAGGCTTTTTCTGCATTAAGCATGAAAAACAACTATGAGATTCATATTGGAGATACTGAAAATTCATATATAATTTCAACTTTGTATAGAGTAAAAGCTTCTATATCAAACAATAAGAAGATGTATATCGTTGTTTTTTCCACTCTTAGTGAAGTAGAAACATACAAGAATACAATTAAATACGTGCTCGTTCTGTTATTTATAGTTAGCCTTATTTTAACATTTATTCTTTCAGTTGTTTTCAGCGGCTCCATTCGTAAAAACCTTAGTACTTTAATAAGGGCTACGCAGAATACGATGAAGGGTGATTTTGATGCTAAAATACCCATTACTTCGAACGATGAAATAGGAACTTTGGCAGTTGCATTTAACACGATGCTGGAAACTCTTAAGGAGCAGGAGAGCATTAAAAACCGCTATACTGAATTTATTTCTTTAATTAACAAAACACCTCAGTATAATTCATTAATAACAGCACTGCTCGATAAAATTGTACAGGCAACAGGAAGTACTTTTGGTGCTTTTTATACGGTCGCGAACGGAACAATTGAAGCAGTATATACAAGCGGCCTTGAACCCTCGCAATTTTCTGTCGAACACCGTTCTGATGTAATAAATAAAATTATTCATTCTCATGAAACTATCCATCAACGATTTGATGAAGATGCCCCCGAAATTGTTGCCGGCATGGTTAAAATGAAACTTTCAGAAATTATATTGCGTCCTGTAATTAGTGTAGATGAAGTTGTTGGGGTTTTGCAATTAGGTGCTATGCACCCGTATAGGGATAATGCTATTGAATATCTCGATAAAATTAAAGAACAGTTAGAGATTGGTATTACAAAAGTACTCGCTCACAAGAAATTGGAAGAAATTGTTGCTGAACTGGAAGTTCAGAAAAAGCGAGCGGAAGAATCTACGGAATTAAAATCTCGCTTTTTGGCAACCATATCGCATGAGTTGCGTACACCGCTAAATTCTATTATGGGACTAACCGAATTACTGTTAAACGACAAAACTCTCGGCGATAAGAGCAGGGAACGCGCTACAGTAATACAGCGAAGCAGCAAGAGGTTGCTTGGGTTAATTAATGAGATATTGGATTTGAGCAAAATTGAAGCTGGGAAGATGGAGTTATCTCCCTCCCGTTTTTTAATTTCTGAGTTTCTTAAAGATATAACAGCCATTTTTCAACCTATAGCCGAACAAAAAGGAATACAGTTAACGGTTAATCGACTTTGCAACGAAAATCAATTGGTAAACACCGATAGAGAAAAGTTGCAGCATGTAGTTACAAACCTATTAAGCAATGCCATTAAATTTACCAACGAGGGCCATGTAACCATTGAATGTGATGCGTCTATCCATGATGGACTGAAAATTCGTGTCGCGGATACCGGTATTGGTATTTCGGCCGATGATATACATTTCATATTTGATGAATTTCACCAGGTGGATAGTTCTTCTTCAAGAGTGTATGGTGGTTCGGGGCTTGGCTTGTCAATCGCCAATAAGTTTACCGAGTTACTTCATGGTTCAATTCACGTTGAAAGTGAAGTGGGTAAAGGTTCGGTTTTTACAGTACTGCTGCCCGGGGCAGTCGAAAGAATCAACGAGGGACCGCTGACTGATTTGCTTCAATTTGAACCCTCGGTTTCATTTAAAAGTTTAGTGACTGAATTGAAGGCTACTGATTCGCTGAACGCTGATTCCAGGTCTGTTGTTGGGGCAGAAGGTCAACCGGTAGTTCTGATTGTCGATGATGATCCGGATAGTTTATTTACCATAAATGAAATTATAAAAGAATGTAATTTCAGTACTTTATTAGCAAAAAATGGCTTCGAGTGCCTTGAAATATTAGAAAAGAAAACTCCTGATGTTATTCTCCTTGATATAATGATGCCAAAAATGGATGGATTTCAGACAATTACCAAAATAAAGGAGAATGAAAATTGGAAAGATATTCCTATATTAGCAGTTACCGCCAAAGCGATGCTTGAGGAACGCCACATTCTGTACAAGTATGGTTTTAGCGGTATCGTTCCTAAACCAATTAATGCCGGGGTATTGGCATTTAATGTTATGAAGTTAATATTAAATAGTAGGCATACAGATGGAAAAGATACTGATAGTTGATGACCAGAAGGATACATTGGTTATTCTTCGGGAGTATCTGAAAAAAGAAAATTTTACCGTATTTACTGCTGAAAGTAGTAAAGATGCATTACTTGCTGTTGAGGAGCAAAAACCAGACCTGATACTTCTTGATATTATGATGCCGGATGTTAACGGTCTTGAGTTAGCGCATATGCTTACTCTTAATCAGGAAACTGCTCATATCCCAATTATCTTTATCAGTGCGCGTATAACCCCGGAAGATGTTCGAACCGGCTTCCAGGCTGGTGCGGTTGATTACATCAAAAAGCCAATTAATAAAATTGAATTGGTAGAACGGGTCCGTTCTGTCATCAAACGTACTCAGGAATTGCGTGAGGTGGTGAAACTGGAAAAAGTACAAACTTTTACTGCAACGGCTGTGGCGGCTAACCATAAACTTAAGCAACCACTTACCCTCATTAATCTTTCCATTAGCGCGCTAAAGCGCATTTTAAATAAAAATGATTATAATAAAGATGAATTGATGGCAAAAATTGAAACTATTCAGGTTTCTGTCAATCAAATTGCAGGTATTCTTAATAACTTTTTGCATATAGAAAACCCGGAACTTAATTCATATCTGGGGGATATAAAGATGGTTGATGTTGATGCAAAAAAAAATGAACAGGATAAAAATTAGTATCCTTCTTTGAGATTGTATTTTTTAATTTTATTGTACAATGTCTTTTGGCTAATTCCTAAAGTTGCAGCTGTTTTTGTCTGATCCCATCCAAATTCTTTCAGCGTAGATTGTATATGTTCCATCTCGATTTCATCAATAGTTTTTACTAAAACTGTAGTGTGAATCGGAACGCTGCCAGATTCATTTACCTGTTGAGGCGGTATAGTCTGTCCCTGAGTATTAGAAATAAAAAGATCTTTCGCGTTAATCACGCCTTCTTCGGAAAAGATCATAGCCCGTTCAATAATATGCTCCAATTCACGAACATTGCCGGGGAATTGATACCCGTTGAGGATTTGTTTAGCTTCTTCAGCAAGAACTTTTCTTGAGCGGATTGGTGATTTCTTTGTAATGAAATGATTTGCAAGTTCAATAATATCTTCACGACGATCGCGTAACGGTGGTATTTCGAGGGTAATTACGTTAAGTCGGAAAAGCAAATCGCGCCTAAAATTTTTACTATCGGCTTCATTCATTAAATCCCGGTTAGTCGCGCTGATTACACGTACATCGGAGTGAATATTCGATAAACCACCGATACGCCTAAATTCTCCATTCTCAAGGAAGCGAAGGAGTTTTGGCTGCAGGGCGAGGCTAAGTTCTCCAATCTCATCCAAAAATAACGTGCCGCCGTTTGCGATTTCTACCAATCCCTGTTTCGAATTCTTTGCATCGGTAAATGCCCCTTTTTCATAGCCAAATAACTCACTTTCAATAAGTTGATCCGGCAGCGAGGCACAGTTAATGACAACAAATGGGCGGGAGGCGCGGGGTGAGTTTTTATGAATAAATTCTGCCATTAATTCTTTGCCTGTACCGGTTTCTCCCTGAATCAGGATATTCGAAGCAGATTTGGCCGCTTTACCCGCGAGAGCCAGCATTTGCTGCAATGCGGGGCTGCTACCTACAATAGAATTATTTCCCTGAGCTTCTGCCAGAGTATCTAATACCGAACTTCTGATCTTTAATTCTTTATGCTCAAGGGCCCTACCAATAAGTACTAAAAGTTCTTCAAAATCATACGGTTTTACAACATAATCATAAGCGCCACGACGAATGCATTCTACGGCCTTCTTCGCCTCATTTTCTCCGGTCAGGATGATAATAGGCAGGGCAGGGTATTCGGCAGATAATTGTGTTAACAGTTCCATTCCCGGGGTGCCGGGCATTTGTAAATCAAGAAATACGATATCAAATACCGACTTTCGGGTCAGTTCAATTAACTTCTGACCGTTGAGAGCTATTGCTACTTCAAAATTGCTTTCAAGTAACTGTTCCTTAAGAACATAGCAAAAGGTTTCATCATCATCTGCTATAAGTATTTTGGGGAGATCCTTCATTCTTCGCCTGTATTACAAAACATCTGCATTAGTTCTGTAAATTTACTCGATAATCGTCATACTCACAATTATTCAGTGGATAAAATCACATTTCTATAGTAGATTTGTGTATTTGCTCATATTTTGCCGTATCTGCTGCCAAATTACTGTTATGTTAGCTTGCCGGAAATTCCTACTTTTGTAACTCAAAAAAAATATGGAAGTTTTATGCGGATCAAAAAAACAGCTTCTGAAACCAGAAAATACCGCCTTGAACAAAATGATAAGATCCTAAATTCGGGATTTAAGGATTTTCAAAAGTTCTTTGCTTTAGACAATAAAGCCTATCTGGAGGGGGCCTTACCCGTAAAAATGAAAGAACTTATGGGTTTGGTTGCATCAATGGTACTTCGTTGTAATGATTGCATCTTTTATCATGTCGATCGTTGCATTCAGGAAGGTGCTACACGTGAAGAATTGCATGAAGCTTTTAATATTGCACTAATAGTCGGAGGTTCTATTGTTATACCTCACCTTCGCTATGCATTTGAAATAATGGATGAAATTTTTTCGGAAACTACAGAAAGTTCAAATACGAATGAGTAAATACCTTCTTGTTCCTCAAACAATCATTACTGCTGATGCAAATGATTCAATTTTTCATAATAAATGCCTGGAAATTGAAAACGGTGTAATAACAGGTATACATGAAAATTCTACCTCCGTTATCTCCGGTTTTCAGGGCGAAGTAGTTCATCTTGATAATAAAGTGCTTATCCCTGGTTTCGTGCAGACGCATATTCATTTGTGTCAAACCTTGTTTCGCGGACTTGCCGATGATATGGAATTACTCGATTGGCTGCAAAAGCGTATTTTCCCCTGCGAAAATTCGCATGACCCGGCCTCACTTAAAAGCGCAGCCCAATTGGGTATCTACGAGCTCACTATGGGAGGCACAACCTGCCTGCTCGATATGGGAACAATGCGTCATCAGGAAACAATTTTTGATGAGCTGATTGGTTCTGGTATGCGTGCCGTTGCAGGCAAATGTATGATTGATCAAAATGATCTGTACCCCTCATTCAAATCAACCACAAAAGCCGAGTTGGATTACACCTATGAGCTAGCCAACGCATACCATAATATTGCTGAAGGTAGAATCAGGTATGGATTCGCACCCCGTTTCGTGCTCTCATGTACAGAAGAATTATTGAAAGAAACACGCGCGATGATGGATGATTTTACCGATAGTATATATCATACTCATTCCTCTGAAAATAAAGGTGAAATTCAGGAAGTGCGAAGACTTCATAACAGGGAAAATATCGACTACTTTAATTCCATTAATGTATTAGGCGATCATACAGTTTTAGCTCATTGCATTCATGTTAACGATCATGAAGTGGATTTGTTGAGATCTACTCGTACTCGGGTAGCGCATTGTCCTTCATCAAATATGAAACTTGCCTCGGGAATCGCACCGATCCATCGGTATCTTCAGGAAGGAGTTCATGTATCCCTGGGAGCTGATGGCGCACCATGTAATAATACACTCTCAGCCTTTAATGAAATGCGATTGGCAGCGCTCCTTCAGAAACCTTTTCATGGCCCAACAGTAATGGACGCTAAAACGGTTTTCCGCCTGGCTACAATTGAAGGTGCCAAGGCGCTCCATGTCGATTCTTTGGTGGGGAGTATAGAAATTGGCAAAAAAGCTGATCTTTGTATTCTTGACTTATCTGACCCTACTTTTTCAGTCAGCCCTGATGACGAGGCATTGTATTCAAATATCGTTTATGCGGCTACCGCGGCTCGCGTTACCGATGTAATGATAAATGGCGCCTGGGTTGTACGGAAAGGTGAGCATCAGATATATGAAAAAGATAAAGTTTACTCAACTGCAAAGGCAGAATTGAAGAACGTTCTTCAGAGAGTTCAGAATAGTTAAACTTCTACATAGGGGGATGGAAACATCCCCTTTTTTTATGAGAAATTATGAATAGCGAACATAAACAAATTGTATTTGCTTCCAGGAATAAAGGGAAAATAAAAGAAATTCAGAAACTATTTGCTCAGTATAATTATAAAGTGCTGAGCCTGTCTGACTATCCGGAGATTGCAGATATTCCCGAAACAGGAACCAGTTTTGAGGAAAATGCCATGATTAAAGCAACCACCGTTTTTTCCATATTGCAGTGCCCGGTACTTGCGGATGATTCAGGGTTGGAAGTAGCTCAACTTAATTGGGGCCCGGGGGTTTATTCTGCCCGCTATGCAGGCGAACATGCCAGTGATGATGAAAATAATCGTAAACTTATTAGCGAATTACACGGCCTGCCGCACCCGCATTCAGCCCGGTATAGGTGTTGTGCTGTTTATTATAGTGCGGATAAATCCTTAATACATTTTGGCGATTTGAATGGCCGAATTATCGATACCCCTTCCGGTTCTGAGGGCTTTGGATATGATCCATATTTTATTCCTGAAGGGTATTTCTGTACGATGGCTGAGCTAACCTTAGAAGAAAAAAATAGAATTAGTCATCGGGGAAAGGCGTTTAAATTATTGTTAAACGCGCTTTTGCATGGAGAAATACTCTAATCCCAACGTTAGAAAAAAAAGAATGGCAGCGTTGGCAACTGATAAAATTAATCCCATCGAAAGTAAAAATGTTCGGGGGTTTACGGAGCCATCACCAAGTGCTTTCACATGCTCGATAAATTGTGGGTTGTTCTGAATATATTCGGAGAATAGAATAAACTGAATTGAATAGCAGCAGAATGCGAATGCGAAACCACTTGCGCCCGCATGAATATACGCGCCCTGATTGACTTTACGGTGAATTAACAGGCTGCCAATTATCCAGAAGATTGTCCACATAATCCATTCCTGTTGACCCGTAACACCAAGTACATTACAAACACCGGTGATAAGACCACCCACCGCTAAATAAAATACTATTTTATAATTCATTGTAGGATTTAGTAAAGGTAAACAAATAATAAGATAAAGATACAAAAAAAAGCTTCTCCGCAATAGCAGGGAAGCTTTTAATACGAAAAATAACATTTGAGTAAATAAGCAGTTAGAAAAATCTATCTGATTGGGTAATCAGAAAACTCCATCAAATGAGCTAATTGTTGAACATGCCTTTCTTCGTGGTATATCATCATTGCAAAGCAATCCCCAACGTTGAATTTAAATATTCTGTTCACCGGTGAAAAAACTTTCACTTTATTTAAATTCATTCCTTTGTACTGTTCAATAAAACTGAGCAGTTTTTGATGGTGGTTTAGAAAATTCTGAACGATTTTCAGGTCGTATTGCGGTTGCGAGGGTAAGAATTGCGCGGGGGCCTGTACCTTCTTTTTATTATCAGGCCGTACCATTTTTATCATCATATTGCCTGTAAGCGTATACTGAAACGGTTCTCCCTGATCCTGAAATTCGGGTTTAGCTTTCAGTGTGTAAAATGCTTTCTCGATAATCGGAAAGTAAAGTGTATTACTTGTAAGCAAATGATCCAAACATTCAGCAACACTCCAATGTTTGGAGTCAGGCTTCCAGTTAATCTGATTAACTGAGAGGGAAAGAAGATGTTCATTCACATATGTAGTCAGCAGCGCACCTTTTTCAGACAGCTGGGCGAGTAATTCACCTGATGTCATTTTCCACCTCTTTATGTTTTGTTAAATAACCACCTATGTGCTCTGGACAAAGATATTATTAATTTTGTAAAAACAAAACATAATTTTCAAAATGTGAGCAATCACCATTCTTCATGCTATTTTTCCATTGATGGAAACAGATGCCCGGTGTTACAGATTTAGCTGTGCATGTTGTAATTTACCAGTAATTTGCAAGTGAACTTAAATATGAAGAGGTCACACATGGAAAAGAGATTATATAGATCGACAAGTGAAAAAATGGCCGCCGGCGTTTGCGGAGGCCTGGCAAAATACCTGGATATCGATCCGGTGATTATTCGCTTAATTTTTGTTGTACTTACTGTTTTTTCCGGTATAGGTGCTATCATCTATATTACATGTGTTTTTATTATGCCTAAAGAACCGGTTCAACCGGTCGAGCCTCTTTCTGAAGAAGCAGCAGCTGAAATAGCGCAAAAGCAGGAAGAAAAACTCCACAAACATTCCAGGAGACGCACTTTTTTTGGCTATGCTTTAGTACTTATCGGTGGACTTATACTGCTCTCGAATTATATTCCGCAGTTATGCTTTCACGATTTGTTTCCCGTGATTTTAGTTATCTTTGGATTATATTTAATCCTCAATCCGTCGCAGAAAGGAGCCTAACATGACATTTAGAAGAGTTTTCTGGGGAATTATGTTTCTTAGTCTTGGCATTGTCTATTTATTGGTGCAGGCATATCCGGCATTTTTTCACGTGCCGCATCTTGGCAAACTTTGGCCATTAATTCTTGTAGTAATTGGTGCTTCGTATTTGGTTAAGAATGAAAGAGCACGCTATATTATTGCCGGAGCAGGCGGATTACTGTTGGCATTGATACTCTTTTCGTTCTTTCATAAGCCGCTTTCATGCATTAGCAGTACAAACCTGAAAACCAGTGATATGAAGCTGGAATCGTATAGTAAACCGTATGATGGCAAGATTAAAGATGTAAGTATTACGCTGGATGCCGGCGCGGGAACATACATCATTGCTTCAGATGACCAAAATTTGCTGGCAATTAAACAACCGGAAAGAGGATTCAAATTTACTGTTGATACTTTATTCGATGATACATCTGCCAATTTTCGGGTGGATATGCAGAATGTTCATTTTCGATTCAGCGATGACGAAAATAAACCAAACGGTCTCACAATGTTATTGCACAAAGGCCTTAGATATGCATTCGATATCAATATTGGAGCCGCTTCAGCAGATTTCGACTTTACCGATTTTCTCGTAAAAGATTGTACTGTTAAAATGGGTGCAGCATCGTTAAATTTAAGACTCGGGCAACCCTCCGAAGAGTCTGCTGATATTTCTATCGATGCCGGAGCCTCATCAATTGCTCTAAGTGTTCCTAAGGATGTTGCTGTTGAATTGGAAACGGATATGGCTTTAAGCTCTAAGAGTTTACCGGACCTGGAAAAGAATTCGGATGATGTGTATCGGAGTAAAAATTATAATTCTGCAAAAAAGAAATATAGAATTACTGTAAATGGCGGGGTATCGTCTCTGGCATTTTCACAATATTAGTATACTTCAATTTTACTATCTAAGTGAAATGTTTCTGTTAATACATACTTACCATTTACCTTGTACTAACAGGATATTAAGCTTACCTTACCAACCGCCGGATTCCCTTCGGCGGTTTTTTTTATCCTTAAAATCCATCTCATGAACTTTCGTGATTCACATAGTGAACTTGGGAGACAATACTTATGTTATTTCTGAAAAACATATAGAGAAATGATATGAAGTATTTTATGAATGTGATGATGGTGCTTTCGGGAATGATGAGTTTTTTAGGATGCTCAATTGGCACAAAACCCGTTGGAAAGCAGAGCGTAGTGTCTTTTTACAGCCTCACTTTTACCGATATGGATGGGACTTTAGTACCGATGTCAACTTTCAAAGGCAAAAAAGTATTGGTAGTGAATACTGCTTCACGTTGTGGTTATACACCGCAATATGCAGAACTTGAAAAATTATACGAGCAATACAAAGAGAAACTTGTGGTTATTGGTTTTCCGGCGAACAATTTCCTTAGTCAGGAACCTGGTACCAACGATGAAATTCGTAGTTTTTGCAAACTGAATTATGATGTCTCTTTCCCGATGGCGCGAAAAATATCGGTGAAAGGTGATGATATAGACCCTGTTTTCACCTGGCTTTCCGATCCAAAACTTAATGGTTGGAATAGTGATGAACCAAAGTGGAATTTCTATAAATACCTCATTGATGAAAAAGGGGAGTTAGAGGCAGTGTTTCCTTCATCAGTTAAACCGTTAAGTGATGATGTAATAAAACACTTAAAATAGAATGTGTACGAACTAAAAAGCCCCTGTGAATTCAAGGGGCTTTTTAGTAAAAAGTCTATGGTTCGAGATGCTTTCTAACAGCATCATAAATTGCTTCAATAGGCATTTGTTGCCCTGTCCACAATTCGAATGCTCGTGCTCCCTGATGAACCAGCATTTTAATTCCATTCAATGTTATTGCCCCTTCACCGCGTGCTAACTGAAGAAAACGAGTATCAGCCGGATTATAAACTGTATCAAAGACAATTTGATTTTTCATAAAAATCTTTGGCGTATTTATCGGGCTGTCATCGGTATCCGGTAGCATGCCTACAGAAGTAGCATTAATAATCAGTTTTGATGAATTTAAAACCGGAATTATCTCGTGGGGAAATAATTCGTAAGTATGTATATACTCATATTTCATTTTATCGGTGAAATATATCTTTAGAGATTCTGCTTTTTGTTCAGTCCGGTTAATTATATTAATCCGGGAAGGTTTGAAATGCCTAATTAAGGTATAGACCAGTGCTCTGGCAGCTCCGCCGGCTCCAATAATCGAAACTTCAAGCCCCGAAAAATCGTCTTTGTATGGAGCGAGCGTTTCATAGATACCGGTGGTATCCGTGTTGTACCCGGTTAATTTACCTAATTCATTAACTACCGTATTAACTGACCCAATAATTGCTGCTTCTTCTGAAACAGAATGTAAATATGAGATAATACCTTCTTTGAAGGGGAGAGTTACATTAAAGCCTGTTATACCCAAAGCAATAATACCCTTTAAGGCATCTTTCAGGCTGTCCTGGGGGACATCAAAAGGCAAATAAATGTAATCCAGATTAAGCAATTCTGCTGCCAGGTTGTGCATAAATGGCGAGTACGAATGCTTTATCGGATGCCCAAGAATGCCAAGAATATTAGTGTTTGTGTGAAATTTATCCTGCATAATATTTCGAATTTAATACCCGAATCGTTTTATTAGAAATAACTGTCTGAAAAATTTCGATTCCCCTGTTGCTGGGAAAATCGATTTAATAATTTCAATATTCTTTTTGCCGGAGTGCACTGCCTGCGATAACGTTGCATATCCCAATATGCTGTTGCCCATGCAGAAATAAACCAAAGCAAGTAATGTAAACTTTTCCCCGGACATGTTGAAGAGTCCGGTATATTTTCTTATGGCAATAATTGCGTCATTATATTTCCGTGCAATTATATACCAAGTTACTAAACCTTCAAGAGATTTAGAAACGTTTCTATCACATTTTTTCTCAAACGCCTTTATCTTCTTTTCAAGATTTGGCATCAGTTTTTGCAACTTTTCAGTATCGTATTTATAGCGGGTAATTTGAGGCAGATCAAGCATTATTGAAGATCGAAAATCATCCAAAGCCTTTTCAAAATTACCGCTCTGTAAATAGCAATTCCCCCGACTCAGAAAACAATTCTGTACATTAGAACTAAGCTCGATGCATGCAGTGTAACCAGTAATGGCTTCATTGTACTTTTTCGTTTGCTCCCGAATTGCTGCCGTATTATAAACTGCTGCGGCATTATTCGGTTCCAGCGATAGTACCTTGGCAAAGCTTTTAAGTGCTTCATCATACTCTGCCTTATCGGTATAGCAATTGCCTAAGTTGAAATGAGCCTCAACAAAAGCTTCATCGAGTGAAACGGCAAATTGATAACTTTCAAGGGCTTCATCCAGCCGTCCATTTCTCTCAAGAATATTTGCCCGGTTGTACCAGCCTACGGCACAATTTGACGCATCAAACAGATATTGGTCATAGTACTTTAATGCATTGTACAGATCATCCTGCTGATCATAACAAAGAGCAATTTGAAAGAGAATGTCATTTTTGTTAACCCCGTATGATAAAGCTTTTAATAAGTATGTTAAAGCAGTATCATAATGTGCATTTTCACGATAGGCAATGCCAATTGTCTGATACAGTGTAAAATCTGCCGAATCTATGTTGAGCAGGCGCTCAAAACAATCGCGGGCAAAATTTACCTGATTTAATTGCAGACCCATACTGCCCGACTGTAATAGTAGTGCCCAGTTGCCCGGATCGAGCGAAACGGCCATACGTATTGCAGTTAATGCAGTAGATTGTTTCCCTAATGCCAAAGCGCATTCAGCTCTTTTTAACCATAAATCTGCATCGTGCGGAAGCAGTTTTACTAATTGGCTAATAATTGGAAGCGCTTCCTTGAATCGTGAAGCTTCGATACAACGGGCAATAACTTCATCGAGGAACGGTTTATTGAGTAAAATCGTTCCCTCACGAAGAATCTCCCGCGAAGATAAAATACACGAGAGCAAATCCCTCCGTTCGAGGTATTCGCTGCCGGTATCAGGGTAGTTGGTGTCGGAAAAACCCATACCGTCTATTAATTGTTATATTTTAAGCCAAAGTCAGTATGAAATTATCAATTATTAACAAAATAACAAAACGAAAAAAAAGCAGGTCTCCCGCTGCATTTTACCATCTATAACTTGCCAATTTGTAATCCTTTACAGCTAAGGGACTTGTATCTTTTACTTAATGAAGATTGTTATGAATATACATTTCTTTATTCTTACTTTTTTTCACAAAAAATGTTTATAAAAACCGATGGTTTTTAAGCAGGTGCTTTTTTTGTATTTTGGGTTGTAAATAAACGTATATAGGGTAAAGATGATTTTACGTGCTCTTGCTAAAATTCCGATGAATTTTATTGCCGCGCTTCTGCGTTCCAATAATGAATTGTTTAAGTATCTGGTAAAAGTTGCCATGAAAAAAGAATTCATGGAGTATTTTGAAACAGAATTCTATAAAACTTATCCTCATATTCAATCCTCAGTTCGGCTTTTACGTAAACTACGTCTCAATAATTTTTATATTCTTGATATTGGCGGGGCAGATGGTTCAACACCCACAATGTTTACCAACGAGTTCCCTGATGCTCCAATTTATATATTCGAGCCCATTGCAGAAAGCTATACGGTAATACAGAAACTAGCTAAAACTTATAGCAACTTTCGATTAATACCTAAAGCGGCTGGAAATACTACCGGTACCTCGGTAATTCACAAAGCAAATAGGGTGACATCCTCGTCATTATACAATTTGAATCCCGATAAAGATACCTCTTCAGCATTTCATGACTCTCTTCAGGGCGAATCAACTGAGGAAATTCTTCTAACTACGGTAGATACAGAAATCCCCTTGGATGCCACGGTTGGTATCATGAAAATTGACGTCCAGGGATATGAACTTGAAGTTTTAAAAGGTGCGGTTGGAACCTTAGTGCGTACGGCAGTTATTGTGCTGGAGATGAATAATCATAACGGCTATATAGGTGCCCCAAAATATTATGAAATCGACGCATGGCTTCGGGAAAACGGATTTACTCAATATGATTTCTTCCCTTCAATGAAAGACAGCGGACATCTTAAAGAATGGGACGCTATTTTTATTAATAATAAATACTTATGAATATAGGCGTAATTGAAATAATGCCGTTGGGCCATTATACTCTTGTTGAGGCCCTGATTCGGATATTTTGTGCTGATCCTAAAAATACTGTAACTATCTATACAGATAAATCAGGTTTCGAAATATTAGAACCAATTGTTCAGCATAATCAGTTCTCTGCCACTTTTGTCATTAAAGGTGATACAGAAAGTTCTGTGGACTTTCTTTCAAGAGTTGGAAAATCAACACACGACAGGTTGTATATAGCTACAATTTACAAGTATTACGCTGCATTTCTGAAAGTTCGATTTAATAGTCCTGTCCATTTATTCATTCATAATATTGATGATTGGTTCGGGCTTCGCCTGGTAAATTCGATAAAGCAGGTATTTAGTAATTTATCTTCGTTCCCTGCATTCGTAACCTCGGTTAAAGCTGTGGCAAATGTCGGTATAAAACGATATCTTGTTGCCAAGTTGTTAAGCTCCAACAGTAAATTTGTAGTTCTTAATGATGCCTTGAAGGCAGAAATCGCAAGATATATTCCATTTGAAAATATAGAAGTTATTCCTTTTTCCGTTTACCTCGGTGCCCGGCCCGATAATTCAGGCCGAGATGGAGTATTTCGAATCTGTATTCCCGGTCTATTGTCAGCATATCGTCGAAACTACAGGGATTTTTTTAGTGCTGTAAGTAATCACGCTGTGGAATTGAGAGATAAAATCGAAATCGATTTATTGGGAAAATGCCCGGTAGAACCTTCTGAAAGAAGCGGGGAAGTGCTGGCCGAAGTTGAAAAACTAAGGAGTCTCGGTTTTACCGTATATACTTATACTGATAAATATATTCCTATGGCTATATTCGATGAGGCTCTCTCTCTAGCCGATCTAATAGTAGGGAATATGAACGTTGTATTAAGTGACACCAGTTCATATGGGAAAACCAAAGATACCGGGATAGTTTTTAATATGATAAAAGCAGCGAAGCCAGGGTTAATTACTTCCAGTTATCAGGTAACTCCAGAGCTATTGAGCTCGACGGTCTACTTTGAATCCTACGAACAGGCAGTTGAGATTATTAGGAATTTTATCAAATCCCCGGAGAAAATAGAAATTCTGAAGCAGGAAGCACGCAAAAATTCAGAAAAGTTTTCACCCTTGGCAGTATATAAAAGACTTACAAGGTAATCTTTTAATTATCATTTGTTTAGGGGATAGTTTTTGAAGGGAGTAGCGCGTACGGGATTCGAACCCGTGGTCTCCGCCTTGAGAGGGCGGCGTCCTAAGCCACTAGACGAACGCGCCAAAAACATAGATACAAATATATAGTTTTTCAGTGTAAATAAAAATTTATCCCGCCATTGTGAATAATGAATCCGGCAAGCATTTCAATTTTTGTTTTATCTTCCCATCCAGGCTTTAAACTGACTGACTTTTTCACGGCTAACTATAACATCCTGCTCAAACGGTGGTTCAAGGAGTAATTTTAAACGGCTCCCCGGGTATTCGAGTATCATTTTCACGCTGTTTACCTGTACGATACATTGACGGTTTATTCTAAAAAATTGATCAGGATTGAGAGTCTTTTCCAGATCTTCCAGATAGCTCTCCAGTAGATATTTTCGTTTATCAAAGGTAAAAAGATAGAGAAGTGATGATTTAAGCATAAAATATGCTGTTTCATCCGTACTGATGCTAATTTGTGCATTTTTGTGTTTAACGAGAAATCGGTTCTTAAACGAGTTCTTCTCCCCGCGAAGGCTTTTTAGAAAATTACCCAATTCGGTAAGCTGATTTTGAGCAGGACTAAGATGCAGTTTCTCAAATTTCAGCAGTGCCGATTCAAGATCTACCCGATCAAGGGGTTTAAGCAAGTAATCAACACTATTAACTTTAAATGCATTTATTGCGAATTCATCAAACGCTGTTGTAAAAATAATCGGCACCTCAATTTCAACCTTCTGGAATATTTCAAAGCAAAGCCCGTCAGAAAGTTGTACATCCATAAAAAATACATCAGGTGGTGGGTTATTCACTACCCAGCTAATTGTGTCTTCTATGCTCTCTAATACACTTAAAACAATATAATCCGGCCTAAGTTGACCTAACAGGCGAATGAGTCGATTAGCGTTCGATTTCTCATCTTCAATTATTACTGTCCTGATATTCATCATTCCTGCTCAAAATGGGTAATTGCACCGTGAAATACAGATCATTTTCAATAACTTTTACTTCCAGATTCGTAAAGTATTGATATCTGCTGATAATGTTATTGAGTCCGACTTTTGTCGAAGGGATTTGTGAATTTTTTCTTTGTAAAGTATTTCTTACTGATAAATATTCATTATTCTTATCGGTAAATATATCTATTTGTAATGGTTTTTTTGTTGATACGATGTTATGCTTAATCGTGTTTTCAATTAAAATCTGCAACCCTAGAGGTATAATTAAATTGGATTTTACATTCTCTGGTACATCAACATGTAATTGGAAGCCATTTCCAAAACGCTTTTCGAGGAGAAAGGAATAAGCGTACACGAAATCTAATTCTGAGCCAATATCAATTACCTGCTTGTCTTTGCAGAGTAAAACATATCGATACACATTTGATAATTTCTGTACGAAATCCGCAGCCTGTTCGGGTGAGTCTTCAATCACATCTATAAGTGTGCTAAAAGTATTGAACATAAAATGAGGATTTACCTGATTTTTAAGCGCTTCATATTGCGAACGAATGTTATCTTCGCGTAACTGCTCCACTTCATCCTCTTTTATTCGAATATCCTCCTGTATCCTTTTCATATCATTCTGAATGTTTACGTAATATTTCAGAAGTACATGCATGAGTGAAAAAGCCCATAGCAAAATTCCCCATCCCGAAAGTGAACCGGCCCAGTTGATATTCAGGTTCTCTTTTAATAAATCTAACATCGCAAAAACCATAAAAGTCATTATGCCAAGCAGCATAGGCCATGCATCCCGATTTTTGTAATAGCCGGATTTGATGAAAATTAGGACGATGAGAAATATCTCTATTGAGTAAACTATATTCGCATCCGGGAAATGGATAGCCAGCGAAATATCAAAAAGCAGCGCGATGGTAAAGAGAAAACCAAATAATGCGGAAAATTGCCATAATCGGCGGAGCAGTTTTTTCCAGCCCGCTCCGAACATCATTTCTAAAAAATACACGAATACCGGGGCTAAGATAAATACCGAAAGCATGCTTAGAAAAAATAGCGTACCATGAGTAATATTCAGATAGCCGGTAAGACTTAACGGGTTGGTTAAATAGTTATATCCACTGGTAAAACAGATAATTCCGAAAAGTAAGAAGGGATACAGGCGCTGCTTAATCTGATTCAGAAATATAAAAAGCGAAAATAGCCCAAGGAAAAGAATAGTTGACCCAACTGCCGTTTCAAGTACAGCATTATCTATTTCTTTTTTATCACACTCCCGCTTATAAGAAAGTAAAGAGGGAACAGAGCCAAATTTGGCTTCTTTAAGTAATCCCAGGTAGAAATTGGATTCTATCCGCATCCGAATATAAACAGTTTTGCCTTTTGGATTTATTTTGAGCGGGATTACAGTTGATGTCTTTTCTCTTCGTATATTCGTAAGGGTATCTGTTGAAAATACGCATGTGGAATCAATATAAATATCCATCTTGTAGAAAAAACCGTTTAAATACAATCCCGGATATATATATTCTTTGGCGGGTCCATTCGATTTGAACCATATATCATTGCCAATCTTAAATTGGCTAACCATGATACTGCTGGCAATTCCCCACCCGGTGTCCTTTTCAGTACCTGTTAAAGTTTCATCGAATTTCCCTACACGAACTTTTACATTACTTGTATCAGGCTCTTCGTATCCCATAAACTGCTGCCCGTGAAGCAGGGGAGCGAAATAAACAATTATCAGAAGATAGACAAAAAGTAATTTATCTTTCATTTTAGTATCTAATAACCTCAAGGGAGTATCATTCATTATATATTTTTAATACTCCCGCTTGAAGTGAATCTTTCTTTTCCGGTGAACGATTTCCTAAAATAGCTATTTTACAAGATTAAAAATAACAGTGTCACGAATTGCCGAGGCGAATACTCCAATTCCATCTCCCTGAAGTATTATTTTGGGTTCGTGGAAATTCCCGTCAAACTCTGCAACATTCGGGGCTGAAAGAAGGAAATCTTTGAAGTTTTTATCACACGCGTAAGCTACGGTTTTGTATTTCCCGTAAAACCATACCCGATAAAACTCCATGGTAGTTGAAAAACTATTCTGTTGCATTGAGCCTAAATCCATTAACACGTCGTATGAAGTCTTATAATCATTGAAATTCTTAACAACATCTGATGTGTCAATATCAGATTTGTAGGGATTCTTAAAAATAAACGCATTCAGGTCAGGGTTAATTGCCATATAAACAAATGCGTAAAAATCCGTTCCCGGAGAAGGTTTGAATAAAAAATTGATTTGTTCGCCCCTGTATACAACATCACCCATATCCTTCTTGTTCAACAGTTGAAATCCCTGATTCGGTACAACGGTTACAGCCTGGGTACTTAGCGACTTCCCGTCAATTTTCGCAGCCACTTCCAATGTGTATTTTTTCCCGTATTCTATCAGTATAGATTTATTATAATAGGTCTGTGAAGTACTATCATACAGCAATGGAATGCCGTTAATATACGCGTGTACATCGTTATCCGAAGGGGTTAAGCAAATCTTGCTCAGATCAAGCGTTGTTCCCAGCGGGAAATTCCTGCGAATTTTAATATTTTGAACAGTTTGGCTCGCAAAGAGAAATCCTTCAATAGCTATCTTAGGTTCATAAATACCGCTATCAAGACTCACATCTGGCTCTCCGCAGCCAGTTATAAGGAAAGGCAGCAGAAGGGCAATTATTAGTAATTTTCTCATTTTCAAATCCATTGTATATACTTATTTACTTTCTTAAAACTTAACCGTTATTCCAATTGAAGGCAACATAGGCAGCATTTGCATTTTTTCGATCTTCTGAACAATTTTCCCATCCTTTGCTTCATCCTTGTACTGAATAAACCAGAGATTTTTTCTGTTCCCGATATTGAAAATTTGCAGGTAGGGTGCAAGAGACCATGACCCATAATTTTTTTCATACGTAATACTTAAATCCATTCGTGTATATGCAGGCAGTCTGTAACTGTTAATACTTTGCGGATATAGTTTATAGCCGGGCATATTTTCAGATGGAATAACATTATTATAGCCATCGGGAAGGGAATTAATATAATACGCCGATCCCGGCATCGTAATTGGCTGGCCTGAGGCGTAGATAAAATTCAATCCGAACAACCATTGTGAAGATTGTTTTTCGGGTTTCTCATCCCATTTCCCGTTGAATAAATTCCCAAGATTTCCATTGAGTACCATGTTTACCACAGAAGCCCGGTCGTGACGGGGGGCATATTCCTGTCCCTGGTTGATACCATCAAAGGTATTCAGTGTTTTTGAATAGGAATAGGCAATCCAGCCATTTACTGCTCCAGCCTCTTTGCGTGCCATTATTTCAAAGCCGAATGAATGTCCATCGCCCCGAACAAATACATCCCTGGTCGAATTATAGACCGGATAACCCTCGGCAGTATGGTATCCCGGGGTAATATCAGTACTGAGATTTTGGTTAAATATGTAAAGATTTTTATATGTTTTGTAATAAACATCAGCTTCTAATTCAAGAAAATCTGATAACTCTCTTTGATAGCTCAGGATAAAATGCTCCGAGGAGGAGGGCTTTGTTGTTTTATCAACCGCGCTCCAAATACTGGCAAAGAAGAGTCGGGGGATTCGATTTAAGTATTGATAATACAAACCAGTGGCAAACTTGACGCTGCTGTTTTCTGTAAGGCGGTATTTGGTCTGGAAGCGTGGTTCGAAATTCGTATAATTATCATCGCCGTGAAAATAGTTTACCCGAATACCAAAATCTACATCTACTAAATTATCCGGCCGCCATTGTGTATTGATATATGTTGTTGACAATTGGCATTTTTGATCGATATCAACCAGCATATCTTTCGTATCTTCTTTGTATTGGAAGCGCATAATTTTATGCTCTGCACCAAATCGAAGCGCGAATTCGTTGGAAAGATAGTATTCCAATGATGCCTTTATTGTATAGTCATATAGCTTATTTATTTCATCAAGTTTAAACAGTTTATCTATCTTAAATTCTGAATCAAAAGTACTACGGGTGACCCAGAAATTAGCAAATACTTTGGGACTGAAAATATGTTTCCAGT
>JAJTBZ010000081.1 GCA_021286645.1 Ignavibacteria bacterium
TATTGATTAATGATACATTTGAACTGGCAACACTCGAAATATACATACCGGCACCTGAATAACCTCCTGTACCAACATATTTCAATCCGTAGATTTTATTTTTCGATATGGTGGTATTTGTTAAAGAACCGGTTGCATAAATACCGTAAATATACCCTATGGCATTAGAAGCCCCAAAGATAGTATTTCTTGTTATAGTAGAACTATTAAGATATGTTACATAAATGCCATATGTACCAAAGGTCTGAGCTGTATCTGCATCGCCAATAATATTATCGCTAACTGTAATATTGTCATTATTTCCCGTAGAACTTGCATAGGAATATATGCCATAACGGGCGTTCTTAATAACGTTATTTGAAATAGTATTATTGTCATTATCATCACCAGCTACACCAATGGTGCTTCCACCCAGGAAGATTCCATAAGTACCCGATGCTATATGAGAGCCTGTCGAGATAACGCAGTTTTTAATTGTGTTATATGTAGCACCACGGGTTGTTCCATTACTTGCTAGCATAACTGCTGCGCCAGCGGAATTTGTATTGGTAATAGTTAAACTGCGATCAGTTCCCTTCGCGGTATTTGAACCGTCGATGGTAACGTAATCAGCACCATTAATTTTAATAATGGCAGTAGCAGATGAACCGGATATTACCGTTGATACACCTGTTGAAGGTTTAAACGTTACCGTATTGGTTGAGTTGGCACCAGAAATCGAATCTATCGTAATTGGGAATGTTTCTGATGGATATGTTGCATCTTTCAACAGGAAGGTAACAGCCCCGCTAACACCAAAGGTTTTCAGCGCATTAATAGCGGAGGCGATAGTTGTGTATTTACTTCCTGAACCTACATTGTAGGTACCTGCAAGTGGAGCAACGATTGTTCTACCTGCTCCCGCATGCGGAGCTACCGGTTGATCAGCCGATGAAATCGTAACCGCATTACATAACGCGTCAACAATATCACCACGTGTTGCACCCGAAGAAATATCGTATGTTAACCAGAAATAGTTCGTATCAGATTGTAAAGTTACCGGTAAACCGCTACCTGAACTGATAGCGAAATCTGCATTCGGAGAAACAAACGCATCACCAATCTGTTGCGTTGTAGCAAAGGTAGAGCTGTTTCCGGTATAGAACAGTTTTGCATTTACCAGATCAGTTGCCGGATCAGAAGATGAACCGGTATTGAATGAAAATGCCGAAGCTGTCAGAGGTGACATCTGTCCCGATGTTACAACTTTAACACCGATAATCTGTTGGTTAGCACTGCCTAAACTAACTTCTGTACCACTAAGTGCCTGTGTATTGGCCGCAGATACAAAAGTCATAGGAGTAGGAATTGAGTATGTTAAAGTCAGATTCGGCAAGTATGTTGTTGTTGCCAAATCTGGCGCTGAACCGCCAGTTCCAGGCTGGTATGAATCGCTTCCAGCCTGACGAACCCGGGTAGTTGCAACAGAAGTTGCATAATAATATGGATACGTTGATATATAGGCCTGGTTGCCTTTAACAATTAATACTTGCAGGTTATCTGTTCCGTTATAATAGAAGGATTTATCGAGCGATACTTCCATTAACCCGCTGGCAGCATTATTAGTAAATGAACCATTAAATACCTGTGTATAACCAGACAGCGAGTACTGACCTGCAGCCAAAGTACTGCCCGAGGTATGTTTCAAATAAACTTGAACAGACTGAATACCTGTTACATCTGTACCCGAAGATTTTGTAAAACCAATTTTCGAAATCACTTTTGCAGTTCCAACCTCAGATTGTAGATAGATACCTTCCCAGGTTGAATAATTGTAATTCCGATGCATAGGATAAGCTTGAGTAAGTACTCCTGTACCAACTGTCAATACGTTCTTTACTGCCCGCTTTCCAGCCGGTGCTGTTACTGTCGGGGTGTAGTCTGTACCATTAATGGTAATTAAGGAGCATTCTGCATCAACAGAATCACCAATTACAGCTGCTGTGGGAATATCATATGTAAGCCAGAAGTAATTGGTACCTTCGACTAAATTTTGACTTCCGGAAATGGTATAGTTGGCAATTGTAGGCGATGCAACAGTTGAGCCAAATTGTGTTGTAGTAGCAAATGTTGAGCTTGTACCCGTATAATAAATACGTGCATTCGTGATATCCGAAGCACTTGTAGTTCCATTTGCATTTACCGTGAATTTGCTAACATTTAATGGAGATGCATTACCGGTTGTAACTACCTGCACCTGAATTACCGCCTGCGAGGTGCTTTGCTGCGGAACTGGTTGAGTACTTGGCTGAGTAGTAGTACTACTGCTGTAAGCCATCGGAACGGATTTCGTTCCAATATTCAGATATCCAAGTGTGGTTACTGTGCTGGAAGCTATTGTTGATCCCGAAATTGTTGAACCAATAAGATTATACACGCCATTGGCAGAACCGGTAGTATTCTGACCCAAGCCTGCCTGTGGATCAATCGCAGCAGTTTCAGTAACACGGAGTGTTGCGTTTGTAAAATATGTTGAAGCTCCAACAAATGCGGTATTCCAATACCTATTCGTATTTAATGCTGAAAGGCCTGTACCGGCAGTACCCTGTGAACTTGCATCAAATACTTCTGCAAGTACCTGAACAGTATTACTGGAGATTCCTGATGTAGTTGGATTCACCAGTTCAACAGGCGTATAGGCCGATTTACCAACCGGGAACAGGTATGTACTACCGGTAGCCATTGCTCCCGGCAATGTACGAACCATAGGCCCATTGACATAGCCCGATGTACGGGCAACTCCACCAACATAAGCACCGGTAACAGTAAGCAAGTTGGTTGCCGTTGTTGTTAAAATACCATTCGTAAGGGTCAGGATGGCTGTTGAAAACGGACTGTTTAATGTAACGCCATTTGCATTATTTATGGTAAGGTTATTACTAATACTTGCAGGCAATTCATTGCCGGTAACCTGAGCGGCACTGCCATTATATATATAATTAACCGAGCCGGAACCGAAAGCAAATGAGGGTGCATTTTGTAAGGTACCTGCTGTTCTGGTACAAGTAAACATGGCCGTTGAAGAACTGCCGCCTCCCAAAGTGAGTGAGGTTGCAACAAGAGTTCCTGCTGTTAATTTAAGATTTGCAGCACTTGAACCCGTATTAGCAATCGAAACACCATTAGGGAAGTACACTTTGCCATTAGTTGCAGTATTATTGATATCTACGTTACCCATTTGATTTGCGGTAATTGTACCATTGTTGGTAACGGTTTGATCACCAAAACTACTGTTGAATATTAAGTATTGAGATGAACTTTGATTAAAAGTCATTGTTCCACGATTCAGGATGTTACCCGGATAACTGGAACTTAAACCTTTAACTGTTAAACTATAGATTAAACCATTTGTTAAAGTTGCACCAGTTTTTACCAGTATATCACCGTTAACAATCAAGTTGCCTGCAAGATTTGCAGTATGTCCGGCGCTGCTGCTATCGACAATAAGATTTGGTGTATTACCCATGATCTTAAATGTTTTTGCAGTACCCGAACTCGCATTTCCAAGCTGCAAAGTACCACCGGTTATATTAACTGTTGCCGGAGCTACGTTATAATCCTGCTGAGTAGAACCGGTTGATGCCAACTGTAAAACTATACTACCGCCGCTCATAGCGAATGTAGTACCTGAACTGGAGCTCATGCTGAAGCCAGGGTTCGAACTGGCCGCGTTACCGGACATCTGTACAACTACTGTACCACCGGTTTGGGAATAGTACGTACCGGAACTGGCCATAGTTAACCGACCCGCGACATTCACAGTACCACTATCTATAATAAATACCGAACTTGAACCACCTGACATACTCTGACCGGTGGATGTACCAATGATATATTTTCCATTGCTGACACGAACTAAACCGTTATTGGTGGGAGATCCGCCCAAGCCCGTAATAGTAAAATTCGGGTTGTTAAGCCAAATACCGCCTAATGCCGGGATAGAATATGATGTTGAAGAGAAAATTGCGTTACTTTGGTTGAACGTACCGCTTATTTTCAATACACCTGCTGTAAATGTCGTTGCCAGAGCGGTAGTTGAGGCACTACCCTGCACAGTGAAAGCGCGTTGTAATTCGAGTATAGGAGGAGTAACACTCGAAGTGGCTGTTGTTGCGCCTTTATTTAAAATAACCTGATAGAAATCCATTGTGGTACCAGTACCACTTACGGTGCTGTTGTTTGCGCCAAAAAATGTAACTGCGGCTTTACCGTTAGAACTGCCGATATACATTTTAAATGTACCATTAATTACAACGTTACTTGATGTATTAGCTGTTGCAGAACTTCCGCCGATATATAACGTGTGCGATAAGCTGGCCCCGCCTGTAGCGCCTGCATCAAATGTACCATTTGCAGAAACCGTAAGGTTACCATTCACTGTAAAATTTGTTGCCGTTGTACCAAAACGTAAAATACCAGAAGTGCCTTGTCCAACGGTAAGATTCAAACATGTCGAAGCTGCATCGATAACAACTGTATGACCGTCTGCAATTGTAACGTTATCGCTTGCTGAAGGTACCATATTGTTCGTCCAGGTGGCTGCGACATTCCAATTACCAGATGCCGCCGAGACAAAATTCCCCGGAGGATTGGTAGTCTGAGAAGCAGTAAGTACAGAGGACATTGCACCTTCACTATAGGCTTGAACAGCCCAATAATACGTGGTGTTCGGAGTAAGGTTTGTTGCATTATATGTTGCAACATTTGCGCCGACACTTCCTACTACCGAATAGTTAACACCATCTGTGGAACGCGCAATTGAGAATCCTAATTCATTCGAAGAATTATCCGTCCAGTTCAGTGTCATGCTTCCGGCGCCTACACTGGTAAATGTTAAATTCGAAGGGGCAGAAGGTGCTGTAGGAGGAGTAAACGTATAAATTCTTCTGCTTCCATCTGAGGTACTGTGCAAAGGAGCAACAGTCGAACTTGCTGTATATGTATTGGCTGTAGCAGCAGAACGGCTGACAGAATGATCTGTAGTATTTACGCTGATCAGATTGTTTGCTGTTGTATTAACAGAGAAGCCAATATAATAGCTTGCCGGAGAGGCTGTATTTGTAGCCATTTCTCCATACACATATTCAATAACACCGGTACTTTCATATAAGCGAGCTTCAAAAGTAGCCGTACCTGCAGCAGCAGTTCCTAAATAGCGGATCATGATTTTTTTCCATTGAACCACTAAAACACGGCTGGGGGCTGTTCCGAGAACTTTGTAAACAACCGAGCCATCAGTTCCAACCCTCATGTCATTCCCAAATGGGGCTAAGGTTGGAATTGTACTGTTAGGTATTGCATAGGTATTACTAACCATTGCTGTAGATCCTAAACGCATAATACCGTTTTCCGTAAGAGAAAACTGGCTATATGGAACACCCATCAATACAAAATTGAATCCAATATTGGTAACGGATGACGGGGTGTCATCAACACCCGCAGCCAGCAACGAAGTTGCCCCGGTACTCATATCGGTCAACGAGGCATTTGTTGCGGTGGAATAATTGTAATTGACCGTGCTTTGAGCATAGGTAAAGCTACCCAGCAAAAACAGGCTCAAGAACCAAACGAACACCAGACTCTTCCTGGTAACAGAAAGCAGCATAGACTCTCCTCCTCTTGAGTGAAAATAATCGAACTTAAATTGAGCACTATAGAAAAATGCCATACCACCGGATCTCCGTCAGCGGTACAGATTACTGTAATTGATTAAACTCTCGTATCCAAAGGAACAAGCAAAGTATAGTTATCTCGAACAAATGGGTCTCCAACCATTTTTCGAATCAACGATAAAACTTACATTACTTGTGTGATTAAAACTGCTCTTTAGTGATTTTTCCAAACTGAACAATGGGGCTATCGAATTTTTCTTTCTTCCCTAAAATAGCATCACTATGGTTTGCACTAACCATTATAGGAATGGTTTTAAGGATGATATGCACATCCAGCCATAATGACTTTAATTGTTCATATTGAAGTTCCAATGACACTAAATTTTCTACTCCTCGATGACGGTCTCCATATACCTGCCAATAACCGGTAATACCCGGCTTGGAAGTAACCCGTAATCGCTGAGAATATTCTTCATTATATAAATTCTGAATCGTTTGTAAATCGATCACTGATAAAGGACGAGGCCCAACAAAGGACATGTCCCCTAATAGTACATTGAAAATCTGAGGCAACTCATCCAAACCGGTCTTGCGTAAGAGGGCGCAAAATTGCGGGATACCAGATTTGGATATAGTTTTATTGAGAAAATTTCTTTGAGAGGATTCTTCAGGGTTCGGGGCAACCATAGTCCTGAATTTTATTATTTTGAAGAGCCGCCCTGAAAGGGTAATACCACGGCGTTGGGTATAGAAAGGGTTACCCATAAATATCACAGAAAGTACAACAGCGATAAATACCATCACCGGTAATGCCGCCAGAAATACAACCAATCCAAAAACCAAGTCAAAAATGCGTTTGGTGACCGTAAAAAAGTACTTTTCCGTAGCTATTTTGCTGCTTTGCCCATACAGCATTTGGCTCATGCTCTGTTCGTTTCTAAATACTAATTAAATCTTATTAATTTTTTGCTGTTTCGGTACAACAATCGGCTCTTTTTTTGTAGCCGGAGTTGTAGGTAATTTAACAGTTTTAACAGATTTCGGTTTGTAATTTGTCAACATTAGGATATCCGAAAGTCTTACATGCCGTACATACTGTTCTTTTAACTGCGACTGGAATTCCTTTGACGGGTTATCCCAGGTAACTACCAAATATTCAGTTTCATACCCTGGATAGAGTTTCATGAAACTGCCAACATTGCGCTTAAACTGATCAAGACCCGAAGGTGTAAGCTCTTGTGAAGAGCGGAAAATTGAGCCTAATAACATTTTCTCATTTTCCGTTCCGGTAATAACCATATCAAGTTCACCTTCTCTGGTCCAAGTCTCGCTAATTTCTGCAACCGACATACCTAGAACCTCTGTAACGAACGGATGGTTCCGGTTTTCCTGAACTAATTCACGTACAAGCAACTTCATGCGCTGCTGTATGTACTGTGGCAGTTGCTTCATAACATTTTCAAGCATCTGTTCATACTGCCCCATTTCATAATTAATGATATCAGGCTGTATAAATTTAAACCAGAAGTTCTCAAAATAGTTATTTATATAATATTTTCCGAATTTTGAACGTGAAGGATCTTGTGTTCCGAAAGGATTTTTCTTCGAAACCAGTCCTTTTTTCTTATCCAGCTCAGTTAAATACTTAATTACGCTCGTCGGGGGTATAGCTACAGTCTTGGAAATGTCCGTAACTGTTACTTTTCCTGCCGCGATTGCCTGTAAAATTGAGAGATAAACCGAGTTATTTCGGCTGAACTCGCTAACAATCATTTCTTTTAATTCAAATCCGAGCGGGGCGAATTTTTTGAAAACTAATTCACCTAAAATTTCTTCAATGCCTTTATTCCATAAATCGAACTGATCCAGTAACGCATAGTATTTTGGCAAGCCGCCAAATACCATGTAAATTTTAATAATCTCATCCAACGGCAGGTCAGATTCATTGATCATCATGATCTTCACTACTTCAGAAAATGCAAACGGGGTAAGTTTCAGGGTATTCTGATGAATCTGAAACAACTCACTGGTAGAAGTGTAAAACATCCTTTGTATAAAATCGAAATCTGAAGTGATTGCAATCAAATTCAAATAGGATGTATTAGCATTTTTATCCCATAAATTCTTGAATTCAGCAAAAAATTCCGGCTCAATTCTCTCAAAATTATGGAAATCATCAAGAACCAGATTAACCGGTTTATCCTTTGCTATATAAAATATATATTCAAAAAGCTCTTTCCAGCTCTTAAACGAGGGAATAAAACCATCGGTAAAATGAATTGATTTTAAATGTTCGGAAATATCGGCCAATTGCAACGGTGTAGATTTGCTGCTGATAGTTAAATATGCACCGCTCAAACGACGCAAATGCTCGGTAACCAGCGTTGTCTTCCCAACTTTTCTTTTACCAAAGAGTAATACAAAGTTTGATCCTTTCCCAACAGAATTTATCATCTGTTCCAGAAACTCAAGCTGCTTTTCTCTGAAATATAGTTGCATTGGTTTGCTTACACTCCGACTAATTATAAAATTTGTTATTATTATACAAAATTATCTCCATACAGTCAAGCAATTCCACGCTTTTTTTTCCTGCTTTGCCATTTCTGTGATCAAAACCCGGATTATACGCTATAATCGAAAGAAATCTTCTAATAATTACCACTGTATTGGTGTGAAATTGCAAAAATTTACGCAGGCACCGGGAAGAATACTGTAATTTACTGGATATTAGAGAGGGGAAATGTTTAAAGTGGGCGGCAATTTTCCATGCCGCCCGAGTAACTTTTTATTCAAAATACTGTTTAAGGGTGTTCAGCACATACTCTACTGATAGAGTATTCATACAATTTTTTTCTTTATTGCACTGGTTAAGATAGCAGACAAGACATTCAATATCGGAGTGAATAATTGCGCCCTTCCCGAATACATCCAGTTCTGAGTAGGATGTAGGTCCGGTATACACTACTACTGTCTTTTCAAGCGCAACACCTACATGAAACGCAAGGCTGTCAGGTGTAAAAAGAATATCAACCGCATTTACCAGACTGAAAAATTCTCTCATTGAATTCCCTGTTCCGGCATCAACAACCGATCCGGGAACAGAATTAAGCAAATCAGCGTTTAATTCCTTTTCTTCGGGACCGCCAAATAACACGACACCAACCGACGGATATTTTACCGAAAGCGTATTCATAAGGGCGGTATAATGCGATTTTGTCCATTTCTTCAAAGGCCATCTTCCACCTGATCCGGTATTAATTCCAATTACTTTTTTACTCCGTTTCAGGTTATTCTGACCGATAAATTTCTTTTTTACTGCAAGTTCCTCTTCCGTTAGAAAAAGTTGCGGTTTTTCGTTGGCATAAGGAATGCCGGCCACACGATAGATGTGTTCATAATACGTTTTTGTATTTTCTTTTTTTAACTTATCATTTACACCTAAAGTATACCATTCAATGGCATCCTCATCAACAGGTACAACTATTCCATCCTCTCTAATAGCATAGCCTCTCTTTTCTTTGGCATTTACTTTTGCAGCTAACGCGCTGCTCCGTATATCCGTTTCCAGGTTTATTAAAAGATCGAAAGTGACAGTTCCAATCAATGGAAGGTATTCACTGGGATCTGTTAAAACCGAATTTACCATGGGGTTGTTCATAAAAACAGAAACCGCGTTTGGCGAGGTTACCCACGTAATATGAGCAAAAGGATATTGCCTGCGCAGCCCGGGTAAAATGGAAGTCGTACGAACAACATCGCCCAATGAGCCAAATTTAATAATCATTATTCGTTTTTCGACCTTGTAATAGTATTCGCAATTATCGCAGAATACACCCATATTTTTATGAGGTTTGCACGGTTTCGAGGCCTCAAAATATCGGCAATCCTGTTTTAACTGAAGATAAAGCTCCTGGCTCATAGTATTCACCGTTAGTATAAAGTGTCGTAATCTGTTTTTTTACCCGACTCCCTTTTATGCCAATAACTGGCGCGGGGCCCGGGATATTGTATATCCATTAATTGTTTTCCGGCAAGTCTCATGAAATAACCTACCGGGATTACAAAGATAGAGAAAATTGCAATAACCAATACCCTTGAAATTACCCATCCCATAACAAATGCTGCCGTCATCCAGATAATATATGCAGATCTCAATATTCGCGGAATTATTAAACCTGTTAACACCAACAGCGAAGCAGCACCGGCACCAATGAAAAGGAATAATGAAGCTGAATGACGAATGAAGGCAAAATAGCAGCAGATTGCACCTAAAACGCCTCCAACCACGAACGAAAAACCCCGTAGGGTTTTATTATCCAGTTTCAGGGAAGAAAGTTCATACCTTACATCCTTAATCAAGCTCATATATTTCCTTCCAGTTAATTGTATCATGAAAAACTGGCTGTTGCTCTTTGACCAGTATGTAGTTTCCTAATACCAGAATGTCCAAATCTGTCCGCATAAAGCATTTGTATGCATCAAGCGGTGATTCAACTATCGGCTCACCACGAACATTAAACGATGTGTTGACTATAACAGGGCAGCCGGTTAGCTTATAAAATTCACTTATTAGCGCGTGATACCGGGGATTATCCTCTTTATTCACACTCTGAATTCGCGCGGAGTAATCCACGTGAGTAACAGCCGGAATTTCAGATCTGATAATATTCAGTTTATCAATTCCCCATAAAGCACGTTCTGCTTCGGTCATTTCACGTTGTTTTGCCGGATTTACATCGGCGACTAACAGCATGTAAGGGCTTTCACGATCAATTGAGAACCATTCAGAAATGTGTTCTGCCAGTACCGAAGGGGCAAATGGGCGGAAACCTTCCCGAAATTTTATTTTTATATTCATCTGTTTTTGCATGGCTCTGTTTCGGGCATCGCCAATAATTGACCGGTTTCCTAAAGCCCTCGGGCCAAATTCCATTCTGCCCTGAAACCACCCGATTATCTTTCCTTCTTCCAATTTAACTGCAATTGACCTATACAATTCAGCATCTTGCACGAACGTATATGGCAATTTATTAGAATCAAGGAATTCCTGGATATCCCTATTCGTATATTCCGGACCAAGATATGAACCTTTCTGAAAATCTTTTCGCTTGCTTCGATCGGTAAAAGCTCTTTGATTTTTTAATTCACAGTAATGAGCAGTGAGTGCCGCCCCGAGTGCCCCTCCGGCATCTCCGGCAGCGGGCTGTATCCAAATATCTTCAAAAATACCACTCTGCAATAATTTCCCGTTCGCCACACAGTTAAGAGCAACACCACCAGCAAGACAAAGAAATTTTTCTCCCGTCTCCCGCTTTATATGAGCAGCCATTTTTAGTATAATATTTTCAGTAACCACCTGAATAGAAGCAGCCAAATCCAGATCTTTTTGCGTAAGATTTGTTTCAGGAACTCTGGCAGGGCCTCCAAATAAATTATTGAATGCCTGATTGGTCATAGTAAGGCCGGCACAGTAATCGAAGTATTTCATATTCATAATAAATGAACCATCTTCTTTCAAATCAACAAGTTCATTCATTATCAAATCAACATATTTAGGTTCGCCATACGGGGCGAGTCCCATAACTTTGTATTCGCCGGAATTTACCTTGAAGCCGGTATAATAGGTAAACGCAGAGTAGAGAAGCCCCAAAGAGTGCGGGAATCGGATTTCGGCCATAAGATTAAGACTGTTGCCATCACCAATACCATAAGAAGTTGTCGCCCATTCTCCTACCCCGTCAACTGTAAGAAACGCGGCTTTTTCGAACGGGGATGCGAAAAACGCGGATGCGGCATGTGACTCGTGGTGCTCAGGAAAAATAACCCTGCCGGAGTATCCTATCTGTTTTTTAATGATATCTTCCATCCAAAGTTTCTCCGAAAGCCAAAGGGGAACACTTTTTATGAAAGAGGATAATCCCCGCGGTGCGAATTGCAAATAGGTTTCCAATAACCTGCTGAACTTCAATAATGGTTTGTCATAAAAAGCCACGAGAGTCAGATCTTCAGGTGTAATTCCGGCTTGTTTCAGGCAGTACTGTACAGATCTTCGCGGGAAATTATGGTCTTGTTTTATACGGGTAAATCGTTCTTCCTGCGCGGCAGCTATTATTTCACCATTCTTTAGTAAGCAGGCGGCTGAATCATGATAAAATGCCGATATGCCCAGAATATATTCGGGTTTTTGCACCAGTGTTTTCCTACCGTGTGTTATTAGATAAATTTCATCTGCCGAGCCACAAAAACAAATCAGATTATACAAAGATCTTAGCCGTATTTTACCGGCAGCTCGGCAATCTCAAAAATCATTAAGCAAAAAAAATACAGAACTTTATCCATTCAGCCAAAATACTACAGGAAAAAGCTGAGATTTTTTTCTCGATATTCGATATTGTATTTTAAAATATCAAAAATTAAACTCTGGATATACATGCAGCAAATAACAATACTCTTGATTATTGGACTGGCAGCCGGAATAATTAGTGGATTCTTAGGAATAGGCGGTGGTATAATAATCATTCCCGCCCTGGTTGGGTTGCTGGGTTTTACACAACAAACTGCTCAGGGTACTTCACTCGCACTGCTATTGCCGCCAATCGGCATCCTGGCGGTAATGAATTATTACAATAAAGGATATGTCGATCTAAAAGCAGCCGGAATTATGTGTATCACATTTGTAGTAGGCAGTTATATCAGTTCTAAACTGGCAGTGGTTATATCGCAGGAAGTTCTGAAAAAGGCATTTAGTCTGTTCTTGTTTTTATACGCGATGAAACTTTGGTTCGGGAAATAATATTCACCAACAAAATTAATTTTGAGAACTGCAAACGCGGTTGTATCTTACATCATCAATTTACGGTGTTATGTGCGTAGAATATCGCACATAAAGAATAGGGAATCCGGTGAAAATCCGGAGCTGACGCGCAACTGTAAAGGGAATAAATGAAAGCAATACTGCCACTGTTAAAGTATTTTAATGGGAAGGCGCTTTGATAAATCCCCCAGCCAGGAGACCTGCCGTAAACGTAATTCAGCACCTTCGCGAGTGAGGTGAGAAGAGTGTTTACTTCATTTACAAATCTTCACAAATCACTCCCCTGGTTATTTTTTCACTGCCTGATTACGCGCTTTTATCAGGAAGGATTTTTCTTTGCTCTCATTCTTTACACATATACACATGCTGGCAGCCTGCATTGTCTGTTCATGCATTATCATGGTATTTCCCCAGAATATTACCATTAAGGATAGCATTTCACAACTTCCTGTGCAAGATGCAAGTATAACAAGTAACCACACATCTGCATCCATATTCAGCAATGAAAATGGGATAGCAAATGTATCGCTGTTTAATAAAAACGACACTCTTACTATCCGTCATGCCTCATATTTAGCCAGGCAGTTCAGTTTGAATGGTCAAAAAGAAATATATTTGACTCCAAGAATTGTTTCCGGTCCACTCATCCAGGTGCTCGGTCAGTCAGGTTATACAAATGGGGCTACCACAATTAGAGAATCTGTTAATTTAACGAACGAAGATAAAGCAAAAACATTAAGTATTGATAAAATACTCAGCACCGCTACGTCAATAAGAATACGTGAATACGGTGGCCTGGGCAGCCTGAAAACAGCTTCTTCACGGGGGCTAAACAGCGAAAATACCCTGGTACTTTTTAACGGAGCTCCGGTTAACGACCTGCGTTCGGGATCTTTTGATTTTAGCAGCATTAATATAAACGCTGTTGATGTTGTCGAGTATATCCACGGTTTCGATATTGAAAACCCCTTTTCCTCCGGCGGCGGTGTTATAAAACTAAGCACGCAAAATTCCGAGTTCAATGCAAACGCCGCGGCATGGCTGAAAGCCGGATCCGAACGGATGCAGGCAGCCGGGTTCGCCATCAGGCAACCTATAACTACAAATCTCGGGTTCAAACTTTCGGCAGATCGATCGTACTCAGCAAACAACTACCCTTTTATATTTGAAGGCAAAAAATATTACCGGAACAATGCTTTTTACTCGGCGACATTCATCAATTCAGAATTGATTTATACAGACAACAACTTTGCCGGAAAAATATTTAGCCGATTCAATTCATTGAATAATGGCGTACCTGGTTTTGTTGTAACCAACAACACTACATCGGGCAGCACAAAAAACGAGGCACAGACATTTCAGACTATAATAAATGCCGATTATTCATGCTCCGCCCTTTGGCTTCTACAAATGGTCACCAGTTATAATACACAAAAGCTCTCTTTTACCGATCCTTCTGCAATGGTCTATTACCGCTCTACAGAAAAAGATTCACGGTTGCATGAACTATACGGGAGTCTGAAAATGCGCTACTCCAACGGCGGGTTCAACACTTATTCGGGAATAGCAGCAGCCCATTCTTCCCTAAATAACATTGCTGTATTTGTCTCGAATCCAACAGGCAAGGAGACTCTCGAACGCGATAATATCCGTGTCTATTCCGGAGTAAGTTGGAAACCCGTGGGCTCCGATGCTGATAATACATTATTAACAATTAATATTGCCGGCTCCCTGGAGAAAGTAGTTGAAGATAATACGGAAGATAACAATGCATGGGTTACTTCCTGGAAATTCGGTCTGTTACTACTTCCTTTTGCATCGCAGAACATTTCTATATTGTTTAATTATTCTGATGACTACCGGATGCCAACCTATAATGAGCGATTTTACTCATCACTATTTCAACATCAGGATCTTCAAAAAGAAAAATTCAGGTGGTTTGATGCGGCATTCAGCCTGAGAACCGAATTGTTTGGCCCTCTGGAATCGACGCTGTCCTATTTTAATATATATGGTACAGATAAAATCGAATGGCTGCCTAATCACTTAGGTTTCATGCTCCCCGGAAATATCGGAAAATTTGGGTCTAACGGACTGGAATTGGCTTGTAAAAAACAATTTCTGGCCCCGGGAAACTCAATATCTGTTATTTATACCTATACTGATGCCCGCAATCTAACTAAATTAAGTTCTGCTGATAATTCCTACGATAAAATTATCAGGTACTCCCCTTTGCATCGCCTTACAACAATAACGTCATTAGCTTATTGGCACCTGCGGGCTTCGCTTACTACAACATTTAATAGCGAAAGCTTTTATACTTCCGATAACAATCGCGACTTTATTCTCGACCCATTCTTTGTAATTGATGCTTCTATCGGAGCAGATTACACCCTGTTTTCTGTTAGGCATCATATCACAGTAACCCTAAATAATTTGAATAATCAGGAATACATGATCATTCAATCATATCCAATGCCATTACAAACTTTTTTATTCACTTATCAGGTTGAATTATAATGAACAAACTAATCATTAATTGCATTGCATTATTGGGAATCGGATTAGCCCTTACGGGGTGTAAAAAATCTGATTCCACAATTACAGAACCTACTCCTCCTACTACTTCATCCGGAGTATATATACTCAATGAAGGAAGCTTTGGAGGCAATACTGCCACGCTTGACTATTATAACCTAACTTCAAGCCAAAGTTATATAAGTATCTATAAAACGGTAAATAATAAGGCTTTAGGCGACGTTGCAAACGCCATGACAGTTTCCGGCACTAAGGGATACATTGTCGTTGAGAACTCAAACAAGATTGAAATTATCGATCTCGGTACTAACACTTCACTCGGGCAGGTAGATTGTGGTAATGGCACGAATCCGTTCGATATATCAGTTATTGACTCAATTGCATTTGTAAGCAATTTTGGCATCGCGCAGATACAGAAAATAAACCTTAATACCCGTCAGGTATTAAAAAACTATGCAGTAAGTAAATATGCGGAAGGCATTTTGGCTGTTAACGGCAAGGTATTTACTGCTGTTCCGGGATATGGAGAGGGAAATTCTATTGCCGTATTGGACATCGCGAGCGAAACATTCAGCGCGCCAATCATGGTAGGCAGCAACCCCCAATACCTATATAAAGGACCGGACAATATGATTTACGCCGTATGCACGGGGCAATATCAATGGGTTGATACTTCCGGCAGAGGTGGTATCTATAAAATTAATCCGACTACTTTGAAAGTTGAAGACAGTGTTATTGTGTACAAAAACCCAAAAAAGGCCTGTTTTGTTGGAAACCAGGTGTATGTTATCAATGATGCAGGTATTCAGGTTGTAGATTTCGCTTCGCATACAGTAAGTACTACGCCAATCATCAAAGGCAGCATGGTCAATTCTTTTGCTTTATACGGCACGCAGGGAGCCATTTACTCAATCGCGTACGATGCAGCACGTGGTTATTTATTCGCCGGTAACCCCAAAGATGGAAAACAGGCGGGTGAAATTGTGGTATTTACACCCTCCGGTACAGAAATTAAGCGATTTGCTGCCGGTATATTACCCGGTACAATTGTAATAAAATAGTATTCACTTTGTGTTTTTATTACAACAATTTTTATTTTACATTTTGATTAATTATTTAAACGAGTCTGAAAAAATTTGGAGCATATATGATCAAGATTTCTAACAATACGAAATTTCTTTCGGTATTGGTACTGGGCGCAGCCCTTACCCGTTTGTTACCCCACTACCCGAACTTCACTGCTATCGGATCGATTGCATTATTCGGCGGCGCTTATTTTAAAAAAACCTGGCAGGCATTTTTAATTCCATTCGTAGCAATGCTTGCAACAGATATGGTACTGGGCTTTCATCAGGTAATGGCATCAGTTTATGCCGCATTCGCGCTAATTGTTATAGTTGGTATGAGCCTGAAAGCTAAGCGCAGTGTTGGTTCAGTAGCCCTGGCAACTGTTACTGCTTCTGTAAGCTTTTTTGTTATAACCAATTTCGGAATGTGGGCAATGGGCTCTTTATACCCGCATAACCTTACCGGATTAGCCGAATGTTTCACAGCTGCAATCCCGTTCTTCCACTATACATTGCTGGGCGACTGTACATTTGCCGCAATTTTGTTTGGAAGCTACGAATTTGTGAAATTGCGTAAACCGGCTTTGGTTCAGGCATAATTTTCGCTGTATTTTTCATAAGATTGCACTCCCTTTTCCTCGTACTTCTGCCGGTATCGTCAAGTTAGATGCAGGAAAAGGGAGTTTTTATTAAACCAGAT
>JAJTBZ010000026.1 GCA_021286645.1 Ignavibacteria bacterium
TGTTCTTCTTGCAGTATATGCATTCCCACAGTCAAAAAAAGCCGAAAGCGATACTATTGCGATAGCATTTTGGAATGTTGAAAATTTCTATGATACACTTGATGACCAAAATAAAAAGGATGATGATTTTCTTCCTAATGGATCCTATCAGTGGACAAAGGAACGTTTCGATAAAAAAATGGAGCACCTGGGACAGGCTATTAAGGATATGAACGATAAAAAAGGCCCGGACATGATCGGTATGGCCGAAGTAGAAAACCGATGGGTTTTAGAACAACTGATCAAAACGAATCTATCCGGTTTGGATTTTTCTATTGCGCATATAGATTCGCCGGATGAACGTGGCATTGATGCAGCTTTGCTATATAATAGCAAGAAATTTGAATTGGTTAGCCTGCGGGGTGACACAGTAAGTTTAGCCGATAAATATCCTACCCGTCTAATCCTTCATGCAGAGTTAAAGACAATTTTTGGAGATATCGTTCATGTATTTGTTAACCATTGGCCTTCAAGAAGAAATGGGCAGGATAAATCTGAAATTAACAGAGTAACCGCAGCCACTGTTCTGAAGGGTGAAGTCGATAAACTACTCGCTGCAAATAAGAATGCCCGAATAGTAATAATGGGCGATTTTAATGATGAACCGGATAATAATTCAATTCTGAAAACTCTTGATGCCGGTTTGTATACATGTGATTCTGTGAAACAGAATACAACTTTGCATAACGTGAGTTGGGAGCGCAAAGGCAAAGGAGAGGGAACATTAAAATATCGTGATACCTGGAACTGTCTCGATCAAATTATTATCTCGCCTGATGTGTTAACAGATGCACAGTTTAAATATATTTGTGGCAGCTACACAATATTCCGGCCTGATTATTTAATTCAACACGGTGGAAAATATGACGGATCGCCATTCCCGACATATGGCGGTACCCGCTATTTAGGCGGCTATAGTGACCATTTGCCGGTGTTTGCTAAATTTATTGTGAAAGCCAGGTAACAGTTTATTGGATCTTCGATCAAGGCCCCTTGCTTAGTATGCGAGGGGCCTTTTTTTTGCTAAATATATTTGCTGTGGGCAAATACCGTATAAATACGACTTGATTATTGAATAATTAGTGTATATTATTCAATCAGCTAAAAGAAGATCATTGAGATCTGAAGGCAATTTGGGGCCATGCATGTCGAACTCGGTGAAAATTTGGGGTAATGTTAAGATATCTTTATTTTTTTTTTAAGAATGTCACTCTTGGCGTTTTAATTTTGGGAAACTCTCGATAAATATTAGTAAATTAGGGAGGCAGGTTTAGGGCATTTTTTGCCGAATTGCTTGAAAGTACCAAAACGGCCTGGCCGTTTTATTGAGAATTATTTTACGAAATGAATATTTGCTTAATTAATAAATGAGTGAGGTTAAATCATGATGAAAAATTCATCCGGAATCAAGAAGATTGCAATTAATACCGGCGGTGGTGATGCACCCGGGTTGAATGCGGTTATTAAAGCTGCAACTGTAGCTGCCCTAAACAGGGGTTGGGAAGTTGTTGGTATTCGCGATGGTTATAATGGAATTTTTCTTCCTGAAAATTATCCAAATGGCGATGGACTGATGAATTTGACCTACGAAGTGGTTGAAGATATTACACCACTCGGCGGTACAATTTTAGGTACTACGAATCGTGGCAACCCGATGCGCTATCCTATGAAAGATACAAAAGGTAATATTGTAGAAATTGACAGAACTGATGAAATAGTAGCTGGATTCAGAAGAGAAAAAATTGATGCTCTTCTTGCAATTGGCGGCGATGGCTCGTTATCTATGGCAAATGTATTTGTACAAAAAGGTATTCGGGTTGTTGGTATTCCTAAAACTATTGATAATGACTTAGATGAAACAGTTATTACATTCGGTTTTGATACAGCACGCGCTTTCGCAACAGAATCCATCGATCGTTTGCATACAACAGCAAGGTCACACAGACGGGTCATGATTGTTGAAGTTATGGGTCGTAATGCCGGTTGGATTGCACTGGAAGCGGGTATCCCTTCTTCTGCAGATGTTATCTTGTTACCTGAAATTCCGTACGATATAAATATCGTTGCTGATCACTTAAATAAACACTTTGCAAAAGGGCGTAAACATGCAATTGTTGTAGTTGCAGAAGGTGCCTTCCCTGCAGGTGGCGATATATCGGTAATAGAACGGGAAGCCGGTAAGATGGAACGTCTCGGTGGTGCGGCTGAGCGGCTTGCTAATTCATTAAAGAACCTTATCGAAAACGAAATTCGTACTGTAAATCTTGGGCACTTGCTCCGTGGTGGAAGCCCTACCGCGTTCGATCGTTTACTTTCGCTCCGTTTCGGCGCAGCTGCAATTCGCGCTCTTGAAGAAGGCGAGAATGGCATCATGATCGCTCTTGATCCGCCTAACGTACGTTACGTACCATTGGAAACTATTAGTGGAAAAACAAAGAATGTTCCGCTTGACGCAGATACTATGATTACTGCACGTGACCTGGGTATTTGTTTCGGTAACTAATTAGTCATTTTGTATTGAAATGCAACCTCCCGTACCCCGGGAGGTTTTTTTTTGTGATATCGATTGGATATGAATGCTCTAATTATCTGTATATTTCCATTCTCAATTAGTGCAAATAATTTAATAGAGTAAATGAATTTAGTCAGAATCCTGATAGTAATTATTGCTTTTACTGCGGTATTCATAACTGCACAGAGTGAAAGGCATAACTGGAGAGCGCTTCCCGTAGCAGGTCAGCACTTGTGGTATGATGCCATGCAACTCGATACCATAAAATCGAATACATTCGAAATATGGGTGTTGGAGCTGCACAACCCGCAAATATCTTACGAAGGCTTAAAAACTCCTATCAACAGAACAAAGACTCTATACTCAGTTGATATCGAGAAAGGGAATTATGCCATTAAAATGGCTGTGTTGTATGATAATTCGATGAAAGAAATCGGGCGTTTTGATTATACTATTAATATTCCTCCCGGCGTATTACCGGCGCAATATCCAATATTAAAATCCGGCGCTATTGATGTGATCTGCTCGATAATTAAACAAAGGATTGTTCATAATGGTAAATCTTGAACCATTTTTATATGTTAGAGAATCGGAAATTGAGGGGAAGGGCTTGTTCACTTCAGTGGCAATTCCTGAAGGTTCGGTATTTTTCGAGATAACAGGAGAGATCATTGATGAGGCAGAATGTGTTCGGCGCGAAGACGAAGAAAACAATGTGTACATATTCTGGAACGGCGATCATTATATCGATACTTTTGGTTCCGAAAAAATTATGTATATAAATCATAATTGTAATTTCTCATGCTATGTTTATGAGGGAGAAGAAGATCGATTGTATTTACAGGCGGCAAGAAATATAATGCCTGATGAAGAATTGACGATTGATTACGGTTATGAAGAAATTTATGATATGTGCCGGTGCGATCAGTGCAAGGAAAAGGGGAGTGAATAGTTTTTTTCCTCGTGCCGTTTATACGGCACGAGGAAATGGTTTCTTATTTAAGAACTTTTAGGATACGATCCGGCCTTATTGAAGAGATTAGGGCAATCGGGTCGCTAAATGGAATATTCCGATCCCAGGAAAACAGCGTTACAAAGGCAGATCCAATAATCATATCGCGCGAAACGGGGCCCCAGAACCGGCTATCATAACTATCATTTCTGTTATCACCCATCATGAAGAAGTAATCCTTTTTTACTGTATAAGTAGTTGCAGGCTTACCTTCAATTGTTATAACTCCATTCTGCACATCCACTACACGTTTCCCATGTTCACGGTCAATAAGCATCTGCCATTCAATCAGGTTCTCTAAAGTTAAGTGAACAACCTGGTTCTTCTTCGGCACTACATATGGGCCGTAATTATCCTCATCCCAACTTTTGTCTAATGGGAATAGCTGAGGACGGAATAATGAATCCTTGGGTAAATACTGAATGTTTGGCGGTATCCAAAACTCTTTGCCATTAACGAATACTACTTTGTTGATTACCTGAATAGTATCTCCCGGCAAACCAATACAGCGTTTTACGTAAGGAACACCCAGTTCCGCGGGTTCAAATTCAGTCGGGCCGCCAGGGAATTCAAACACCACTATATCCGCATGCTTGGGTTCTCTTACAGCCGGTAACGAGAACCAGGGGATTTTTATTTGTGTTAGAGGTATATATTTGGGCGATGACGATCCATAAATAAATTTATTAACCAGTACAAAATCGCCAACGAGTATCGTGCTTTCCATCGAGCCGGTCGGGATACGGGTATTCTGCACAACGAATGTAATTATTATTAGAGCCGCTATACCGGCAGAGAGCAGTGATTTAACAAATTCAATCGTTTTTTGTTTTTGTGATTTCTTTTCCTGTTCTTCCAGCTCTTCCGTTGTGCGAATTCCAACAAAGTGTTTGATTCGCGCGAGTATTTTCTCTTTATCCAATTGCATGTTTCTTCTTTTATTTTATAAAACTTATTTCTGTTCGGTATCTCATCGTCGTATAGTAAATGCTATGCTGTTTAGACGAATTATCCGGGAATTTGTTTTCTTGTTATAGTTCGGTAACCATTGCTCGCAGGACGGTGTTAACTACTTGCGGATTGGCTTTCCCTTTCGTTTCCTTCATTATCTGACCAACGAAAAAGCCGAATACTTTTTCTTTACCGCTTTTTAGTTCTTCAAGTTCATTGGGGAATTTAGTAAGAATTTCAGCGATAATTGTTCGAATAGCGCCTTCATCAGAAAGTTGAACCAACTGCTTTTCTTTAACAATTTGCCCCGCAGTTTTCTTTTCAACTATCATATAGCCGAACACTTCACGGGCAATTTTGATACTGATTGTATTATTTTGGCACAAGTTAATTAACTCGGCAAGCGCTTCAGCGGTAATAGGGAAAGAGCAGATTTCGATTTTTTGTTCTTTCAGAATTCTCATTACCTCGCCCATAATCCAATTGCTTGCAGATTTGTAATCGGTAGTAAATTTACAAACCTCATCAAAATACGTCGCGATAGATTTTTCCTGAGTAAGTACTTCAGCATCATAAACAGGCAGGCCAAAAACATTAGTGAACCTGTCTATATATGATGCGGGCAGCTCAGGTAACGATTCACGAACCGAGCTTAACCAACTATCTGAAATAATAACCGGCAAAAGATCAGGATCGGGGAAATACCGATAGTCGTGGGCTTCTTCTTTCGAACGCATTGGGCGTGCTTCTTCAGCATCTGCATCCCATAATAGAGTTTGCTGAATTATGCTTCCGCCATCTTCCAGAATTTCATGCTGTCTGTTGATTTCAAACAGGATTGCTTTTTCTACATTCCTAAAAGAATTCATGTTCTTGATTTCAGTTTTTGTTCCTAAGGTTTCAGAACCTCTGGGGCGAATTGAAACGTTGGCATCGCAACGTAAAGAACCCTCTTCCATGTTCCCATCACAAATCCCCAAATATTGAACAAGCTGCCTGATTTTCATCATATAGGCGGCTGCTTCCTCAGCAGAAGAAATATCAGGTTCAGTTACTATCTCAATCAATGGTGTACCACAGCGGTTTAAATCAATACCGGTGCCATAGGGAAGGTCATGAACAGATTTACCTGCATCCTCTTCAATATGAATGCGTTTAATTCTAATTTTTTTCGGTTCCTTATCCTTCAGGCTAACAATTACGTGCCCGTTTTCACAGACGGGTAACTCAAATTGAGATATCTGATATCCTTTTGGTGAATCCGGATAAAAATAGTTTTTCCGGGCAATGATTGACTTCTGATTGATTGAACAATTAACTGCAAAGCCCATTTTCATTGCGAATTCAACTACCCGCTCATTGAGTACAGGAAGAACGCCAGGGTGCCCAAGGCATACGGGACAAACGTTAGTATTAGGCGCCGCCCCAAATTTTGCAGAGCAGCCGCAGAATATTTTGGTATTTGTTAAAAGCTGCGCGTGAACCTCTAAACCGATCACCGGTTCATATCTGTATTCTTTATTCACTCGTATTAGTCCTTAATCCATATCTGATATTCATACGGTTTTAACTGTATGTCAGTAGATGCTTTATCAATAACAATTGTTCTTCCCGAAAAATATTCTTTAAATGTGTCTTGCAGGCGCTTATCGTTTACAGTGATCGACGTTGGTTTGTCGTTAAAATTGATAAATACAACAGCCTTTTTACCGGCCAGTTCACGGATAAAAGCTACTGCAATTATATTTGTATCGGAAACAAGTGATTCGAACGACCCGCCAAGTTTGCCGTTTCGAAAAATTGCATGTTCGCTTTTAAGGTGCATCAGCTTTGTAAATAAGCTGTAATTAGAATGCTCTTTCCAGTCAATAGGATCTTTTTCGAAAAAGTTCAACCGCTTCGTTTCACCAGCTTCCTGACCGCTATACACTAAAAACATACCGGGAATTGTGGCAGTAAAGACATTGTAACAATCAACTGCTTTTCCGAAACGCTCAACTGAAGTACCATTCCAACTGTTCTCGTCATGGTTTGTAGTGAACCGCATTCTAAATGCATCTTCCGGATATTCCTTCAGTTGTCGGGAAACAAGTTCCATCAGATGGGCCGGTTTTCTCTCACCGCGGGCAGTCCGCATCATGGTAGACATCAGATTCCATGAATACGTCATATCAAAGGCGTTATTATGCAACTCGAGTTCTTCAGCCTCTGCTAACATGAACACCGGTTTCGTTTTATCCAATCTTTCGCGGGTATATTGCCAAAATGCGGTCGGGACCATACTTGCTACATCACAACGGAAACCATCTATATTAAACTCCTTAACCCAAAACTCCATTGCGCCAGCCATATAATCCCACAGGCCTTTATTGTCATAATTCAAATCTATTACATCATGCCAGTCGGCAACAGGCGGTACAAATTTACCGTTTGAATCCAATGTAAAATAATCCGGATGTTCTTTTGCAAGCGCGTTATCCCAGGCAGTATGGTTGGCAACCCAATCGAGTATAACATACATTCCCATTTGGTGGGCAGTCGTAACCAATGTTCGAAAATCCGCTTTCGTGCCTAAATTGGCATCAAGTCCATAATAATCTTTTACCGAGTAATAACTGCCAAGCGACCCTTTTCTGTTTACTTCACCAATTGGATGCACAGGCATAAGCCATAAAATTCCAACACCCATATCTTTAAGTTTTTGCATTCCGGGTATGAAGTCCTTTATGGTTCCGGATTTCGTATACTGCCGTAAGTTTACTTCATATATACATTTATCGTAACTCCATCGGGGAGGAGTTGCTATGTGCTTTCCCTGCCCGGGTGTAAATCCTGTACAAAAATTAAAAGCTACAAAAATAAAGAATGTGAAACGGCTAAATGTCTTCATTGAATTCTAATTTATTGTGAATATAAACACTAAAGATACTAAAAAAGTTAGAAAATAAGTGATTTTCGGGTACCCCTTCTTTAGTACCTTTCCACTTGCTTGTAATTTCAATATATTTAAGGTTCGTTTTAATAAAATTAGGATTTTAATGTCAAAAAATGACCTGGATGCTGTTTTACAGGAACAGTCCATTGTAGATGATATACCTGAAGTACTTCCCGTATTACCGTTGCGCGACATCGTGTTGTTCCCATACATGATGTACCCGGTGCTTATAGGAAGAGAACAGTCAATTAATGCAGCAAATCAGGCTATACAGACCAAGAAGTATATTTTTCTTGCTGCGCAAAAAAAATCGAATATAGATAACCCTAAGAAAGCCGATATCTATGCAGAAGGCACGGTGGCAAAAATTGTGCAGATTCTGAAGATGCCTAATGGCCTGATGAAAATTTTGGTTGATGGTTTGGTGCAGGGGCAGATTAAAAAATTTACCGATAATCGTGATTATTTTGAAGCCCATATAGATATTATTGTGCCCGTGATAGTAAATGATCATGAGATGAATGCTCTTGTTCGCCAGATGACTACTTTGTTTAAGGAATATGTAAAGATAAACAAAAATGTGGCGCAGGAAGCTCTAAATTCTTTTGAATCGATTGAAGAGCCTGACAGGCGATTATATTATGCTGCTGCCAATATAATGCAAACTCTCGATGTGAAACAGGCGCTGTTACAAAAGGCAACACTAAAGGAACAGTATTTCGAAATAATCCGGGTATTGAATTCAGAAATTGATATTCTGAAAATTGAAAAAGAGATAGATAGTAAGGTTCAGGAAAACATTGCCAAATCACAGAGGCGGTTTATTATTCAGGAGCAAATTAAAATTTTGCAAAATGAATTAGGTGATGATGATGAGATATCGCCTGATATACAGAAAATTGCGGATAAGATAAAAAAGGCAAAAATGCCCAAAATGGCGCATGACAAGGCAATTGAAGAACTTAATAAATTGAAGAAAATTCCTTCGCTCTCACCGGAGTTTACTGTAGTTAAAAATTATCTTGATTGGATGCTCGCGGTTCCGTGGCAAAAAAAATCTGTAGATAATCTTGATATAGATCATGTTTATAAAACATTAAATGAAGATCACTACGGATTGGAAAAACCGAAAGAACGTATTATTGAACATATTGCCGTTCTGAATTTGGTTAAAGAAATGCGTGGTCAGATACTGTGTTTTGTAGGCCCTCCCGGTGTAGGAAAAACTTCGTTAGGCCGATCAATTGCACGCGCTTTAGGCCGTGAATTCGTTCGCATTAGTCTTGGAGGTGTGAGGGATGAGGCCGAAATTCGCGGGCATCGCAGAACCTATATCGGTTCGCTTCCCGGAAAAATTGTTCAGGCTATGAAACGTGCGGGAACAGTTAATCCGGTGATATTGCTTGATGAAATCGATAAGCTCAGCAGCGATTTTCGAGGTGATCCGTCTTCGGCTATGCTTGAAGTTCTTGATCCGGAGCAGAATCATACTTTTCAGGATCATTATCTCGAAGTTGATTATGACCTTTCAAAAGTAATGTTCATAACCACAGCCAATGTACGGTATTCTATTCCATTGCCACTACAGGATAGGATGGAAATTATTGAATTAACGAGTTATCTGGAATTGGATAAGATTGAAATTGCAAAGCGGCATATTATCCCGAAGCAACTTGGTATGAACGGGTTAGCCGATAAAAAAGTCATAGTAGAGGATGAAGCAATACGAAAAGTAGTTCGGGAGTACACCCGTGAAGCGGGTGTAAGAAATCTCGAAAGAGAAATAGCTTCATTATTTAGAAAAACTGCTAAAGCAATCGTAGTCAGTTCCAAGGGTAAGAAGAATGCAAAAACTGCGAAAGAGTTTTTGGTTACCCCGGAGAAAATTGAGGAATTGCTCGGGATCCCGAAATTTAAAAGTCATAGATTTGTAAAGGAAAACCGGATAGGAAGTGCGCTTGGATTAGCATGGACCAGTGTAGGTGGGGAATTACTTCCTGTTGATGTTAGTGTTATGCCAGGCCCTGAAAGATTATTACTCACCGGTCAACTTGGCGACGTAATGAAAGAATCGGCAATGGCTGCTTTAAGCTACATCCGATCGAATGCAGCACATTTTGGACTGAAGGCTAACTTTTATAAAGGGAAAGAAATTCATATCCATTTGCCCGAAGGTGCGATTCCCAAAGATGGTCCTTCAGCGGGAATTACCCTTACAATGGCTCTGCTTTCCGCTTTCAAACAACAACCGGCATCGGGAAATATAGCCATGACCGGAGAAATAACATTGCGCGGCAATGTGCTTGCAATTGGCGGATTAACAGAAAAACTGCTTGCAGCAAAAAGAAATAATGTGGAATATGTTTTAATACCACAGGAGAATGAAGTGGATTTGAAAGATATTCCGGAAAAAATAAAAGAATCATTAACGATTATTCCGGTCGAAAATATCGATGACGCGATGCCGCATGTATTTGTGCCTATTCGTAAAACAGCCGTAAAGAAAACAGTAAAGCGAAAAAAATGAGTAGCGATATTCAAATACCAGAGAATCTTTCTGATGAAGAAAAATACATTGAGCTGAATAAAACAGCGAGTGTATTTTTCGCTGAGGCAGATCCTCTTATCACTCAAATGTCGAATTTTGCCGCTTTACTCAAACAGAGCTTTGAGAAAATTAGCTGGGTGGGATTTTACCTTTATAATGGTGAGCGCTTAATTCTCGGTCCATTTCAAGGGAAAGTTGCGTGTACAGCAATCGCATTGGGAAAGGGAGTATGCGGAACCGCCGCGGTTACTAAAGAAACTCAAGTAGTTCCGAATGTGCATGAATTTCCGGGGCATATTGCTTGTGATTCCGGCTCAAACTCAGAGATCGTTATTCCTATTCTTACCGGAACGGGGTTGTTTGGTGTTCTTGATTTAGACAGCTATAAATTCAACGCGTTCGATGATACCGATAAAAAGTATTTGGAAGAACTTATGAGGCAATTCGCCGAATTAGTTTCCGGCTCAGATACAAGAAAATTATATTAATAAGTAAAAAGACAGGGCTCCATGTCATTTGTTGTAACAGCTCGAAAATACAGGCCGCAACGGTTTGATGAAGTCGTTGGCCAGGAACATATAACCAGAACGCTGAAAAATGCAATTCAGTCTGGCCGTATCGCTCACGCATATTTGTTAACAGGCCCTCGTGGTGTTGGTAAAACAACTACCGCGCGTATTTTGGCTAAATCGATTAATTGCAGCAACTCGGTAGATGCTGAGCCTTGTAATCAATGCGAGATGTGTCTTTCAATACAGAATTCACAGCTTATTGATATCATTGAAATAGATGCGGCTTCGAACCGTGGTATTGACGAAATTCGTTCGCTTCGCGAGTCAGTGCGCTATGCTCCGTCGAAAGGTAAATACAAAGTGTATATCATCGATGAAGTTCATATGCTTACAAAGGATTCATTTAATGCATTCCTTAAGACTCTTGAGGAACCACCGCCGCACGTGGTTTTTATTTTTGCTACAACCGATGTTCATCGTGTACCTTTAACGATTTTATCCCGTTGTCAACGATACGATTTCCGTAGAATTCAGCTGGATACCATAAAAGAACAGCTCCTTTATATTGCCAGGCATGAAGATATAGAGATAGATGATAAGACACTTACCCTTATTGCTAAAAAAGCTGATGGCGGATTGAGGGATGCTGAAAGCTTCTTCGATCAGGTAGTTGCGTTTTGCGGTAAGAAGATAGAATATGCAACGGTAACGCAACTGTTGAATGTGATTGATGATGAATTGTTTTTTTCTATCAGCGATGCCATACCACAAAAGAATTTTCAGGCTGCATTTGTTATATCTGAGAAACTGTATCAGAACGGATGGAATTATTCTGACTTTATAGAAAAACTCACCGAACACTTCAGGAATATTCTGGTTAGCCTGGTAACAAAATCCACGGATATGATAGAGACGGCTCAGATTTATCGTGAGAAGTACCTCTCGTATGTACGGGTTTTTTCTGAATCTGATATTTTGAGAATAATGCAGTATCTGGGTACAGTTAGCCGGGAGCTGAAATATTCGCAGAATCATAAGTTACGTGTTGAAATTGCATTATCGCATATTATTGGCCTTGAACGATCGGCTTCAATTGCAGAATTAATGCAAATGGCCAAGGCGGGGGATTTCTCAGCCTTGCATTCACAACAGCAGAACGCACCTAAACAGGCAGCAGAGTTGAAAATACAATCGCAGGTTGAACAGCCAAAGCCCGTTTCCTTAGCGATACCTGCTGAACCGAAAAGAAATGAAACTGCCGTGCATGCGCCCGTTCGTCAAAGAAAAGCCGGCGATACATTGCAAGGCACACCGGTATCCGATGAAAATATTGCAAACAAATGGAATGAATTTCGTGAAATGCTTGCGAGCGAAAAAAGAATTCAATTTGGCGCGTTTGAACCATTTTTTGTATTTGGCGGAATAATTCGCAGCACTATTATTGTTTCGGTAGGTGATAAGCATGCGAAAACATCTTTTGAGCAGTTACGCAAAGATTTTATTGAACCTAAAGCCGCAGCATTTTTTGGTAAGAAATATACTTTTGAGTTTCGTGACGGTGCAGCCCCTGCAATTGTTCAGGAGCAGGAGGGTGGTACTGCTCAGCAAACTCAGCGACGATCATTACCTTCAGATGACCCGTATATTGACGCGATTAAAAAAGAGTTAGGCGGGGAGCAATATAATTAAGAAAACTTCGCGGGCAGTTTATCCAACTGCCCGTGAATATTATTTTGCTTTTGTATATCAGCTTGCCCATTACTCGAAAATGTTATAAAAATCTCCTTTTTCATACCAACTTCTCAAACCGATTATTAAAGTAATTTCCGGGTAAATTATTCATTTACGCAAGAGAAATTCGGAAAAAGAATAAAAAGTGACAGATTTTTGTGAAAAAAGCATAAAATTTTGAATATTTTTTTAAAAAAGAATTTGTGTTTAAAGAAATTTCAGTTAACTTAGTATTGGGTAAAAAAAAATGCCCTAAGTTCTTTGGTTAATTTATTGAGGTTCTTTGTGAACAAAAAACTCTTCGTTGGGAGTCTCCCATGGTCAGTAAGCGACGAATCATTGAAATCAGCTTTTGCTCCTTTCGGTGGCGTAGTTTCAGCTAAGGTAGTAAAGGATCGCGTAAGCGGTCGCTCCCGTGGTTTTGGTTTCGTTGAAATGGAAACCGAAGCCGACGCGCAAAATGCCCTGCAGGGACTTAATGAGTCGGAACTCAATGGCAGAAAAATCACTGTAAGTGAAGCGAAGCCTAAAGATTAAGGTTTTCCGGTCAGGCAAGGCGTTCTTTTAGAACGCCTTTTTTTTTGCTCATACTTCAGAAACACTCCTGCTCTTTTACAAATCATTTAGTATTTCAAACTGTTTTCGTAATTTGTTCATTGTGCAGGATATATTTATAAGATGCTTGCCTAAAGGATCATACATGCATAACTATAAAATGATAATTCAATATGACGGTTCCGCTTATCATGGCTGGCAGATTCAGCAAAACGCAGAATCCATACAGGAGCATATTACCAAGGCCGTGCAAACACTTGTGAAGCATCCGGTAAATGTAATTGGTGCCGGGCGAACCGATACGGGTGTGCATGCATTGGGGCAAGTTGCAAATTTTCGTACTGATAGCGTATTGGAACTGCATCGATTCACTCATTCACTCAATGGAATACTTCCTGCCGGTATAAGTATAATTCACTGCGAAGAAGTACCCGAAGCATTTCACGCGCGTTTTGATGCATGTGCGCGAACATACAGATATTTCATATATCATCAGAAAAACCCATTCTTGCGGAACCATGCGTACTTTTATCCGGTTAAACCGAATATCGGCGTGCTGCAACAATTCTGCAGCGTGTTCCCTGGTGAGCATAATTTTTCGGGGTTTTGCAAGACTATCCCGGAAATAGGTACAACCATTTGCACTATTGATTCGATCAGCTGGCACTCATCCGGCGGTATTCTGGTGTTTCAGGTTAAAGCCGACCGGTTTCTTCATGGAATGGTGCGGTTGTTGGTTGGTACAATGCTGCATGCACAAAGACATGGTTTTGAATTGTCCTGGTTAGATCAATTTTTATCGGGTGGCGTTAAAACACCATTCGCGGTGCCCCCGGAAGGATTATATCTTTTTCGTGTCGACTATTAATAAAGTGGTAGTAAACCGGAAATAAACCATTCCATTACACGCCGAAATAAATATTTTTATATCTTAGGAAGGAGTTATTATGGAATTTTTAGCGCAGTTTCACCCGAAAATTGTACATTTTCCCATCGCGTTGTTTATTACGTACGCGTTCCTTGAAGCTACAGCTGTGGTCTGGAAGAAGGATTTCATTAGAAATGCCGCTTTCTTATTACTCGGATTGGGAGTACTTTCTGCATTGGCGGCTCTTTTCACCGGAAATCAGGCCGCCTCAATGGCTGAAAAATGGGATGAAGCAGGAGTTAAAGTTATTTCGGCAATACCCTTTCAGGTTATGAGACACCATGAAGAATGGGCTACAATTACAACATGGTGGTTTACAGGGTTGTTGATTTTACGCGTATTGGTGTATTTATATATTCAGAGAAAAAATCGCTACCCACAATTTAAGGTTTTTGCATTTCCCATAATTGCAATATTGGCACTTGTTGGGTGCTATTTCTTATTCGAGACCGGCGAGCATGGCGGTCATCTAGTTTATAAAAAAGGAGTAGGTACCGAGTTGATTCGGCCGGACACTACTTCCGCAGTTAAGGAACATGAAGAATAAATCTGTTTTTGCTTTGTTATTGGCAGTTTGTATTGCTAATACTGTTGGATTCCTTTTACATACTTTTAATTTGCACGCGTACATCCTGTTATTAGGGTTTCGCGTGCATATCAGTTTTTTCGCGGCAGGTGTTTCTGCCATAGCCTTTTTTAAAGCAGAAGCTCTGGAGGTTTTTGAGGCGTTTCGACTGAAACGTATTTTGCTTTTTATAGCCTTTATCCTTACACTCGGAGGGGCATTATTTGTCGCCGGGTATATGAAATTACTTCCGTATAACGATCCGGATTATATTTACGAATTTGGGCTTTCTTCACTTATTGATTTTCCCCTCTATATATTTTGGAACTTGCCTCAGTTCTTTTTACTATTTATGTTGCTCAATAAATTGCGAAAGAACAATCCGGGCAGTAAGCTAATTATTCCCGGCATTATACTTCTGTTTGCTTTTGAACTGTATCCATTCTTCGCTCTAAAAAATGTGGTATCTCATAGTATATTATTTACTGTATCGGCGTTGTTCATTTTTATGTGCAGTATAAAATCGCAAAATCCAATTGAGTTTTGCGTGTGGTGCTTTATGTCAGCCTGGTTGGGCATTTTCCTTTTCGGAACAGACAATCTACTTCTTATACAGCAATTCTTCGCCAGGAATTTTGATAGCTGGGAAGGGTTCGTAACAATAAAAGGACTTGAAAAAAATTATTCAGTCGCATTGGTTTTTGTTATCAGCATGCTGCCACTCTTGTTCATGCGCCGAAATGTTTCGAAATAAATATTATACCTCCGGCCAAATATATAACTCGGTAATGCTGCTTTATTTCCCGGTTAAATTTTAGTAAATTAAGCATTATGAAAAAAATCAAACTCTTGCTCATTACGGTATGTATGGGCATACTTCCTCTATCGCAAATCTTTGCCGGTACTCCGGGTTCGGATAAAGCCAGGGGCTTGTTCTTTTCGCTTGGCGTTGGCGGCAGGCAGCCTATTGGTAATTTTGCCTCAACCTCTCGTCTTGGAGTAGGTGGTGAATTTGAACTTAGTTATACAGATAACGAATACCTGCCTGTTTTTCTGTTCGGGAAAATTGGGGTGGAGCATTATCCCGGATCATATGAGTATTATCAAAAATCCGACTATTCCAATTATGCTGTTACAATTGTGCCACTATCGTTTGGGGCCCGAATGTATTTCCCTCCGATTGCGGAAAACTTCGTGTTAGTAATGCCACACCTTGAGGCCAGCGTTAAATTTGCTTTGTATGAGAAGTTGCACCAATATCAGTTTGCTTCGGGATTGCCAAACTATACTGATGACGGCTCAATGTTCGGTGTATCAGTCGGGGGTGGGCTTTCTATGTTTATTATGGAAATCAATGCTCTTTACACTTATTATCAGAGTTATCAGAATATCAGTCTCGATTTAAAAGTACGATTACCTCTTTTTATTTCTATTTAGGGGCGCTATGAAAGAATTTCAGACAATCTTAATACAACGTGCTGAATCCGTAGCACTGGTTACAATAAACAGGCCCGATAAACTGAATGCTCTCAATTCTATATGTCTCAAAGAACTTGATGAAATAATAACTGAACTCCAAAACGAGTCAGGCATTCGATGCATTATCATAACGGGTAGTGGTGAAAAGGCATTCATCGCCGGTGCTGATATCGCGGAGATGCACGCATTTAATGAAGAAAGTGCAATATCATATTCATTATATGGCCAGTCTGTATTTAATAAAATTTCCAATTCACGAAAACCAATAATCGCTGCAATTAACGGCTTTGCCTTAGGCGGCGGTTCGGAATTAGCATGGAGCTGCCATTTGCGTGTTGCATCCGAAAATGCTATGTTCGGTCAGCCGGAGATTCTTCTGGGACTAATTCCGGGATTTGCCGGAACTCAACGGTTGCCACGTTTACTACCGAGAGCAGTTGCACTTGAGCTGCTGCTTACCGGAGCACGATTTAGCGCGGCAACTGCACATAAATATGGGCTTGTCAATTACTGTGTTCCCCAAGGTGAAGTACTTGCCAAAGCACGTGAATTGGCATCTGCTATTGCTGCGCAGCCCGCAGAAATAGTAGCTTTATTGTTAAAAGCATTTTCTTGGGTGGATGAAAACTCTTTGAGTGACGGTCAACTTATGGAAAGCCAACTTTTCGGAAAGTGTTTTCTAACAAAGGATTGTAAAGAGGGGATGAGCGCATTTTTAGAAAAACGAAAACCAAATTTTACTCATTCATAGTGAAAATACAGCAATTATTCCAATCGTACCGACTTTTATTTATCAGCATTATTGTGCTGCTGGTTCTTAATTTTGTTTTCTTCCTGTTAATTGGTATTTCGAAAGCGAAAATGCCGAAGGAACCGAAACTTCTTAATTCAGAAATATCCCTGGCGCAAACTGAAATAGTAGTAAAAAAAATACTAAACAGTTTTGGACTGGCGGACTCTGTTATACATGTTCAACCTGCACGTGCAGCAAAAAAAGCCGGAGTAAGCAAGCTTTATCAAATTGGTATTCCGTCAGATCTGCCCGTTCCATTCATCATCTACGAATTGCAGAAAACTCTCTCGCCAATGCATGTTATACTGCATGCAGATGAGCAAAGAGGTAGTGGCAACTCAACGGTAAAGCTAATAGTTTCCTCGGAGGAGTCTATACAATGTGAGTTTCAGTATCGGAAAAGCTGGCAGCGATATGGCGGTGAGGTTATCGTTATCATTACCGGTGCAGATAAGGCAGGTGACCCGGAATGGAAAATTCTTATGAATGACAGTCAACCCGTTTTATTCTCTGTACCGGCAAATTCGGCAGGGAAGAAATTCGCGCAAAAACTTTCCGCGAACAAAAAACAATACTGCGTGCAGCTTTCTGATGATATTGACGAACTGGATTTTCGTTTGCAGGAACGGTTTACGCCATCCCGGATCAAAACTTCTATCTCTAATACAATTGCTGCTTTCCCCGGAATGAGTTTTTGTTATGCTGCTGCTGATTCCCGTATTCTGCAATCCGGATTGAAAAAACAGATTGAAAAAGTACTTGGTGAAAAGGACTTTAAGCTATTAAGTGAAAAGAATATGGTTTTATTTCCCGGATATGAAGATGATGCATTGGCTCGTGAGTTTATACAAAGAATTACCGGTAAGCAAAAAGGACCTGCATTTTTAGTGTTACCATATACGGCTTATGAGCAAATGGAAGAAGTATTTGCTGATTTTAGAAAAAGGGGCGGACGGTTTGTCCGGTTTTAATAATTAACTCGTCATTTGAATGCATACTGTTTTAGAATTACTGCAAAAAACAACTGATTATTTTGGCCAAAAACGAATCGAGTCAGCTCGTTATAATGCTGAGATGCTATTGGCTAAAGTACTCCGGTGCCGCCGCCTGGACCTTTATCTTATGTTTGATAAACCTATGGATGAATCGAACGTGAATGAATATCGTGAGCTGGTTAAGCAGCGGGCGGCATTTGTACCACTACAATACTTGCTCGGCCAAATAGAATTTTATAATGTGACACTTAACATCCGTTCGGGTGCTCTTATTCCTCGACCGGAAACTGAAATATTAGTTGAATCGGTTATTGAAGTATGTAAAGATTTATCTAATCCTGCTATTTTGGATATCGGCACTGGTAGTGGCAATATAGCAATTGCCACAGCCTTTAATCTTGAACACAGTCATGTCCTCACAATAGATATCAATCCTAAAGCGTTAGCATTAGCTAATGAAAATATTTTGCTGAACAAACTTGAACAGCGGGTTAAAGCCCTGCAATGCGATGTATTTGGGCCCGAGATAATGAATCTTGGAAAATTTGATGTCTTGGTATCAAACCCGCCTTATGTCTCCCTTGAGGATTATCAGGCCTTACAGGAAGAAATAGTGAAATATGAACCTCGTAATGCTGTAACTGATGAAGGTGACGGGTTCCGATTCTACAGAAGACTTATCGAAGTTGCGCCAAAATTGTTAAAGCAGGGTGGTTGGTTAATGGTTGAACTGGCTCTCGGACAGGCAGAGTGCATGCGTGAAATGATGACTGATGCCGGCTTTATCGAAATTGGTATTGTTAAGGATTTGCAAAGTATTGACAGAATTGTGAAAGGTAAATGGGATGCGGGTTGTAGTTCAGCGAGTTAGCTCGGGCAGTGTTGTCATTCCCGATGAAAACTATCGGCAAAGTATCTCTCATGGTCTTGTTATTTTGGTTGGTATTAAAGACGGTGACACTGAAGCCGATGCACTCTTTCTTGCAGATAAATGTGCAGCATTAAGGATTTTTGAGGATGAAAATGGGAAAATGAATATCAATCTGAAAGATGTACAGGGCGAGGTATTAATTGTATCGCAATTTACATTATACGGAGATGCTCAAAAGGGAACTCGCCCCAGCTTTAGTACAGCCGCCAGACCTGAAGCTGCCATTCCATTGTACGAATTATTTATCAAACGATTTCATGAGCATATAGGTACAGAGAAGGTAAAAACGGGAATATTTGGTGCTATGATGACAGTAAATATTGCAAACGATGGCCCGGTTACCATTATTATTGAAAGTAAAAGTTAGCATATGCGAAAAGTTCTGATGATATTTTTAGATGGTGTTGGTATTGGAGAAAATAATGCTTCAACGAATACTTTTCTGAAAAAAGGATTCAGAACATTTACCGATATATTTGGCGAAATTCCCACACTTGATTCCCCGTTCCTGAAAGTTAGCAATAATATTGTTATGCCGGTTGATGCGGTAATGGGGATACCAGGTTATCCGCAAAGCGGTACAGGGCAGACATCAATTTATTGCGGAATTAACGCTTCAAATTTGCTTGGCGAGCATTTCGGCCCTTATGCTCATTCAACTTTACACCCTGTAATAAAAAAAGAGAATATCTTTATAAAGCTCAAAGAACTCGGTTTTTCGGCATATTTTGCCAATGCATATCCCCGGTTATATTTTCAGCATTTGAAACGATCTCCCGGGAGGCTTGGTACCGCGAGCCTGTGTTATTTGGCAGCGGGTAACAAATTGAACACATCGGTACAGGTGCGCAATCGGTTGGCGTTAACCGCAGAAATAACAGAGCTCCGTTGGAATGAGAAATTAAACTATCATCTTCCGGTTATTACGCCGGAAACTGCCGCGCAAAGACTATTGCGGATTGCCGGCAGGCACTCGTTTACTTTGTTTGAGTATTTTCTTACGGATTATATCGGGCATGGCAGATATCCGGAGGAGGCCGCTTCGGTACATGAGAATATAGATAGATTCTTATTTTCGCTGTTAACCGGGCATGGTGATGAGCTAACTGTTATAGTGATCTCGGATCACGGGAATTATGAGGATGCCACCGGGAAGCGCCATACGACTAATCCGGCGTTGTGTATGCTATCGGGCAGAGACGCATATAGTCTTTCGGAGCAAATTACTACTCTCGCCGATATTCGGGATAGTATTTTGGATGTAGTCAGGGAATAACAAAACACAATTTACTCGGGGACATGTGGGGAAAACAACAGTACAAAATCCGGAGATGCGGCTCTTAATATTGGTTACATCCTTCGTATTGGGTATTGTCATTCAACACCATTTTCACACTCCGGTTACCCTGATTTTTTGCATTATCGCAGGTATCGTAGCGGTTTGGGGCCTTACATATAAATATCTCGCCTTTGTTTCGTACAATTTTATTTTTATGAATTTCCTGTTTGTATCGGCCGGCATGGTTGTCTTTGAGCAAAAAGATCCGGATAACGGGTATTTGCAATATGCCGATCATAAAAAAATCTATTTGCATGGTACTATCGATTACACTTCACTATATAACGATTCAGGTTTTTATATTGATGTTACGAGTGATTCATGTAGGATTGGGAATTACCATATATTTTCTCAAGTACAGTTTAGAATAAAAATCAGGCGTGATTCCATCTGTTTGAACTCTCTGATGTACGGAAAACTAAAACCCGGAACCAATCTGTATGTGGAAGCCTACGGTGTAGACACCAAAGGCTATAGGAACCCTGGCAGCTTCGATTATCAGAGATTTTTACAGGAACAGGGCATTCAATGCTATGGTGTTAATTCCGGCAAAGATTCGTTATCTGTATACACGACCTCTATGAATTATCAAACGATACGATACAGTGCACGGCATAAAATCTCTTCGGCAATTGATTCCCTGTTTTCACCGGAATACCGGGGACTGATTAAAGGGCTGGTTTTGGGAGATAAAAGGGATATTGATGAGGAAATTCAGGAAGCATTCATCAACGCCGGAGTAGCCCATGTATTGGCGGTCTCAGGATTGAATGTTGCGTATGTAGCTTTAATGGTGATGCTGTTATTCGGTCGGTTCTCACTTCTTAGCAGAAATATTATTACTGCCATAGCGGTAACATTATTCTGGTTTATTTGTGGCAATTCTCCTCCAGTTGCCCGGGCAGCAATTTTTGCACTGATGTATATAACGGCTAAACTATTGAATAGAAATGTTCGTGCCATTGATATATTTTCTACAACAATGTTTGTTGTACTTCTTAATTCGCCGGCAGATTTGTTTACGGCCAGTTTTCAATTATCATTTATAGGCGCTGCTACGTTATTCCTATTGTATCCACATTTACAGAATTTAGTTGAAGATTACCTGCCGGGATCGCGTATCATTAAACCGGTTATACTTGGCTTGGGAATTACTGTTGCAGCGGTGATGGGAATTGCGCCGGTAACGTATTTTTACTTCGGACGCTTTTCGCTAACTGCTTTTATCAGCAATGTGATTGTGGTGGCTGTAACCAATTTTATAATGGGGCTTTCAATGTTCGCTCTGCTTATTTATTGTTTTTTTCCTCTGGCATCGCATTACCTGGCTCTTTCCTTACAAGTGCTTGTTTCTTTCGCTTATCACGTGGTAGTATTTTTGGGAGGTGCAGAAAGTACGTTTTTAGCTGTGTCAGGGTTGCAGCCGGTATTCACTATATTGTATTATTTATCAGTAATTGGCTATCTGGTTTTTATAAATCGATTTGAACATCGGCATGCCCGCCTTCTCCTAACTGTACTACTGATACTAGTTCAAACTACCATTTCGTATGCGGGAGGTGAAGAATACCTGAGTAAAGAAGAATTAAATATATATTTTGTTGATGCAGGTCAGGGCGATGCAGCGCTAATCTGTTTTCCTGATGGTAATACAATGTTAATTGATGCAGGGAACTCATCGGGGAAGAATGATATCGGTAAAAATGTTTTAAGTCCATTACTTCAGGTACTGCATCGGAAATCTGTTGATTTTGCAATAGTAACCCATCTGGATGCTGATCACTACAAAGGGTTTATTACCCTGGCTCAAGAGGGGAAGATTAAGAATGTTGTTAAGTCAGTCTGCAATCAAAACAACAATACAGACAGGTTGTTTACCGGGTATCTACACGCGCGTCAAATTCAAGTTATAGACGCAGCAGATAGTATCTGGAAATTTGGGAACGCGCGGTTGTATTCTTTGGCTAATAAAGAGGCTTCGGAGCTAATGACGACAATGAACGATCAAAGCCTTGTGTACCTTCTTCAATATGGAGAGTGTCGCATTTTATTTATGGCGGATGCCCAGACTGAAAGAGAAAAAATTCTCATGCGCCGGTTTGATGGTTTTTTACACTCTGATGTCCTCAAAGTGGCACATCACGGAAGTGCAAATGCCAGCAGCGATCTATTTTTGCATCAAATTAAATCCAAAGATTACATCCTTTCGGCCGGTAGGTATAATCGTTATGGACATCCGGCCCCGACTGTTCTCGGGAGACTTGGTAATAGCGGGGGGCAGGTTTGGCGAACTGACCAGAGCGGAGCGATTCGGCTAAGAACTGATGGAAAAACAATTAAAATAGAGCCTTATAAGCTATAATTGTGGTAGAGTTTGCCCTTGAGTTTTATTATTATCAGAATTTTACTAATTTCGTAAGCAAGTAAATAATAAATGGAAAATGGAAGAAAAAATACTCAAAGCCCTGGAAGGCATTCGTCCGTATCTGATGGCAGATGGCGGCGATATAGAATTGGTAAATGTATCTGAAGATGGAATTGTAAAAGTTCGATTAAATGGTGCATGCAGCACTTGCCCAATGAGTCAAATGACCCTTCGCGCCGGTGTTGAACGCGCATTAATTCGTGAAGTACCCGGCATACGTCGTGTGGAAGCAGTGCAGTGATTCCTTATGGGTACGACTACCAATTCATTTAACCCGATAATTATTTTCGGAGTATTATTTGTCGTACTCGCTATCAGCCTATATTTTCTACTTCCTGTTTTTGTCCTGCTAGCCTTCGCAATACTTCTTGCATTATTAGTTGATCCCATAGTATCGCTATTTGAACGATTTGGTATCCACAGGAATCGGGCAACATTACTGGTGTTTATCGCCGGAATAATTGCTGTGTATTTTATTCTCTCAGTATTCTTGCCCGGATTAGCAGCCCAATTGGCAAATCTCACGGAAAAATTGCAAATACTACCAATAAAGGATCAATTGGATATAGTTGAACAAAAGCTGCTTAAATTTTTCCCATTTTTACAAAAAGGAGTTGTCGTTCATAAATTCGAGGAGGTAATTACCGGCTCAATTCAAAGCCTGCTCGGTCAGTTAACATCTTTGGCAAGCAGTATTTTTTCTGCGGCAATTTTCGTGGTCATTTTGCCATTTATGACTTTTTTTATTGTAAAGGACAGGCAAAAAATACTGAAAGGCATGCTGCATTTGCTGCCGAACAAGTATTTTGAAATGTCTTATTGGATATTCAAGCGAGTATCCGCGCAGCTTGGAAGGTATGTCCGTGGGTGGTTAATCGATGCAGCATTTGTAGGTACTGCATGTGGCGTTTTGTTCGCTTTGCTTGGAATACAGAATGCGGTGGCGTTAGGAATTATTGCTGGAATAGGGCATCTAGTTCCGTATTTCGGACCCGTAATTGGCGGTATTCCCGCGTTACTTCTATCGCTCATTCAATTTGGTGACTTTCATGTCGCTCCCTTAATGGGCGCAGGTTTACTGGTTATTTATGGTTTAGATAATGGCATTGTTCAGCCGTATGTTTTTTCAAAAAGCGTCGATATGCATCCTCTGGTAATTATATTGCTGATTATTGCGGGCAGTGAATTATTTGGGCTGGCGGGCATGCTTTTCGCTGTGCCGGCTGCCACGGTTATTAAAACTGCTGCTTCTGAAATTTATTTTGCAATGAAGTCCTACAAAATTGCGAGAATGTAACTCTTCTGCCGTGAGAGTGAGGGTTGAAAAGGGATAAAAAAAATCAGGCAGAAACCCACCCAAACAATACACTGACCGTTGCTTCCTTCCGGACCTGGCGGGGTTGGGTGCATGTCTGTCGGGCACTGCCTGAAAATCAAAAAAACAGATTATTATATTACAGATTTTTTTAGTTTTATCAAAGCTTGTTCAAGCGGCATTCATTAAGTATTCCTCATCATTTTAGATTATTCCCGGCATATACGATATTTCCATTGATTGGCAGGTTCTGCAACCGTATATTCCGATTCCGGTTCATTCGGTTATTTAATGGAACTGAATAAAAACTCATTGGGTAATTTTATGGAAAAAGTTACACTTCAAGATTTGCGGGGAGATATTTATGGCGGATTTACCGCTATGCTTGTTGCATTACCTTCAGCAATTGCTTTTGGATTGGTGATATTTGCTCCGATGGGAGCGCAATACATAGGCTATGCAGCATTGGCCGGAATGATTGGAACGGTTCTGGTCGCATTCTTCGCCGCACTTTTTGGCAGAACAAGCAGGCTAATCTCGGCGCCTTGCGCCCCTGCTGCTGCAGTTCTTTCTGCTGTAGTAGTTGAGTTATTACACAATTCAGCCATAGACAAATCGCAAATCCCCTTCTATCTATTAATTGTTTCTTGCGGAGCCGGAATAATTCAACTTTTGGTTGGTAAACTTGGGGGCGGAAGATTTATAAAATATATACCATATCCTGTAGTTGCCGGGTATTTAAGTGGCGTTGGAGTCCTGATATTTTTTGGGCAACTGCCTCGATTTCTGGGGTTGCCGGCAGGTACCAACACGGGAAATTTCTTTTCGCAGTTGCCTTCATTTCAACCTGAAAGTCTAATCATCGGGGGATTGACAGTAATCACCATGGCAGTGGCACACAAAATTATTAAACAGGTTCCCGCTGCTATTGTAGCATTGTGTGTAGGACTGCTTTCATATTTGGCTTTGGCGCAAATTAATCCGCGACTCGCGGTTTTAGCAAATAACTCTATGATTATTGGGCCTATCTCTGCTTCACCGGCAGATATCTGGGCAGGTATAAGTAAGAATTGGGGCCAAATTACTACCTGGGGGCATATAAGCTGGGGCTATATAGCAATGCCGGCTTTTACACTTTCAGTATTATTATCCATGGATACCCTGAAAACGTGTGTTGTGTTGGATGCACTAACTTATTCTCGCCATAATTCGAACCGTGAATTAATGGGGCAGGGAATTGGTAATATAGCATCATCATTATGTGGCGGCATCCCCGGTGCAGGAACTATGGGAGCTACTCTCGTGAACCTGAACAGCGGTGGTAGAAGCGAACTTTCAGGTATCGTTGTAAGCCTATCTGCATTAGTTGTATTGTTGTTTTTGGGCAGCCTGATTGCATGGATCCCGTATTCTGCGCTCGCGGGTATTCTGATTGTTGTCGCAATCAGGATGATCGATATAAAAAGTTTGCGGCTATTGAAACACAAATCTACCCGATTTGATTTTTTCGTTGTTCTCGCAGTTGTTGTTGCAGCAGTGGCTTCAAATTTGCTTTCTGCGGCCGGCGTGGGAATCGCTTTTGCCATTTTACTATTTCTTCGCGAACAGATGCGTTCATCGGTTA
>JAJTBZ010000033.1 GCA_021286645.1 Ignavibacteria bacterium
AACTCATGGAAACGACTAGCGAAGCTAAATTATTGCGAATTTTTATCAGCTCCACTGACAAATTTAAACATACACCTCTTTACGAAGTAATTGTTTTTGCTGCAAAACGGTATGGGCTTTCAGGGGCTACAGTACTTAAAGGTGTGATGGGATATGGGGCAAGTCATGTTATCAGTTCTATGAAATTTTGGGAATTTACTGAAAAGATGCCAATGGTAGTAGAAATCGTGGATGATGCTGAAAAGATTGAAAAATTTACTGAAACTATTCTGCCTTATTTTGACAAAATCCGATACGGAGGGATGATTACCCTTGAAAAGGCCATTATTGTATTGCACAAACAAGGAACGAAAAAGAGTGTTTAACTAAATAAATAACTGATTATGAAAATCGAAGAAGTTTATGCCTTAGAGATTTTGGACTCAAGAGGCAACCCAACCGTTGAAGCAAACCTGACGTTGGAAGACGGTACAACAGCCCGTGCCATGGTACCGAGTGGTGCATCCACAGGTGAACGTGAAGCATGCGAATTACGTGACGGTGATAAAAAGCGTTATGGAGGCAAAGGTGTCCTAAAAGCCGTGGAAAACGTAAACAAAAAGATAGCCCCTGAAATCGTGGGCAAAAGTTTTGTCAGTCAGCGTGAGCTTGATTATTTAATGATTGCACTGGACGGTTCGGCCAACAAATCAAAATTAGGTGCTAATGCTATTCTGGCGGTGTCTATGGCTTATGCCAGGGCTGAAGCTGAAAGTGCTGGAATTCCATTGTATCAGTATTTGGGTGGCAGTAATGCCCATTTGTTGCCAGTACCTTGTATGAACATTATAAACGGTGGCAAGCATGCCGATAACAATGTGGACTTCCAGGAATTCATGATTGCACCCCACAGTGCCGGTTCTTTCACTGAAGCTATCCGCATGGGTATTGAAGTCTTTCATACATTGAAGGGAGTGTTAAAGGCCAAAGGTTACAGCACAGGTGTTGGCGATGAAGGAGGCTTTGCCCCCGATTTAAAATCGAATGACGAAGCTGTGGAAGTTATCCTGGAAGCAATTACCAAGGCTGGATATAAACCGGGCGGTGATGTTAGTATTTGCCTCGACCCGGCAGCAAGTGAACTGTGGGAAGATGGAAAATACAAGATGTTTAAAAGTACCGGAAAATTCATGTCGAGCGAAGAACTGGTTAAGCTGTGGGAAAGCTGGGTGAACCAATATCCTATCGTTTTACTCGAAGACGGTTTGGCCGAAAACGATTGGAACGGTTGGAAAAATCTCACACAGACACTTGGGCAAAAAATAGAAATCGTAGGAGATGATTTGTTTTGTACCAACAAGGCAATACTGGCAGAAGGTATCGAAAAGGGTGTAGCTAATTCCATACTCATAAAACTGAACCAGATTGGAACGGTAACCGAAACACTCGAAACCATTGAGCTTGCATACAAAAACAGTTACAACTGCTTTGTATCGCACCGTAGCGGTGAAACTCCCGACAGCTTTATTGCAGACCTTACGGTTGCAGTCAATGCAGGTCATTTAAAGACCGGAAGCGGATGCCGTGGTGAACGTATTGAGAAGTTTAACCAATTGATGCGTATTGAACACCAGCTGGGTAAAAGCTCCAAATTTGCCGGTATTAAAGCTTTTAAAAATAAATAAGCTTTTAACCTAATGGAACATATATCCTGTCAGGTTTGTGCCTTCGAAAAATGGAGAAATATCAACAAAAAATTCCATAATTTGTTGTTATCTATGGTGATGGAGTTCGCCTTTAACCGTCATAAATGACTGATGACTCCTGTTAATTAATGTATTAATACACAGTCATTTATGAATATTCCAGATAACAATTCTGTTCTATTACTGTATCCAGGCTTCATGCGAGGGCAATTTTCCAGATTTTCCCTGGCATTAGGTATTCTTTTGGGCATAATCTCAGGTCTTATGACCTTTCTAATCACTTATAACGAGTATATCCGCCACTATCCAACAAAGAAAGAACCTCTGAAAATGGCTTTGAAAGCCGCATTGGTCGCATTGTGCTTTTTCTTCGCACTATCAGTATTAATCGGCTTATTTATAATGATATATGGAATATGAATGAGATTAAAGATATTATCAATGAAATATTCGGCATAAACCGGGCCATTGGCGCACCCGACCTGACAAAGCCTGTATCAGGCCTTTTGAACAGCAATGATAAAACCATTTATGTTGCTGTGTTAGGGCAATTCAAATCGGGTAAAAGCTCGCTCGTGAATAGCATTATTGGTGAAAATCTTTTACCTGTTGGAGTTGTGCCGGTTACTGCCATTGTAACCCGCCTTCGTTTTGGTGTTCAACCTAAACTGATTATTCAATATTTAGATGGAAAGGAAACAAGCGCAACCATAGATGAACTCCCTCAATATGTAACCGAAAAGCTGAACCCCGAAAATGTAAAGCAGGTTGCCCAGGCTATTGTGGAGCATCCTGCTTTGGAACCATTCAAAAATATAAGCATGGTGGATACTCCCGGATTAGGCAGCCTTTACCGGCATAACAGCGAAACCACACAGCAATGGTTGCCATTTACCGGTGTTGCTATCATAAGTGTAAGTGCCGAACGTCCGTTGTCGGAAGAAGATATAAACCTGGTAAAAGGCATTGCACAATATTGTCCGGAAATAACATTGGTAATTACCAAAACGGATTTGTTTAAAAACGAAGAACTCACCGAGATACGTTCCTATATCACCAGCTCGTTGAAGAATGCCATAAACAGGGATATTCCGGTTTTTGATTATTCGGTTTATCAAAATTCAGGAGAATGCCGGAAAACGCTGATTGAGAAATTGATATTGCCATTACATAAAAATGCAGCCAGCAAGCTCAGTGAGATAGCTCACCACAAAACAAATACCATCATCGGGCAAAGCCTTGTTTATACCGAATTGGCCTTACAGTCCGCCATGAAACGTGAAGCGGAAAAAGATTCTGTAAACAAGCTGCTGCAGGAAATCAGGAACAATCGCCATCATCACGAACGTGAAATGCTCCTTTCCGGTTCTTCGTTTAAAGGTGAGGTGCGCGACAAACTCGAAAAAATCATTCTGCCATTTCGTTTTTCAATTAATGGAAAACTCAATAAACAATTCACCGGCGATTTTAAAAATTGGAAGGGTTCATTATACCAGGTTTCCCGGAAGTATGAAAAGTGGCTGAACCAACAAATTGGGAATGAAGTCAAACAAATCGACAACGATTGTTTCGACCAGGTGAACCAGATTGTGAGGGAAACCGCCGGTTATTACCAGTATTCAGCACTTCAGTTCAGGCAGCGCTTGGACGAAAAATTATTTCAGGCGTTTGGGGTTCATATTCCCGAAGCTTACTGGCAAATAGATTTTACTGGCATAGATAAACCGGATATTACCATTTACAGGGCTTTTGATTCACATCTTGATACACTATTATTCTTTCTGCCTATGAAATGGTTCCACTCCCTGTTTTTCCGGCATTTCTCAAAACAAATCCCTTACGAGACGGATAAAAACCTGCATCGCTACATATCGGAGTTAAATGGAAAAATTAATAAAACCATCGATACCATTCACAGGCAGGCTCTGCAATACATCAGTAACGAAATCATGACAGTTGAAAACATATTGCAGCAGGCCACCAGCGACTACACAATATTAAAGGATTACATGGAACGGTTGAAGAAAATTAAAACTCAAGTTTATGCATATGATAGATAATATCTGGTTGATAGCTGCCCTCTGGATGGGAATGGCGCTCGTTGCAAGCCTGATTTCCATTCGCATAGGCATTTCGGTTGCTTTAATTGAAATTTTGGTAGGTGTGGTAGCCGGAAATTTTCTTGGAATCCATCAAACTACCCAATGGATTGACTTTCTGGCGATGCTCGGAAGCGGTGTTTTAACTTTCCTGGCAGGGGCTGAAATAGACCCGGCATCGCTGAAGGCGAATTTTAAAGCAAGCATGGTTATAGGTGTGATTTCATTTGCCATTCCTTTTGTGAGTGTTTGGATGATTGCACAGTTTGTGTTCGGTTGGGGTTTGCACCAGGCACAAATTGCAGGAATAGCACTTTCTACCACGTCAGTGGCAGTGGTCTATGCAGTAATGATTGAGAAAAAACTCAGCGATACTTCAATGGGCAAGATGATTCTCGCAGCTTGCTTTATTACTGACTTTGGAACAGTACTTGCCCTGGGTGTCTTATTTGCCAACTTTAACCTTTGGATGGTGGTCTTTGTGGTAATAATGTGCGTGTTGCTTTGGTTTATGCCAAAATGGACAAAATACCTGATAGGTCATTTGGGAGCCAATAAAGTAAGCCAGCCCGAAGTGAAATTTATCCTGTTGGTATTGTTTTTCCTGGGTGGACTAGCTACTACTGCTAAAAGCGAAGCGGTACTGCCTGCTTACCTCATCGGTCTTGTGGTGGCAGGCGTATTCGTTCGCGATAAAACATTGGTTGACCGTATGCGCACCATTGCCTTTACCATTTTTACCCCGTTTTATTTCATGAAAGCTGGGTTGTATGTTTCATTGCCTGTAATCTGGGTTTCGCTGGGTATTATCATTTTATTCCTGGTGATAAAAATAGTAACCAAAATTATCGGTGTATATCCTTTCGCGAGGGTATTTCAAATGCGAAAAAAAGAATCTTCTTATACTACCCTGTTAATGGCAACCGGTTTAACATTTGGTACCATATCGGCATTGTTCGGGCTGAATAATCATATCATCGACCAAAAACAATATACTATCCTGGTAACCGTGGTTATCCTTAGCGCCATTATCCCTACGCTCATTGCTCAAAAATTCTTTCAGCCTGAAATACATACAATGATTGCTTGGGGAAGGCTCCGGAGAATGACAGAAAACGGCAATAAAAAAAATAAAACTAAAAGGAGGACAAAATGATGTACCAAAACATTCTTGTTGCTTATGATGGTTCCGAGGGAGCCAAAAAAGCATTAAACAACTCGCTGGTATTGGCAAAGGCCTTAAAAGCAAAATTAACTGCTTTGTGGGTTGGAGGTTTCAGACCATATTACCATGAAACTGTAGCTGAAATTGATGAAGAGAACAAGGCCATTGATACTTTTTCGGCTAAACTGAAACGGGAAATTAAATGCAAATCGCAGGAGGAAGGCTATGAAATAGAGTATGCCCATTTGCAGGGCAATCCTGCTAAACTGATTGTTGAATTTGCAGAAAAAAATAAAATGGATTTAATAGTAATGGGCTGTGGCGGGCATTCCGGCCTGTGGGGAAACGACCTTGGTCATGTAACTGATAAAGTAAGCGAGAATGCCAAATGCAATGTATTGATTGCAAGAAAATAAAGCTGATGGAGATTGAAAGAAAATACCTGGTAGATAAAGAATTATGGCTAAAAGCAGATAAACCTGCAGGGGAATATATCATTCAGGGATATTTGACAACCGATATTGATAAAACCATAAGAATCCGTGTAACCGGGTCCGGTGGCTACATGACAATTAAAGGGAAAACAGTCAATATCTCCAGGGAAGAATACGAGTTCCCTGTTCCTTTCGATATGGCAACGGAGCTGATACAAAAATTTTCCGAAGGTATTATTGAAAAGGTGCGCTATAAGGTTTCTTACAAAGGAAAAACCTGGGAGGTCGACGAATTTTCGGGAGACAATACGGGGCTGCTTATTGCTGAGGTCGAGTTAACAGAAGAACATGAAAATATTGAGTTACCTGAATGGATTGGCAAAGAGGTTTCTGATGACACACGGTATTATAATGCCTGTTTAGTCAAACAACCGTTCGCTAAATGGTAAAGAATTTGGAACAATTATAAAAATTACAGTTAAAAATGATTACGATAGATATTCCGGGAAATAAGAAAATCGAGGCCGAACACCTGGTACTCGATTATAATGGAACGCTGGCCATTGATGGAACCCTAATTCCGGGTGTAAGGGAAATCCTGAATTCATTGGCCGAGGACCTGAAAATTCATATCGTTACGGCAAACACCTTTGGTAAAACAACCGAAAACCTTGTAGATATCGACTGTAATCTGGTTATTATCAATAACGATTTTCAGCAGTTGCAAAAGGTAAAATACATCAGCGACCTGGGCGAAAACGCTGTAATTGCCATAGGAAATGGTCTGAACGATGCGCTGATGTTAAAGAATGCTGCTTTGGGGATTGTTGTTATTCAAAAGGAAGGCGCGTCAGTTAAAAGCCTCGAAAATGCTGACATTGTGTGCACCAATATTTTGGATGCCCTGGAATTATTAAAAAATCCGCTACGGATGGCAGCAACTTTACGAAATTAAACACGGTTATATGATAAAAAAGCTATTTCTGGTTATCCTCTTGTTTCCAACACTTAACCTTTGGTCTCAAAATCCGGATATCGACATTTTAAAGAATATTAATTTAAACAGGGATAAACATCTCGACAATACATTCAGGGCATTTACCAATTCGGCCGGTCCGATAGCCTACGGAGTGCCTATCCTGCTAATTGGTATAAGTTTGGCGCGGAAAGACTCACTTACATTTCAAAAATCATTGTACATAGGGGCTTCGGTTGTATCATCTGCCATAGTATCAAATATCCTGAAATATGCGGTTAACCGGCCAAGGCCGTTTGTTACATATCCTTTTTTGGAGAAGGTAACCAGTGGAGGAAGTCCCTCTTTCCCATCAGGTCATACCGCCGATGCATTTTCAATTGCAACTTCGTTGAGTATTGCTTATCCCAAATGGTATATAATTATTCCGGCTTATGGATGGGCTGGGGCTGTTGCCTATTCCCGAATGGATTTGGGAGTCCATTATCCAAGCGATGTTTTGGCCGGTGCAATTATTGGTGCCGGTTCTGCATATCTGTGTTACAAAGGCCAGCAATGGCTTGCTAAAAAAAGAAAAAAATGATAGAATACCTGAATTCACTTGACACTAAATTGTTTCTCTTCCTCAACGGGTTGCACAATGCTTTCTTCGACCCCATTATGTATTGGTTCAGCGATAAACTGATTTGGGTTCCCATGTACGTAATCATAGCTTTCTTTATCATTTGGAAGTACAAAATGCGTGGCGTAATAATACTTATAATCACAGGCCTTGTGATAGCCTTATGCGACCAAACAGCGTCGCATCTTATCAAGAACCTGACACACCGGTTGCGACCTTCGCACGAACCGGCTTTGGCTGGTTTGATACATTTAAGCAAGGCAGGGCCAGGTGGATTATACGGTTTTGTTTCGTCTCATGCTGCCAATGCTTTTGGTCTTGCTACTTTCCTATATTTCGTACTCGACAATAGATTCCGGTTTTTAAAATATTGGCTGTTTCTATGGGCTGCGTTAGTGTCATATAGCCGTATTTACAACGGGGTTCATTATCCTGCCGATGTCATTGTAGCAGCCATATTAAGTTCACTCATCGGATGGGGTATGGCAAAACTTTATCAATATATTGAATATAAACGCTCGATACAACATGATAAAATCACTTAGAATCGACACGGCCACAAAATTTGTGGTATTACTGGGGCTCATTAGTCTGTTTTCCGACATGACTTACGAGGCAGCCCGCAGTATCAATGGTTCGTTCCTTCAATTACTAGGAACAAGCGGGGCAACCGTAGGATTGGTAGCTGGTATCGGCGAATTGTTCGGGTACGGGTTGAGGTTCGTTTCCGGTTACCTGGCAGACAAAACTAAAAAGTATTGGTTGATATTAATTGCAGGATATTTGCTGAATCTGTTCTCCGTTCCATTGTTAGCTCTGGCCGGTTACTGGCAGCTTGCCGTCGTGTTAATGATTACCGAACGCATTGGAAAAGCATTACGCACACCTGCGCGGGATGCGCTTCTCTCGTTTGGTACACAAAAAATGGGTCGTGGCTGGGGATATGGCTTGCACGAAGCAATGGACCAGATTGGGGCAACCGTAGGCCCTTTGTTAGTAAGTGCCGTCCTTTTTTATAAACACCAGGATTACCGTATGGCATTCGGCATACTTGTTATCCCGGCCATCATTGCTTTCAGCATATTGTTAATTTGCAAATACCTGTATCCGAAACCGGAAAATCTCGAATTTAAAACAACGTCCATTGTATCGCAGGGTTTTCCTAAAAAATACTGGATTTATATTCTGGCTGTTGTTTTCATTGCTGCCGGTTATGTCGATTTTCCGTTGATTGCCTTTCATTTCAAGGCTAAGGCGTTAATGAACGATTCAGCCATTCCTATATTTTATGCCGTTGCAATGGCAACGGATGCGATAGCAGCTCTGATTTTCGGAAAGATGTTCGACAAAATGGGAATTAAAACACTCCTGCTGGCCATACTGCTTTCTTCTTTCTTCGCTCCCATGGTTTTCATGGGTGGCTTCAACTGGGCTCTGGCAGGCATGGTACTATGGGGTATCGGCATGGGCGCTCAGGAATCCATTCTTAAAGCTGAAATAGCCGAAATGATACCATCCGAAAGGCGTGGAACCGCATTCGGTTCTTTCAACGCCGCTTATGGCTTGTTCTGGTTTGCAGGAAGCGCACTCATGGGATACTTATATGATTTCTCCATTAAAGGATTGATAATATTTTCCGTGGCAACGCAATTAGTTGCAGCCTTTGTAATTTATTATCTCATCCGGCAACAAACGAAAAGAGTTCAATAACCTGATAAACGAAAGATAACGATGTGGTGGATTTATGCTTTACTATCAGCCGTTTTTGCGGCGCTTACAGCCATCCTGGCCAAGGTTGGCATCAAAGGGATTAACTCCGATTTGGCTACTGCCATACGGACAATCTTTATTTTACTCATAGCCTGGGGCATTGTCCTTTTCAGGAAAGAGCTAAGCGGAATAAACGGTTTCTCAAAAAATAACTGGCTGTTTCTTGGTTTATCGGGAGTTGCTACAGGCCTGTCGTGGATATTTTATTTCAAAGCTTTGCAATTAGGGAAGGTATCGCAGGTCGCGCCCATCGACAAGCTAAGTGTTGCAATTGCCCTGATACTGTCTGTTGTGCTATTGCACGAAGCGATAACCTGGAAAATCATTTTAGGAACTTGCCTTATTATCGGGGGCTCCATAATAATCATATTTTAAACAACTTCAGGAGGACCAGAATTCCATGATTGCGGTATGATTTTCTTTATAATATCTTTTGGCTAATGCTGTTCTTAATCAAATTCATAAACACGTAAAGATTGTCAACAATAGCCTAAATGAAACATAAAAATTCTGAAGTAGAAACTTTAAAATAACTATTTTTGCCCAAAAACATGATTTTAAGTTTTATTCACTGGAATATAAACCCCGAAATTATTCGCATTGGAGGTTTTGCCATTAGGTATTATTCACTCTTTTTTGTCTCAGGCCTTATATTGGGCTATATAATACTTAAAAAGATTTATAAATTTGAAAATATCCCGCTTCAGCAACTCGATAAACTTGCAATTTATGTATTTCTTGGAACCATAATTGGCGCACGGCTTGGACATTGCCTGTTTTACGAACCCGGGTATTACCTGCAACGTCCCTGGGAAATCATCTTACCTTTTCATGGTACTTTAGGTAAAGATTTTGAATTCACAGGTTATCAGGGTTTAGCCAGTCATGGCGGTGCAATAGGCGTTTTTCTGGCTGTATACCTTTATACTCGCAAATACAAACAGCATTTGCTTTGGGTTCTCGACAGGTTGGCTATTGTTGCCGCTCTTGCAAGTTGTTGCATCAGACTGGGCAATTTTATGAATTCAGAAATTATAGGTTCTGCATCATCGGTTCCTTGGGCAATCATATTCGACAGAGTAGATAATATCCCGCGCCACCCTGCTCAGCTTTACGAAGCATTGTCTTACTTGATAATCTTTGGTTCATTACTCATCATTTATTTCAAGAAAAAAGAAAAGCTTAAGTCTGGTTTTATGTTTGGCATTTTTCTTATCGCTTTATTTTCAATGCGCTTCCTATTAGAATTTATTAAAGAAAATCAGGTAGGTTTTGAAAACAACATGGCTCTTAATATGGGACAATTGTTAAGTATCCCTCTTATTTTAATTGGAATCTTCCTTCTGTTTAAGGGAAAAACAACTATTCAGTGATTCTATATTCACTTTTCTTATATGATTTCAACAGTTATTATACTTTTTGCAGGTGCTTTGTTTGCAGGGCTTATTGGTTCTCTCACAGGCCTTGGCGGAGGAGTTATACTTGTCCCTCTTTTAACCATAGGTTTTGGAGTTGATATACGCTATGCTATAGGCACTTCATTAATTTCTGTAATAGCAACATCATCAGGCGCTGCATCCGCTTATGTAAAGGAAGGCCTTTTGAATATTCGTATCGGTATGTTTCTTGAAATTGCCACAACTTTGGGAGCCATTGCCGGAGCCGCAATAGCTATATTTGCTCCTACACATGCTATTGCTGTTATTTTTGGCTTAGTACTTATTTATTCTGCAATAAATTCTTTTCAAAAAAGCAGGGAGGTAATAAATACAAACGACCCTAATCCTATAAAACAAGGCTGGTTAACAAAATTATTGAAGGCAGATGGTTCTTATCCCACCACTTCAGGAATAAAGTTTTATAAATTACAAAATCTGGGAGGCGGATTTTTAATGATGTCTCTCGCAGGCATTTTATCGGGCTTATTAGGTATTGGTTCCGGAGCGCTTAAAGTTATTGCCATGGATTCTATCATGAAAATCCCCTTTAAGGTTTCTACAACCACAAGCAATTTTATGATTGGAGTTACAGCCGCTGCAAGTGCAGGTATTTATTTAAGCCGTGGTTATATTGACCCCGTTTTATCTATGCCTGTAATGGTTGGAGTTTTAATTGGCTCACTTGTCGGTGCTAAGTTGCTTTTAAAATCGCGGACAAAATCTATTCGTATTATTTTTGCAATTGTAATTACTCTTTTAGCTATTGAGATGATTTATAACGGCATTACAAAAAATATTTAAGATGTTGAAATCGACAAAATCATGGGACGATAAGCAAATGAGTTCAGTAATGGGGTCGTTGTTGCGTGTTGGAGTGTTACTTTCTGCTCTCCTGGTTATAGTTGGAGGAGTTATATTTCTCATCCAACATCCTCACGAAACATTTAACTATTCAGCTTTTAAAGGTGAGCCTGCTCGTTTCAGACAAGTAAATCTTATCATTCAAGAGGCTTTAAATTTTAGGGGTAGATCTATTATTCAACTTGGTCTTATACTCTTAATTGCCACCCCGGTTGCCAGGGTTATATTTTCATTATTTGGCTTTCTTTTCGAAAAAGATTGGACTTATGTTGTTATCACATTCATTGTCTTGACTATTTTGCTCAATAGTTTGTTAACCTTTTAAGATTTTATTTTAAAAATTTAAATCATTTTTCGTGGTTCTTATAGAATTATGCTCAACCATTATTTTTACTTAATACCATTCTTAGCAACGTCGGCAATACCACCAATAACAAAGGCAAGGCAATAATAAACCCTCCTATTACAGCAATAGCCAATGGTTGGTGCATTTGAGCGCCGGTGCCAATCCCCAAAGCCAGGGGCATCAAAGCGATAATCGCGCCAAGTGCCGTCATCAGGTTGGGTCGTAAACGGGTAGAAACCGCCAATATCAGAGCCTCATCAACTGATGCTGTTTTTCGTGCTGTGAGAAATTGTTGAAATGTAAATATGGCATTTTCTCCAATGATGCCAACTATCATAATTAACCCTGTATAACTACCCACATTTAACGGCGTAGCGGTAATAAACAGAGCTAAAAATCCGCCTGCTACCCCAAGGATGGCAATCGCTACGATTATCGTTGCAGCCTTGTAATCGCGGAACAGAAAAAGCATGAGTGTAAAAACAAGCAAACATGAGGTTATCAGGATAAGCAGGAGTTCGCTAAACGATTGTTTCTGGTCGGCATAAGCACCTCCGTAGGCAATATAATACCCTTGTGGTAGTGATATATTTGTACCAAGTTGTTTCTGGATGTCTTTCATCGCGCTTCCAAGGTCGCGGCCATTTAAACGTGCAGTAACAATGGCAACGGGTTGCAGGTTTTCGCGTGTTATTTCCGCAGCACCGGGCTTAACGTCGATAGTGGCAAATTCCTGAATGGGCTTTAGCTTACCATCTGGCAAAAAGATAAATTGCTGCCTCATTTTGTCAACACTGGCCTTATAGGTTTGGGGATATATTATGCGTATATCGGTATATTGCTCCTTTTCGGGGATGCTTCCCACCACATTGCCCACCAATTGGGTTTGCATCTGGTATTGGAAGTTATCGGGCGAAATTCCAAACTGTGCGAGCTTTGGCAGGTTGGGAACAACATCCACCGATGGCCCGGCAATGGTAATGCCATCAAATACATCGGCTGTGCCGGGGATTTTTTCTATCTCAGATGCAGCTTTTTTTGCAAGTTCATTAAGTTTTTGCGGGTCTGTGCCAAAAATTTTCACTTCAATGGGTTGCACCGAAGCCATCAGGTCGCCGAGCATATCGCCTATTACCTGACCAAAATCAATACGCAGGGCGGGTTGCGAAGCTTCAATCTTTTGTCTCAGGTCGTTAATTACTTCTTCGGTAGTCTTTTTGCGATTTTTTTTGAGCTGGATAAGGTAGTCGCCCCTGTTGGGTTCGGTAATGAAAAATCCCATCTGGGCGCCTGTCCGTCTCGAATATGCTTTAAATTCAGGTATTTTTACAATAATCTTTTCCACTTCGCGGAGCATACGGTCGGTTTCTTCGAGCGATGTGCCAGGGGGCGAAGAATAGTCCAGCACAATTGAGCCTTCGTCCATTTCGGGCAGGAACCCTGTTTGTAACCGGGGCAGTATAAATAGGATTGAAACTACAAGCAGCGCGATAAACAATATGCTAATGACGGGTTTATGTATAAAAAATCCAACCCATGCCCGTTTTTTTACCTGTCGGTGGATTGTTGCGTTTTTGTGCAGTTTTCCCCTGATGTTCGGCAACAAAAGATAAATAACAGGCAACCCTAGCCAGGTAACAAAAAATGAACAAACCAGCGTTATAATCATGGTATTGGTAAGCACATTAAAATAAGCCCCAGCCACACCGCTCATTAAAATAAAGGGAAGGAAGATGACAATGGTGCTCAACGATGACCCAATCATGGAAGGGAAAAGGTAAGTAACCGATTTAAAAATAAGTTGCCGGGTTTCTATTCCTGGGTTTTCTTCGTGTTCGCGGTGAACTTGCTCGATTACCACAATGGCATCGTCAATAATAAGCCCGATGGCTGCTGCAATAGCGCCTAATGTCATAATATTCAGCGTGTAGCCAATATTTTTAAGCACGATAATTGTCAACAGCAAGGTGATGGGAATAGTGATGAGGATAGACAAACTGGCCTTGAGGGAACGCAGGAACAATATGGCAACTACAATTGCCAGGAACAGGCCCAGCCAGAGACTATCGGAAACACTTTTCACTGAATCGTTCACGAAATCGGCTTGGTTATAATAGGGTTTCATTACCACCCCTTTGGGCAGGAGTTGTTGCAGCGCTTTTTCTTTCAGCAATATTTCTTTCGAAAGGTCTACAAGGTTCGCGTTGGGCTGTTTCTGTATGGCAATTAAAACGGCCTGCCTGCCGTTAGCGTTTATCCTGGTGTATTCAACTTTTTCCCGGACTTCAACGGTGGCAATATCTTTTAACGTTAACACCCTTTTTCCGTCGTTTTTTATCACTACCCTTTCAATGTCATCTTTACCATAAAGTCCAGCATCGGTAACTGTAAGGTAAAGTCTCCTGTAGTCGCTCAGGTAGCCATTGGAAACGATGAAGTTGCTTTTGTTTATCGCGCTGCTGATGAGGTCGGGCGTAACAGAAAGGGTGCTCATCTTTTCAGGGTTCAGTACCAGCCAGAATTCTTTTGTCTTGCCACCGATGATTGCTACCCTCGCGATACCCTGTATTTGTGATAAATAAGGTTTGATTGTATATTTTGCTATCAGGTTCAGCTCAATGGGCGTCTTGGTGGTACTCTCGAGCGCGTATCCCATTACCGGCAGAATGGAAGGGTTCATTTTCTCCACTTCAATTTGTACCGTTGAAGGAAGCTCGTTCTTTACCTGGTTAATGCGCAGTTCGAGCATTTGCAGGCTCTGGTTAATGTCGGCCTTCCAGTCGAGAAAAGCTGATATTTCGCACGAACCCCGGCTGGTGGTGCTTCGGATGATTTGAAGGTCGGGTACCTGTTTAATGGCATTTTCCAGGGGCCGGGTAACTGAAATCATCATCTTGTCAACGGGTTGCTCTCCATTGTCTGCAATAATTTTAATTTTCGGAAAGGTAATCTCAGGGAACAGCGAAACCTGCATGTGGGCATAAAAATAAACCCCACTCAGCATTATAATTGCCAATATCAGGGATATTGGATTTTTGTAAAAGTGAAAGATATTTTTCTTCATCTTATTTCGTTGTAATGGTTACTTTTGCCGTGTCTTCCAACCCGTAGTTTCCGGTTGCAATAATTCTGTCAGCAGTTGTAAATATCGGTTTCAGTACTTCAATCTTATCATCTGATTCGATACCTTTATGAATAATGGTTTTTACGGCCACGGAGTCGTTGAGCAGCTTCATTACCCAAAAGAGGGTTTGTGTTTCATCGGTAAGCACGGCTTCTTTTGGCAAAGTACAGGCGTTTTTCTTCAGCGATTTTACAATTTTTATTTTGGCAATCAGGTTTTCAGGAATATCTTCAGCCATTAACGGTTTTACAACCAGGGTAAGTGTTTGCGCCTGCATGTCCATTGCAGGGAGCATGGTTTCTATTTTTCCCTGAAAATTTATTTGGTTTGGCAAGATGATTTCGCAGGGTTCTCCTGTGTGAATGTATCCGGTAAGTTCATAAGGGGCTTGTAAATTAAAAACAAGGCTTGCCGGCTCTGCCACCGAGGCCAGCTCGTCGCCTTCCTGTACATAATCGCCCTGCTGGTGGGCTATACTGCTTACAATGCCATTTTGTGCAGCCCTTACTTTAAGTTCCCCGTTAAAGTGCAAACTACTGTCGCCCTGTGCTTTTTTATCCATAAGAGCGGCGGCTTCCCTGGTTATCAGGGTAAATAACGTTTGCCCCCGGGCCACTTTGTCGCCGGGGTTCACTGCCACCGACAAAACCATTCCGGTTATAGACGAACGAACTATACTTTTTTTCCGGAATGCAGAATTTGCGCTCAATTCAACATATTCCGCCATGGGTTCAAAAGATACATGGGTAATGGTAACCGGGGTAGATGCTTTTCCATCGGCCTCATTCTCAGCGCTACCATTGCTGCAAGCGTTAAACATGAAAGCTGTAAAAGCCATTAAAATAAGCAACTGTGCTTTGTTTTTATTTATTTCTGTTACCATATCAAATATTATTGCTGCATCAAATAATTCAGTTCATTCATAATTCCAAATTCACGTACCTGTGCCTGGTTCATCGACCGGCTTACCGACAGGTAATTTTTCATGGTATTGATAAGTTCGATAACGGTAACATTGCCGTTGTTCAACTGTTTTTTAATCATTTCTATGAGTTCCTTTGCGGTTGCAAGCTGGGTTTTTAGCAATGCCTGTGTTTTTTGCACCGTTTGCATTTCTATTTTTAGCTGCTGTACCTGGCTTCTATATTGTGTTTTAAAATAATTCTCGTAACCGGAACGGGTGTTCTCACGAATAGAAAGTTTTTGCGATTCGAGTTTCCGCTGATGGCCATCAAATATTGGGATGGTCATATTCAGCCCTACGCTGTACCCTAAATGACGTTGCAAAAGGGCCGGGTCGCTGCTCATCACCCCGGCATCGGCAAACCAGTTTATTTTGGGGCGATAATTCAGGCTGAGCGCTTGTTGTTCGTTATTGATGGAAAGACTGTCTATTTTAAACCTTACAAATAAAGGCGAATTTTGTATGTTGCCGGGTTGGGGTATATTAAAAACAAGTATTTCGGGTACAAAGGCCGCTGTATCGGTTATGCCGCATAGCTGGCGGAGCATGTATGTGTCCGAGGTAAATTGTGTTTGTTGCTGGTTAAAGTCAATTTCGGCTGTTTGTAGCTCTAGCATAAGCGCAAGGTAATCGGTTTGCCGGTACACGCCCCCGTCAACAAGCTGTTTCAGTATATCTTTGTACTGGTTAAGAAGTGTAAGGTATGAACGGCTGTTGTTCATATCGGAATACGACATGTAGGCTGTCAGGTACTGCGCTGTAATGACCTTTTTCAAATCGGCTGTAGATATTTTACCGTTATTGAGCCATGCTTGTTTTTGTATGTTTATGCCTTCGTATTTGCTTTTGAGCGATTTGCTGTTAAATATATTTTGAGAAACACCTACAACCGAAGCATAATTACCGCCATTGGTAATGGCATTGTCGTATCCGAAATTTTTATAGGCCGGGGCATACATTACCTGGCTGGTGCTGTTTACCTGTGGCAATTGCGATGCCCTTACCAGAAGACTGTCGGTTGCAGATGCACTCGCCTGATTGCGGTATTCATTAAGCAAAGGGCTGTTTTGCAGCCCCTGCGTAATGAAATAACCAAGTTGCTGGGCATTAACATGATGAAAAAGAAAGCCCCCAAACAGACTTATCAAAAATATATTCTTCATTCAATAATTTTATTACGGTTCCAATTTTTTTGTCTATCAAGTTAACAAAAAGAACAAGGTTATTATAATAGCCAGTCTATAAATATTTTCAAACAGGCTTTTATAAATCAAAAAACAAGTTACGGGGTACTCTTCTATATAGTTGAAAAGGAGGTATTACCCTCCTCTTCCGGCCTCATTCATCAATCATTATCCTTTTCTTCTTTCTTTTCTTCTTTCTTTAACAGTTTCCCGTTGCCGTTGAATACCAGTTCAAATTCGGCCTTATCTTTTTTGGCTTCCATTTCATAAGATACAACGCCTTTGGCATCGCTTTTTTCAACTTCACCAATTTTGTAGCCTGCAAAATCTTTTGCGATTGTGGCTTTTACAGCCTGGGGTAGTTCTGCTTCTTTCATTTCAGTTTCAACTTCGAGTACATTGCCCTTTTCATCTATAACCACAGACATTTCGGACTTGTTCAGGTCGAACTCGGCTTCATACTCACCCGGTTTTTCAATTCCCCATTTTACTTTAGTTGCCTTCGGGTACTTAGCAGCAAACTCTTTTTTTACCAGTTCAGGCACATTAACCTGCTTTTCAGGTTTGGGACTTTCCTTTTTCTCCTGGGCTATTGCATACGAGCCAAACGTAATTAATAAAGCAATTAACAATTTAGTTTTCATCATTTTAAATTTTTAAGTGATACATCTTTTAGTGAATTTACTTTTGCAAGGATACAACCCAATTCTTAAGCAATTTTAAAGTTGTTTATGATGTATCTTTAATTTTCCTTTAGATTTTAACAGTTAATTTGCATAAAATGAATTTGCATGAAAGTACTTGTGATTGAAGATGAAACCGCTTTGCTACAGGATATTAAAGATTATCTTGAAAGCGGAAGCCTGGTAGTTGAAACAGCATCGGACTTTCGGCAGGCAATGTTAAAAATATCCGATTATGAGTACGATTGTATAGTAGTTGACATTAACCTTCCTCACGGTTCCGGTTTCGATATTATTAAGGAGCTTAAGGCTCAAAAATCAAAAGCTGGTATCATTATTATTTCTGCCCGGAATTCTCTTGATGATAAACTTACCGGATTAAATACAGGTTCAGATGATTACCTGGTTAAACCTTTCCATTTAAGCGAACTAAACGCCAGGATAAACTCAATTCTCAGGAGAAGGTTTTTTGACGGGAACAATACTTTGGTTTTCAATGAAATAAACATTGACCTTACGGCGCAAACTGTAAAAATTAACTCGATATCACTTATACTTACACGTAAAGAATTTGATTTGCTGGTATATTTTATTACCAATAAAAACAAGGTTCTTTCCCAAGCGGCCATTGTGGAGCACTTATGGCAGGATGAAATTGAACTTGTCGATTCATATACATTCCTTTATACACACATCCGCAACCTTCGCAAAAAGCTACAGGATGCCGGCTGTAAGAATTATTTAAAATCAATTTACGGAATAGGCTATAAATGGGAGGAAGCATGAAACTGTTAGCAATTACAAATCGCTATTATATTATCAGTATTTTATTATTTTTTGTATTGGCTGGTGTGGTACTTTTCTTTTCCATTCAGTATAATCTGAAAGAAGAACTGGACGAGCAACTGCGTACGGGGCAGAGCAAAGTCGCCAAAGCCATGAACTTGCTGGATTCTGTAAATTCTGCTTCATTATTGCTGAACGACAATCTTTCTGTTGAAAAAACATCACCATCAATATATCTAAAACCTTTATTGTTCGATTCTCTACTTTTCGACAATGTTGAAAAAGAATACATACCTTACCGCCTCATACGCTTTTCGGCCAAAACGCGCACAGTAAATTATATTGTAACGATTAAAAGCTCCGAGATTGAAACAACCGACATTGTTTACGGGATTTTCATCAGTTTAATGCTGGTATTTGGGCTGTTCAGCGTGATGCTGTATGTAACCAATTACTATTTCAGCAAAAAGCTTTGGTCGCCGTTTCTCCATACCATCGCTGCAATTAAAACTTTAAACATCAACAATCGCGATACTCAGTTCGGATTTGGAACAACATATATACAAGAGTTTAACGAGTTGAATATTTCGTTACAGCAGATGATTGAACGCATAAAATCCGATTATTTACGGATGAAGGACTTTTCCGAAAATGCCTCGCACGAATTGCAAACTCCCCTTACCATCATACGCACCAAGCTCGAACGCTTATTGCAAAGCAAAGATTTGAATGCGGATAATGCTCAGCTTATTAACCAGGCATTAGAGAACACTTCCCGTTTATCGCGATTAAACCAGGCATTGTTAATGCTTACCAAAATTGAGAACCGCCAGTTCGAACAAAAGCAGAAATTAAACTTTTCGATGGTATTTGACAAATACATTGAACTATATGAAGAAATAGCTGCCGAAAAGGAGCTAAACGTTTCGATAAACAAGGACGAAGATTTTATTTTCGAAATACATCCTGTATTGTCCGATATTTTAGTCTCAAACCTGTTGGGTAATGCAATAAAACACAATATTCCGAAAGGAAGCATTACTATAACCATTAAAAAGGATTATTTTGAAATAAGCAATTCAGGCACATCTCCCGAATACCCTACCGACATGTTGTTTACCCGTTTTAAAAAAGGGAACCAGTCTTCCGAACATCTTGGGCTTGGGTTAGCCTTAGTTAAGGAAATAGCTGACACCAACGGATTAAACGTTTCTTATATATTTGATAATAGGCAGCATATAATAAAAGTTACAAATACAATCAAGTAATAAAGAGAAAATATCTCAACATCATTTTTCTGGTTCAATCATAAACTGGAAGACATAAGCCGGTAATATCAAATACATCCCCAAATTCCGTACTCATTGATTCTATAAAGCAATTGACTTTTTGGTGGGTATTGTCCGTCTGGACAATCCGGAAACTTATCCAATGGGGTTTTGCTCCATGTAGCATATTTTCAATTTCGCTTAAAAATGATAATAAATCATTGCCGTGAACGAGTTCAAGAAATGTCTTGAAATCATAATCCGAATCCTTGTCAATACCTGCCATTTGGCAAAAATTCTCCGAAAATAGCAAACGGTCCTCAACCGAATACCAAATCCATGTGCCAAAGGTTAAATCTCCATTAGCGAATGGAATAGCAGGATTATTCCTTGTTTTAGTGTTAAGTGTATCGAACATTAATTTCTTGGATAAACATAGGGTTTATAAAGCAATCAAATAGATATCGACTTTTGTTTGAGGTAAAATTCTACAATCTGTTCCATGTCTTTAATATCAAAAGGTTTGGACAAATAAAAGTCAAAACCTGCTACCTCACATCTCTCTTTTAATTCATTGGGATTTGTTGCTGAAATAGCTATGATAGGAACGGAGTAATTTTCACTTCTGAATTGTGAAATCAGTTCCCAACCACTGCAATCTGGCAACTTAATATCAAGAAACACCAGGGCTAATTCTTCGGAATATTTTTTAAATAAAAACAGAGCTTCTTTACCGCATTTGGCCTCAATAATACTGGAACATCCGTCACTTAAAATTTCAACAATAAGCAACCGGCTTGCCTCATCATCATCGATGATTAAAAGTTTTTGTTTTGCCTGGTTAACTTCTCTATTACTCACGTTATTTAATGCTTTTATTATCAAAAACAAATGTAAAAAAAATCTACAAATTACAACGTATCCGTTGTGGGAAATCTCTCTTTATTACATTTCCTTCGTACTGCTTGTGTATAATACAAAATGCAGAAAGAAGAACTTTTAAAACAGTTAGGAGCTCATATCAGAAAGCTTAGGGAAGAAAGAAACCTTTCCCAAAGCGACTTAGCCGCTTCTATTGGCAAAGACCAGCAGTCCATTCAACGATTGGAAGCAGGCAAGATAAATCCAACCTTTTATTATCTCCATCAAATTGCCGAAGGCTTGTCTGTGAACGTGAATGAGTTGACAAATTTCGTTATAGAAAATAAATAGCAGTTCAACAAAGAAGCCAGCTATATATCATGCTAAGGCAAACAATGAAATCCATTTCAGGTACCAGAAAAATCTTTTTTCCATACCCATAGCTGCAACTCCAGCGGCTAAACCAACAATCAATACACTTCCGCCTGTACCTGTACAATAAGCAAGAAATTCCCACTATCTAATTCCAAATATAGATACATAAAATGCAGACTATAGTCCGTGGCATGTAAAAATTCCATTGCTCAATTTTGTGAGTACTAAAGTCTGAACATGCTGGAAGCAATTTTTGGAGATGTACTGAAAGAGTTAAGGACAGCTAGGAAAATCTCGCAGGAAAAACTTGCTGAGTATTGCGAGCTGGATAGAACTTACATTTCTCTTCTCGAGAGAGGTTTACGGCAGCCAACGCTTATAACGCTTTTTAAGATTTCTAAAGCTCTGGATATAACACCAAGCGAATTAATTAAAAAGGTAGAAGTGAAAATTAAACCAGTGCTTAAATAAAAGATTTGTCCGATTTTAAAATCGATTCACTTCAGCACTAAACCATAAAAATTTTCTTAAAAAAGAAAATTCGTATCTTTAAGATTCAGGTGATGGAGTTCGCCTTAAACCGTCTTTAGCGACTGATAACTCCTACGGAATAGTTGGTAACAAAATGTTTAACCAAATATCAGTCGCTCGTATGTCAAAGATTCTTCTAAATTTGGTAACAGGATTCTCCCTTAAAACGGCTCCAGAACATCCAGGCTTGTTATGTTGTAATACACGCTATTGTATTTCAAAACATAAAGATTCCCATGTCCTTTTAATTTATTTCCAGACAATCATAACCATGTTAATCCTAGATAATTTCATAAATATATTATGTTGGCAAAAGTTTACGACGAAAAACAATCGCTCGAGGCGAAATTGAAACAGATTGACAGCGAAGAAGAAGTGATACTTAAGAAAGCTGAACGTTCTATTTATTGTATAAGTAACAGTCTCAAAAGATTAAAGGAATACATTCGTGGCAACAAGTTTCCGAATCAGAAAGATGAAATCTTATTCTTTAAGGAAATCAAGCCAGCCATTTACAGTAAGCTCATTTACTACGTCAAGATTTTCAATATCGAATCCAAAAGGCCAAATGGTACTGAGAAGTCACAAAAGAAATATTTGCTAAATGAGCTCGATAAACTGGAAAATTTCTTTTCGGAAAACCTGGAATTCTATCAATATATCCGTAATAATATGACTTACCTCGATGATAAATACTTTGTCAGAGGTAAGCTCGATATCAGGTTGTTTATGGATACGTTCATCTACGATGCCGACCCGGAGTTTTCTACAAGTCACGATTATAAAGTCTCCAAAATCATTGCAAACGACCTGCTGAATATCTATCTGAATACGGAATTAGCAGTCATGGAGCGTAAAGATTATACATCAAACAAAAACTTCATCATTTCCAAGGGGAAATACACCTGGACTGATTCCAAATCTGCACTCACAGAGTTTATTTATGCAGTCCATGCTGCAAAGTGCATCAACAATGGTAATATCGAGATAAAAGAAATTGCTGATTTCCTGCAGTCATTATTCCGGATTGATTTGGGTGATTATTACCGTGATTACCTGCAAATTAAAAACCGTCAAAACCAGACAAAGTTTATCGATTCGTTAAAAGCTGCCCTGATTCAAAGAATTAGTGAACAAGAAGAGTAGGTTACCAATACGTTACCAACTTGGTAGTTTTACATTTTTTAGTTCCAATTGCAAATTATCGGGTTCAATTCGGTTCAAAATCATCAAAAACTTATTTTTCACCAACTTGGTATCAACTTGGTAAAAAGTTCCGGCATGTTTATTCAATTTTGGTTAAATAAAACCAAAAACAATTAAATATGTCTACGGAAATTATCACAACTGACGATTTACGCGAGTTCAAAATTGAATTATTAGAGGAAATCAGGCAACTTTTCAAAGAGCACAATGGTGAACCTTCCAAAAAATGGTTAAAATCTTATGAGGTTCGTAAAATCCTGAACATCTCACCAGGTACACTTCAGAACCTTCGTTTAAATGGCACCCTGCCATACACCAAAATCGGTGGAGTAATGTACTACGATTACACCGACATTCAGGAAATGCTTCAATCCCGCAAACAGGCACAGCCAAATCTTTTCACGGGCCGGTAGTTTTCTTCGGAGTTTCCGGCACAGCCGTCAAAAAAAGATTCCTTTTCGGCTAGGAAAAAGGAACATAATAATGAACCTGAATGATTTATAAAATGAATGAATTATATAAAGCATCTCACCGCCATTTTCGAAATCATGGATAGCGATTCGCGCCTTACACCGTTTCACGTTAGCCTTTATATGTCGCTATTCCGTTGTTGGAACCGCAACTTTTTTCATAATCCTGTTTCCATATCCAGAGATGAAATAATGAAAATGGCAAAAATCGGTTCTGCCAATACATACGTCAGGTGCTTAAAAGAACTGCATTTATGGAATTACATACGGTATGAGCCATCTTATAACCGGCATAAAGGCAGTTTGGTTTACCTGTACACTTTTGATAATAGTACTGATAATGCCTCTGTAATGCCTGTGCGACCTTCTATAAACAATATAAACATAGTAAACAAAGAAAACTTGATTGAGCAAGCGCAAAATTTTGAATCAAAAAATTTAGATATGAAATCAAATGAAGAAGAAAAAGAAAAGTTCCGCCAAAAGAAAAAGAATGAGGAAACCAATCCGTCCGGTTCCATTCCCCCTCCGTTGGAACATGTCAAAATCTATTTCGATGAAAAGAACTTCCCGGCAGTCGAGGCCGAAAAGTTTTTCAATTACTTCGAAAGTAACGGCTGGTTGGTAGGTGGCCGTGCAAAAATGAAAGATTGGAAAGCTGCAGCCCGTAACTGGATACTCAACATCCCAAAGTTTGCACCCAAACCCAAACCACCACAATCCAATTCCTCACAACCCAATACTCCCAAAAACTATGGCGAACCCCTCTGAAAATATTTCATCAATCTCGATACGAGCTCCCCCGTCAACCAAACAGTTCCAAGGTCGGAGCTCCCGGCGCCAGCTGTCAAAAATAATTCCATTTCGGCTGCGTGCCGTTCAAATGAAGCCGACGCAGGAGGCGGAATGCGTTCACGCAGCTAAGCATTTTTCTTTGTTTCGTTTCTTTTGTTGCCACAAAAGAAATGAAAATTAGAAACTACAATGCTTTCATAACTTAAAATCAAAAGTATGCAAGCCAATTTCGACTTTACAAAATACCTCTCCTTACTCGAAGCCAAAGGGATGGAACTCTACAATCCCAACTTTAAGGTCTATCCTGAAGATTACGAGATAATCTTCAAACTCCTTATTTACTTCCTGAAGGATGAAGCCAGCACGGAAAAATACAACCTTTCTCTCCGGAAAGGAATTCTCCTTTCTGGTCCGGTCGGATGCGGTAAGACTTCGCTCATGAACCTTGTAAAACTAACCCTTCCCCAGGAACAGCGATACATCGTAAAATCTTGTCGGGAAGTAAGCTTCGAATTCATCCAGGATGGTTATACAGTCATCCGTAAGTACAGCACCCATTCCTTTAACAAGGACATTCCCAAAACCTATTGTTTCGACGATTTAGGAACCGAAAATAACTTAAAGTATTACGGTAATGATTGCAACATCATGGCTGAAATTCTTCTTTCCAGGTACGATTTATTTGTAAACCGGAAAATGCTCACCCACATCACCACCAACCTTAGCAGCTCCGAAATCGAAGAACTATACGGCGAACGGGTACGAAGCCGGATGAGGGAGATGTTCAATCTGATAGCCTTCAGCGAATCAGCAAAAGATAAACGTGTTTAATACCTAAAACAATGAAGGAAATAACAAGCAATTCTGTTTACAATGCCTTACAAAATAAAGGTTACGAAATATTTGAAACCGACAATTTACCTTACAATCTCAATATCATTGGCATTAGAAACAATAATCGTGTTCCAAATTCCTTTGACGATTTCATCGTCGTAATGTGGAAATACAAAGGTAAATGGAGTTTCAATAAATACGAAGCCACTACCGACCCAGGTTTATATTATCTCAATCATCCCTTAAGCCCGGAAGGTACAGCAATTTTAAAAGAGGGTCAATACCTGCATTGTTATTGTCTTGGGCTACATCAGGGTAAATACAAAGCGCTGGTTCAATTCATGCCGGTAACCGTAATCCGTGATTTCAACAAAGACAATTATCTCGATTTTTCGGCAGGCTGCGAAGAAACTGGCTTATTTAGTATCAACATTCACCGTGCAAACTTAACAGGCAGAACTATCAATATAAATCAATGGTCTGCCGGATGCCAGGTCATTGCCGATTCTATCCGGTTCAACGATTTCATTTCACTTTGCAAAAAAGCAGAGAAATACTGGGGGAAAACGTTTACTTACACATTAATCAACCTTAACGACATTGATGAGCATGCTTATTAAAAAAAGAAACTACGTTTTTATTCTCTTAATTCTATCGAATTTTTACTTTTGAATATCAGCTAAAACAAACTGAATATGAAAAAAGCCCCAAATGCTTCCGATATCATTTTGTATCAAACCGACGACGGAATCTCAAAAATAGAAGTCCGTCTCGAAAACGAAACCGTTTGGCTTTCTCAGGCACAAATGGTCGAACTGTTTCAAACTACAAAACAAAACATAAGCCTTCATATTCGGAATATTTATGAAGAGGGTGAGCTTCAGGAGGCTTCAACTGTCAAGGAATACTTGACAGTTCAAACCGAAGGCAAACGCAAGGTTCAGCGCGATGTGTTGCATTACAACCTCGATGTAATAATTTCAGTAGGATACAGAGTTAAATCTCATCGAGGCACCCAGTTTCGTATATGGGCAACCCAACAGCTAAAGGAATACCTCATTAAAGGCTTTGTACTTAACGACGAACGTTTAAAAGAAACAGGTCATACCAACCGGTATTTTGACGAATTGCTCGAGCGCATACGCGACATCCGAAGTTCGGAGAAAATATTTTATGCCAAAATCAAAGACATTTATACGACCGCAGTTGATTACGATGCTCACCATCCAATAAGCATACAGTTTTTTAAAACAGTACAGAACAAAATGCACTGGGCAATTCACGGCCATACAGCTGCCGAAATAATTCATTCCCGTGCAGATGCAACCAAACCCAATATGGGTTTAACCACATGGAAAAACTCACCACATGGTAAAATTCGTAAAACAGATGTAGATAATGCCAAGAACTACTTAAACGAAGACGAGCTCAAGGACTTAAACCTCATTGTAGACCAATATCTCTCGTTTGCCGAGCTGCAGGCTCGAAACCGTAAACCCATGTACATGCCCGATTGGATAAAAAGGCTTAACGATTTTCTCACGCTCAACGAACGCGAAATCCTCGAACATGCCGGACGTATCTCTGCAGAAATGGCCAAGGAATTTGCCGAAAGCGAATATGAAAAATACCGCAAAACCATTATTCAAGCTGAAGATACAGAGGAAATAAAGCAATTGGAAGAAGGAATAAAAAAATTAAAAAAGCCTGGAAAATAAATACTTCAAATTGTTTGAATTTACTGCCTTTTAAACAGGATTGAATTTAAAGCAGATGTCTAAAAAGATAATTTAGCGTAAAAAATATATCTTTAAGATTAAAAATATCCTGATAATGGCAAAATATCAACTTCCACCCCTAAAAGATGAAAAAACGTTTGAAGAGTTTATTTGTGACTTATTTAATCAGTTAGAGAACACAAATTCATATCAGAATACCGATTTCCAATCCTTCGGTATAAAAGGTCAAAATCAAAAAGGAATCGACATTTTTTCATCCAAAACTAGGACAGTAATTCAATGCAAGCTCAAGGATATAAGAAAAAAAGATGACACAATACGTAAAAGTCTCATCGAAGACATTGAGCAGGATTTATCAAAAGTAGCAGCTCTGAATTTCAGTTTTGACAGGTTTGTTTTAGCATCAACTTTCCGTGACGATTCTCAATTACAGGAATATGTAACAGAACTAAAAGAACGTAATCAATATCCGTTCAATTTGTACTATTGGGGTTGGGATACTCTTTCCAAACATGCTGAGGAAAATGAAGAGATTATAAAAAAATACTTTCCTAAGTTTATACCTAAAAAGCCCAAACAGCCAAAGCCGGAACTGCCGGATGGCGCTTTAGGTAAAGACTTGCTGAAAAAGAATTATATTACTTACCTGATTAAGCGTTACGGCGATTGGAAACAAATTGAATTGACGCACAAGGGGGAAAACTTCAATTGGGCCAGTTTCAATAAGCATATAATGAACCAATACAGGGCACCTGGAATAAATTATATCCATATAAATCATTTTAACGATATGGTTATCTATCTCCAGGATAAAATTGATAAAACTGTATTTGGAAGAAACAACAAAGCAAAAGGGAAACGGAATTATTCTACTTATGAAGAACATACCCAAGGTATTGCTGAATAAAACAGAACAGCAAAACTAATTTATCATTCTACCATATGGACGCTCAGAAAATTAAAATTGAACTTGAAGTAGCACCTGAAATCGCAATGTTTTTAAGTCTTTACCTGGCTTCTACAGCCCAAAATGATTTTACACTACAAAAGGCCTTATCTCAGACAGGAGTTAAGTATATTCACGACGTTGCCCAAAGCATAATGGACCAGCTCTCAACAAAAACCGATTTCGACAACCTGAAATTGCGTAGCATACTAAGCTCTTTAAGAAATCCTGATGAGCTTAAGGATATACCGAGTGGGTTGGAGGATTTGTTAAATTAGAAATTTCTCAATGGGACAATTTGAACGGTCTATAAAAATAGCAGTTGACCAATCAACTGGCGAAATTGTCAACGCCGACGAAATCTTTGATGAGAAGAAAGACGCTTTTACTATTAGAAAACAATATAACTATAAAGAGCAACAATTTTTTTGTTGTGAGTGTGGACAGGACTTCGTGGTATCCGATAGTAAGTATAACCGAATTCATTTTAAACATAAACCCCTTCATGATTTCTGTATTCTTGCAGATGGTTCACTAACACCTAAAGACCATGAAGGTTTTGCAAAAATACTTTGGGCGAAGGAGAGTGAACGTCATATTGAACTAAAGAATAAAATTGGAAAACTTTTAGAAACAGTTGAAGGTGTTGACAAATTATCCATATCAATTGATAACAAATTTATAATTAGAGGGAATGAAAAAAGGCGACCGGATGTTTATTGTAAATTTCATGATAAAGAGCTGGTATTTGAAATTCAATTATCTGATTTGTCACAGAAATACATTCTAAGCCGCTACGAATTCTATAAAAAGCATGGTATGTATCTGATTTGGATACTTGACAACTTCGATATTCATAATCAGGGAACATTGGAACGAGATATTAAGTATTTAACAAAGTACGAGAACTTTTTCAAATTAGATGAAACCATTGATTTCTTTAAGCTGGAATGTGAATATAAATTTCCTTTCATCACAGATGACAATAAGGTTTTAACTAAATGGCTCATAAAGTCAGTTTCTTTAAATCAAGTTTCTTTTGATACCACTGACTACCAAATATATTATTACAATTTTGGCGATAACAAGCAAAAGGTGGAAGCTGAACAAAAGGTGAAAGCTGAAGAAATTAAAATTGCCGAAAGAAAAAGAGTTGAAGAAGAAAGGATAGCAGAAGCAAATAGAAAATCCAAATACATCATTAAAACAATTACGGACTGTAAAAAGTCAGGATACAAAGACTATAATGATATTGCAAGCGAAATCAATGCTTTAGACCATTTTGAATTAGAAACATTAAACAACGAATTAGCATTAAAAACAAGGCTGAGAGAGCAAAAACCAATTTTAAATTATTGGATTAACTCTGCCAAAGAAACAGATAACGGGTTTATCTTATTTCTACTTGACTGTAAACTAATAGAATTGGAAGTAAATAAATCAGATACAATTGGCAAGTCTGCGTTTCAAGAGGTTTTTGAAAATGATAGACTATTAAAGAACCCTATAATTAAAGCTCTTTTTAAACGAGGTTACCAATTAACGGAACATGATAAAGATTACTACAAGCAACTTACCAAGTACGATAGTGATAATCTGTTGATTTATTCTATGTGTAGCAATCTTTCGGATAAAGAATTAGTAGACGATGTTTTCTTGCACTACAAACTTTTATTCATTATAGAATCAGCCAGGCAGAAAACAATTTTAGGCAGTAAATTAAACAATTGGGTAGCTTTTGCTAACAATTCAATACATCATCATAAAGAATATTGGGAATATATTGAGTTGGCCTTTAAAAAGTTTGGATTATGGGATATAATAATCCAAGAGGACAAGAAAGGAACTTTTAATAAAAAGGTCAATGAATTTTACCAAAATATACCAATACAAAAATTTGACTTTGATGAGGTATTTAGGGATTTATATTGGGATTTAGCATTCTGAAAAAATAGTTATCGGTCTTAAGATTAAATTATTAACCTATTAATCTTAGTACATGACAAAAAATTAATCTAATGAAAATCAGTAAATTAAGGTAAGAAATATTTGGAAATGACGTTGATTTTCAGTAAATTAGAAGAATAATATCACTCATTTTTCTAATGGAGAAAACCAACGTCACGAGTAAAATTACTGATTTGTTCCCAATATTAGACACTCATTTCAATGGAAAAATCAATCGTTCCAGGTTAAAGTTGATGTCTATGTTTGTAATTGCCCTCTGTAAGG
>JAJTBZ010000067.1 GCA_021286645.1 Ignavibacteria bacterium
TTGACAGTGACGAATCTGTTAGGAGAGATCACTGGCGATCTCGTTAACGGTTTTCTTTCCGCCGGTATCCATAATGTGCAATATGATGGGAGGAAAATCCCATCAGGCGTTTACTTTTATACCTTAGCAGTATATTCACCGGATGGCAATTTAGAATATAAGGCTTCCAAAAAATTAGTTTTAATGAAGTAAGGGGCCGACAATGAAAAAGAATTATTTTAGCAAAAACGTAATTGCAGTAAAAATGAACGTATTATTCATTTTAGTCTTAATGGGTTTGTTCATTAGCGTAAATGCACAAACCGGCAAAGTGGTAATAAAGAAAAAAAATAACGGCGGGATTATTACCGTTTCGACAGATTCTGTTAAGAGCATGTCATTCCCGGCTATATCTCAGCAATATATTAACAACATAAACGGAGGAAATATTATCTCACCGCAGGGTGCAGTTCTGACCATACCGGCAAATGCTCTTCCAACAAGCGGAAATGTATATGTGGGCCGAACGGGCAATGAACCGTTAAGCGTATCAAACAGTAATTTAACACTCGCAGGCTCGCCGGTGACCATAGGACTCCCGGTCAGCGCAATCCAGCAGTCAATAAAATTAACATTTAAGAAACCGGCAATAACAGTTCCGATGGAGAATTACGGATTATTTTTATATAATGGAGAAACATACTATCCGATAGAATATATGCTGTCAGGCGACAGCATAAAAGCAGTAATCGATACAATTAACTGGCAGCCGGCAAAGAAACTATACCGTTCGGGAGCGATAAAAGATCCGCAATTGCTCACCGAAATAGTGTTGATAGGATTAATAATTAAACAGACGCCGCCGGCAGAGCAGATGGGATTGAAACAAGTGAATGTAGCGCCTTCAGGAGAACTCAGTTTCTCACAGGCAAGCGCGGCGGATACATCAGAGATTCTGTTGCTAATTCATGGCTGGACATCTCAACCGGCCATGTGGAAAACGATGATAAAGAAAATCAGGCAGCAGGCAGATCCGTCATTAAAAATATGGACATTCGGGTATAACTCGTCATGGAGTATTTCAAGCAACGCAGCTCTACTCGCACAGCAGCTTTCACAAAGCACGAATGGTGCAAAATTAGATATTATAGCTCATAGTATGGGGGGGCTGGTATCGCGTTCTATGATAGAGGGAAATAACGGAGCGCAATATGTGCAGAGGCTGATAACGCTTGGTACGCCTCACCGGGGTTCGCCGCTGGGAGCAATCAGGGGATTTCTTGGGCTGATAACTTCACTGCAGGGAGGACTTGGAACCGGCCTATTATATAATTACTTCACGCAGGGATTCAGGGACTTATATACGAATTCAAGTTATATACAAAGTATGATGAATATGAGTAATCCTTCCCTGCCATATTATTTGATTGCAGCGACAAACGATGCGGCGTCATGGTATGCTATGATGATGGAGCCGGTATTGCCGGGACCGGATGACGGGGTTGTCCAGGAGGTAAGCGCCCGCGGTGTTCCCAATTCGGCCGATGCTTCGACATTTTCCATACCGGTGATAATGGCTCATACTGAAATGCCGGAAAACGGAGCAATATATCAGCAGGTAATAAATTACCTAAAACCCCATAAACCTGAATTGGCATCACCGGTAAACGGCGATACTAACCAGACCGTAACGCCGACTTTAAAGTGGAGAAAGAGCCTTGGAGCGAAAAAGTATTCAGTGCAGGTAGCCAAAGACAGTATTTTTACAAGTGTCGTATTTTCTAAATATGGAATCAGCGATACATTACTGCAGGCAGACAGCTTAAAGGACAGCACACAATACTATTGGCGGGTAAAATCATATAATGCCTTTGATACAACGAATGCATCGGATACATATTCATTCAGAATAGGAAGTAAATCATGCCCCGGTACACCAGTAGTAATATATGCAGGCCAAACATATAATACTGTACAAATAGGAACCCAATGTTGGCTGAAAGAGAACCTGAATGTGGGAACAAGAATAAACGGCAGCCAAGATCAGGCGAATAATGGTGTAATAGAGAAATACTGCTATAATGATATTGAATCCAACTGTACCACCTATGGCGGTTTATACCAATGGAATGAAGCGATGAAGTATGTAACTACAACAGGAACGCGGGGTATATGCCCGCAAGGGTGGCATATACCAACATATGCGGAGTTTTATACACTCTTAACGACAGTAAACGGTGATGGAAATGCGCTGAAAGCTATCGGGCAGGGAACAGGTTCAGGTACAGGCAATAACACAAGCGGCTTCTCGGCCTTGCTTGCGGGCTACCGCAACTACAATGGACTCTTCTACGATTTAGGGAGCAATGCTCTCTTTTGGAGTTCCCCCGAGTATGATTCCGGTTTCGCATTCTTCATGAACGTGTACTACTATAACAGCTATGTCTACCTGTACTACAACGGCAAGCAGGTCGGGTTTAGTGTGCGCTGCCTCAAGGATTAGACTATTTGTCAATTTGACTATTTTAATTTTACCCCCTTTGGGGGTTCGATTTTTTTGAAAAAAGATATGAGCTTAACTGAAGAATTGCCGGTATACAAAGCAAGTTACGACTTGCCGTTTTTCATTTTTAATATTGCAAAGAACTTTCAGAAAGATTATAAATGCACTATTGGCGAGAGTTAAAAAAATGAAGTGGTATCTATGGTGACGAATATATATCGTGCAAACAGCAGCCGGGAAATGAGCGTTCACTTAGGCTTGGCGCGCGAATCTTTGGAAGTTGTCAGGCTCTATGTGCGTTTGTTAAAGGATTTGCACCAGATTAACGTGAAACAACTTGCGGCAATAACCGTCCATATCGAAAATATATCGAAACAATTAACGGGGTGGCAAAAATCGGTTAGGCAAAAAGAAAATAATTGAACGGCAGTAAATGAAGAAAGTAGCGAGAGTCATTTTTTGTTACGGCAAAAATGAGAGAGCTGATCAATCCAACAACCCGCCCCTTGCAAAAGGAGCAATGTTAAGCTGTATTGAAAAAATTCAGCGAATAAAGCGGTTGTTTACATCTCGGCCCTGCTTGCGGCTACTGCAACAACAATGGAAACTTCAACAATTTAGGAAACAACGCTAACTTTTGGAGTTCTTCCGAGTATGACGCCGGTAACGCAAACAACATGAACCTGAACTACAATGACAGTAATGTCAACTTGAACAACAACAACAAGGAAAACGGGTTTAGTGTGCGTTGCCTGAAGGATTTATATACGATACTGCCGTTCATTTTAATATGTTATGGATATTAAACTTTTAGAAGATTTATTTTATGCATATTTTGAGGTGCGCAAGAATAAAAGAAATACGCCAAGCGCCCTTGCATTCGAAATTGATTATGAATCGAATCTTTTTCGTTTATGGGAAGACATTGAAAAATAGATCTTATGAAATAGCGCCGAGTTATTGTCCGATGGGACAGGCAATGAGCTTCATTGGAGAGCGGAAGCGCAAAACAGCAACCGGATATTTGCAACTATCACGTCTGTATCAGGCAGTGAATTGTCAGGGATGCCCGTTGCGTGGAGCCTGTCATACGGGTAAGTCCAATCGGGTGATCGAAGTAAACGGAAAATTAAACAGATATCGTAAACAAGCAGAGGATCTGCTGACCAGCGAAAAGGGAATTGCCTTCAGGAAAAGACGTTGCTGTGAACCGGAGCCGGTATTTGGGAATATGAAACAGAACAAGGGGTTCAAACGCTTCTCTCTGAAAGGCCGACTGAAGGTTGCTATCGAAACAGGTTTGGTGTTTTTGGCTCATAACATCAAGCGGGCTGTTGTTCTGGGTTATAGAACACCGGCGTTCCAGGTGAGCTAAAATGAGGCCAATACGTATGAATATGAACCTTTTTTTTGCACATTATCCGATAGTGCCCGCGCATCACTAACTATTTCTCCGTTTTTAGTCCAATTAGCATGTCGGGAAATCACCAGGCAGCTACATATGAAAAAGGCCGCCTCAGATTGACTTCTGAGACGGCCTCATAAAGATCTTTGTGGAGGTGGCGGGAGTCGAACCCGCGTCCGAAGAAAGGACCCTGTAAACATCTACGATACGTAGTCTGTCTTTTAATCTCGTACTTAAAAACTCCGGCAAACAGGATTTCTTAAATACCATCCGGTTAAGTGTTTTGCCTCTTCTACCCGGCTCTCAATTTGGCTATCTCATCAAAACGACGTTTCTTCCTTAACCGATGAGCAAACTAAGGAGAAACGGCTGCTTTAATTAAGCAGCGAGGGCGTAATTAGATTCGCCAATTAATGTTTTTCCGACTTTTTAGCGTGCTTTCGGAGAACACGGTACGCCATTTACAGATTCACTGACCCCGTCGAAACCAATTTCACCCCCATGTTATCATGGGACTTGAAACATGGGTTATTTTTCCCAATTTACATCGCTCACGTGCTGAAAGAAATTTTCATACCGGGCGAGGACGAACAATAAGTCTGAAATCCTATTAACAAATATAAGGATATTTGGATTGATATTTTCTGTTTTTGAAAGAGTAAATATTTCTCTCTCTGCCCTTCTGCACACAGTTCGCGCAACATGCAAAGCAGCAGCAGAACGAGTCCCGCCTGGCAGAATAAAATTTGATAATTCCGGAATCTCGATTACAACAGCATCAATATATTCCTCTGCCTTACTAATAGCTTCCTGGCCAAGCCGATCAATGTGAGAATTTGCCTCAAAGGGAGTTGCCAGGTCGGCACCTGCCACAAACAATGTATTTTGCAGCCAGTTAGTTACCTCACGAGTCATTGGAGCAGCGGCATGTACCATCGAGAGCCCTAAGAATGCATTTAATTCATCGATTGAACCATACGCATTCAATCGTTGATGATCTTTTTCAACTCTGCGCCCGCCAAATAATCCGGTGGTACCGCCATCACCGGTTTTCGTGTAAATTTTCATTATGATTTACCAGGAATTTTAACTACTACTTTCCCGAGATCATTCCCGTTCCGTACGAACACTTCAGTTCCTTCCGAAGCATGAGTATTTCGAATAAACCCTAATCCTATATGCATATTAGAGCGGGGAGCTTTAGCTGAAGATGTAATTTGCCCAATCTCTTCATTTTCTTCATTATATAGTTTTAATTCCTTATCCTCGGGAATGTTTTCCATAAAATGAAAAGTTCGTAAATATTTCTGCACCTTGTTATATGTTTCCAAACGTGCAATCACTTCCTGCCCAATGTAACAACCCTTCGAGAAACTAATTTCATCCTTGAATAGAAGCTCATGCGGGTTATATTGATCATTTATTTCATTAACACCAGGTAAACCTTTTGCAATCCTGTAGGAATTATATGCCTTTTCACCAACAAAAGAAAACGGCACCATAGTTTGCCCTTCCATGCAGGCGTTAATTATATTGATAAGCGGCACTGACCTGCCATATAACCAAATTCGCAAAGTACCATCTTTTTCAGTAAAAGGAATTAATACACACTCCTGATGATTGAACTCAGTAGAAACCACAACACCGGGTCGAAGATTTTTTACTGCATCGCCAAACACTAAAATCATTAATGCCAAAACCTGATCACCCATAAACTCGAACAATGAGAACTCTTCGTTCATGCCAGACACTGTTACATCATCATTGATAATATAACGTGTTAACCAAAACTTTAAGAGTTTCGCCCGTTCTTCATTGCCAATTAATAAAAAACTGTCTTGCAGATACACTAATAGAGTCCTATCAAGGAGCCTACCTTTTTCATTAACGAACAACGTATATTTCATTTGCCGCGGCAGCATTCCGTTTACTTCATTCGTAGAGATACGATGGAGAAAATCCAATGTATCGGTGCCTTTAAGTTGAATAAGTGCTTTTGCCGAAATCTCTCTACATACAGTTCCACTTTGCAATGTTTCTGCCTCAATTGCGCTATCTCCGTAAGTCTCTATTAATCCTGATTCGTTGAGTTCAAGATTTAGAAAACCCTTAGATCGCAAATACTGAATAAAGAATCTGTTTTGATCCATTATATGATAATTTTGTGGTATAATTTTTGTTGTTCGAAATATACAAATTTCGCGCACATAATAAAATATCTCAAAAAACATATTTGTTTTATTTGGGAACTTAGTGCGATGCTTTGTAACTTTATTGTTTAAAGTATTATTAATAATTTGAAGTTGTATTTAGTTCCCGGGAGCGTTTCTACCCGCAGGAGGTACACGTAAGTATGAGCATTCATGATTCAACCGATCTCAATTAAAGTTTTGCAAAAAGAGCAGGAATTATTCGTACAATGGAATGATTCCACTGCTGATTCAATTGCGTTGGGCAATGTTCGAAGATTTTGCCCCTGCGCGTTTTGTACCGAGGCACGTATAAATGAAAAGGAACATTTTATTCCTATTTATGGACGTGAACAAACTACAATTATCTCGATACAAACTATCGGCTCGTATGCACTTAAAATTTCGTGGGCTGATGGACATAACGATGGAATCTATGAATATGCGGTGATTAAAGCCATTGCAGCTATGCAATTTGAAGGGGCGAAATAATTATGCTGCTGCCGAACCAATTAACAGTCGCCCGAATTATTCTTACGCCTTTTTTCATGTTTTTCTTCCTACACGGAAATCAAACATTCCGGGAAATATCTCTGGTTATCTTTCTTATTGCAGCTTTAACTGATTGGTATGATGGTTGGCTTGCACGGAAATTTAATTATTTTACCAGCTGGGGAAAATTTTGGGACCCCATGGCCGATAAGATTCTTACCGCCGGTGCATTTTTCGGTTTGGTTTTTATTGGTGTTCTACCGGCATGGATGGTTATTTTAATAATTATCCGGGATTTTGCTGTTACCCTGTTCCGTGGATATGCCGATCATAAAGGCCTTTCATTCCCCACCAGCAGGTATGCGAAATGGAAAACATTCATTCAAATGGCATACCTCTATTACATTCTCATAATGGTAACGGCTTCCCGCAGTTCCTTTTTATCATCGGACATCCTCTACTTTATTAATCAATATTTATTAAACGGTACTGCAAACTACTATGCTCTGTTAACCGTTACCATCATCACCATACATTCCGGTATTCTCTATTTCCTTGAGAATAAAAATGTTATTAAAAAAGCCTCATCGCATGAACAAGTTTGAAAAATTTATTGGCTCCGGATTCGGAACCGGTTTTATCCCTTTTGCCTCGGGTACTTTTGGAAGTTTTGCCGCCCTGATATTATACTGGATACCCGGTTTTGAGAATATCTACATTATTGCGCCGTTAATTATGCTCACAACCATTTATGGAGTTGCGCTCGGCTCAAAGTTTGAAATAGCATTCGGAAAAGATCCTTCCGAATGTACCATTGATGAAGTTGCAGGAATGTGGATTTCCCTTCTTTTTCTGCCTAAATCCATTATTATCTCTGTAATTACGTTTTTCGTCTGGCGTATATTCGATATTGTAAAACCTTCTCCGGTAAGGAATATGGAAAAGCTCCCCGGTGGGTATGGTATCATGCTTGATGATGTAATGGGCGGCATTTATACATGCCTGTTAATGAATATTTGTGTTAATTACATAGCACCCGGTTTTTTTAAAGGACTTATATGAACGCTACTATTATTTGTATTGGTGACGAATTACTTATTGGTCAAACCATAAATACCAATGCCGCTGTTATCGGCGAGGCTCTATCTGCAAATCAGGTTAAAGTTCATAAATCAGTTGTTGTTGGTGATGAAGAAGCACCTATCCTGGAAGAATTTGCTTCTGCATGGAATTCAAGTAATATTGTCTTTGTAACTGGCGGTCTGGGGCCTACACATGATGATATAACCAGAACAGTTATTACTAAATTTTTCAATACCGAGTTGATAGAAAATGAAATCGTTCTTCAGGATATAAAAGATCGATTCCAAAGCCTGAATCGTGTAATGGTTAAAATAAACGAAGAACAGGCTCTCGTACCTGCTGTTGCTGAGGCCATACGGAATTCACGCGGAACCGCCCCCGGATTCTGGATTGAAAAAGATGGGAAAATATTTATTGCCACGCCTGGTGTTCCATTTGAAATGCGAACCATGCTCGAGTCATTTATTATTCCAAGAATTCAAAAACTTACCGAGTTTAATGATTCATATACTTCCCAAAAAACTCTGCTAACAACGGGAATTCCTGAAAGCACGTTATTCTTTAAGTTGGGCAACCTTGATGCACTGCTTGAAGGCGCAAAATTAGCGTTTCTACCCAGCCCAATGGGTGTTAAAATGCGTGTTACTGTAACAGAAGCAAATAGAAACGATGCCGAATCGAAATTAACCGGTATCGAGCAAAAAATTAGGGCAATTGCCGGTAAATATATTTATGGAACCGGGACAGATGATTTAGCACAGGTAGTGGGTAAGCTTCTGGCGGAACGAAACTTAACAATTGCTATTGCCGAATCTTGCACGGGCGGCCATATTAGCGATCGGATTACAGATTTTGGCGGCAGCAGCAATTATTTTGAACGTGGAGTGATTTCATATAGTAACGCGGCCAAAGTTGAGATATTAAAAGTTGATGAAGATGCGTTGGCTGAACATGGCGCAGTAAGTTATGAAGTCGCACGCCAAATGGCTGCCGGAATTAAATCAATTAGCGGTACCGATATCGGTCTATCCATTACCGGAATTCTTGGCCCGGGTGGGGGTTCTGAAGCCAAACCGGTAGGTACTGTTTTTATCGGGTTTTGCGATAGCAGTGTTTGTTCTTCAATTAAATTACAGTTTGGTAATGATAGAATTATCAATAAAGAACGAGCAGCCCAGGCTGCATTAAATTATTTAAGAAAATCTATTCTTGGAATTTCTCCTGATGAGTAGAACGTTCATTGCTCTGGAAATTCCGATTACGGCCCGAACAGAATTGTATTCACGGCGTGAAGAAATATTTGATAGTAAATACCTGCGATGGGAACCAATAGAGAAAATTCATCTTACAATGAAATTTCTCGGCGATACTACGAGCAATCAAATTTCGGAAATCTCTACTGCCTTACTGCACTTTGAATCGCTGGGGCTATTGCCACTGGAAATAACTCAATTTGGTGTTTTTAAACGATCAAACACGCCAACTATCTTATGGGCGGGGCTATCGCAAACTTCTGCTCTAACTTCCTTATATCAAAAAATTGAAGATTCTTTGGCTGGGCTGGGATTCGTGAAAGAAATAAGAGGGTTTAATCCTCACTTGACTATCTTGAGAATAAAACCCGGTTCTGATACTTCATTTATTAACTCATTTAGTGGCGCTTCACCACTCAATATCCCATTTCAGGCAAAAAAACTCACGTTTTATGAATCAATCCTAAAACCATCGGGATCAGTTTACCAACCACTGACAAGTGTAAACTTGTAAAGCCCAATTTTTTTCTCTTATTTATTTTAATATTAGTTTCAAAAAGGCGCCGGAAGTTAGTATTTTTCGGTATTATTAAACGCAAAATAGAAGAAGAGGACATGAGTATGAGTGATCGTGACGCGAAAATAAAAATTCTTGAAGACACGATATCCACCATCGAAAAGAATTATGGGAAAGGTGCTATTATGCGCCTTGGGGATGGAGTAATTAATCAAGTTGAGTCAATTCCAACAGGGGCATTATCACTGGATTGGGCATTAGGAATTGGCGGTATTCCGCGTGGAAGAATTATTGAAATTTTTGGACCTGAATCCAGCGGTAAAACCACCCTGTGTTTACATGTAATCAGTGAAGCACAAAAAACTGGCGGACTCGCGGCCTTTATTGATGCTGAACATGCCCTGGATGTACAGTATGCACGCCGCCTTGGTGTAGATACTACCAACCTGCTGCTCTCTCAACCTGATTTTGGCGAGCAGGCACTTGAGATAGCTGACACTCTCGTGCGTAGTAATGCTTTAGATGTTATTGTAATCGATTCAGTTGCCGCATTGGTGCCCCGGGCTGAAATTGAAGGTGAAATGGGGGATGCGCATATGGCCGTACAGGCACGTTTAATGTCTCAGGCATTACGTAAATTAACCGGTGCAATAGCTCGTTCAAAAACTGCTGTTATTTTTACCAATCAACTTCGCAGTAAAATTGGAGTTATGTTCGGCAACCCTGAAACCACAACAGGCGGCAACGCATTAAAATTTTATGCGTCTGTACGTATGGATATCCGTCGTGTAGCTCAAATTAAAGAAGGCAACGACACCATCGGGAATCGGACTAAAGTAAAAATAGTTAAAAGCAAGGTTGCGCCTCCCTTTAAAGAAGTTGAATTTGATATACTTTATAACGAAGGAATTAGTAAATCCGGAGATATTCTTGATTTAGCGGTTAACTTTAACATTGTTAAAAAAAGTGGTGCCTGGTTTGCTTATAAGGAAGATCGTTTTCAGGGACGTGAACAATTCCGGGCTAAGATTGTAGAAAGCAAGGAATTATATGACGATTTAATGAGCGAAGTTAAAACCAAGCTCGGAATGATAAAATCTGATGATAAACCCGCTGTTGAAGAAAAACCGGCAGCTCCGGTAAAAGAAAAGAAATCGTCTAAATAGTTTTGGCTGTTATCGAGAGAATTACCGTTCTTGGTGAAACTACTTGTAAAGTCTTTTTCACAGACCAGGAAGCACAACTGATCCTCCCTAAAGATGTTGTATATGCTTTTGGTTTGCGTAAAGGTGATTCTCTCGATGAGTCGTTAATTGAAAGCTTGCAAATTGAAGCTTTGTCATTAAAAATTGAACATACCGCGTTACGCTATCTTTCAATCCGTCTGCACAGTGCATACGAGCTTCAGTCCAAATTATTAAAAAAAGGCTTTACAAAATCTCAAATATCTCCAATCATTGCTAAACTTACGAAAAGTAACTTAATTAATGATCTACGATTTGCCGAAATTTATCTTGGCGAACGAAATGGTCGAGGTGACGGGCTGGGCAAAATTAGAAATAATTTACTGAAAAAAGGAATATCAAAAGATATTGTTCAGAATGTTTGTTCCTCCATTGATATGGGAGAGGATTATTTGGCAAAAGCCCGGGAGATATGTAATAAAAAATTCAGGATACTTACCAAAACATCAAAAAGCAAAGAGAAATTACAACTATCCTTAACCAGATTTATGCTTGCACGAGGGTATAGTTATGATATAGTTAAAAAGTGTTTCAAAGATTTGGATTTCTCAGCGGATGAAGTTCCGGAGGATTAGCCGACACTATCCTATACGATTCATAATGTAAAAAAAAAGCGGACCTTGATACAGTCCGCTTTTTTTATGGAAACTATTTTAGTAGAAGCAATTTTTTCACAGAAGTGAAAGAACCTGCTTTTAATTCATAAATGTAAACACCGGAAGCATAAGAAGCGGCGTTCCACTTTTGCTCATAATATCCTGCTTCCCTTTCATCATCTACAAGTACCGCAACTTTTTGCCCTAATTGATTAAAGACCGTTAAGGTTACGTGTTCTTTAGTCGGGACCCCGAATTTAATTGTCGTAACGGGATTAAACGGATTAGGATAATTTTGTGATAACGTAAATGTAGCTGGTATCGAAGTAAGGTTAACTTCAATTTCAGTTACAGCAGAATTAGTTAGAGTAACCGGTGAATCCTTTTTCAGTGACGCGCTAAATAATTTTCCGCCGGTAGCTTTATCTCTTAGTTCAAGATTAGTATTTGCTGCAGCAAAAATTACCGGATAGCTTACACCATTCAATTGAACAGTTGCGCTTTTCTCTGCAAGATTTACCCGATTTACGTCACCTGAGTAACGTACATCATAACTTCCACTTGGAGGAACCGGAGGTAATGCATCATTGAAGTTGCCATTTTTATTAGCAACATTTGTATATAATATGGTTGAGTGACCAAGATTATCAGTAATTGTTAACTGTCCCTGAGGTTTTTCTGTACTGCCTTCAGATGATGCAGCGATAACCTTTTCTGCATAGGTACCAACAGGAAGAATAATTGAACCTGCCTGTGAGGCACGTACCCAGAATGCTCTTCCCGGTTGTAAAGTTGATTCAGTCTGATAACCGGCATTATAACTAAAAAATGAAGAATTGATTATACCTGCAGGATTGGTTGTGATTCCCGAAACCTGAACAGTATTAGAATAAATTCCAATCAAATTCCAACCAGCGTTTAAAGGTATTTGCGTACTGGTTACTGCATTTCCATTTACTGTAATATTGCCGGAATTGGCAAATCTTACCCAATATCCTTTTCCATTATCAAGGGTTGTAACAGGATTATAACCATTTTGATACATGAATACAGACGAATTTGCTGCCGGGAAAATTGTGCTGGCGCTCATATCCGAGGCCAGTACAGGCACTGAAAGCATGTTCCAGCCTGCAATATTTGAAATCTGAATGCTCGTGAGTTTCTTATATTCAATATATAATGTTGTATAATTAACATTGAGTAGTGAAACTGAACTAACCGATTTCATATCCACATTAACCAATGCTCCGGTAGATGCATCTTTCAAAGTGAACGTACCTGCCGGTAATGTTGCAGAATTCCAAGATATTGTCATTGGATAGCCGGCTGTACCAGGTACAGTAGTGATTTTCCATTTTACCGTAGTATTGGTATCATTTCTAAAATCGACCAGAGAACCTTGTAATGCAGGTAATATAAATCGTGCATCAAATGCCGAAGGTACCGGATCAGCTAGTTTAACTTCACCAAGTGCTGCGTCAATCGTATCTGTAGCATTCGGTGAGAGGCCAAATGTCAATGCCTGCTGAGTAGTAGAGGCACTTTTAACAGTAACTGTGCTCTGCCAGGTAATAACCGGAGGAGGAACCGAAATGGTAAACACCGAGGCACTCTGTCCATAAACAGTATCGCTTGCTGTTGAAGTGATTTTCACTTTACATGTAGTAGAAACTGTATTAGGAACAGTCCATGAGTAAGTTCCGTTAGTTGCTGCAACTGATGGTGCAATACTTAACCAGTTGGTTCCATTATTTGTTGTGTACGCTATTTTAACAGTAGCGACCATACTGCTGGTCCAGGTTATATTTTTGGTTGCACCGACCAGAAGATTTTCACCGCCATTTGGTGAAAGGACGGTAATTGCAGGTGTAACGGGTATCAATTGCTCATTCACATAAGTTAAAGCATTTTTAACTGCGCGGTAAACAGGTGATCCTATAGGACTGTCTGTTGCTCGTACAAGATACCTGATATCGAATCCATAGACTGCGGTATTATATGTTGTGGTTATCTTACCAATCGCGCTAACGGAATCCAAACTATTAATCATTCGGAATTTGTACAGCACGGAACCATTAGAATTCTGGGCTGACCGTTTTAATACATCAGGCCATATAGATGACCCGTACAAACTATCGGTTTCATAAGTTTTAACATTTTGAATCCCTACGTTTGCTGTTGAAGGTTTATCTGCAATGTATTGAAAACCCAGGTATGATCTTGCGAAGGCAGAATCATAATTTGTTCCGCCAGAACGATCACAATTATAACCGATATCTTCAGAAAATACGATGAAACGTGATTTTGTTAGCGGAGTCGGGCCACCGGAGTTTAAATAAGCTTTAATAGAATCTTTTTGCGTATTTGTCATTAACGATGTACCACCACCGAGCCAAATTACCGTACTGTATCCTCGCATAGTAAATGTAACCGTTGAGCTGCTGCTTCCCCGATTTACCAATTCATAAGTTTTACCAAGTACATTAAGCGCGCTTAAAACCGAATCTTTACTTATAATACAACCGGCGCTGGTAGAATCGTATACAACAAGATTTTCACCCCGTGCCAGACGTTTTAAGTTTAAGTTAAAAACTTCAATCGAAGCAAGTGAATCAGTGGCATTTCTAAAAGCATAGACTTTCCACTGCCCGCTAATTGAGTCTCCCCTATTGACGCCTAAATAAGCCAAGCGACTATCTAAATCGGATGAAGTCAATGTAACCGCGGTGTCGTACCCACCGTTATCTGATTGCAAATATAATTTTGTTTGTCCCTGACTTTGGAATAACCATTTATATTTCAATCCTTCACCGGATCTTTTCCATAACATTCGTACTGGTATCATACTACCCGCGGATGTAGTAATAGTTGCATTATTTACCGGTTCGGCTAAACTGAAAGGAATTAATTGTGGTACTCCACGCTTTATAGTTAATGCCCGGGGACCATTCGAAGCTGCAAGTGAATCAAATAGTGGTGCATTATTTCTATATGCCATAACGGTCCATTGCCCTACAATGGAATCACCCTGAGCTATTCCCGCAGCTGCCAGTAAATCATCTAATTGACCGGCGGTAAAAGATAATTGATTCTGAGCTGCACTCATTGAAATGAGTCGTGGATTAGCCGTAGTACCGAAAAACCATTTGTACGTCGCGGTTGACGAAGAAGTATCCCATTTAAAGTCAAGTTTTCTAACTGAATTCGGGAAGCTCACAAACGATGTACCCTGTGTCGGAACTTGCAAATTATATGCGTTAAGTGGAAATGTAGCCATGGTAAGTTTACACGTCCAGCCTTGATATAAACCGGTTCTGTCATCGCACCAATATGGGTACACAACATTATTAACCGCAGCTACACCAATATAATCTCCCTGGTAACCCGTAGCAAGACCGTTAATTGTTTTTGGTTTAAACGGGGCACTGCTTACTTTGATATTATCAAAAGTCTGACCACCATTCATTGAAGTAGCCAGATATACTTCAGCACTATCATTGCTTACGTTTCTACTATCATAAAAAACAACATGGAAAGCTCCTGTGGACTGATCCACGCAACTCCATGGGAAGTACTGATCTTTACTATTATTCAGATCATCATTATTTACCCGTACCGGATTGCTCCAGGTGTTTCCACGATCTGTAGATTTTATCATGCAGATATCTATACTGTTGCCACAAGGCGTAATGCCGGACTTTTGCGGAAATACCACGTATATTTCATTAGAATTTGTATTTACCGCCATTGACGGAAATGAACAAACTCTGATGCTGTTTTTATTTGTCAGGTTTCCACGGATACCGAAATTTGTTACATTGTAAATGTATTTGGGCGTACCCCAGGTCTCTCCACCATCAGTGGACATATTAAAGCCAATTCCATCTTCGCCAGTTGATACAGAATTATCTTTATATACCGCCCAGATAGCATAAACCTCACCATTAGCACCTGTTTGCAAGTTTACACCCTGATCGAGATAGGAACCGGTTAGACCTGTAGAAATATTTTTTTGAGTTGACCAGGTCTGGCCGTAATTGGTCGAGTATTTAAATCCAATTTTTTGGTTATTGGAACTGGAAGAAATGAAATCGGTCCAAGCCGCATAAATTCTACCTTCATAAGGGCTGCCAGCCTTCCGATCACCCGTCAAATGGTTTTTATCGAGCATATCAGAAGAACTTGTTGGTTTGTTGGTCACAATATAACGGGTCCAATTTGCTCCGTTATTCGTTGAGACCGCTATTCCCTGCCCACCGGAATTTGTTCCTCCATCGATAAATCCGATATAAAAGTTGCCATTACGGGTTACAACTGCAGCCGGATCACCAGAATTTGTACCAAATGGAGGATTATCGTAATTCGTCCAGTTGGTTCCATCATTCGTGGAAAAATAAATACCTGTTCCATAAACGGTGGAAACTGTTGGACCGTTAGTTGCATTGGCAGAACCAAAGATTATCTGGTTATTTGCCGGATGCAAATCAATACTCATTTCCGATTGAGTAGTGTTCGTTGTTGGATTTGGGCGAAAATTGGGCCCAATGATAGCTTCAGTATTTCCATTACGGTAATATCTTGTGCGTTCTGAGGAGGCCTGATATTTTACATTAGGCGCCGGTGTTTGTGTCCCCGGATTAGCAGTATAGATCCGAGACCATATTAGTTCATTTTTATTCTGTGCAAATGTACATTGGACAGCAAATAAAACAATAAGAAGAGCCGTAAATAGTCTTTTGTAATTCAATTTCATATTATCATTCCACAAATCTTATTTCACATAGGTTAATTTGTGTGAAGAGATCTGATTCTCAAACACGACTTTATAGATATAGTTGCCACTAGCGGGTCTGCTGCTGAACTTTGAGAAATCAACATTTACGGAATGATATCCGGCACTCATGTTCTGTTGAATAATAGTACCAACTTCTCTGCCAGATATGGTGTAAAGCTTCACTGAGACCTGGCCGGAACGGGGAATGCTAAACCCAATAGTCGTTGAAGGGTTAAAGGGATTCGGATAGTTTTGATATACAACAAAATCAGTTGCGACATCCTTTTTAATATTTACACTATTAGGATTAACGGGGAGTATTCCGGTATATAAATCGAATAAATTATTACGGCCATCAGTCCAAACGGCTGCTACCTTATTTGCACTGGCGGTTATGCCATTGTAATCACCAATGTAATTATTAATCTGCAATGAAATAGGATCATACGATTTTGATGAAGCTTTCACATTAGTGAATGACTTACCATCTTTGGACTCGCCAAAATACGTATCAACCAGAATATTCTTTACATCTTCACGTGAATCATGCCAGCTGATATATATTTTGTCGGCAATTACCATTTCAGGTGAGAATTGATCATTCGAGGTGGCATCAGTATTTACACGTACCGGAGCATTCCAATTCCGTAAATCAGATGATGAAGAAGTTAAAAATATATCAGATAAATCATCACCATTCTTTGCAGAATAACAGAGGTATACAACATTATTTTTATCTACGCCGATATTGGGATAGCTTTTAATTTTTACGCCTGCGGTACCATTGTATTTAACCAGATATTTCCCATTAACTTTAACACCCGAGTGCTCAAATGATACAGCTTTAACAGGCTCAGAAAATGTCAAAGCCCCATCAGTGGATTTTGCCATATAAATACAATTGCTCGTAGCTAACCAGGCAACATAAATAGCTCCGTCCGGCCCAACTGTAACATCCGCTGCATTTACATTACCCGTAGCAATAGTTACCGGTGAGCTGAATGAAACAGCATGATCTGTTGACCGTGAAATTAAAATTTTACTTCCCGATTCTATATCTGATGTCCAAACTACATAAACATTATTTTGCCATTGACTTTTAGACTTATCACAAGTGATTGCCGGTCTGTCTTCAAATATTGTTGCGTCATCATTCTTCCAAACTGTAGTTGCATGATCTTTCCATGACGCACCCTTATCTGCGGAAGAATTTACAAAAACACCATCGCCCGAACCAAGTGCCTGGTAATTCACAATAGCGTAAAATACATTACCGAGGTTATCGTAGGCCACAACCGGATCAGTTGCCTCCGAGAATCCCGATAAACCCGATAAAGGAACACTTTTTGCATCCCATGAATTTCCACCGTCAATGCTTATAAATGCTCTTGCATTACCTCCCTGTAAGCGAAAATCGTTACATACAACAATAATATTCTCGTCATCCAGCGGATTGAGCGCAATTTTCGGCTCTGAAACACCGTCGAAGGAATTTACCTTAGTATTCGTAATACTATTGATTGAGCTACGATCTGAAGCGATGTGGTTAATCTCTTTGAAGCGTTGCTCGAAAATTTCCTTTCGTGGTTTCTTTGTGGTAGCGGCATGCTCAGAATGAGGTTTCAGGAAAAGTAGTGTCGTAGCAGACACCGCCAAAATAAATAATAAAAAAAGCCAATAAGGCGCTTTTTTATTCATTATACACCTCTACTTTTGTAAAATAATTTTTGTATTGAGGACGTTCCCTGCTAGTTTCAGGTTTACTATATAGATGCCTGTAGGTAAAAATTCAAAATTTAATTGAAGTGTATTCCGGCCTGCAAATAGCTCTTTTTTAGAAACCGACAAAACCTGCTCCCCTAAAATATTATAAATTTTTAACTCTGCAAGATTTTCATTTGGTGTTTGTACTTCAATGGTAATATTTCCATTAAAAGGGTTGGGATATGCGTTCATTAAAATTTGCTTTTTTGACATCTTTTCTTCATGAACCGTAGAGGAACCTGAAGTAGTATCTGTATATCGCAAAAGCCCGCCTTTGCTTCCGCAAAACCAGAAAGTCTTTCGATTCGAACATAGTGAATGGGTGTAAGCTTTTGGCACTTTAACGACTTGCTTCCATGAAGTTCCATAATTTTCAGACATCAGAATGCCCCCAATTCCTGTCACCCAACCAAACTTCCCCATAAATGAGATCGAATTCAAAGCTCCTGAAGTAAAATTAGTATTTTGCAATTGCCAGCTTTCGCCTTTATCGATAGAAACATAGATCCAGCCGCCATATTCCGGATCACCGCCAACGGTAAACATAGTATCCGGGTTCTGAAACCAGAGATCATATAGCGGTTCTGAAGCAATAAGCTTTGTTATCCAATTAATTCCACCATCGCCGGAATATCGAATAAACCCGACGTTATCAATTCGACCGCCAGCCATCCACCCGTGCAGCGAATCGGTAAATACAACTTTATATTTCTGGAGATAATCATTCCCGTCATTCAGTTGCTTCCATGAATTAAAAAAGTCGTTAGTAACATAAACACCACCACTTACCGAGCAGGCATAAATATGGAAATAGTCCAATACATATATATCACTCAATAAAATGGAAGAATTAGGGAAAGTGCGTTTTTCCCATTTTTCCCCGTTATCGGAAGACAGAAAAAAAGCGGGACCGGAATTGTACGAATTGGAGAGAATGCAAATATAATCTGAATTAATCTTAATAATTTTCCTAAAGTTCTGATCCTTATCTGCTATATCGTTTACCAGACTCCATGATTCTCCCCCGCTATTTGATTTCGCACAGAATGCTGAATCCCCAACAATATATCCATGCAGACTATCCAGAAAACATATACTATATAGATCCGGTGAATTGGAGAATGATTTATCACTCCATACCTGAGCATTAACAGATAAAGGTAATACCAGAAGAGTAATAAAAATAATAAAATATTTCAGAATACACCTTTCATTCGAAAATTCTAATAAGAAAATATAAAAAAAAGCAAAGTTGTATGAAGTTCAATTAAGTTATAAAAAAAAGCGTATAATTGATGCAAATGACTCCCGTAGTATTATCTGCATTACGTACTTCAATTGTAAAAACAAAAGTTAGAAAGCAATATTATTTCTTCAATAAAATTAGCAATGAAAATTTCATTGTGCAAGCAACAGGCAGCACCGGATTTTTGTGAAATAGGTAATTTTATTGCGAAATAGATATTTGCCTGGTTTATTCTAATATATTTTCTCCGATTAATTTACTTTCATAGTATTTATTATTATTTTTATAAGGCTCATACGTTGTTACTATTCATCCTTGGTTTGAGCCAATTATCAGCACATTAATTGCTCATATCAGGAAAACATTTCTTGGTATAATATTTGCTAAATATCAACAAATATTGTTGAATTTTTTAATTTTTCATAATAAAACTTCTAAATATTGATAATTTTTTTCCATTTATGATAAAGAGGAATCGTTAATGCTAACCGAATTTGGTAAAATTTTTGCCTTCCTCATCTTTTCAATAGTTTTTGTTTTAATTGCATTGATATCGGCAAAGATCGTTGCGCCTGCACGTCCTACCCGAGAAAAACTATTGACATATGAATGTGGTGAGAACCCGTTAGGAACACCATGGATCAAATTCAACTTCAGGTTTTACGTTGTTGCCCTTATATTTTTAATCTTTGATGTTGAAATTGTACTTTTACTTCCATGGGCAGTTACATATCGCCAATGGGGCCTTGAAGGCTTCGCAATTGGTGCCATCTTTCTTATCTTATTGGTATTAGGTATGGCTTACGAGTGGCGAAAAGGTGATCTTGAATGGGAACGCCCTTTGGTGAGGCCACCGGCCACCCCCCAAGCCTCTGTAGAAACAGAATTACATCCGGTAATGGAAAACGAATCTCCAATCACAGAAATCAGCAATTAAAGGAAAAGTATGGGACTTCTGGATAAACAATTTTCAGATGAAAATATAATCTTAACCAAGGCTGAAGATTTGCTCAATTGGGCACGTCTTTCATCGCTTTGGCAGGTTGGCTTTGGTCTGGCCTGTTGCGCGATTGAAATGATGGCCACTTCAGCATCACATTACGACTTTGATCGATTTGGCGTCATTCCCCGTCCTTCTCCCCGCCAGGCCGATATTATTATTATCTCCGGTACGGTTACATTGAAAATGGCGACCCGTATTAAAAGAATTTATGAACAAATGCCTGATCCTAAATATGTTATATCTATGGGCAGTTGTTCTAATTCCGGTGGGCCATATTGGGAACACGGATACCACGTTGTAAAAGGCATGGATCGGGTTATTCCTGTTGATGTATATGTCCCCGGTTGCCCACCCCGTCCCGAAGCTCTGCTCGAAGGATTATTAAAACTTCAGGAAAAAATCAGGAATGAGTCTTTAGTTAAGAAAGAAAAAGTATGAAAACTCAACAAGAAATCTTTGAGATTCTAAAAGCTCAGTACCCTGATTTTATTACGACTCAGGATACTGAGGCAAATGAACTGGCAATTGAAGTTCCTGCTTTGCAAATCAACTCTGTTTGCCAGTTTTTGGCGAGTAATCCCGATCTGCTTTTCGATTCTCTAATTTTACTTTCAGCTTTGGACGATGCGAATGGGAAAAAGAATTCAGAGGCTGACGGTAGTTTTGAATTTGATGGCGGTACTCTGAGTGTTATTTACCATCTTGAGTCAAGTAAACTTCGGCACAAAGTAGTACTGAAGGTTGTTGTTCCCCGTGAGAAGCCGGAAGTTGAATCGGTAAGTTCAATCTGGCAACATGCAGACTGGGAAGAACGTGAAGCGTATGATATGATCGGGATTATTTTCCTGAATCACCCAAATTTACAACGTATTCTTATGCCCTATGATTGGGATGCAGGTTTTCCTTTACGTAAGGATTATAAAAACCCTGAATTCTATATGGGTATTAAGGTTCCGTAAAAAATTAAGAATTATAACGAGTTGTAAAGAACTATGAGTATCAAAACCGAACACATGGTATTAAATATGGGTCCGCAACACCCCTCAACACACGGTGTATTGCGACTCGAAGTTGAATTGGATGGTGAGATTATTATCGATGTAAAGCCTCATATCGGCTATTTGCATCGGTGTTTCGAAAAACATTGCGAAGCACTTACTTACCCCCAGATTATTCCGTATGTTGACCGACTTGACTATTTGGCCTCGATGTATAACGAATTCGGCTACGTAGTTGCTGTTGAAAAGATGTTAGGAATTCAGGTACCGGAACGCGTTGAATATATAAGAGTAATAATGGGTGAATTACAAAGAATAGCCTCACATCTGGTTGCTGTTGGTACGTATGGCATCGATATCGGGGCATTTACACCATTTTTATACTGTTTCAGAGATCGCGAACGAATCCTTAACTTATTTGAAATGACTTGCGGCGCGCGGCTTCTCTATAATTATTTCTGGATTGGCGGTTTAAGTCATGATATCCCCCCTGATTTCGTACGCATTGCAAAAGAATTTGTACAAGATTTTAAGGGTACTTTAAAAGAATTAAACAACCTGTTGAGCTACAACAAAATTTTTGTTGAGCGAACAGCTAACGTTGGTATACTTTCTGTCGAAACAGCCATTAATTATGGTATAACAGGTCCTAATCTTCGTGCCAGCGGTGTAAAATGGGATTTGCGAAGAGACGATCCATACTCTGTCTATAGTAAATTAGATTTTGACATTCCGGTTGGGCAAGGCCTTCAGGGCACAGTCGGCGATTGTTGGGACAGATACTATATCAGGGTGTTGGAAATGGAACAGTCGGTAAAAATTCTTGAACAGGCACTCGATCAGATTCCGGAAGGAAATGTACAGGAAGCATTACCAAAACGAATAAAACCAGCCGAAGGACAAATTTACACCCGTGTTGAAAATCCAAAAGGTGAACTGGGCTATTTCATTGTGAGCAAAGGTGGGTTACAACCACATCGCGTAAAAGTACGCGCCCCTTCATTTGTACACCTTGGAATAATGGGTGAACTATGCAAAGGCCATCTGGTTGCCGATATTATTGCAGTCCTGGGAAGTATTGATATTGTTTTAGGTGAGGTTGACAGATGATATACGATTCTTTAATTGAACTATTAAAATGGCTCTCGATAACCGGGCCTGCAGCCTCAGCAATAGCTGCTTTTATTAACTCTATCTTCCCGGTCGTCTTTATCATTCCATTCGCGCTTTTTGCCGTGTACCTGGAACGAAAAGTTTCAGCGCATATGCAAGACCGTCTTGGCCCAATGCGTGTCGGTTGGCACGGGTGGTTACAGAGTTTCGCAGATATATTGAAGCTGATTCAAAAGGAAGATGTAGTACCTGCACAGGCAGATCGTTGGCTTTTCAACATAGCCCCTGTTCTTGCTTTTGTTGGTAGTTATGCTGCTTTCGCGGCCATTCCATTCACTTCAACATACGTTGGATCTGGTATAGATTTGGGAATTATCTTTATTGTGGCAATTTCCAGCCTCGTAGTTGCATCGCTTTTAATGGCTGGCTGGGCATCGAATAATAAATATTCTTTGCTTGGTGCAATGCGTAGTGCAGCTCAGATCATTAGTTATGAAATTCCAACCGTGGTTGTAATTCTTACTTTGCTATGTGTTACCGGCACATTGAGTCTTTATCAACTTAGCGAAAATCAAACAGGTAACATTTTTAACTGGATGATATTTGGCGGTTATAGCGGCGGATGGCAAAAATTTGCTCTCATTCCCTTTATGCTTGTTGGAATGGTAATTTTATTCATCTCAACACTCGCAGAAGTTAATAGAACTCCATTTGATATTCCTGAAGCAGAATCAGAACTTGTTGCCGGTTATCATACTGAATATACCGGAATGAAATTCGCAATGTTCTTTTTGGCCGAATATGCTAACATGTTTGCAGTTTCGGCAATTGTCAGCGCGTTATTTTTCGGTGGTTACCAATCGCCTTTCGGTTATGTTGGCAAATTGCTTGGGATTTCCTGGTTGGTTCCATTCGAGCAGCTTTTCTGGTTTACCATGAAAGGAATGTTCTTCGTGTTTGTTCAAATGTGGTTGCGCTGGACGCTTCCGCGTTTACGTGTTGATCAGCTCATGAATATGTGCTGGAAATATCTTATACCTATCTCGATTGCGAACTTTTTGATAGTCGCATTCCTGATGGCTTTATAGTGAATTATTGAAGTGGTATTGATAATGAAAACCTATTTTGAAAATATTTACTCGGCCCTTTACACGGCGCTTGTAGGAATGAAAATCACTTTCAAGCACCTTTTTACACCGGCAGTTACCATTCAATATCCTGAGGTTAAGCCTCGCATGGTTGAACGCGTGCGCAACCGTCTTTATGTAAATATGGACGATTGTATCGGCTGTGACCAATGTTCTCGAGCATGCCCGGTAAGCTGTATTACCATTGAAACAGTAAAAGCTTTACCAACAGATGATATTGGGAAAACTTCGCAGGGTAAAAAGAAAGCTCTATGGGTAACACAATTTGATATAGATATAGCAAAATGCTGTTTCTGTCAGCTTTGCGTGTTCCCTTGCCCGACCGAATGTATTTATATGACCGATGCATACGAGTTTTCTGAGTTACAAAGATCCAATCTCGTATACAAGTTTGCAACTCTTTCAGAGTCCGAAGTCGCTGAAAAGAAAGCTAATTATGCTAAACTGGAAGCAGAAAAGGCAGCCGAAAAAGCTGCTGCCGCTGCTGCTAAAGCTGCTGCACCAAAACCTGCTGAAGCAGTTGAGAAACCTGCAGCCACAGCACCAAAACCAGAAGTTGCTAAACCTGAGCCTACAGTTACTACTGCTCCGGCGAAACCTGTTACTCCGGAGAAAAAAGAAACAGACGCTGTGCCTCAGCAGGAATCTTTACCATTTTCTGAGCCGTCTGCTGACGCTACAGTGAAACCTGAGGATTCAACTGCTGCAGAAAAAACTAACGATACTAATTCAGTGAGTTAAATATGGATTTATACTTAATATTATTCTATTTTTTCGCAATTATTACACTGGTGTCAGCGTTCTTTGTTGTAACAACAAGAAATGTAATTTACGCTGCATTTAATCTTATGCTTACCCTGTTTGGAGTTGCTGGTTTTTATGTACTCCTGGGTGCAGATTTTATCGCGATTGTACAACTGATTGTCTATGTCGGCGGTATTCTTATTCTTTTAATATTCGGTGTTATGCTCACCAACAAAATAACAGATACCGATATAAAATCCGGTTTTCTGAACAGAGTACCTGGTTTACTTATTGTGGGCACATTTGCCGGGATACTTATTGGAACGCTGTTGAAATCGACATGGAGGATTGCCGCACCGCTTCCGCCTCCGGTTGCCGGACTTGTAGGTATCGGTAATCTACTGATGACTGAATATACACTTATCTTTGAAATACTTGGTGCTGTACTGCTTATTGCCTTAATCGGGGCTGCCAGTATTGCGAGAAAGCAGAGTAATTAATATGACAGATATGAGTACACTTTCGACGTTTCTTACACATATCGGCTTAGGACATTTCTTATTCATCAGCGGTATGTTGTTTTCCCTTGGTATTTACGGCGTTGTCACCAGGAAAAATGCTGTTATGGTACTTATGGGGATTGAGTTGATTTTGAATTCAGCCAATATCAATTTTGTTGCATTTGCCCGCTATGGGAATTACGGATTTCACGGCCAACTGGCTGCCTTATTCGTTATTATTCTTGCTGCGGCTGAATCGGCTATTGCTTTGGCAATCGTATTAAATATTTATAAGACATTTAACAACGTTAACGTTGACGAAATTGATAAATTGAGAGAATAGCATGAACCAGATTCCATTTATACCTATTGCGCTCATAATTCTCGTCTTACCACTCATTGGGTTTTTCTTTACCCTGTTGTTTGGTAAAAAAATCAAGCAAATGTATTTGTTTGAGACGGGAATTATTACAACAGCTCTGGGCCTGAGCATCTACATGGCCTTTATGAAGCTGATGTATTATGCCAATGAGAAAATTGTGAGTGAATTAACTTGGATTGATCTTGGCAGTACCAAAGCTTTTGGCAAAATTTCAGTAGATCTTGGTATGATGATTGACAATGTAACAGTCTTGATGCTGTTTGTAGTCTGTCTTATCAGTACTTTGGTCCATTTGTTCTCTATTGAATATATGAAAGGCGATAAACGGTACAACCGGTATTTCTCCTATCTTGGTATTTTCACCTTTTCTATGCTGGGTATCGTCTTTACTCATAATATGTTAATGATGTATATCTTCTGGGAATTGGTAGGACTTTCATCGTACCTGCTCATCGGATTTTGGTTCGAAAAGAAATCGGCTTCCGATGCATCGAAAAAGGCCTTCGTAGTAAACCGTGTAGGCGATTTTGGTATGTTGGCCGGTATCCTAATTTTATTTGCCAATTACCATACTTTCACTTTCGATAAAGTGTTTGCCCAGATTAGTCAGGGTGTATTACCATTTAATTCGGAATTCTGGCTTACTGCAATGGGAATACTGCTCTTTTGTGGTGCTATTGGAAAGTCAGCTCAATTCCCCCTACACGTTTGGCTTCCTGATGCAATGGAAGGCCCGACTCCGGTAAGTGCCCTTATACATGCAGCCACCATGGTTGCCGCGGGTGTGTATCTCACAGTTAGGATTTTCCCTTTATTAACAGGTGATGCACTGTTGTTTATTGCCACAATTGGAGCAATATCTTCTTTTATTCCTGCGACAATTGCACTTACGCAGAATGATATTAAAAAAGTCCTTGCTTATTCCACTATCAGCCAGCTTGGTTATATGGTTATGGCATTGGGCGTCGGAGCTTATGCTTATGGTTTTTTCCATTTGGTTACCCATGCTTTCTTCAAAGCAGGCCTGTTTCTCGGTTCGGGTTCAGTAATTCATGCGATGCACCATGAGCAGGATATCCGTCAGATGGGCGGGTTAAAAAAGAAACTACCCATAACATACACGACATTTCTGATATTCTCACTGGCTATTAGCGGCATCCCGTTAACTTCCGGCTTCCTTAGCAAAGATGGTATCCTTGCATCAGCGTATGCTTTTGGTAATTTAACCGGTTATAAAATTTTCGCGATATCCGGTTTCCTGGTCGCTCTTATGACAGCGTTTTACATGTTCCGGTTATTAATTCTTACATTCCATGGTGAACCCAGGAATGAAGAAAAATATCACCATGCTCATGAATCTCCTGCCCTCATGACTATGCCTTTAGTACTATTAGCCATCCTGTCTATTTTTGCTTTTTATACAATTAACCCCCTATCTGCACAGACAGGCTGGGTTTTGAAAGATTGGCTTAAAACTCCAGCTTCAGTCGTACCCGAACATGCGCGCTATTCATTCATGGTTCAAAAACATGATGAAAAACCTGAAGCGGCTGTTAAGCATGAAGAGGCAGTTGCTGAAAAACCTGCCGCCGAGAGTGAACATACTATCATTCATTCGGAAGAATACACCGAGGCTTTGCATCATGCACACTATCCTGCAATGTTTTTGTCGCTTGCTGTCGCAGGATTGGGAATTCTTTTTGCGTTCATAATGTATTTCTGGCGTAAAATCAATGCTGACAAACTTGCCGACTCAGTAAAGCCACTATATAAATTCTCGTTGAATAAATGGTATTTTGATGAGTTTTACGATTTTGCTTTCGTGAACGGCACTTTACTGTTGAGCCGGTTCCTGGCCTGGTTTGACTCCACAATAGTGGATGGGATAGTTAATGGCAGTGCAGTTGTAACAAGGCAACTCTCAAAGCTTAGCGGGTTATTCGATACATATGTTGTTGACGGATTAGTAAACCTTTCTGCAACATTAAGCGGGTTATTAGGAATTTTCACCAGGAAATTCCAAACCGGTAAAGTACAAACGTATATCATTATGGTTGTATTTTCGTTAGTAGCACTTTTGTTCATTTTAATGAACTACGGAATTTAAAACGATTAGATTTTAATATGTAAGGAAGAATCAGTAATATGAATCATGCACCTTTACTTTCACTCATAACATTTTTACCGGTTATCGGTATGATCATTGTTCTTCTTCTGCCTAAAGGTATGGAGAAAGCAATGAAAATCACTACACTTACGGTAACATTTCTGCAAATAGTAATCGCGGGTGTTATCTGGAGTGGGTTTAATTATTCATTAGGTGGTATTAACGACCCGAATTCTTTTCAGTTTATCGAGAAATTCCGATGGATTGAATTAACCGGAGTTGCCTGGTTAAACACCATAAAAATTGATTATTTTATAGGAATAGACGGTATAAGCGCTCCAATGCTTATGTTAACTGCTCTTATCAGTTTTATAGCCGCTCTTTCTTCATGGAACATTAATAAAGCAGTTAAAGGCTACCATGCAATGTATCTCCTGTTAGTAACAGGTATGATGGGAGTTTTTGTTTCATTGGATTTCTTCCTGTTTTACATCTTCTGGGAAGTAATGTTGTTACCAATGTATTTCCTTATCGGTATTTGGGGAGGTCCAAGGAAAGAATATGCTGCTATTAAGTTTTTCATCTATACATTATTTGGCAGTGTTTTTATGCTTCTTGTTATGATCGGGCTATATCTCAGTTGCCAGGAAACATTAGCTGCCGGTCAGAAAGTATTTACCTTTAATATCCTTTCAATGATGGATCCTAAGAACTATACTGCCACGGGAATACTTTCGCCTCTGAATCCGCACAACCTTCGATTTATCGCTTATATAGGTTTATTTGCGGGATTTGCTATAAAAATTCCAATGTTCCCATTCCATACATGGTTACCGGATGCTCACGTAGAAGCTCCTACTCCTATAAGCGTAATTCTGGCAGGCGTTCTTTTAAAAATGGGTACTTACGGCATTCTCAGATTCAACTACCCAATCTTCCCTGAAATTACGCGTCAGGTTATCTGGTGGATTGCTGCTTTCGGTATGATAAATATTATCTATGGTGCTTTATGCGCAATGGCACAGAAAGACTTTAAGAAACTTATTGCTTACTCTTCAGTTTCGCACATGGGATTCGTGCTTTTGGGTATGGCTTCGCTCAATACAATAGGTATAACCGGCGCAATATTCCAAATGTTCAATCACGGTACCATTACTGCAATGCTCTTCCTTATTGTAGGCGTTATTTATGACCGCGCACACACGCGCGGTATATACGAATTCGGCGGACTTGCAACTCAAATGCCAATTTATACGGGTTTTGTGACAATCGCTTTCTTTGGAGCAATCGGGCTCCCAGGAATAAGTGGTTTCATATCAGAAAGTTTTGTTTTCTTAGGTGGCTTTGGTTTTGAACCAATCAGGCTGTTAACCATTCTTAGCACAATCGGAATTCTTTTAGGAGCAGGCTACATGCTATGGACTCTGCAACGTGTATATCTTGGTCCGCTCAATGAAAAATGGAATCAGCTTCAGGATCTTGATGGCCGTGAATATGCTATGTTAATTCCATTAACAATTATTGTTTTAATCCTTGGAATCTATCCTTCATTTATGCTTGGTTTAATGAACACCTCTGTAAATGCATTAGTAGATTTTATGGCTAAATCACCGCAACTTTTTTCATCAATCGGGATGTAATAACAGCTATGAACAGCTTAAATTTCTTTAACAATCTCGGTTATGCCTGGCCCGAAACAATTATTACATTGTTTCTTGCCATACTGGTGATATACAATCTGGTATATCCTCAGGCTCGACGGGCTCTGGGTATTATCAGTTTGCTGGGCATTGCCTTAGCTCTTGGTTTTACAATTCAACAAATGTGGACTCAGTTCCCTACCGATCCTTCGTGGCTTTCTGGTTTCACCCGTATGTTGATCCCGGATAAAATTGGTATATTCTTTAAAGTTATTATTCTGATAGCCACAGCATATGTTGTTCTTTTTACTGAATTCAGTGAAGAATTGCGAGGTACATTCGACCGGGCTGGTGAATATTACGCCCTTATTTTCGGAATGCTGCTTGGTATGATGTTCATGATCAGCGCGAACAATTTTATCCTGCTATACGTCTCTCTTGAGCTGGTATCCTATTCCTCATACGTACTTGCAGGGTTTATGAAAACCTCTGAGCGCAGCAGCGAAGCTTCAATGAAATACATCATTTATGGCGGGGTTGCCTCGGGTATAATGCTTTTTGGTATTTCTTTAATGTTTGGCATGACCGGCACATTCTATTATTTCGATATAAGTCGCTTATTAATGATGATCAACATTAATTCCGTCCTATTTCTTATATCGGGTATTATGATTTTTACCGGAATCGGTTATAAAATCTCGAGTGTTCCATTTCATTTCTGGACTCCGGATGTATATGAAGGAGCCCCGACAACAATAACCGCTTATTTATCTGTGGCAAGTAAAGCGGCCGGATTTGCCGCTCTCATTCACCTCGTGCGCAACTGCTTTGTTGGCGCTGTTGCTACAGATGGTTATTGGGTTATGCTCTCTCATTTCTACTGGAAAGAATTACTCGTATACTTAGCTATTCTCACCATGACGGTAGGAAATCTTACCGCGCTCTGGCAGGATAACCTAAAACGGATGCTCGCCTATTCCAGTATTGCACATGCCGGATATTTACTGGCAGCCATGTCAGTACTATCCAATCAGGGTTTGATTGCTATGGTGGTGTATTTTTCCGTGTATTTGTTAATGAATCTGGGAGCGTTTTTTATCGTTATCCTCATCCAAAATAAAACAGGATCAGAAAATATCGATGATTATAATGGCTTAGGAACACGTATGCCATTCCTGGGTGCCTGTCTGGGTATCTTCTTAGTATCACTAACCGGCCTTCCTCCAACCGCAGGGTTTATTGGAAAACTATATTTGTTTCTGGCTTTAGTAGATGCAAAGATGATAATATTAGCAATTATTGCACTCTTAAATAGTGTAATCTCCCTTTATTACTATATCCGCGTACTGCGCCATATGTACCTTACCAAAGGGAACAATGAGTCTCCTATTACACCGTCATTTGGTAGTGTACTCATTGCCCTGTCTCTGGCAGTACCCGTGCTGCTGTTTGGAATTTACTTCACTCCCCTGATTGAATGGGCAAAAACAGTAGTTTTACGTTAAATTTGTTCTTTATCAAATATGAACAGCCCCGGTTCGGGGCTTTTTCATTTATGTCCCTCTTTGTATTCATTGAAAAGGATTATTTCAACTTCATCATTCTTTTTACGGCAATATTATTACCCATCCTTAGTTGACACAAATAAACGCCCGATGCGAGTCCATTTGTAGCAAAATCCACAGTGTAAATTCCTGCATTCTTATATTCATTTACCAGTGTCGACACTTCCTGACCGAGAGAATTAAAAATCTTTAGACTTACCTTTCCACCCTTCACTACATGATAAATAATACGTGTACCCGGGTTAAATGGATTGGGAAAATTTTGTTCCAAATAAAAATCTCCCGGCTTATTTTGGTACCCCGGAGATTCTTCAGTATGCAAAGTTGCTTTCGATTGCAGTAAATGGTATAGATAGATATGCCCCAGATTAGCGTACCATAAATCAGTTCTGTTGCTGATATAATTCAGATGATTTAGTAAATATGGTTTAGCCCTATCCGGATAAATAACTTGGGGGTGCCACATAAAATGATAAATCCCCTTAACTGCTAAAATTGAATCAAACCTGCTATTAAGTGACGATAGAGATGAATCCCCGCCTCCCCAACTCGGTGCCCCTATTTCAACAACAGGATTTATAGCAGCAAAGTGTTTTGTATTATTTTCCCAGTTGCTGAATGTTGCAGAAGGAATCGAATTATTGCCTATCCCGTATAACCTCGGCACCAGGTATTTCTTCACCTGAAGAAGTGAATCAATTGTATTGTTGTAGGAACCATACGGAGCTATCCAGACGTATACATACTCTTTCGCACCCAATGTAAATAAAGCCGGCAATGTAAGGTGACTAATGATGTCATCATAAGAACCGTTTATTTCACCCTGATAATCAACATAAGGTGTATCCGGATGCGACCTGCTATGTGATGCCACTTCAATATAACCCTGGTTAAGCTGCGTTTGCAGTGAATTCCATGTAGCCTGTGTGGAATTATCATTGTTTGTTATAATTGCAACCGTAACATATTGATGATACTGTCGAAATAAATTCAATAATGTGGGGAACCGGTTATCGCTTACTACCCAATCAGACCAATCATCGCAACTAACCGTTACTACCGCCCGTCTGTTATCATAATAACTACAGATTCCTCCATATTGAACAGGCACGGGGTTATTCAGACTGTCAGTAACCTGTAAAAAAAGAGAGTCGGAATATTCTGTGAATGATGCTGATATATAGACAGTCTGGTTATCCGCATCAATTCTGTTTACTTCCACTCCATTATAAAAATCACCCGCTTTTTTTGCAGGTAACTGACTCCAGCGATCATTAATTCTGGATTTTTTCCATGCAGTTAATGACATATTACCGGTATTATAACGGAGTTTATACGTTACCGGATATGCAAATCCATAATTGATGTGATAGTCATGATCAATTATAATACATATATATTGTGGATTAGCCTGATGGATTTGAACAATTTCGCGTTGACCAAATAGCTGTGAGAGTGGAATAGCTATTAAAGCCAGGCTGAGATACAAGCGGCACTGTAGCATAACGTGACTTTCATGTTTATGAACGAATCTTATCATAAAAAAAGGCATCACTTACTCCAAGAGTAAATGATGCCTCGATTTATAAATATACGGAATTTTTAGGAAAACAAAGCTTCTACGAATTCGTATGGTGAAAATGTCTGTAGATCATCGATACTTTCACCTATTCCAATATAACGAATTGGATATTTTTGTTTATGACAGATTTGAATTATAGCTCCGCCTTTCGCAGTGCCATCAAGCTTTGTTATTACCAAACCGGTAATTGGGGTAGATTTTGCAAACTCTTCTGCCTGCACCAGAGCATTTTGCCCGGTAGTGCCATCAAGTACAAGAAATGTTTCATGGGGGGCATCCGGCAGAACTTTTTTAATTGTTCGATTTATTTTCTTTAGCTCTTCCATAAGGTCCATCTTAGTATGCAACCTGCCGGCAGTATCAATAATAGCTACGTCGAATTTTTTCTGAACAGCTTCCTGTATTGTTTCATATACTACGGAAGAAGGATCGGTACCCTGACCCTTTTGTATTATTTCAACCCCCGCTCTTTTAGCCCAAATTTCAAGTTGCTCGTTAGCCGCGGCTCTAAAAGTATCAGCAGCGCCAATTACTACGTTCAGGTTAGATTGCTTAAAGTTATGGGCTAATTTGCCTATCGTGGTAGTTTTACCCGCACCATTAATTCCAACAACAATAATTACAAACGGTTTATGCTTTTCCAGAGCAGGTTGAAAATCATCACTACTTCCACTGCTACGCAATAAATCTTCAATAACTTCCTTTACTGCTTGAATTATAACCGGTTCTGTTCTTTCCTGAACAGATTTTAAGCGCTTTTTAGTTTCAGTAATAATTGCTTCCGAAGTTTCGAATCCGATATCAGATGTTAGTAAAACTTCTTCAATTTCGTCAAGAATTTCTGTATCCAGTTTCGCTTTACCGGCAATTGTTTCCGATATTCTGTTTACAATTTTTTCCCTGGTCTTTGTCAATCCCTCTTTTAATTTATCAAAATTGAGGTTTTTGAATAATTTCATTTTTTACCTTTTCTTAAAGTTTCTATAGCCCTTTGGGCGTAAAATGACAATGATAGTATAGAAATAAGCACAACTACAAAAACTAGTATAACATTTAAGCCTTCAAAATCATAGTCAAGGCGCATTGCTATAAAAAACAAGTATATAGCGATAATTGTTACTGTGTATTTACCCAAATCGGTTGAAGGGAGAACTTTTCCGATTTTTTTGGATAATAAAATACCTGCCAATAAGATTAGAGCGTCTCTGCCTACTAGTATAGCGAGCATAAAATTACCCATACGATCATGCAAGTATAATTGTATTACTATTACTGCAATGCATACTTTATCACCAATAGGATCAAGAATTTTCCCCCATTCGGTAACCTGATTATATTTCCTTGCAAAGTATCCATCATAATAGTCAGTCGCGGCAGCGATTATGGCAATTACTATAGCCAGGTAGAATGGGTCCATGGACTTATGATATTGCATAGAAAACCATAATGGAATGGCCAGGAATATCCTGGTAAGGCTTAAATAAT
>JAJTBZ010000059.1 GCA_021286645.1 Ignavibacteria bacterium
AGGATTATAAGGCAATACAGAGACAAGTTAAAGTAGATGTCAAAAACTCATTTCTGGATATGCAAACAGCGAAAAAACAATTTGAAGTTTCACAAAAAGCAGCACAAGCCGCCGAGCAAAGTTGGAAGGCGAAAAAAGAAACCTATGTACTTGGCGGGGCCTCATATCTGGACCTGCAATTAGCATATAATAATTATTTACAAGCTGAGTATAATGTAATTGCCAAAGAATATAATTATATTTACACCCGGTACGCTCTCTTAGGCGCGATTGGCAAATTATAATTATTGTATGGCATAAGGCAGTGTCTTAATCCTTCCTTAAGACACTGCCACACCTGAAAGGATTCTATGCAAATTCCATATCAAACTATCGACTGGTCAAGTATACCACAAACAGAACACCCTGGAACTACAGGAATGGCAAGTTGGAAAACTGTTCAATTCCCCGGATTACGAATCAGAATTGTACAATACTCTGCTGGCTACCTTGCAGATCATTGGTGCAAAAAAGGTCACATTGTACACTGCATTGAGGGCGAAGTTATATCTGAATTGGAAAACGGTGACTCCTCGGTATTGCATCCCGGTTCCACTTATGTTGTTTCAGACAATCTAAGCTCGCATCGATCTATTTCCCCAAACGGGGTAACTCTCCTAATTATCGATGGCGATTTCCTGTCATAACAGGCGCATTCCGGTTCAGATAGACTTAATGGAGTCAAAAGAGCACTTTTTTATGTTATCTTGAATCAATATCCTTGTCTATTCAATTAATATTTAATTTATTAAGGTTTAAGAAAGAAATCTCTTATTTTCTAATTACTATCAGGTAATAAAAAATCTGTAAATTAGAATCTGGTTCGATTTGATTATTTTCCATAACTGCAAATGTACGGTATCAGCGTGACCGCCGGGTAAGCAGGAAAATGTTTCCAACATAATGGAGTTCGCTTTTTACATGAAGTCTCTTTTTTTGGTTCTTTTTAGTATATCGCTTTTATTCGCTCAGCCCAATATCGATAGTTTCTATTCTGTTATATCAAAACAGCCTCAACCGGAACAAATTACAAAACTGGCTAATGCTTGCTGGGAGTATCGCAGTATTACCCCGCATCTCGCATTGCAATTTGGGAAGGAATCCCTGCAAAAAATCGAAGCCACGCATAATTATAAACTGAAAAGCACTGTTCTGAATTATCTCGGTGTAATTTATGGCAACCTTGGGAAGCTTGATTCAGCATTTTTTTATTATAAAGAAGCCCTGAATGTAGCAACTACCAATAACGATGAGACACAGATAGCATACTCGCTTAACAACCTCGGGGACTATTATATTAAGAGTGCTTTGTATTCTACGGGATTGGAAAAAATTATGCACGCGTACGATATTTTTGAACGCCTGCAAAATAAACAAGGAATGGCGTATTCGCTTAACGATATCGGTGAAATTTTTCTTATTCAACAGGATTTTACAAAGGCTTTAGAATACTTTAAGAGGTCATGCGATATTCGGTTAGAGCTTAAAGACAAACGCGGTTACGCAAAATCTCTGATAAATCTCGCGAATACTTACGACAATTTGAAACAAATCGATAAAGCGCTTGAAACATTTTCAGTCGCGTTGCAGGCATCCAAAGAAGCTGATTACATCAAGGGGCAAGGTTGGGTGTACACCGGGTTGGCCGATTTATACTTACGACAGGGAAAGTATGAACTTGCCTTGCAAAACAGTGAAAAGGCATTGGCCCTGGATTTAAAAATCGAGAATAAATACGGTGAAATAATTAACTATAATCGTTTAGCTCAGATATATATAAAGTTAAAAGATCATACAAAGGCACGTTACTATCTCGGTAAAGCAAAAACCGAGTCTGAACTTTCCGGTCATATTGATCAGCTTATGATCGCCTATCGTCATTTTACCGATATTTCTCAGGCCGAAGGAAATTACAACGAGGCATTCAATTTCTTCCGGGAATATGAAACCTTAAATGAACGGATTTTCTCGCAGCAAAGCCTTAACAGAATTGCTGATTTGCAATTGGCTTTTGTTTTAGAGAAAAAAGACCGGGAAAATGAAATGCTTAAGCGTGACCTGGCATATCAGAAAAACACACGTAATTACCTAATTTTGATATCTTTACTAATTTTTGGACTTGGTATACTTGTCGTTTCAAAGTACAAAGCCGGAAGAAAAACCAACCTGCTTTTGCAGGAATTAAACAATGCGAAAGATAGCTTCTTTTCAATAATCGCTCATGATCTCAAAGGCCCCATTGGAGCCGTTGCCAATCTGGCTGAAATTTTACATAGTGATTATGAAGATTTACCCGATACCGACAGGAAAAGGCTCATTACCTCAGTTTCTGAAACTTCTATAGAGGTTCGTCGGCTTTTACTTGATTTATTAACTTGGGCCAATACACAAAAAGGAGGAATGGGACTAAATCCTTCATCCCTGAATCTCAAGGCATTACTTGATTCATCTGCTCGTTCAAATATGCTGATGGCAAAAAATAAAAATCTGAAATTAATCCTTGAGGTAGAAGATAATTTCCTAATTACCGCGGATAAATTTATTCTTGAGACTATAGCAGGCAATTTTATTAACAATGCAATTAAGTTCTCATTTCCTGATAATAAAATTGTAATTGCAGCAAACATGGACGAAAAAATGGTACATGTTTCGGTAACCGATTTCGGCAAAGGCATGAATACAGAAATTCTGGATAAGCTGATGAAAATCGATACGAAGGTCACCACAATAGGTACAAAAGGTGAAAAAGGAACCGGCCTGGGCTTAAAGATTTGCAAAGAATTTGCCGCGCTTCATAATGGCAAAATCGAAATCGTAACTTCTCCGGACAAAGGTTCAAAGTTCACATTTAGTTTTCCATATATTGCCGGATAGATTTAATCGCTAAGGATGAAGCTGATAAACTTCATCCTTAGCGGATTTTTCCTCAGAATGCCAAGTACAAGACGCTTTTTCTGTCATCTCTCTGCAAATCCTGATAAAATCATTAAAAACTGAATATTTTTGAAAAAATATTTTTTTACTGCATTACAGTGCTCTTATCTTATTTTCCTTTCATGCAAGGGTACTAATGTAAAATTAGCTTACATAAAGCGCTGCTTATGCTAACTTATTTAGGTGCAAGCGTTTATATGTAGCAAAAGCATGTACCTAAATTCTTTGGTTCCTACAATTAACATATCTAATTTTGAAGTACAAGCATTTAAAATCTAAATTTTGTAGAGGAATCTATGAGTCTTAGTCAAATTGCGCGTTCTGTCTGTCCCTCTCCTACCCTAGCCCTAAATGAAAAAGCCGCCATACTCAGAGAAAAAGGTGATCCCGTAATTCATCTGGGAGGTGGTGAGCCTAAAAGTAAAGCACCGATAGACGCGTTGCTCGCTGCTTCTGCTCACCTGAATTCAGGTGAAATTCGCTACGCCCCGGCCGATGGTATTCCTGCCTTAAAAAAAGCCGTAATTCGTTATACTGAGGAACATTATCACCGTACTGTAGCTCCTGAAAACATTATTTGTTCCGGTGGCGCAAAACAGGCAATCATGGTAGCATTGCAGGCAATACTTAATCCTCAGGAAGAAGTATTATTCCCTGCCCCGTATTGGGTTAGTTACCCAGAGATGGCAAAATTGTGTGGGGCTAATGGAATTCCTGTTTATTCAGAGGATGGCTCATTTATTCCACGTATTAAAGATATTGAACAGCGGGTTGGACCATACACCAAAGCTATTATCATTAACAGCCCTAACAATCCAAGCGGTGTAATGTACCCTGAATCGTTTATTGCAGATATCATCGATTTCTGTGAACGCAGAGATATCTATTTGATTATGGATGATATTTATCATCGACTGGTTTTCGATAACAAAAAAGCCATTAGTTGCTTCGATTATGCAAAGGATTTCTCAGAAAATTCCAAACTTATCGTTATCAATGGTATTTCTAAAGTGTATGCCATGACCGGCTTTAGAATTGGCTGGGCAATTGGTAACAAGAAATTGATTGAAGCCATGACGAACATTCAGGGGCATCAAACCTCCGGTCCTTCTGTACTCTTACAAAAGGCCGCTGTCGGAGCTCTTAATGGCGTGCAAAGTTGTATAGACAGCCTGAGAGTTACTCTTGAAAATAATAGGAATGTACTCGTTGACCGGCTTAATGCATTTAAGGGTGTTCATGTTACCAAACCTGACGGCACTTTCTATTGTTTTGCCGATTTTAGCGCGTACGAAAAAAATTCACATAAGTTATCCAATCTTCTTATCGATAAAGTAATGGTTCTTACAATGCCCGGTATAGAATTTGGCATGGAAGGCTATCTCCGAATCAGTTTCTGTGGTTCAATTAAAGATATTACCGAAGGAATTGAACGGATTAAATGGGTTTTGGATCCTGAATCACCGAATGAATTATACATTGGAGACCGTAAATTAGTAAGGGATTGGATATGAGCAAATATTTAGAATTTAATACCCCGGCATCGAAACAAGCAAAAGAACTTGCTGCCGATTTCGGATTATCCAATTATGGCTTCACCTATCTCGACAGAGTATATTGGAATCTACCGGATTCTGCTTTATACGAAGAATCGATTTTTAGAAATGAAGGTCACTTATCAGCAGACGGACCCTTAATTGTAAATACCGGCAAATTTACTGCCCGCGCAGCTTCCGATAAATATATAGTTCGCGAAGAATCGACAGAAAATAAAATCTGGTGGGGCCAGTATAACCGACCATACTCACTGGAAAAATTTAATGGACTGATGGGACGTTTACAGGCCTGGGCACAAGGCGAAGAATTTTTTGTTCAGGATTGTTACGCGGGAGCTGATCCGGACTATCGGCTTAAGGTACGCATTATCACTGAGAAGGCATGGCATAGCCTGTTTGCAAGAAACATGTTCATTACAACGGCTAACCGCGATGAATTGAAAAAATTCACACCTGATTTCACGGTAATAGCGGTACCTGGTTTTAAACTTGATCCTCGAATCGATGGCACCTCAACAGAGACCGGCATTATCCTTAATTTTGATGCCCGAACAGCAATTATTGCTAATACACTGTATGGAGGTGAGATTAAGAAATCAATCTTTACCGTCTTAAACTTTTTATTAACATTTGAAGATGTATTACCAATGCATTGCTCGGCAAATGTTGGCGATAAAGGTGATGTGGCGCTATTTTTTGGATTGAGCGGAACGGGAAAAACAACGCTTTCTGCCGATCCGCGAAGGCAGTTAATCGGTGACGATGAACATGGATGGAGTCAGAACAGCGTTTTCAATTTTGAAGGCGGCTGCTATGCAAAAGTTATACGGCTTTCGGCTGAAGCCGAGCCGCAAATATTTGCCTGTACCAAAAGATACGGTACAATACTGGAAAATGTAGTTTATGACCCGGTAAGCAGAAAAATTGATTTAAATGATGACATTATTACCGAAAACACCCGTGCTTCATACCCGCTTCATTTTATTCCTAATATTGTGCCCGATACATGTGTAAAAACGCATCCGAAGAACGTTATTTTCTTAACATGTGATGCATCCGGTGTACTTCCCCCAATCGCCCGTTTAAATCCGGAGCAGGCACAATATCATTTTATAAGTGGTTACACTTCAAAAATAGCCGGAACCGAATTGGGATTGGGAATCGAGCCCCAGATTACTTTTTCAGCATGTTTCGGTGCCCCATTTATGGTTCGGCACCCATTTGAATATGCTGCCATGTTAAAGCAACGAATGCTTAAGCATAATGTAAATGTCTGGCTGGTTAATACAGGCTGGGTAGGTGGCAGATTTGGCGTTGGCAAACGTATAAGCATCCGTCATACCCGAAATTTACTAAACGCAGCTTTGGACGGGAAACTCGATTCTGTTGAATACAGAAAAGATAAATTATTCGGTTTTGATGTTCCGGTTACGTGCCCGGATGTTCCACAGGATGTACTTGATCCTTCAGCCTCATGGGGCAATAAAGATGAATATTGGATGAAATATGATGCTCTTGCAGCCAGATTCATTGAAAACTTTAAGCTTTTCGAACAGGGATGCCCTGATGATGTAATATCAGCAGGCCCGAAACGGCTCAACACAATTTAAAATTGTAAGGGCTCCGTTTCATTCAATGGAGCCCTTTTAATTTTACCACTTCCGAATAATATTTACATTTTGGTGGTTGCAAACCTCCTTACCCCCGGTAGTATACAAAAAATCTATTCGTGAACGATAATACTCGGTAATCTTTCCTCGTACCATTTTCAGTGTACTATTCAAAAAGTGATTTTGTTCGGTAAATCCCTCACCTAATACCGCAATAGCAGAAGGAATCCACCGTTCCGGGAACATACCGGCAACTGCACCGCCTTCTTTAAATTTAAGTATCTCTGACTCTATAAGGAGAAGTAGTTTCTTTATAGTTTCATCAGAATCCATAGCCAATTTTGCTTCCCTCGCGTATCGTAACAGCGCTTCTTTATTGGGCACTACAAGGGCCACGGTATATAGTGATTGATTATTATAGAGCATAATCTGATCAATATATGGAGAATGCTCGACCAAAGCCTCTTCAATACCTTCAGGGCTGTACTTTTCTCCATCGTTGCTAATTAATAAGCTTTTAGATCTTCCAAGTACATATAAGAAACCATCTTCGGAAAGATATCCTAAATCACCGGTATAAAGCCATCCATCCCTGATAGCCTCGTTGGTGGCTTTCTCATTTTTCCAATAACCCACCATTACATTTTCACCGCGTACAACTATCTCCCCTGAAGTATTATAAGGTAAATTATTACCTTTCTCATCGCAGATACGAATATCTAAATTCTTTACAACCTTACCAGAAGACCCCAGTTTATGAACAGATGGAACATTGGCTGAGATTACGGGTGCGGATTCAGTTAGACCATATCCCTGAAGCATTGGGATACCCAGGGCGTAAAAAAATCTTTGCAATTCAAGATCCAGCAATGCGCCACCGCCAATAAAAAACTGCAATCTTCCGCCAAAGCTTTCTCGAATTTTGCTGAACAATATCCTGTCAAATAACCGATACAGAGGATATTTCAATTTTCTTGTACCGGATCCCCTGTTGTAACCAAGTCCGTTGTAATCATAGGCGATGTTGAGAGCAAAATTGAAGAGTTTTTCTGTGGTACGCCCTTTTTCGCGGATACCTTTTTCAATGTTTTTCCGAAAATTTTTTGCGAGCGATGGAACACTAAGAAGAAATGTGGGCCTGATTTCTTTAATATTCTTCGGGATATTCCGCAAAGTCTCCATTGGGGTTTTCCCAATCTGCACTGCGGCCATAGAGGCCCCCTTGTTAAGTAATATGTAAATCCCTGCTGTATGTGCAAAAGCATGGTCCCAGGGCAGAATTAATAACGATGTAAAATCCTCGGTGATAGGCAGCAGCGCGGTTGATTGTTCAACATTTGCAGTAAAATTTCTATGACTAAGAATAATTCCTTTCGGATCAGCAGTAGTTCCCGATGTGTAACATATATTCGCGTAATCATCTTCTTTAAGATTTGCAAGTGACTTAGCAACTGCATCAGGCTCTTTAGATAACAATTGTTTTCCCAATTGTACCAATGAATTGACGAATATCTCATCCTTTTGGAGATCATCAGCAGAATCGAATAAAATAACTCGCTCCAGGTATGGTAAATCGGATTTAATGACAGAAATTTTTGATCTTTGACTTGAAGAGATAAAAACACATTTACATTCAGAATGTAAAAGTCGGAATTTCAGATCGCCCGGTTCATCGATTTTCACCGAGACAGGCACGTTCACTGCACCCGTGTAAAGGATAGCCAGCTCAGCAATTACCCAGTCCCCTCTTCCCTCAGATATTAAAGCAATTCTGTCGCCCTTTTCAATTCCAATATGGAGCAAACCGGCAGCCAATGTTACAACATTTTCATGAATTGCTCGATACGATCTGCCGATATATGAATTGCCGTCATGATCCCACAGCATTATATTATTCGGGTATTTATGTACACTTTCCTCAAACAGAGCGGGCAAAGTCCGTTCAGCCATTTACACCTCTAAATCCAAATAAGTTGAAATAAAATATAAAAATACCAGAACACTGATATGTTGTAAAACACTTAATAAGTTGGGAAAGATACAAAAAAGGCTGCCTTAAAAAAAGCAGCCTCTTTGATAATTCAAAAGCAGGGTTATTTGGCCAAGAGCATTTTTTTGGTAAGAATTTCGTTATCAGTACGAATCTGATAGAAATAAACACCGCTCGGTAAACCTGAAGCATTAAAAGTAACGGTATGTGAGCCAACTCCTACTTGCGAGTTAACGAGTACAGCTACTTCATGACCGATTGCATCGAATACTTTTAAAGTAACCATACCAGCTTTCGAAATCGTATAATTGATTTCTGTACTGGGGTTAAATGGATTGGGATAATTCTGCTCTAAGCGGAATGACTTAACTTTCTGTTCATTTCCCTGAACTGCACTTGTTCCATTGGTATGGAATTGTACAGTAACATTAGCCATTGCAACATTATTTATACTTTTAAGATTATTCAATGAAATCGAATAATCTGTACCTCTGTTCAACTTTGCGAATGTAATGAGGACTTTGGAAACATCGTTGTTTACACCCCACTGAATAGCTGTAGGGCTGCCGGTTGATTTATCACAAATATAATTCAAGGCATTAACCGCACTTGTTGAATCAAGGTATCTTGAAAAGTCTATTAATACAGTATTGTCTACTAATTCTTTTACCGCATCAACTGTAGGAGCCATATCCGTTTTCCAGATTTCAGCTGCAAATTCAGGATGATCAATAAAAGGATTGCGGTTTTTCTGAATTCCGTATATCGCGTTGTTTCTATCGATTTCTTTCTGGCTAACTGTGTCCTTAACATGCCATTCAAATAATTGATTTGAGTACCACGGCTTGAGATCTGATTTTGTTGTACCATCGCTGGTGCCAAAATTTCCGTCTTCAGTGTAATAACGAACAGACATATACATAGTAGAGCGGGCGAGATCGCCTTTAAATTCATCAATTGGTTCAAAAACAGTTCCGGTAAATCCGGCAGATGCACTTGAACCAAGCTTTGAACCATTCTTTGAAGTCCAGGTAGCAGAAGCAACTTTTCCAAAATTGTAATTACTGCGGCGATTATTTACATAACCATCGGTAGGATACATGTGGAACAGATCAGAACGTGCCGGGTTGGTTTGTCCTAACCAGCTATCACAGAACGAATGTTCTCTGTTGTAGCACTGTCCTTCGCCAGAATAATTACCGCACTGAGCCACTCCGTGCGAAAATTCATACGGCTGAGTACCATTCGGAACATATGAATAAATATCCCAAATTTTACCATTCGGTTTTGTATCAGTTTGTTTGAACGCTGTGTAAAGACCATCGTAACTTGTAACTGTATGGCCCTTGATAATATTGTGTAAAACGGCACGAAGCGATGTACCGGAAATTTTATAAGCCCCCTGATAATAATCAGCAGTAGTATTATCGATACTATTGCCCGAGTTTACTAAACGACCAGAATTTGAATTCTGTGCATATACGTTAATAGCTGCTAAGCTCAGAAGTACACTTAAAGCAAGAAACTTCCATTGGCCAAATCTGTTACCACTCTTCATCAAACTGACTTTCTTTACCTTTTAATGATATAAATATTAACACTTCAAAAATGGACATGTAGTATAGCATCTTACAACCAGAAAACCAAGCGAAAAATTACGGGTATTTTTCGCTCATTTTTGCATAAATATCCATTGAATTCCCTTTCCATTAAAAATCCATGCACACCATTCTTGACAATCCTAAAAAAAATTATTTGCATTTTACCAATTGAATTGAGATATTATTGGACAGGCTTTATTAACAATGTGTGTTTACGAGAAAAAATGTTTGATGATGATCAAAAAAATGGCGATCACATCGCGGGGCAGAGCTTTTCCGTTTCGGCACGTGATGTTCAGGTGGAAAAATCCGGTCGTAATAACCATCATGATTTCACTTTCAGCTATCCTACTCAGGTCTATGAAAGTGAAAATTTATGGGAAAACAGAATATCACCGGATTATTTTTTCCATCATGCTCCTGTAGGATGCCTGATACTTAACGATAAGCATCAGGTGGTTCTCGCGAATGAAAAACTACTTCAAATTCTACAAACAACTGAAAAAACACTACTATATAAAAAATTCACCAGTTATCTCCCATCTCACACAATATCCGAATATATAAGTGCTTATAAGAATTTACACGATCCCAATTCAAATTTTTCATTACGATTACATATAATCCGTGAGAACGGAAGTGAATTCGAGGCTACTTTTCATTGTTCGTATTACTCAGGTGATGCCCTGAAACCTAATTTTTTAGGAGTTATAACCGACATAAGCGAGTCGAAGGGGAAAGAACTTCTCATTGAAAAGAAGTTTGAACTTTTAACCCTTGCCGGACAATTGATCAGGCTTGGAGTTTGGGAATTTGATACGGTATCCCGAGATTTTCTGTATTCATCGGAAGCAGGCAAATTGTTGGGTTTCCCGATAAATGATGAATTGAACTTACACATTATTAAAAATGATCAGAATATTCCCTTCCATGCGGGTTTCATCCAAATATTAAACAATGTTCTTGGGTCCGGGAAAGCGGTTGATGAAGAATTACTTCTTAATTCACAGTCTGCTCCGCAAAAATGGGCTCGAATATTAGCGATCCCGGTTCGTAAAAGTGGCACAATTTGCTCCTTACGTGGAATTATTACCGATATAACAAAAGAGAAATCACACCAGGAAGAAAAAGCCTCGGAATTGGCTGAATTACGTTCGGTAAATGAAGTTAAAGCTAAGTTTTTTTCTGTAATCGCCCATGACATTCGCGGTCCGTTTCACGGACTGTTAATGGTAACAGAGTATTTACTTAATCAACAAAGTAAGTTAAATAGTGCTGAATTAGCTGATATGCACAATCATCTGCATGATTCAATTCAGAAACAATATCACCTGCTTACCGATCTGCTTGCCTGGCTGCGTTTGCAAGGAAGCACGTTCACCGTTTCATTAACGCGCTTAAATCTTTCCACTTTGGTGCAAAATGTTATTGAGCAGCAAAGCATAACAGCCAGACAAAAATCGATACAACTCATTAATGCGGTACCGAAAGATTTTTCTCTTAATGCCGATGAAAATATGTTGGGCCTTGTTTTCAGAAACCTTATATCGAATGGAATTAAGTTTAGTTCTTCAGGCGGAACTGTTTCCATCCGAAGTATAATGCACGAAAATTTATGCAAAATATTCATAACTGATTCCGGCACCGGAATACCTGAAGATGAAATTCCACATTTATTCTTACTGGAAGCGAAAAAATCGAAAGAAGGAACAAACCACGAAACGGGTACTGGTTACGGCCTGTTGCTATGTAAGGAAGTAATAGATAAGCATAACGGACAGATTGATGTAGATAGTATTGAGGGCGAGGGTACTACTTTTATTATATCTCTGCCACAAACAAATGATGGCGCAAATCATTAAAAAATTTCATTTCAGATAATAATACCCGTCCATATTATCTCAGATGTCGATAAGAAATGATTTTCGAATAAAAAGGAACCTGGTTTAAAATCATTTAACCGTGGATGATTTGACTTTAATTTAACAGCCTCATCTACAATAGCTGCATATTTTTGAGCATTCTTCCCCCATAAGAACCATTTGCAAACTGGATTTTCCTGTACAATATATGAAATAACAGCTAATGAAAATGGTTCCCAAAGCTCTGTATGTGAATTTGAGACTTCCGTATTCCCGATTTTGCAAGTGTATGCTGTATTCAATAATAGCACCCCCTGCTGCTCCCAGGAAGTAAATAACCTATCAGGCGGCAGGATTGAAAAATTGCTATTTATCGACTCTCTCACCATAGATATAGTGGGAATTTCCAATAAACCGAGCTGATTTTTACAGAGTAATTTCAGAATATTTTTTAATGAGGTATTGATTCTTTTGTCAAGCCAGGAGGTAACATTGTTCACTTCGAAAGCCCTGCCAGTTGCTACTTCGGGTTGAGGGTAGGGATCCTGCCCCAGAATTACAACTCTGAGCGCTTTCACATCCAACTCAAGGAAACGTAAGACCTTATCCGGAGGAGGAGTAAAATTCCCGCTTATACTTTCCTCGATATGCCTTAATAGAGCAACATTTTCCTCGTTATATACAAAAGCATTCCATGAGTGATGGATAATCAGGTTCTGTAGAAAAACAGGAAGCATAAATTCAACTAATTCGGTATTATCTAGATGTGAAAGAAATATGAAAAAGCAATAGTATGCTGCCCCATTCGAGAATCTTTGGCGGTAAAAAACATATTATAGCCATAAGTTAATTTAAAGTCATCAGTACCGGCACCTAATGTGGGACGAAGTACATATAATGGATGGCTGCTGCCAAACAACATTACCATTTCACCGCCGACACCAACACCGCTGCCTGAAAACCAACAACCCAGATTGCCGCCAAACATCCCACCGGATTTTCCTGAGGCTTCACATCCTAATGAATACATTGACAATAAATTGTACGATTCTCTTTCCTTAATTTGGTTTAGAGCAACAGCAATTCCGCCCATAATCCCTCCCTGATATCCGAGTGATGGAACAAATGACAGGAATTTTTCATCGCGAAATTCATCGACATCGGGGATTTCTCCTTCCGGAGCGCGGGCAAATATCGGAGAAACAAAAATTACGATATATAACAATAGTCTCAGAAGAAACATGGCATTATCTGATCAGATTTATCTTAAAACTCTCTGTAAGTAAAATACTCTTTAAATCTATATAAAAAAAATCCTAAAATCAATTCATGCAATGTTATTTAACCATGAAGTTCAGCAATATATATTTGACGTTAATAAAAAAAACAACATAGATATGTTACTTGCATGAAACACCCGATGTTAATACTTTTACATAGCAATTGTGAGGTTTAATATTTGGTCGGAATATGTTTCAAAACTTGCTCTATAAAAGATTTCAAGTTCAAATTTTATTCACTGTTATCTGTACTGTTTCTGCTGTTTGCAATTTGGGCTGCGATGATATCGATGAGCCAACAAATAAAATCCGGTTCGTGTACGTGGTTGACGGGGACTGGAGCGCCATACAGAATAACCTGAATTATGAATTCTCGATTCAGATGGTATCCGGCTACTATGGTGCATTTAAGGGTAATTGTAACTTTTCGGGTTATGTCGGTGATACAAAAATAAATGGATATTATGTGCATCCGAATATATCTTTCACTCTGGATAGCTCTCCTTCTAATTATTTTTCCGGAGTCGTCGAACAGGACAAAATAACTGGTAATTTATACATTAATGGGAAAACTATTTCCGGGTTAACATTCACTCCAAACACCGAAAAAGGGATACTGCGAGATAAAGGACCAGTGCCGGATAATTCATCTCCGGCACTAAGAAAGCATCCATAATTTAGAGATTGACACCGCCCGAAGCTTCAATTCTTTGGCCATTTATCCAGTAGGATTCAGGAGAACAAAGAAATACAATTATTCCACCGATATCATCAGGTTTTCCTGTTCTGCCAAGTGCAGTTAATCCGGCAATTCTTGCCTGCATTTCAGGGTTACTACGTACAGCAGCATTATTAAAATCGGTTTCTATTGCACCCGGTGCGAGTACGTTCACTGTAATATCTCTGCTGCCCAGTTCCTTCGCCATATAACGAGTAAGAGTTTCAACCGCGCCTTTCATTGAGGCATAAATGGCGTACCCCGGATTGCAAAAACGGGTTGTGCCGGAAGAAATGTTAATTATTCTCCCTCCATTATTCAATAATGGAAGAGTTCTTTGGGTTAAAAAAAACACACTTTTAAGATGCACATTCATGAATGAATCAAAATCTGATTCTGTAGCCTTCAGGAATGGAATGGTTGCTCCCATTCCGGCATTGTTAATCAAATAATCGAAATGATCGGCACCAAAAACCTCATGGAGTGTATTTTGCAACGCGGTCACAAACCCGTCAATAGTCTCGGTTGCATTAGCATCGAATGAGATTGCAGCACATCGCCTGCCTAGTGCAACTACCTGTTTAACAACTTCATTTGCCTCTGTTTCTGCCGATTTGTATGTAATTATTACGTCTATTCCGGCATCTGCAAGTTTAAGTGCCATATTTTTTCCCAATCCACGACTTCCGCCTGTAATCAGGGCAATACCTTTATTCATAATCATTCACTCCGTTCCTATAATCTAATTAAATGAGTCACATATGTGATTTAATATCAAATCCAAAGTTCTATACCATTGATCATTTGCATTGACAGATGATACTCCTTTCCAAATGTTAGTTGCCACTACCACCAATTGTATCGATGGAACTATAACAATGAATTGCCCACCGAAGCCATTTGCCAGGATATAATCTCCCTTTGAACAAGTCCCTGTCCACCAACCATAACTATACCCGGAAGCAAACGGAATATAATTATTTGGATTTATACGTGAAATTTTCAGATGCTGAATCCAGGTTGAGGGAATAATAGATTTACCATTATATTCTCCGTTATGTAATATAAGCTCTCCAATTTTTAGCATATCCCGGGGAGTAATTTTCAAACCTGCAGACCCATTCTCGTATCCCTGATTATCAGTCTCCCAGTCCGGAGTATCTATTTCCATTGGTATAAATAAATTTTCCTGTGCGAATGAAAATGTGCTTTGTTTTGAAGCTTGCGAGAGAATTACTGACAGTAAATGGAATGCGCCGGAATTGTAGTTAAAGGTCGTACCCGATTCGGCAGCTTTTGCGCAATGAAGCACATAATCTACCTGGTTGGATGCAGATGCCCAGGTATTATAACCTACCCCACCTGATTCATACCAATCAATTCCACTCGACATTGAGAGTAATGATCCAATAGTTATTGAATTGAAGTATTCCTGGTATGCAGAAGATAAAGGAAATAGAAAATCTCGTACAGAAGTAGTTATGGAAGGAATAGCACCTTTTGATATAGCTTTGCCATATAGCAAGGCTATAACGCTTTTGGTAACAGAACGAACATCATGAGGGACTCCCGGGCCACTATTATTGTAGTAAACTTCTTTAATTATTTGGGTATCCCTTGCTACAATAAGGGCATTTAAATTTGTAAGATTTCTGGCAGAATTGAAAGCCTCCTCTAACTTCGTGGTATTGTAAACCGTTGGGTTAGAACCTGACTTGCTGCAATTGTAACTACAGATACTAATTGCGACTACAATAACACAGTACACAATGGAACGGGGTATTTTCATATTAAAGCCCTATTTCTGAGCAAACTGAAAAGATATTCAGTAATATACCACTTCCAAATAACTTTATAAACCCCTGCTAAGCATTTCAGATTCGGGCAAATTATTTTTTATCAGTAAAAAAAATCACTTCATCGCCCATATATAGCCCATTACGGCGCCGTATATTGTAGCAATGTACGGGTTACCGGCAATAACACAAGCACCTGTTTTACATCCGACAAATCGATAATATGCATAACCTAATCCCCCGCCTATGACTATTGATATGATCATTTTTGCACTAATTTGGTCCATTATGCTTCACCTAATTAGCTTTCTTTAACATATCTTCAAACATTTGAGGTGAACGCGCCCCGATTATGACTTCTTTAACAACCCCATTTTCCATGAAGATAGTAGTGGGAGTTGCTTTTACGCCAAAAACCGATGCATTCGAATAATCACGGCTTACATCTACATCAAAAACATGCTTGTATTTCTTTTGAAGATTTTTAATGACCGGTGTAACGGAAGTGCAAGCACGGCATCCCGGTGAGTAAAAATATACTAAACCTTTGGTACCATTTTTCTCCAGATCCTTAAGATTTCCTTTCAAACCGACGAGCGCTTTACCTTTCATTTTCCTGGAGGAGATGACCAGACTTACCTGCATAAGAATGAATAAACCGACAATTGCTAAAATAACATAGATGACTATCAACTTTTCCTCATATTTTTAGCAATATGATTCATTTAATAGGAAACAGATTCAACTTTTTCCTCAGTATATCGATAATAATTATACCAATAACTATACAATAAGTATTAACGGTTTGCTTTATTATATTGTACAATACCTAAGAATTCTATAAAATCCGGATGCAAAATTCACTATTGCAAAAAAATTATGTATCTTCTAAAATCGGGCATGAGTTTTGTCAAAATCTATTCGTTAAAACACTAAATCAAAACCATGTAAAAATGCAAATACATAACCCGGCAAGTCTGAGACGAAATGCGAATAAGGAATAATTAATTAAAGAATCCCGAAAGGTGAACTGCAAATGCAAGTTCTTCGAAAAATATTGTTCCCTGATGAAGAATTGACAACATTTACCAAGCGATTAATTACTGCAGTAATTATCCTGAATATCATTATTCTTTCCATACTGGGATTGTACATCCTACATTCGAGGAATCAGTATGAAGAAGGCTCAAAACAAACAACCCAAAACCTCTCTCGAATAGTAGAACACCATATTGTAGGCGGATTGGAAAAAGCAGAGGTAATGCTCCAACAAATAGCACTTGAAATTGATCGGTCTGAAAGGGCAGAGAATACTAGAGATTCCCACTTTTTCGAAGTATTACGCAAACAAAAACAACTTACACCGGATTTGAGCAATATTTGGATTCTTGATTCCAAAGGGAGGACTGTTTTTGCTGAACCGGATTTCCTTAATCTTAAAGATTTAGTAGTTACTGAAGAATATATTAATAAAATAAAAAAATCGGATTACAAGCACTTATGTTTATCCTCACCATTTTATAACCCCAAGCAAGGGCAATGGAACATTAACCTGGCAATGCAATGTTCAAGTTCACACTCTAAGAGTAACTACTTCATAATTGGGACGTTCAACATCAATTATCTCATTTTAACATTCTCTATGCTTGAAACCGGAGTTAAGGGAACAATTGCACTCAGGGACGATAGTTTAAAGGTGGTTGCAAGGTATCCTGAACCTCATGGTGCGGGAAGTACGATTGGCCAAAAATCCAAAATGAAGGAACTTCTCGATTCTGTTTCTGCTCAAAAACTTACTGCAACATTTTATGGAACAGCAAGTATTGATGGGATTCACCGTCAATATTCGTATCGAAAAATTCCCGGTTATCCACTGTATGTTCTGGTTGGATTATCCTCGGAAGAATATCTTGCTCCCTGGTATGCTGAAATGGGTCGAATTCTTTTCCTCGCGGTCGTATTCCTCGTTTTTACTCTCTATTTCAGTCGACGTTTATTTATTCATTGGGCCGAGTTGATTCAACTCTCTAAAAAGCTCCAAAATACGAATGTTGAATTGGAACAAAAAGTTCAGGAAAGAACTCAGTCACTATTAATCAGTAACAATAAACTGGTCCACGAGTTGCAGCAGAGGAACTCAGCCGAAGCTGGTTTATTATGGAATCAGGCCCTGTTAAAAATGATGGCCGAGGCTTCACCTTTAGGATATTATGTTATTGATAGTAGAAATGACAGGGTATTATTCTTTAACTCGATGTTCTGTAAAATATGGGGCATTGAAAATCTAATTGAATCTGGTGATTTGGCTTCACTCTCCAATGAGAGTATCATATCAGATTGCGTGCGGAAGGTAAATAATGCAAACGAGTATATTGAATCATGCAAAGAATTGCAAGATGAAACAAACAGAAGAGTTGTTGAAGACGAAATAGTGTTTTCTGATGGGAGAATAATCCGACGTTTTAGCACTCAGATACGCGGATTAAATGATACATACTATGGAAGATTTTTCATCTTTGAAGATATTACCGACCGAAAAAGGAGTGAACAGGCTTTGCTTGAAAGCCACCATGTCTATCATGCAATGTTTGAGCGGACGCTGGCAATTGAGCTTTTAATAAATCCTACAGACGGCAAAATTATTGATGCCAATAGCGCTGCAATTGTTTTTTATGGATACACAAGCAGTCAACTCCATTCGATGAAAATTAGTGACATCAACACAATTTCCGAACAAGAAATATTACAAGAAATGGCAGCAGCTGCCGCAGAGAGCAGACAGTATTTTAATTTCAAGCATCGATTAGCAAATGGCACTGTTCGGGATGTGGAAGTATATTCCAATCCAATAGAAATCCGAGGACAGGTACTGCTTCATTCGATTGTTCACGATATTACTGAAAGAAAGCGACTTGAGGAAGAGAAATCAAATCTTACAAGTCTGGTAGAATCTTCGCCCGTTGCAATTAGCGTGTATGATTTAGAAGGAAGTCCTTTATACTTAAACCAGGCAATGTTTGAAATCCATGGCTATACACGTAAGGATATTGCAGAGCTTTCAATATCTTCACTTGATACACCGGAGAGCAGAGCTTTAATACCCGAACGAATGAAGGAAATCATCGAGAATAAAGAGGCAACATTTGATGTAGATCATTTCCATAAAAATGGAAATCGCATTCCATTTCAGATGAATGTTAAGCTTACAAAATGGGGCTCCGTAGATGCAATTGTAAGTATCGGTACCGATATGTCTGAATACAAAGCTCAGGAAGAAAAGCTCAAAGAAAGCGAATCAAATTTTAGAACATTTTTCGAAAGCCTGGGCGATCTCATTTTTGTCTGCAACCCGGTTGGCCAGATTATTTTTGTTAACAATGCCTGCATTAATAAACTTGGGTTCAGCACTAGTGAATTACTCGAAAAAGCTCTTGGAATACTTGTACCCCTTGAGAGCAGATATAAAGTAGAAGAACTATTCCGTACTCTATCGGATACCATGTCTAAGCCACTTAGTATTGAATTCCTGAATCATGATTTTGTTCCGCTAATGACCGAAACCCGGGCATGGGAAGGGGTTTGGAACGGGCAGCAGGTAATTTTTATACTGGCTAAAGATATTACAGCTGAACAGGAAGCCCAGATTAAATTTGAGAAAATGTTCCAAAACAGCCCGGCTCTTATGGCAATAACCGAATTACCTCAAAGAGTATTTTCGGAAATTAATGATTCATTCATTCAAAAAATTGGGTATTCGAGGTCTGAAATACTAGGGAAAACTTCGGCTGAATTAGATCTTTTCCCGGATTCTGAGAACAAGGAATATATTTCGCAACAGCTTATACAATATGGCAGAATAAATGAATATGAAATTAGATTGCGGTGTAAAAATGGAACAATTCTGGATGGTTTGTTCTCTGGAGATATAATTAACAGCCACGGGAAACAATATTTCCTGACTGTTATGATTGATATTTCCGAAAGGAAAAAAGCGATTCGGAATCTTACACGGGAGCAGGCACGCCTGGAAAGCATAATTAGAGGTACAAATATTGGAACATGGGAGTGGAATATTCAGACCGGCCAGACTGTCTTTAACGAAAGGTGGGCTGAAATTATAGGGTATGAATTGCACGAGCTCTCCCCTGTCTCGATAAGTACCTGGTTGAAATTATCGCACCCTAAGGATCTGGAAAAGAATGGTTTTATTTTACAATCCCATTTTGATCATAAACTCGATTATTATAGTTCTGAATACCGGATGAAGCACAAAAATGGAGATTGGGTCTGGGTTCTTGATAATGGCAGTGTTATGACCTGGACCTCCGAAGGGCATCCTTTGATGATGTATGGTACACATCAGGATATTACCGAAAAGAAAAATGCAGAGCGCGCATTAGAAGAAAGTGAATCCAAATACCGACTTCTTGTCGATCATTCATCTGACCTGATTTCCAATCTTACAGAACAGGGTATGTTTACTTATGCTTCGCCATCTTGGGAACGGGTAACAGGTCATAAATTAGTTGATCTTATCGGTTCACGATTGGAATTTTGGGTACATCCCGAGGATTATCCGGAGTGCCGTATTTACTATCTGGCAGTTACACATAACATTTTACCCATTCCATTACAGCCCGAATTCCGATTTCGACATGCGGATGGCAGTTGGCATTGGCACACAGGGGCTTTAACACCGGTAATTGATAGTAATGGCCGTTTGGTATCTTTAGTCAGCATTTCCCGTGATATTACCCAATCAAAAAAAGCGGCGGAAGAAATAGAATCACTGGCACTTCGTAATAAAACGTTATTGGAGATGGCCAGTGATGGAATTCACATTTTGGATCAGGACGGCTTGCTAATTGAAACAAATAATACCTTTTGTAATCTTTTGGGCTATGACCGAATTGAACTTCTAAATAAGCATGTTTCAACATGGGATGCACAGTGGACGAAAGAAGAGTTGAACATCCGCATTAAGGATCTCATGGAGAATCCTGTAGTTTTTGAAACACTGCACCGCTGTAAAAATGGTAAGTTAATAGACGTGGAAATAAATGCGATAGGAATAATTATTGACAACACACCGTATTTATATGCCGCCGCTCGTGATATAACCGAAAGGAAGAAAGCAGAAATTGCCCTCCGTGAAAGCGAAGAGAAACATAGGATTACATTCGCAAATTCACCGGACGCATATGTAATTATTGCTGATAATCAATTCGTTGAATGCAATAGTGCCGCCGAGGCAATGATTGGCATGCCCAGAACCAAATTTATCGGCTTATCCCCTGTTGAAATCTCACCGGCTTTGCAACCCGATGGGACAAGCTCCGTTCAACAATGGGACTATTATTGCACTGAGGCAATGATCCACAATAAAACAAATTTTGAATGGGTGCATGTACGTCACGATGGCAGCACATTTTATGCTGAAATTGCAATCGCTTCAATTAAAATGCAAGGCAAACAGGCATTATTGGCTGCATGGCGCGACATAACTGCTCGTAAACAAATTGAAGAAACGCTGAAAGAAAACGAAAAATATCTTCAAGCATTATTTAATGTAGTTGGTACCGGAATTGTTGTGATAAATCGCGAAACAAGAACAATAATAAATGCGAATTCAACAGCAGCAGAAATTATCGGCATAAAGTTATTTGAAATGATTGGCATGAAATGCAATCAGTATATTTGCCCGGATTGTCATGATAAATGTCCGCTTGCCAATATGACAACTCCAACCCGTAACCGGCAAAAAACAATTACCTGTGCCGATGCTACACAGAAGGAAATTCTAAAATCGGTTTATGGAATGACATACAAAGGAATTCCCTGTTTTATTGAAAGTTTTATGGATGTTACGCCCTTGAAACAAAAAGAGGACGAGCTTACGAGACTTGTTGAAGAGTTGCGTATTACCGAAAATGAACTTGAGGAACGCGCACACGAACTGGTAATGATGAATATTGAATTAGAAGGAGCAAAAGGGGCCGCTGAAGCTGCCAATGTTGCGAAGTCGATGTTTATAGCGAATGTAAGTCATGAGATCAGAACCCCCATGAATGCAATTCTCGGATTTTCAGAAATTCTGTTGCATAGGCATGCCGATGAAATAAGCCGCGGCTATCTACAGACTATTATCTCCAGTGGCAAATCTCTTCTCCACCTGATTAATGATATTTTAGATATATCTAAAATTGAAGCCGGCAGGATGGAACTTGATGAGCATGAAGCAGATATACGACTTTTACTAAATGATGTATACTTATTGTTTATGGCTGAAGCAGACAGGAAAGGTTTGAAACTGTCTGTGGAAGTTCCGGATTCTTTCCCATCGACAATTTTTATTGATGAAATTCGACTCCGGCAAATATTGGTTAACATAGTAGGCAATGCGCTCAAATTTACTTCTGAAGGGCACATTCTTATCACGACAAAGATTGTTGAATACAACAAACATGAAAACACCTTAGGTTTTACAATTGATATTGCCGATACCGGAATTGGTATTTCCGAAGAAAACCAGCAGTTGGTATTCGAAGCATTCAGTCAGGTGCATTCAAACAACAATAAAGCTATTGCAGGCACCGGCCTCGGATTAGCCATTTCAGCACGCCTGGCTAATTTGCTTGGCGGTGAAATTCAGTTAAAAAGCAGGTTGAATGAAGGAAGTACCTTCTCTGTCAAACTCAACAAAATTATGTATTCCAATCTGAAACAGGCAACTGTGGTACAACCCGATATTTCTAAAAATTCGATTCAATTTTTACCACAGACTATTATTATTGCAGATGATGTAACCCAGAATATTGAAGTTGTACGTGGAATGCTCCAGGATCACCCTATTACTATTCTCACTGCTCAGAATGGAGAGGAGGCAGTTTCGCTTGTAACAGCTCATCTACCAGCTTTAGTATTAATGGATATCCGTATGCCTGTTCTGGATGGTATAGCTGCGGCAACCAGATTAAAACACCAAGCGCTAACTTCTCATATACCTGTAGTAGCGTTTACCGCGTCGGTACCGTCTATCAAGAATGCTGAAGAACTTCAAATTTTCGATGACCGATTATTCAAACCAATTCTTCAGGATAATCTTTTTTCTGTTTTAATGAAGTTTTTACCTTATTCTGAATTGAATTCAGGAGAACCTTCGACTGGTAATGACGAAATTTATACACTTTCGCTTCCGTCAAATTTAAGCGAGACCCAAGCAGCCCAAATACAGGCGATCCTGAAAAATGAGTTCATTCCCGCAATAAATGGACTAACGGAGATTTTCGATCTCGAAGAGATAGATGAATTCATCAACAAGTTCACTGAATTTGTCAATAAGTATGAATTACATTTCTTTAAACCTTTTATCCATTCGCTGGATGCAGCAAGGGCCCGTTTTGATTTTGGGGCAATAAATGAATCGTTCAGGTTCTTTCTGAACGAGATCAACTCGAACATTCTTCATACAAATATGTAGCAGTGGAGCACGAATGAAAAAAACAATATTAATAGTAGACGACAACCATAACAACTTACAATTGGCAGGCTCCGTTTTAAGTCCCTTTTATAAATTGATGCTTGCAGATAGCGGAGAAAAAGCACTTCGGGCAGTGGAACAAAAAGTACCTGATATAATACTTTTGGATGTAATGATGCCGGGTATGACGGGGCTGGATGTATGCAGACAACTGAAGGATAATGAAAAATACAAAGATATTCCAATAATATTCTTAACGGCAAAAACAGAAGAAGATGATATAGAAGCCGGATTCGATATCGGAGGTGCGGATTATGTATCGAAGCCGTTTAAAGTAAAAGAATTGTTAGTGCGTATCAGAACACAACTTGAATTGCAATCAGCCAAAGAAGCATTAAAAGAGCGTAATATAGAATTGGAAAATATGGTAACAAGTCGGGATCGTTTTTTTTCGATAATATCGCACGATCTGCGTAGTCCCCTGGGCGCGCTTATGGGCTTAACTGATTTGCTTTGCAATGGAAGTGACAGCTATGATAAAGACGAGCTTACCGAGCATATAAAAATGATGCATTCATCAATTGTAAATATTTACGGACTGGTGGAAGATCTGCTCCTTTGGTCGCGCACACAACGAAAGGCACTGGAATATAACCCGGAGATGTTGCCGCTGGGTAGAATTACCAACGACATTATTGAAGGTTTATCACTAAAAGCCAGTCAGAAATCAATTCAATTGAAGAACCTAATTGAAAAGCAACAAACAGCGTTCACGGATCATTATATTTTTAGCACTATAATGAGAAACCTTATTTCAAATGCAATCAAATTTACAAGACGTGAAGGTGAAATTGTTATCTCCACGATTGAAAAAGGAAATGGTTATTTGGAGGTTTCTGTTACCGAT
>JAJTBZ010000080.1 GCA_021286645.1 Ignavibacteria bacterium
CGAAGAAAACTACGACGATAGCAGTTATATCCTGGAGCTCATACCCGCCGATGCCACAGCCATCGAATCGATTCCCGGAGTGACGGTGGGAATTACTACCAACGACGATACCCTCACCATCACAGGTGTAAATCCTCTCAGCTTGCAGCTCTTCAGTGCCAACGGATGCCTGGAAGCTCAAACCAGCAACAGCAAAACACTCAAAACCAAGGCTCTCCAACCCGGCGTTTATATTGTTCGCATCGAAAGCACAGAGGGAAAAGGAACCTACAAAATCGTTTTATAAGCCCACACACAATACCTTTATTACTGCCGGCCGGTATTCCCGGTCAAGTTGCCGCCCAGTATTCCACCCTTGTTGCCCGGCAACCCTACCGGCCTTTCTTGTTTTCCTCGGTCAGATATTATTTCCGGATAATACCCTGACCGGGGAATTTGTAGCTTAGTGAATGGTTGCATATTGCAATTAGATGATTTTACAGTCAAAATATTATTTGCAGGATTTGGATATCAAGTTATTAAATCTTCATTTTTTACACTATTTAACATCTATTGTTCCTTCAAGAAAACAGGTTCCACGAACATCGGATTTTGTTGAAAAAACATGATTGCTATTCTCAAATTAACGAGAACCTTCCGATTCCATCAGAACCGCTTGTCGGGCCAATACCTTCAATAAATAATGTTTTATAAATATTTCTACAATCACCATGTAATTTACTAATTTCAATTACTTTACGTCGATTTTGATAATAAACAGTATCCACTAATGCAGAATCAGGTTGTTGATTTTGATTTAAACATGGACAGTAGCCTCCCTTCAGCAAGTTTAAATCCACAGACACTACTTCGTGATAACAAAAATACACCTTAGGTCGACATTAGTTGCAAAAAACCTAATGATGCCCAACGTGTATTGATCTGAATGTTAAACCTATTTGCTTGATTTCAATAAGAATTCTTCATCTACAGTTAATTTGTATATCTTCAGAATCTTTCCATTCTTTTTTGATATTCCATTGTCTAAATACCATGAAGATGAAAGTAAACCTACAGCAGGATTTCTTTGATAACTATACTCGCTTGAATTGGTTTTAAGAAACGCCGAATCGTATGATCGAAGACCAAAGCCCTCTAAGCCTGATTCTCCGTTAATTATGTCTTTTATTTCGTTGCTGTTAATAGTAATTTCAAAATTTTTTGCCGGATAACTATCAGATACGAAGTGAACGTGTATTGGAGAATCTAATTTATTTTCTATTTGATAAAGCAAATAGTTATAATCACAATCATTGCATTCACATGATGCTAATAGCAATACAACTGTAATCAGATAAGTATTAATCAATCTATTCTTTCTCATATTTACCTCCAGTTTATATAATTATTAAACAATTCATCCAAATGATTTTCTGTTGGATTATCGTAGTTATCTCTTAAATTATCTCTCCATTTTTCGAGTGTTTTTGCGCCCTTCATTGCAGTCTCTATTTGTGCAATAGTATAACCACTAACATTGTCATTTGGGTAAGTATTCCCCAAAAAACGTTGATTGAAGTTATCCATCAAGTCGACAACTAATGGTGTATATTTGCTTTCAAAATGTCCAGTTAAATCTCTAAATTCCACATCTTGCCAATTACCAAATGGTATTTGTCCAGCAGAATATACTTGTGCAGAAAAAACATAAGCAACACCTACGGCATAACTTTCCACAACTCTATCATCTGCTTTATAAAAATCAGATTGATCCATATCCCAATGCGACACGTGTGCAAGTTCATGGATTGTAGTGTTGTAAATTCGAGCTGCACTTCGCGGGGATCCATCATTTTCTAATTGATAAATTGCAAGTGGCGAACCCAACAACCATCTATTGAACGAACCAAAATATGACCTGCCGGCTTTATCATAGACGGCAATCTTAATTTTTTGCTTCCAAAAATTATCATCAAAAGGTTTCTTTAATCCAATTATATTATTCCAATAATTAAAACATGCTCTATGAATATGACCATAAACAAAGCTTTTACCACCAATCTCAATGTCCAAATTCCAATCTGATCGACTTCCATTTGGTCCGTTATAAAAGGCTTGTCCATAATATCCGCTTCTAATATCCCAATCATGGCTATCCCAAACTATACTCCAGTTCAATTTACCATCAAAACTACCTGACATGGTTGCTTTTCCGTTTACATCGGTAAATCCTTTTTCCCAATTAAACCACCAACGCGCTCGAACTTCTACTCCTTGTAATGGCACATAAGTGTTTGTTATATTGTCTCTAACTCTAATTGTAGCTTTTGGTATCCATCGATTAGGCGCTTTTTGAATTTTTTGTGCAGAATTGCTATTTCCAGTTAAATCCAATGATTTATTTTCTAACATATCCCACCAATCATTACTTATACTACTACTCGCTTTCTGACTTTTAATACCTTGCATTTTATTTTCTTCGACTGTCATGGGCAAATAAAGCTGTTCAATTACTTCATACTCACGTATTGGTGAAGAATATCCAACAGGGACTCTCGTATAAAGCCAGGTAAAGTCATTGCCAATTAATGTAGAGTCAATATACTCTTCTCCCTCTGTGAGCTCGTAATCAAGAGGATACGAGAATAGTGTAAGTGTAGTGTCACCGAACATTGTTTCCAACTCTGCACTATCTTTTGGTAGAACCTAACGTACAAATGGGTCGCTTCAATATCTAAAGCCGCTTTCATTAATCCTTCTTGCTTTAATGCAGAATATGCTTTTTTCATATTCGAAACAGAGTAAGGATTTTCAAGTTTTCTTACTTTTTTAATAATAAGTCCAGTACTACTCTCGCTGATAGCATGGTTGTTAAAGTTAAATTCATGGTCGTTGCACGACACCAAAGTAAACGCCACAACGGCAAAGATATACAACAGTTTTTTCATAAACATACTTGTTTTATGAATGCAACATAGATTTGATGTTTTTTATTCCCGTTGCATTCTGAATTGAAAAGCTGCGATTCACAACCGTCGCGACCCGATCAGCCCCATCGTGTAAAAATCCCCCAAAGACAAACTCAGGCAGTTGTCTCCGGGGGATGGGTGTTACACACTTACTTCTTCATTAATTTCAAGGTTCGGCAAGCGTTTTCTTTTTTCATTCTCACCATGTAAATGCCTTCGGGAAGGTGGGCGATATCCATGGAAGTTACCCGGCCACTCTGCGATGCCACCAGGGCACCGCTCACCGAATAAATCCTTACTTCATCGGCCTCCGAAACCTGAATGTAATCGGTAGCCGGATTGGGATAGAAGCTGAGCAGAGCTGCATTTAATTCGTCGTTGGACGACACGTCCTCGGTCGAATCCCACTTGTAGGGAGCTTCGGCTTCGCCCTGATCGTGGAAAGTCTGTATCGTACCGCAGGTAGCAGGCGGAGTATCGTTCACGATTTCCATACCTATATCCATGCTGAATCCTTTAGCAGTGGGGCCGCATGGGCCGGGATGGGTAAACCAGGCGTCGGAGAACACCAGACGGATGCGAACGGTTCCCGGACAAGCATCGGCAGGCACGGTAAAGGTCTGGTTGACGCCGGTAGTCTGGAAAGCCAGCGTGGAAGCACGCGACGTACCCAGGCTGAAGATCACTTCACTGGTCTCGCCTTCGAGCTCGAACACTCCGTTGTTGTTCCAGTCGGCATACGCCACTCCGAAGGTATACCGCATTCCGTCGTCGGTGGTCGAGGGAGTGGAAGCTGTAACGGTACCGTTGCTGGCTGCCAGGAAGTTGATCGAGAATTGCTGACCTGCTGCCACTTTAATCGGCTGGGCAGTATAATTAACATAATTATCGCCATCGGCATCGGGCCCATTAGCGGTGTAATTAAGATCGGTGATACAGCCGCTGGTGGTTACACTTTTCAGGTAGCGCTGGGTG
>JAJTBZ010000082.1 GCA_021286645.1 Ignavibacteria bacterium
GCGGTAATACTGGCATTCGGTAGTGTTTTATTTTTGTTTTTCCTCCTCTAATATAACTCTTTGACCACTCTTTTCAGCCGCTATTCTTACGCGTATTAATCATTATTTCAGCTTTTTACTATTACTTTTGCGACAGCCACCACCGGGTAAATGAATCAACTTGACTTTCCTGTAGGTTGGAATGCGGCATTTCCGCCTGTGGATTTTTCTTTACCATATCACTAATGCAGTTTTTAACGATACAACTATAAAAATCTAAAATAGGAAAAAAGTTCATGAGAAGCGAGAGGGGAGTACAAGATAAATTTCTTCTCCATCAATTAATTTTCACTAATTCGAATAAAATATCCTAATTTTGTGGTTATAGTGAAACTACAGTATCTATAGCTTTATTTGATTTTCGAATCTTATTCATAAACTGAGGTTTTTTATGAGGAATTTATCATTTATGCTCGCGGCCGTTTTATGTTCGGTCTTTTGTCTCTCCGTTTTTTCAACTTCTATCGCGCAGGAAAAGAAAATGGAATGGTTGAATTCATCGGTTAATACAATTACGAAAACTTTGATAGATAAGTATGGAACTGAACAAAAAGAGCGTATAATCTCGGGAATAAAACAAGTTTCGGAGTTCTGGAGAACTGAGGATGGTGGAAAGGACGTTTTTGAAGGCTTTATTCAGCAGAATTTTGCGGGCGATAAAGCGACACAGGACGAGTTGTTTAATCGACTTGAATATGTGTTTGAAAAACTTGACGGGCATATGAATGAAATTGGCCGCGAAATGAGGCTGCAACAGGAATTGGATTTGGGCCCAATGCTTCCGATTGACGAGTTGTTTGCCGGTTATAATACGGCTGCACATTTAAATGATGATTTTTTCGCTAATAAAGTTGCCTTCGTGGTATTGTTGAATTTTCCCTTGAAATCTCTTGAGGACAAAATTGCCTACGGGGCCTCCTGGAGTAGGAGACAATGGGCCGAAGTACGGTTGGCAGAACGATTTTCGAAAAGGATTCCCGCTGATGTGCAGTTGGCAGTTTCAAAGGCTGCTGCTGCTTCCGATCAGTATATTGCTGATTATAATATTTATATGTACAATATTATTAATGAAAAAGGCGAACATTTATTCCCTCAGGGAATGCGTTTACTTTCACACTGGAATCTTCGCGATGAAATAAAGTCGAACTATGCCGATCCGGTAAAAAATCTTGAAAAACAGCTTCTGATCCAGAAGATAATGGAAAGAATTGTTGACCAGACCATACCCGAAGTTGTAATTAATAATCCGAATTATGATTGGAACCCCTATTCGAATAAGGTTACTCCTGTAGCGAAACCGGATCCTGCTTTTGCGATTGTAAAAACTGAAAAGCCGGAGATGTTAGCAAAGGCTGAGCCGGATACCCGGTATAAAATGCTGCTTGATGATTTTATAGCCTCGAAAATGGTAGACCCATATTCACCTACAGCCCGGACCCATATTGACAGAAAATTTAATGAAGAACGGGAAATACCGGAAAATCGATTTAAACAGATTTTGCTTGATGTTCTGCAATCACCATTGGCAAAGACAATTGGAGATATGATTGAAGCCCGATTGGGGCGGAAACTACAGCCTTTTGATATCTGGTATAATGGATTTGTTCCGAAGAGCAAATATACTCCTGAAGAACTGGATGCTATTGTTCGAAAAAAATATCCGAATCCGAAATCATTTCAGGACGATATGCCAAATATTTTAAAAAAGCTTGGATTTAGTGATGAAAAAGCCCAATTCCTGGCCGCTAATATCGCAATAGACCCTGCACGTGGATCGGGCCATGCAATGGGCGCTTATATGCGCGAAGCCAAAGCACGCCTGCGTACAAGGGTGGGCAAGGATGGCATGGATTATAAAGGCTTTAATATTGCAGTGCATGAGTTCGGTCATAATGTTGAACAAACATTTTCTATGCACGAAGTAGGTAATATGTCTTTACAGGGGGTTCCGAATACCGCCTTTACCGAAGCAATTGCTTTTGTTTTCCAGGCACAAGACCTGAATTTACTGGGTTTGGCTGCTCCGGATGAAAAAACGGAAGCCATGAAAACATTGAATGATTATTGGATGACTTACGAAATTGCCGGCGTTGCGCTCATTGATATGGAAATTTGGCATTGGATGTATGAGCATCAAAATGCATCTCCTGCTGAAGTGAAAGCAGCTATGCTGATGATAACCAAAAATATCTGGAATACTTATTATGCACCGGTTTTTGGGGTGAAAGATGTGACTATACTGGGTGTTTACTCTCATATAATTCATTCATTTTTATATCTTCCCGATTATCCGCTTGGACATTTAATAGCCTTTCAGATTGAGGAACAGATTAAGAAAAGCGGCACAATTGGTCCTGAAGTTGAGCGCATTGCCAGGCAAGGCAGATTGTTACCTGACCTATGGATGAAAAATGCATTCGGTGTTCATGTTGGAGCAGAATCCTTACTTGAAGCAACTAACCGTGCTGTTAAAATATTAAAAAAATAAGTTATACCTGGTCGCGGGTATCGTTTGTCGCGATACCCGCGAATAATTTTTGAATATTTATTTAAGGATATGATTATGAAAATCCAATTTATTGGTGCAGCACAAACTGTAACCGGATCTATGCATCTGTTAACAATAAATGGAACGAAAATTCTACTTGATTGCGGAATGGTTCAAGGTAAACGTAAAGAATCATTCGAGATCAACAGAACTTTTGATTTATTTGAACCCTCAGATATCGATCTCATTATACTTTCTCACGCTCATATCGATCACGCGGGTAATTTACCATCGTTAGTCAGAAGAGGGTATAACGGCCCAATTTATGCGACCAGTGCGACTGCAGATCTTACTAATTTGATGCTTCGAGATTGTGCCCATATACAAGAAAGGGATCTTGAATTTGTAAATAAAAAGAGGAAAAAGCAGGGGAAGAACCTCTTTGAGCCTTTATATACTGAAGACGATGTGGAAAAAACCGTTGGTATGTTCCAACCTATTAATTACCATACCGAAATTGATATCACACCTGAAGTGCGATTAACATTTTATGATGCGGGGCATATTCTCGGAAGTGCAATTGTTCACCTGATGATTCAAGATGGTGAACGCGTAATAAGTCTTGCTTTTTCAGGTGACTTAGGCCGCCCAAATCTGCCAATCCTTCGGGATCCGGAGAAAATTCCCGATGTTGACTTTTTTATTTGCGAATCAACGTATGGCGGGCGATTTCATGATACCTTTAGCGTATCTTCCGAAAAAATGATTGATGTTATTAAGGAAGCAAAACAAAAACATTCAAAAATTATCGTACCGTCTTTTAGTGTCGGCCGTACACAGGAATTAGTTTACCTGCTTCATAATCTTTTTGATAAGGATAATTCACTCAGAATACCAATTTATGTTGATAGCCCGCTATCGGTAAATGCCACTGATGTATTCCGTAAACATCCCGAGTGTTTTGATTTTGAAACATCGAGATTTATTCTTAAGCATGATGATCCATTCGGTTTTAATCTGCTCCATTATATTACGAATGTAGAAGAATCTAAACGACTGAACGGAGTATCCGGTCCTTGTATGATAATATCATCCTCTGGTATGGCGGAAGCAGGTAGAATAGTGCATCATCTTGCAAATAACATTGAGCAGCCAAATAATATCATCCTCATTGTTGGGTATTGTGCAGAACATACTTTAGGCAGGAAAATTGTTGAGAAAGCAACTTCGGTGAATATACTTGGTGAAACATGGGATGTAAAGGCCGAAGTAATTGTCTTTAACTCATTATCAGCGCATGCGGATTCTAACGAACTCATTCACTATTGCAACACTCTGGATAAAGATAAGTTGAAAAATATTTTTCTTGTTCATGGTGATTTTGATCAGCAGGAAAAATTCAAAGCTAGGCTATTGGATTCGGGTTTTAAGAATATCACTATTCCTAAACGTGGGGATGTGATCGAGCTGTAATTACGAGCCCGGCCTAAAAACCGGGCTTTTTTATTTCTTAAATGCCTCTAAAAATTCCAAGTGCAGTGGTTTATCTTCGTAATTATCCAGTTTATCTTCCAATTCACTATCTGAGTAACCAGAGTAAATTTGAATTATAGAAACAGTTTTATTTAGTTCATCAACGCAATAGTTTATTCTCCACGTACGATATGCCAGGCAGTAATATTCTCCAGAGATGCTAATCCTTTTACGAGTATTGTCGGTCGGGCAAAATTCCAATTGAAGCCGCGCAAAAGACAGAAGGTTAATCAGTGCCCGATTTTTTATCCATTTCATTTGCGCTTCAGCTTCAGGCGATACGGAAACAGTGAATTTTTGCTCCAAATCACTCTTTGCCCAACCTGTTTTAGCATCGGGGAAAGAATCGGAATAAGGCAAATAGGGTTTTATATCAAATACCGGACTGCCATTGAGTATGTCCGATTCATCAATATATATCCGTAATTTATCAATTTTCAGCAGACGCACACAGCTTAGACCTATAGAATTTGGCCGGTATGGAGCGCGCGACGCAAAAACACCAACCTTGTTTCGGGTATGCCGGGGTGGTTGCACCAACGGCTTCCAATTGTTATTCAAGTGAAATTGATAGATTACCCAAATACGATCAAATCCGTCTAAATCTTTAAGTGCCTGTTCAAAATTTTTCCCCGGAAAAAGCTGAATATAAGATTGGTTATCTTCAGCAAGCACTCCCTGCCTTGGGGTTTCATATCGATATTGTAAATCTGAATGAACAATTCCAATAGGATGGAACTGTATTTCTTGTAACATAATAATTTTGATTCTTTACGATTGTTTATTCTGATTGGGCCAGCATAGTTTCTACTATTTCCAGCAACTCAGATCTTTTATAAGGTTTGGCCAAATAATTGTCAAATCCAACTGTCTTAAATTGGTCTTTATCACCGATCATAGCATAACCGGTAACTGCAACAACAGGAATGGATTCATAACCTTCGATACTTCGTATGCTCTGTAGAGCCTGTATACCGTTCATTTCAGAACTTAAATTTATATCAAGCAAAATTAATGAATATTGCTGATTTTTAGCCATGTTTATCGCTGTTGAAGCATCCGGTGCATAATCAACCTGATAATCCGATAAGTATCGAATACAAACATCCGCGTTAATACTATTATCTTCAACCAGAAGAATTTTAACATTTTGCAATTTTGATTCCCCGATTTTGGGGATATATTCAGAAGCTATAACAGCAGGGGCGGGCGCAGATGCAGCCGGGAAATAGAGGCACACAGAGGTACCTTCACCCAGTTTACTTTGAATTTCAATTTGTCCCTGAAGTATATCTATCAGTTTCTTTGAAATGGTTAGTCCAAGACCCAACCCTTCGTATTTTCTATCATATCCTTCACTCGCTTGTTTGAACTCGCGGAAAATTACTTCCTGTTCTTCTGTGGTCATTCCGATACCGGTATCAGTAATCATTAAACAGCCATAATTAACATTTTCTTTTATGGTCTGAGAGACAGTTACGGTAATGCTACCCTCTTTAGTAAATTTAATTGAGTTGTCAATTATGTAAAAAAGCAGGCGATTTAATAATTGCTCATCCAGATAGCACATTACATTACCTGAATGAATGACGAGATTAAAGCGCAGGTTCCTGTCACTGGCCTCCTGCATTAATCCCCGAATGTTCGTTTTTGTTACTTCGGCCAATGGAACTTGTCTGATATTTACCGGGATAGACCGTGATTCAATCTGAGATAGTATCATAACTGAATTCAAAGTGTTTAGCAGACGTTTACCAGAATAAATTATTTTCCGCAACATCTTGCTGCTATTCGGATCTACAGATTCTTCGAGAAGAATGTTGGCAAACCCTAAAATACCATTAATAGGAGTTCTCAGTTCGTGGCTCATATTTGCCAGTAGCACAGATTTTAACTTATCAGATTCTTTTGCTCTTTCAAGTGCTTCTTTTCTTTCTAACTCCAATTCTTTTTTTGCTGTAATGTCATCGCAGACAATAAAAATAATTACTTCGCCATTTTGATCGACTAAAGCCCGCGCAGCTTCGCGTACCCAGAGAACAACACCATCTTTCCTGACCTTTCGTAGTTCCCAATTCATAACACGTCCCATATTAACGAGACATTTGTTGATATATAGGAGAGCCGACTGTTGGTCATCTTCATGGAAGAGTTTTAGCATAGAAGAGTTGACAAGTTCATTTTCCTCATAGCCAAATTCTTCGCATCCAAATCTGTTAACCGATCGGATTATTGCGTTGGTATCAACGGTAATATACATGGTCGGGTTGTTTTCATAAAGGGCCCTGTACGATTCTTCACTATCCCTTAGCGCCTCTTCGGTGATCTTTAAACGAGTAATATCTGCTAACATGCTGATACTTCCGGCATATTCACCGGATCCTCCATGAATCGGCGATATAGAAATCAAGGTCCATACTTGCTTTAAATCTTTAGCCTGCAACCTGCACTCGTATTGCCCGCCATGTAAGGCAACAAAATGATTTATTTTTTCGCGGTACTCCTGTATATCTTCCGGGTAAAAAAAGCTGTAAAATGGTTTTCCGGTTAACTCGTCAGAGCTATAACCTAAAAGACGAGTCATGCGTGAATTAACAAAAGTGATAGTTTCATTACCATCAGTAATACAAATACTTTCATTTGCGGTATCAATTAGCATTCGGTACATTTCTTCACTTTTCTGAAGAGCAAATTCAGCTAATTTTCTTGCAGTGATATCGTTAAAATATCCATGGAAATGACTAACATGCGATGTAGTATCGCGCACAAGTATAGTGAAGTCATAAACCCATCGATATTCGCCATTAGCATGTTGAATCCGATACTCCTGTTCAAAACAAGTAGTATCCCCGTTGCAATATCCTTCTACTTCAAATGCAATTTGAGAAAAATCCTCCGGATGGATTATCGATGACAGGGTAATAGCACCAGATAGGAAATCTGCCGGCTTATATCCAAATTGTGCCTCACAATTTGGAGCGATATACTCAACGGGCCAATGTGGTTCATTCTTCCATTTAATAACAACCGTATTTCCACCGATAAATAGGTTGCGCTCTTCTTTTAAATCATTTTCGACCTTAACCAGATCAGTAATATCATCAATTGTTTCCAATGCTCCTATGACATTGCCATTTGAATCCTTAATTTGACAGGCAAGACTGAAACAGAAAATATTGAGCTTTTTTAAAGGCCCCATTGATTCGACACCATTTTCTGTTAAAGACGATTTCTTAATATTATCATAATAGTACGATAACAGGGCCTGGTCATTGTCCAGAAGAAGGTCAACTAAGCAGGGGCGCTCCTCATCATAAAACGCCTGCCAATGGTTGCTTTTACCTA
>JAJTBZ010000001.1 GCA_021286645.1 Ignavibacteria bacterium
GTGGGAGTGGGGATACTGACAATTCTGAACCTGCGTGGTGTGAAGGAAGCGGTGGTCCCGCTCATTCCTATTTTTATGAGTTTTGTCTTTTTGCATGCGTTCGCCATAATTTACACTATTATAACCCATTCTTTTTCTGCCGGTCAAGTCTATACAAAAGCTGTAGGTGAGTTTTCAAATTCATACACAGAACTCGGCTTAATGGGAACTGTTCTTTTGATCATGAAATCCTTCAGTATGGGCGCTGGTACTTACACTGGAATTGAAGCTGTGAGTAACGGTTTACCCATTCTCCGGGATCCAAAAGTTAAAACGGCTCATAAAACAATGCGGTATATCTCCGTTTCGCTTTCGATTACCGTAATGGGAATTATGTTCTCATATCTACTTTTTAATGTACATCCCTCAGAAAATAAAACCCTCAATGCAATTGCGTTTGAATCTCTTTCGAGCGGGTGGGACCCGTTCTGGGCCAAAATATTCATGTTTGCTATTCTGTTCTCGGAAGCAGCTCTGTTATTTATAGCAGCACAAACCGGCTTTTTGGATGGCCCGCGAGTACTTTCGAATATGGCCCTGGATAAATGGATGCCGAGCAGATTTGCTAATTTAAGCGACCGACTCGTAACAAAGAATGGTATTTTGTTAATGGGCGTCGCTTCATTCGTTCTTATGGCGCTTGCAAAAGGTTCTGTTTCATTTTTGGTAGTTTTGTACTCAATTAACGTATTTATTACATTTTGTCTATCGCAATTAGGTATGGTTCGGCATTGGTGGCAGGAGCGAAAATCTGCAAAGGGCTGGCAGAAAAAGCTTTTGGTCAATGCAATTGGTCTTATTGTAACAACTATCGTATTAATAACCGTTATCTATATTAAATTTGAAGAGGGGGGATGGATAACAATAGTTGTAACGGGTTCGCTGGTATTTATTAGTTACAAAATAAAGCAGCATTATTCCGATACATTTGTTCTTTTGAAACGCCTTGATGAAATTGTTGATTCGTTTGATGCCTCAATCTATACACCGCCAACAGACGGAAATACACCTGCAAAGCCTCAATTCGATCCTAAAGCCAAAACCGCGGTAGTTTTAGTTAACGGTTACAACGGATTAGGGGCTCATACACTCCTTAGTATTTTTCGAATGTTCCCGGGAATGTTTAAAAATTTTATATTCCTTCAGGTAGGTTCCATTGATGCAGGCTCTTTTAAGGGCGCCGCAGAAGTAGAGCATTTAACAGCACACATTCAGGAAGAAGCCGAAAAATACGTTGACTATATGAATCGTTCGGGGTATTTTGCTGAGGCCATTACTACCATTGGTACCGATGTTGTTGAAGAAATTATGAAATGCGCTAAAGAGGTAAACGAAAAATACAAAAACCCGATTTTCTTTGGCGGGCAATTAGTTTTCCCCGAAGACACTTTCGCTACACGGTTCCTGCATAACTATATTGTTTTTACCGTGCAACGGGAATTCTATTTTCAGGGTTACCCATTCGTTATTCTACCAATTCGAGTTTAGGTAAAATGAGATATGAAACGATTTGATAAACATGTGTTTGTATGTGAACACGCTCGTGAAGAAGGGAACCCCCGCGGGTGCTGCTCGGCAAAAAACAGTGCGGCAATTCGTGAAGCATTAAAACGAAAAGTTAAAGAAGCCGGCCTTCAGGGTGCAGTAAGGATTAACTCGGCAGGTTGCTTGGATGCATGCGAATTTGGTCCCGTCGTAGTTGTTTACCCGGAGGGTACGTGGTATGGGGGAGTTACGATAGAAGATGTTGATGAAATCTTGTCTTCGCATCTCAAAGAGAACAAGGTGGTGGAACGATTAATAATTCAAGATAAGCGGTTTCACCGGGATGAAAGAACTACAGGCTGACACCAGGAAACGTGCGCGGAAGATAATTTCATTGTTGAGGGTGGAATATCCTAAAGTGCAAAGTGCGTTAGAATATTCAAACCCATTTCAATTGATCATCGCGACGATACTTTCTGCGCAATGCACCGACGCGCGGGTGAACATTGTAACAAAATCTCTTTTCAAAAAATACAAATCTCCCAATGATTTCCTGATTGTTCCACTCGCTGAACTGGAGAAAGATATTTTTTCAACCGGCTTTTACAAACAAAAAGCTCGTAGTATTAAGGGCTGCTGCTCCGAATTGATAGAAAAACATGGTGGTGAGGTACCCCGGGCTTTTGAAGCATTAACTCAATTACCTGGCGTAGGGAGGAAAACTGCCTCGGTAGTGGTCGGAAATGCATTTGGCATTCCGGCAATTGCAGTTGATACGCATGTGAAACGTATTTCTCGCCTCTTGGGGTTTACGGACTCAGCCGATCCTGTGAAGATTGAATTTGCCTTAAAGGAAGTGCTGCCCGAGAAAGATTGGGTAGATGCTTCACATCTTATTGCTACGTTGGGCAGGAATGTTTGTTTTGCCCGAAAACCGCAATGCACTAAATGTCCCATTGCAGATTATTGCCCCTCATTCAAACCGGAAAATATGCAATACGGAGTTTGCTATGTACGAAAATGATAGAACGTACTGCCTTAATTTATTTCATGAATATACCCTGACTGATAGCCTAAGAAAGCATGGTTATGCAGTTAGCGCGTGTCTGGAAAGTTACGCGCGGGTTTTTGACATGGATATAGATTATTGGGCTAATGTAGGCTTAATGCACGATTTTGATTATGAACGATTCCCTTCGGAGGCAGAGCATCCATTTAAAGGGGCAGAAATATTACGCTCGCTTAATTTTGAAGAGGACTTTGTTACAGCTATTATGTCACACACCCATAATACGGGTTTGCCCCGGGATACCCGGTTAAGGAAAACACTATTTGCCTGCGATGAACTGGCAGGTTTTATTCTTGCGGTTACTTATGTGCGTCCTTCGCGATCTATTGATGATGTTGAAATAAAGTCAGTTATAAAAAAACTAAAAGACAAAGCATTTGCCAGGCAGGTAAGTCGTGAGGATATCTACGAGGGCGTAAAACTACTGGATACTTCATTAGACGAACATATAGAGCACTGTATCATGGCAATGAAAGCCAGACGTGAGCTTTTAGGCATATAAAGGCTTTTATACTTCGGCTGTTTAAATGGTAATGTGACATATATACTTTGTTTTTTCTTAACTCCTCCATACCTTTATTCTGTGTGGGTTAAAAAAATTCTATCAGGATTTGTAATCCTCTGCGGCTGTTTACCCCGGAGCCAGATATTTGGAACTAATTGGGATAATCTTCGGTTATTATTTTTGTAACAATAGAAGATGAAAAATGAAAGAAGTGATTCCAGGCAAATATCACGAAGAAGTATTTAACAAAACGACTTTAGAACGAATAGATACGCCTATGCATGATGCGGCGTTCGAATTAGAAGATCATTTAAAAATTGAATTAATTGAAAAGCATTTTCGCGAAATTATGGACATTCTTGGTCTGGATCTGAAGGATGACAGCCTGAAAGGTACCCCCGCGAGAGTTGCAAAGATGTATGTTAATGAAATTTTTTCCGGGTTAAATCCTAAAAATAAGCCGGCATTAACATTATTTGAGAATCAGTTTGGTTACAGCCAAATGCTGGTTGAAAAAAACATTACATTTTACTCAAATTGTGAACATCATTTTGTTCCGTTCTTTGGGAAGGCGCATGTTGCGTATTTTTCAACCGGGAAGGTAGTAGGCCTATCAAAGCTTAACAGGCTTGTTCAGTATTATGCTAAGCGTCCTCAGATTCAGGAGCGGTTAACAGAGCAAATAGCAGCCGAGTTAAAGCAGGCATTGCAAACAGATGATGTTGCGGTAATGATTGAAGCAGATCACTTATGTGTTGCTTCGCGTGGGGTTGAAGATGTAAATAGTTCAACAATTACGGCAAGTTACCACGGCAAGTTTTTGAATCAACAAATCAGGAATGAATTTTTACACTTGATAAAGTAATGGGTGCTAAGTGAGCCGGGGATCCGGATTAGATACTATGTGAAATGTTCCGATGATACTGAAAGAGGGCAGACAATGATGTCCCCCGGTTCGCTGCCCAAAAAGTTGCGAATTCACTGTTACTCAAGGAGGGTTAAAGCGCTTCACCAATTCGGTGCTTTAACCTTTTCTTTTTTGTTCCATTCCAAAACTCTCTTTTATATTACGATACCATGCATAACATGCAAAAAAAAAGCGTTCCGGTTTTGCCGAAACGCTTTATAAAGCATAACTAAGCTTTTATACAAGGCCCTGATCGAGCATTGAGTTAGCAACTTTTAAGAAACCTGCAATATTTGCACCGTTAACATAGTTACCCGGAGTACCATACATTGCTGCAGTGTTAAGACATGTATCGTGAATATCTTTCATGATAGTATGCAGTTTTTGATCTACTTCCTGGGTTGACCAGTTGTAGCGCATGCTATTCTGTGACATTTCAAGACCGCTGGTAGCAACGCCACCGGCGTTAGAAGCTTTACCAGGTGAGAACAAAATACCGGCTTCCTGGAACACTTTTAATGCTTCCATGGTAGTAGGCATGTTAGCACCTTCGCAAACGCACAGACAGCCATTTTTCACGAGTTCTTTAGCGTCTTCTTCCCAAATTTCGTTTTGGGTAGCACATGGCATTGCAACATCAACCTTGGTAATCCAAGGACGTTTGCCGGCATGGAAAGGAACTTTGAATTCGTCGGCGTAATCTTTTACACGATCGTTACCGCTAGCGCGCAATTTTAACATATAGTCAATCTTTTCACCGGCAATACCAGCTTCATCATAAACAAAACCATCAGGTCCGGATATAGTAACTACTTTACCGCCGAGTTCAGTAACTTTAAGAGCAGCACCCCAGGCAACGTTTCCAAAACCTGAGATAGCAACACGTTTACCTGCGAAATCCTGGCCTTTAGTTTGTAACATGCTCTGAGCAAAATATGTTGCGCCGTAACCTGTAGCTTCAGGACGAATGAGAGATCCACCCCAGTTCAAACCTTTTCCGGTAAGAACGCCGGTGAATTCATTCTTCAATCTTTTGTATTGTCCGAATAAGAAACCGATTTCTCTTCCACCAACACCGATATCACCGGCAGGAACGTCGGTATTCGGGCCGATATGTCTGAATAATTCGGTCATAAAGCTCTGGCAGAAGCGCATAACTTCATTATCGCTCTTTCCTTTAGGATCGAAGTCAGATCCACCTTTACCACCGCCCATAGGCAGGGTAGTAAGGCTGTTTTTGAAAACTTGTTCGAAAGCAAGGAATTTCAGAATGCCAAGATTAACTGAAGGGTGGAAGCGTAAGCCGCCTTTATATGGCCCGATAGCACTGTTCATTTCAATGCGGAATCCACGATTAATCTGGATATTACCCTGGTCATCCTGCCACGGAACTCGGAACATAATTACTCTTTCCGGTTCTACCATGCGTTCCAGGATCTTAGCTGAACGATATTCGGGATGTTTTTGAAGAACTAAATCTAATGATTCAAGAACTTCTTCTACTGCTTGGTGAAACTCTGGTTCACTCGGATTTTTTGCCTTTACATCCGCTAGAAGTTTTTGTGAGTATTCTGTCATAATAGCCTCAAAAAAAATTGTGAAAATTGGTAAGTCTTATATTTGTATGATAAGGTGTGTGGCCGTAACAATGGGGGCAGTATGTATGCTAAATTAGCATTGTTCAGACTTAGCGTTGAACATACTGCGTGTATTAACATGACAGCAGACAAAACCCAAAAGAATGATGTTGCTGCCGGTATTATCAGAAATATCAATGTCATACAACATGGATGGCACCTTCATAAGGGAAAGTGCCGTAACCTAAAAAATTTATATAACAAATTAAAAAAAATTTCTGAAACTAAACTACTGTAAATTTTTTAAAAGATTGATTAATTTATTTAATTTTTCCTGCCAATCAGAAAGTTTCTGCTTTTCGCGTTCAACAATGTCTGCCGGCGCGTTTTGGACGAAGCTTTCATTGGATAATTTTTTCTGTACACCGATTAGCGATCCTTCAAGCCGATCAATTTCTTTTTGTAATCTGTTCTTTTCGATATCCAGATCAATGAGCCCTTCAAGCGGTACAAATATTTCACAATCCTTCAGAACAACTGAAGCACTTTTAGCCGGTTTCTCAATATCCGGGGCTACTTCTATTTGCTCCGATCTGGTCAGCTTTTTCATATAACTAATATAATCCGGACCCATGGGGGCAGATTTTATGAATAATGTTAACGGCTTCGATGGTGGCAGATTCATTTCGCCACGAATATTACGAATACCGTTTATCTTGTCTTTCAGATCCTCTATAGCAGCTTCTACTTCCGGAGCCAGTTTAGTTTCATTAAAAGCAGGGAATACTGATTTTGAAATAGTCTCACCGGCTTTCCGCTCTCCAAATAAATGCCATAATTCCTCGGTAATAAATGGCATAAATGGATGTACCAGTTGCAATAATCGCTCAAACATGGCTGAAGCACGTGTTAATGCTGCAACCCGCACTTCTTTATCATCCGCGTACAGTTTTACTTTCATAAATTCTACATACCAATCGCAGAAGTCATTCCATACGAATGAATATACAATTTTCAGCGCGTTATTAAGCTCGAACCGCTCAATTGCCGTGTTGAAGTCGCGTAAAGTATTGTGGAAACGTGACTCGATCCATTTATCGAGACTATCAATGTGCATATCAGCCAATTTAGGATCAGCTGGCGTTTCCTTTAGATTCATTAACAGGAAGCGGCCCGCGTTCCATAATTTATTAGCGAAATTGCGGCCCATTTCGCATTTCTCTGTTGCAAACATTACATCCTGTCCCAGGGGAGCGAGATAAATGACGGTAAATCGTAAAGCATCCGCACCATATTGACCTATTACATCCAGCGGATCCGGTGAATTGCCTAATGATTTACTCATTTTTCTGCCCTGGCTGTCACGGATGATACTGGTGAAATATACATTCTTAAATGGAATTGCGTTTTTGAAATGCAATCCGGCCATTATCATACGAGCAACCCAGAAGAAAATTATATCCGGGGCAGTAACAAGGGTATCAGTGGGGTAATAATAGTCCTGTTCCTCTTTAGTGGGGAACACTTCATGTGCCCATAACCAGCTGGAAGCCCAGGTATCAAGTACATCTTCATCCTGATACATATTAGTAGAACCGCAATGGGGACAGCTGGCGGGAGCATTTTTTGAAACGAGTGGTTTTTTGCAAGCCTCTGTTTTTCTATCTTCACAATACCAAACAGGTATTCTATGACCCCACCACAATTGACGCGAAATACACCAATCACGGATTCCGTCCATCCAGTGTTCATAGGTTTTTACCCAATGAGAGGGATAAAAACGAATTTGCTCATCTTTGACTGCCTGCAATGCCGGAGCAGCAAGTTCATCCATCTTCATATACCACTGTTCAGAAAGATATGGTTCAATGGGCACGCCGCCACGTTCTGAAAAACCAACATTATGGCTATAAGCTTCAATTTTTTCAAGCAGTCCGTTTTCCTGAAATCTTGCTACAATTTTATCACGTGCTTCATAACGATCCAGTCCATGATATTCTTCAGGTGTATTGTGGTTGAGTGTAGCATCTTCATTGAGGATATTTATTATTTCGAGATTATGACGCAGTCCCATTTCATAATCGTTTACATCATGTGCCGGGGTAACTTTTACTGCCCCGGTTCCGAATGTCATATCTACATACTCATCACCGAAAATGGGAATTTTACGGTTGCAAATAGGGAGAATAACATTTTTCCCTATCAGGTGAGCATAGCGTTCATCGTTAGGGTTAACAGCAACTCCGGTATCTCCAAGCATGGTTTCGGGCCGCGTTGTAGCCACAATAATAAAATCGGTCGAATCTTCTATAGGATAGCGCATATACCACAGAGAACCGTTCACCGGACGTGGTATTACCTCTTCATCAGAGATAGCAGATTTTGATACAGGACACCAGTTTACCAGACGGTATCCTTTATATATTTTACCTTCGTTATATAATTCTACAAATGCATCTATTACTTTTTCATAATAGTGCTCGTCCATTGTAAAACGTTCACGATCCCAATCGCAACTAACGCCGAGTTTTTTTAGCTGCTGAATGATGATTCCGCCATATTTTTGTTTCCACTCATGGCAATGCTTAAGGAATTCTTCGCGCCCGATAGTGAATTTATCGATCCCTTTATCGCTTAAAAATTTTATTACTTTTGTTTCAGTGGCAATAGAGGCGTGATCGGTTCCGGGAACCCAGCAAACATTGTAGCCTTGCATTCTTTTTAAGCGGATCAGGATATCCTGAATAGAGTTATTCAGAATATGTCCCATAGTGAGCATACCGGTAATGTTCGGCGGGGGAATGACGATTGAATAAGGTTTCTTATTTGAATCGGGGACAGATTTAAAAACCTGGTTATCTAACCAGTATGAATACCATTTATCTTCAATTCCGGAAGGGTTATATGCTTTTGCTATTTCCTGATTCGGGTTTTCCATGACGCTTAGTACCTGTATAAATCAATATTAAATCAAAGATTTAAATATACTGAAAAGCAGGCACAGGCTAAAGGAATGAATCAGCTTTCTGAGAAAACTTCAGGATATTTTATAAAAATGGGCTTTAGTTCTATCAAAAGTATGCTCGGCTTCTTCGCGAGTTTTAAACGAATATACTCGTTTGAAGAAAGGAATCTTAAACATAAGATACCAACGAACAATTACATAGAAAGCTCCATCGGCTTCTACCAGTTTAATCGAACCTCGCTTATAACGCACCCCATCGAGAATTTCACCCCTATCGGAAATATCTTTGGAATTAAGTAAATTAAAGGCCACTGTTCCCAACACCAACTATTTGTAATATTTTTTTTAGATTTGCAATTAATTAAATTAAGTAATTCTGAGGAAAGAACAAAAAAATGAGGAAAGTATGTATTCACACGAAATAGACTATACTATAATCGGCGATGATATGCAGATCGTGGAAATAGAACTTGATCAGGGAGAAACTGTCATTGCTGAAGCCGGGGCAATGAATTATATGGAAGACGGAATAACTTTTGAGGCCAAACTCGGTGACGGGTCAGATGCGAATGATGGTTTATTAGGAAAATTATGGAATGCGGGTAAGCGTGCAATTACGGGTGAGTCATTTTTCCTAACTCATTTTACCAATACGGCTTCGGGTAAAAGACGGGTGGCATTCGCGGCTCCATATCCCGGTAAAATTATTCCTTTTAATCTCAGAGATTTTGGCGGTACAATCATTTGTCAAAAAAATTCATACTTATGTTCTGCTTATGGAACGAAGATAGATATCGAATTTACCCAGCGGTTTGGTGCGGGGCTTTTTGGCGGCGAAGGGTTTATTCTCCAAAGGCTTTCCGGTGACGGCAAAACCTTTATACATGCTGGTGGTACGGTTGTGCGGAAAGAATTGCGTAATCAGGTGATTCGAGTGGATACTGGTTGTATTGTTGCCTTTACCGATGGAATAGATTACGATATTGAACGGGCCGGTAATTTAAAGTCAATGCTTTTTGGCGGTGAGGGACTCTTCCTGGCAACTTTACGGGGAACCGGTGTTGTGTACTTACAGAGCCTGCCGTTTTCCCGACTTGCTGACAGGATTTTACAATATGCACCCAGTGCCATGGGCAGCAGCCGGGAAGAGGGTTCCATTCTCGGTGGCATTGGTCGTATGCTCGATGGCGATTAACATTTAAATTAAGGAAAGAAATGGATATTATTCAACATGCCCATCCGGCAGTAGTACATTTTCCTATCGCGCTGCTAAGTGCCGCGTTTGGGTGTAAAATTTATACATATATTAAGAAAAATCAGTTTGTTTCTGATATGGCCTTATATCTGCTTATTGCCGGTACTCTCGGGATGATTGCAGGCTGGTTGACTGGAGATTTTTCAGCGGAATCATTTAAATCGAATCCAGTATTTTCGGAAGTTATTGAAAAACATGAATTTGCTGCACAGATTTCATTTTGGCTCGCTATAGCGGCGAGTGTTTTGGCAGTGGCTCATAGAATGACCAAAAACGATTATCCGTTAATGCCGGTGGTTTCCGATTTTTTATTGGCCGTTTGTTTTGTTTCCCTCATTAATACCGGATATTCCGGGGGTAAATTGGTGTATCAGTATTCTATATCGGTTCAACAGTTACGCGACGTACCGGTAACCAATGCACCATCGGAAATAACCAATACAAAACAGAATCAAAAGTAGAGTATGTACGGGGCGCGGTTATAGCGCCCCATATTTTTTATGCGGGTATCTCAATAAGCCTGGAAAGTGATTCAACTATATCAGTCGTAACACTATCAATGCTTTGGTACGCGTTGATATGAATTATTGTAGTATCCTCACCAAAGTGCTCCAACACCGGTTTCGTTTCATCAATAAAGACTTCCAACCGTTTTCTGATTACATCTTCAAGATCATCTTCCCTTTGATAAATTGAACCGACACTTCCGCAAACGGGACAAGTTTCCAATTCAGGATTCAATAGAAGGTTAAAGATATTTTCGCACTCTTTACAACTTCTTCTGTTCGTCAATCGCTGAATTATTTCATCATCATGAGCATCAAGCGAAATAATAATAACATCGCGATAAGAGAGTTGTTGGAAAAGGGTATGAAGGGCTTTTGCTTGAGGTACTGTCCGGGGGAAGCCGTCAAGTATAAAACCATTTTGGCATAATTCACCTTCGAACGTTTCTTTTACAATACCTATTACGAGATCATCGGGGAACAATTCACCGGTTCCCATTAATTGTTCAACTTTTTTACCAAGTTCTGATTGGCTGCGAATTGCTTCGCGAAACATGTCTCCCGTGGAAACATGCGGCAACCCCCATCGTTGGCTCAGGATTTTTGCCTGAGTTCCTTTCCCAACTCCCGGGGCCCCAAATATTAATAAATGCACACGAGCTCCAATTATTCATAACTGTTCTATAAAAATACTAAAAAAATACTAAAATTGTTCAATTATAGAAGGCTGCTGCCTAATATGTTTAGTCGGGAGCATGGATAAATCAGTACAGGTTTTTTATTTGCAAATATTTGATTCTATACAGGCTGGCTAATCGACAGGTAATTCGATTAAAAATGTTGTGGATTCATGGGGTATGGATTGGACAGTAAGCATGCCTTTGTGGTAATCTACAATAGACTTTACTACCGAAAGACCCAATCCGGCGCCCTGAATATTTTTTGATCTTACTTCTTCAGAACGGTAAAAAGGCTCAAATATTTTATTTAATGCTATGTGATTTACGCCTTCG
>JAJTBZ010000013.1 GCA_021286645.1 Ignavibacteria bacterium
GAACATGTTCCATCGTTTTTGTGATTCAGGAAAAGGGTTATGCTCCGGATAAAGTTCGTTGTTTGCCTGAAGAAAAAGGAATTGCAATTTCATCAATGGTACAGTTTTAAAATCCATAATATGAATTTGGACAGCCCCTAAATTTTTATCTTTTTGAAATCCATAGTAGGGCTTTAAGGTAAGCGGCCTGAAGATGACGCCGGGTATATTATACGAGTTCATCTTATCTGCCATCTTTTTAGAATTTATCCACGGTGCACCAAATAATTGGAATGGCATAGTGTAGCCAACGCCTTCCGATATATATTCTAATTCACCCAAAATTCCGGTTGCTACATAATAGAAAGCTGTTTCAGCATTTGGAACATGCGGTGATGACAGCACCCACGGTAAACCGGTTTCCTGGAAAATCATGTCGCGTTTCCAACCATCCATTGGAACAACAATCAACTCACATTGTACGCCTTTTTTTAGAATCTTCTCTTTGTTCAGGTACGTAGCAAGTTCACCACACGTTAATCCGTAAACGTACGGAATGGGGAATTGACTGACACCCGAGAAAAACCCCTGCTCTACTATATTACCTTCAACTCTTTCACCGCCTAATGGATTTGGACGGTCAAGAATTACAACCGGTATACCACGCTCTGAAGCAGCTTCCATTACACGACTCATTGTTGATATATACGTGTACGAACGGCACCCGATATCCTGTATATCGTAGACAAGAATATCCAGATCTTTTAACCATTCCTGCTTGGGCTTATAGTTCTTTCCATAAAGCGAATATACAGGAATTCCGGTTGTTGAATCTATATAATCATCAACTGCATCGCCGGCATTTACATCGCCACGAACACCATGTTCCGGACCAAATAATGCCTTTAATTGAAAGGATTTTTGTTCAAAAAACACGTCGATTGTTGATTTTAGATGAGAGTCGACTCCGGTTGGATTGGTTACTAATCCAACCCTTTTACCCTTTAGTATATCAAAACCACGCGCCTTAAGTACCTCGAGTCCCGTTTGTACCTTTGGTTGTGCAATGACCGGTAATGCAAATATTACCAATGCAAAAAATAGTTTTTTCATCATTGCTGTGGCCTCAATTTAGTCATAATTTCTGTCAGTTTTATTCCTGCTAAATTTTGTATTTGGTCATAGGCCGAATCGGCTACACGTAATACATCGGCATACATTGATGAATCAGAAAGTGCACTACAGTTGATAAGCACATTAAGCAAAGCCCCTTCTGCCGCGGTACGTGTTAAGGCTATGCCTACGGCAGCATCGGATAGTGAATTTTGATTGCCTATCTCAGAGATCCGCACCAGCAACGGTAATAATTCACCACACTTTACAACAACATTAGCCGGTATTTTTGCGGCCCCGAGCGTTGCATTATCAATTGCGGTATTACGGGCAGCTTTCTCTTCATCAGTTTCTTTAGGTAATTTAAATGCAACCATAACTTCATCAAAGGCTGCATTGTCTTCCTTTCCTAAAGTTACAAATTCCATTTGAAATGCTTCAATTTTCTTCCGAAGTTCAACAACTTCTTCTTCAACCGGAGCATATTTCTTTTTACCTACGGTTAAATTGCATACCATGGTTCCTAAAGATGCGGCAAGCGAACCGCACAACGCGGCTACGTTCCCGCCTCCCGGAGTAGGGGAGTTAGAGCTTAATTCCTGTAAGTATTCTTCTATTGTTTTTGTTATGTTCATAAGTTTCCTGTATAGATTAGATCATGTAATCAATAATTTTTGATTGTACATCGAAAGTATTAAGATCAGCAAGGCCAAGTTTTTCAATCGCCAGTTCGACCAGTTCTTTTTCATTTAATTCTTTACCAGCTGCATAGTATTTTCCTGTGTCGAGTAAGGCTTGCAATGGTACAAGTCCCACTATTTCACTTCCTGTAACTTCTGCTCCCAAACGTGTGGCTTCTTTTTTAACTTCCTCGAATGCCACATGGAGCGGAGTAACAGTAAAATTGGTCATATTAATAGAAACTTGAGTTATTCCATATTTCTCTAATGCAACGCCCATAGCTTTTACACATTTCAGGCGGCCTGGCTCACGTACCGTTTTCCCATCGATTTTAACGATTTGGCCATTTTCATCTCTTTTAGGCCGGCCGGATTCCCGAATAATTTCGCTTATTTCCTTTGAGATATTCAAATCAGTAGTTTTTAAGTTTACATTATATGCCACAAGGAAAAAGCGGGCACCGGTTACAGTACCGCCTAATTTTGCATTAAATTCTGCTTTCCCAAAATCGGGGGCCCATGTCGGGTCCTGCAATTTTTCTGCTAATCCCTCATATTCGCCTTTCCTGATGTCAGAAAGATTTCTACGCTCTGGTTTCTGTGCCGCCTCCTCATATAAAAATATTGGAATATTAAGCGCTTCACTGACTTGTTTCCCATACTCCTTAGCAAGTTCCACGCATTCTTCCATTGAAGCATTGCGAACCGGAACAAAAGGGACAACATCAATTGCGCCTAAACGGGGATGCTCGCCTTTTTGGACTGTCATGTCGATTAACGAGCCTGCTGTTTTACTCATTGCAACAGCTGCCTGTAAAACTCCTTTTTCATCACCTGCAAATGTTACAACTACCCGATTATAATCACCATCCGGTTCCAGACTTAACAGTTTAACGCCGGGTATACCGGAAATGGACTGACGTAATGCTTCCAGAGTTTCAGGGTTTTTACCCTCGCTAAAATTGGGTACACATTCAATGATTTTCATTCTTCTCTTCCGTAGTAAATGGGTAAATAAACTTTCCTTTTTTCATAGTCATTACATTTAGGTTCATTCCTAAAGTGTATATAATATTTTTGTAATTGTCAGTATTAAAGATGGCAAAATCGGCAAGTTTTCCGGTTTCGATACTTCCGACCTTTTCACTTATACCTAAAGCTTTGGCGGCGTTAATTGTAACCGCTGAAATTATTTCTTCCATTGTTAATTTCATATGTAATGCAGCGAGGCTCATAACAAGGTGTAAATTAGGAATATGGCATGAACCAGGATTGAAATCCGTTGCAATTGCAACAATACCACCTGCATCAATAATATTTCGGGCAGGCGCGTAGCTATACTTTAAAAAGAATGATACACCCGGTAAAACTACTGCTACTGTATCGGAATTCGCCAGCGCGGTTATTTGCTCGGGTGCCATTACTTCGAGATGATCTACACTCAAAGCATGTAATTTTAAAGCTGTTTCAAGTCCGCCAATTCGATGGAACTGCTCGGTATGCATACGTGGATATAACCCGGCTTCACGAGCTTTTGTTAGTATATATTCTGATTCGGCGGCAGAAAATGCTGATTCCTCACAGAATACATCACAATAATTCGCGAGGCCTGCTTTCTGTATTTCAGGTAGTAGTTGCTCACACAGCATTGCAATATATTCCGATCGTCTCTCCTTATATTCGGCCGGAACTATATGCGCGCCCAGAAAGGATGAATAAATATCGATTGGAGCAAATCGCCGGAATAAATCAATGACAGCCATAATTTTCAATTCACTCATGAAGTCCAATCCATAGCCACTTTTAATTTCAAGGGAAGTTATTCCCAGAGAAATAAAATGCTGTATCCGTTGCATTGCCAAAGTGAGTAACTGTTCTGGCTTGGCTTCCCTGGTAGCAGTTGTAGTATTTTTTATACCGCCTCCGGCTGCAGCAATTTCTTCGTAGGTAGCGCCTTTTAGTTTTAGATCAAATTCGTTTGCCCTGCTGCCGGCAAATACGGTATGTGTATGGCAATCGATGAGTCCGGGTAATATAGTCATGCCGGTAACATCAATTATATCATCGATTTGATAATTGGCGAGGTCTTCGTTTGGAACAACAGCTAAAATCTGTTCATCTTCAATAATGATACTATACCCGGTTAGCACGCCGATATCCTGCATTGCAGAACCCCTTTTAACATGATTTCCCTGAGTAGATACTGTTACAATTTGTGAGGCGTTATAGAGGGCTTTTTTCATAATCCATACTCATTTGAAAAAAAATCATCTTGAAATATAGAAAGAATCACGTACTGGTAAAACTACTTACATTCTTTTTTTTACTTTACATTGAGCAGGGGAATCAGTATTTTACATGGAGTATATGGAGCAGATCCCGCCCCCCTTCGTTTTTTGGTGCTGAATTTCACTTAATTCATATTCTATTAACTTGAAGAGGAATATATGAGAATTCGTTATCTGGTTCTATTTTTCGCTTCCATCCTGCTTAACTGGCAGGCATTTGCGCAAACTCCTCAGCTACGTAATCCCGTTCTTGAATATGCAACCGGTACATGGTGTCAGTATTGCCCATGCGGCCATCAGGTTATTCATGATCAGGTTCTTCCAGCCGTACCGAATACAATTTGTATCGCGTATCATGGCCCTTCCACCAGTACAGATCCATATAAGGATTTTACCGGTAACGCGATAATTGATGCTTTGGGATTTAATTCCTACCCGACAGGAATCCCTGATAGAACATCTCTGCCTATTGATAGAGGGCAGTGGAAAGCTACTATAGCTGCCCGGAATACATTACCGGCACCAATTGCCCTGGCAATTACAAAAAACTATACAGCCGCTACAAGGGTATTAAATATTTCGGTAAAGGCTACTCCTCAGGCATCATTGAATGGCTTTTATCTACTGAATGTACTAATCCTTGAAAATGGGCTTGTCGCCAGCCAAACAGGAAATGTCTCTTATGGTTGCATTGGCGGAACGAATTACGTCCATGATCATGTAGTACGCGCTATTATAAACAGCTCATATGCTGGCGATACACTTAAAAATGGAGCATGGACAAGCTCACAGCCTGTAACAAGAACATATCAATATACTTTACCGGCAGGGTATGTTCCTGAAAACTGTGAAATCGTTGCACTTGCTTATAAAAATGATATTGCGTTGAATACAAGTGAGATTCAGCAGGGTGTTCTCGCGTCAGTTACGCCGGTACCGATTGCCATTGTTTCTCCTAATGGTGGTGAAACCTTCTATATTGGTCAATCAAAAAATATTATGTGGCGTACAGAAAATATACAGAATGTTAAAATTGAGTATACAACGAATAATGGTACAAGTTGGTCAACAATTGTTGCCTCAACACCTGCAGAGCAGGGATACTATACATGGACAGTTCCATCAACAGCTTCAACCACATGTAAAGTCCGTATTTCTGATGCTGCGAATGGTACAGTTATTAAAGAATCTAATTCTACCTTCAGCATTTCAGTTATGCCAGCCAGTGCGTGGTCTATTATTCCTACAAGCACCACAGGTGATATCTGGGGTATAGATTATGTCGATGCGAATATTGTTTGGATTTGTGCCAATAACGGTGATGTTCGCCGCTCAACCGATGGTGGCCAAACATTCCTTAATGCCGGAAACGTTGGACAGGGTGCTTATACAATCGCCGCGATAAATGCTACGACTGCTGTATGTGCATTAGGGCCCTCCAGTGGCGCTGGTAAAATTACCCGTACTACCGATGGCGGTACTACCTGGACTACAGTGTATGCCCCAGCGAATAATTGGTTCGATTTCGTTGAAAAAATTGATGCAAATAACCTTTGG
>JAJTBZ010000087.1 GCA_021286645.1 Ignavibacteria bacterium
AACTATCGGTTCCTTTCAACGAATATTCATGCAGATCATGATTATTGGCCGTTTTTCTATACTTCAAGTGATTATTCGGATGTCAATTTCACTTTTCTTGAACAGAAAAATATTGAGGATGCTAATCTCTCTGAATGGCAAAAAATATTTAATGGGCAGGTGCCATTACAGGATCTTAGAAATGTAATATATGATTTCCGTCTGGGGCAAATTGATACTCTTATATACTATCTTAAGGATCAATCATTCTCATGCCCCGATAGTATAAAGAAGATGAAATTGACTAATTGTACCGATAAAGCCCTGCTTAAAGAAGTATTGTACTACCTTGGTTTTGCGAAACGGGTTGAGCCATTTACGCAACAGTCAGATAATTGGGGAATACCGGATACAAAAAAGGATACCGCCGCCATAAGGAAAGCCGGAGAGAAGCTGCTGCTTGCAGCATCTAAACAAATTAGCAATAGCAAATCACCTGCTATAACAGAGCGGTATCATTTTCAAATAATTCGTCTGATGTTCTATTTGCGGAAATTCGAAAACTGTATTCAATACTACACTGAAAATGAAAACACGTTTAAAATTTCTGCTACAATTAAATACCGATCGGCTGGCTACGCAGCTGGTGCATACTACGCCCTAAAGCAATATGCAAAAGCCAATTACCTGTATGCTAAAATTTTTGACGGGCTCCCAATTTTACGTTTTACAACAGTTTCTTCATTCTACCCTGGCGAAGAACATGAATGGCAGGCAAGTTTAAACCTTGCACAAACACCACGTGAAAAAGCGGTCTTATGGAGTATGCTTGGTCTGCGGTTCGATGAATTACGTGCCGCTAATGAAATTCTAAAGATTGACAGGAAATCCGAACTTGTTGATCTGCTTATTTTACGACTTGCAGCCAAACAGGAAAAAAAATTTCTCCCATTTCGGTATTCTTTTGATTCTACAAATGCCCATTTAGATATACATGGCGGTACAATTAAGCCTGAATTATTCGAGTTTATTGCAAAGAATGCCTCCCAGGGCGGAACACATAACCCGCAGTTATGGGATATGGTTCATGCATATTTTTGCTTCGGTGAAAGGCGTTTTGATGATGCAAAAACAGTGTTTGATAAAATGCATCGGTATCCAACTCTATCGAAGAAAATGAAAGAACAGTTACAAATATTGGAAGCTGTAACTCTGGTAGAAAGCGCTTCAAAAATTACTCAGTCAGTTGAAAATGAGCTGCTGCCCGCTCTTTCTGCTTTTGAAAAATCCCGACCGGTAGAAATGGATACCACGATTGAATCCCAACTTCAATCAGCACTGGAATGGATACAGTTGCGGCTAGCTGAAAAGTACCTTGTACAGGGCGATACTGTTAAAGCAATGTTGTTAAATTATGGAATGCCGATTGAATTGTTTAAGAATCCCGAAAGAGTTAAAAATGTAATCTCATTTCTGGAAGCAAAAAATCTCAGCGCCTATAACACAGTGTTATATAAGCTATCTCCCTTCTCTCTCGGATCCTTATATCATCACGTTGGCATACTGGAATTTGCCCGTGGGAATTTTGAAGGATCTCTCCATTATATGCAGGAAGCCGATAAAATCCACCACGCTTTTATGAAGGATGTTAAACAATCAGCCTCTTCCCGAATAAAGGATATGTATTATGAAGAGCATTTCGCCGGGCAAGAATTTCCGGCCGACCCGTTTGGCATTCAGATAAATGACTATATTGACCGTGATTTTGCGGCAAAGAAAAGTGTTACTTATACGAAGGTTACATTTATTCAAAAAATTATTGAAATAAAAAAAATAATCGAAAGCAACCCACCGGATAAAGCAAATCTTTGTTTCAAACTTGCGAATGGTTTATATAACGCGAGCCTCTACGGAACATCGCGTCGTTTCTCTTTTTCGTCTGTTAATAATTACAGAATATTTTATTCCGAGTATTCGCCTATGTCATTTTACCGTGACTGTACACTTGCTATGCAGTATTATCGTACTGCTCTGGAACTTTCAACCAACTCTGAATTTAAGGCGAAGTGTTGCTTTATGGCTGCGAAATGTGAACAAAATATTTTCTTTGAGAACAGGCCGGATAATTACAATGGTGATTTTCGTGCAGGGATGTATTTTGCCAAAATGATGCGTGATTACAGTTCGACAAAATATTACCAGGAAGTTCTTAAAGAGTGCGGGTATTTTAGAACGTATATAAAAAATAAGTAAAACCATTTATGAAAAATTCAATAGTAAAATCTTGTGTTGTAGCAGGTATCTTGTTCAGTACATTTCTCATAATTATTGCATGTGTATGGGAGCCGGATTCTGATGATATGTATTATCGTTTTTTTTCTCCTTCTGTTGTAACAAACAAGGTGTATGAACCGTTTCATTACTCCGCTCATAGCTTTTTCCTGCCCGGAGCCTGGCAGCAAAACTCTGAGAGCCTCTCGCTACTGGATTCAGTCAACCTGAATGAATGGGATAAAAATACAGGTTCAGTAATATCGCGCCGTGAACTTCGTGAATTAGTATATGATTATCCTGTTGAAACAATCAACGAACTTCTATCGCACTGCAAACATCAGGTCGCAGCGTTACCCGACTCTTTGCAAGCATTAGATATCCTTAAAATGCCGGACAAAAAACGCTCCATCGAAATATTGGAATATCTGCAATTCGCCAAGTTGATGGAACCTGTCATTGCACCTCGCTATAACTGGGACTATACGCCAACTCTGCAGGACACGGTGAAGCGAAACGAGGAATTAACAAGGTTACTCAATCGTGGTAAGCTTCTGAGCAAAACTTCAACTGACAAAGCCTTGAAAGAACGGTATTCCTTCCAGATCATCCGTTTGCTTTTTGCTCTGCAGAAATATGATACCTGTATCAAAAAATATAAAACCGAAATCTCAAAAATATCACTGTCACCCAGTATAAAATTTCGGTTTATGGGATACGTTGCCGGCGCTTTTCGGGCTGTAAACAATTTATCGATGGCTAATTATCTTTATGCGAAAATCTACTCTGCCTGCGATGCAATGAAATTGACAGCTTTTGTTTCTTTTTCGCCGAATGAAGAATCGGATTGGGCTGATTGCTTAAAACAAGCGAAAACAAAAAATGAAAAAACTGCTATATGGCATCTCCTGGGAATAAAAAACGATGCATTGAGGGGAATTAAAGAAATATACGCAATTGATCCTGCATCTGAATATTTGGATGTATTATTGGTAAGATTGATTAACCTGGCCGAAAGGAAATTCTTACCGGAAAGAAGTTATATAGATACCAACATTTCGAGTATGTCACCAAAATCGGGGAATATTGATAAGAGCGAATTGCAAATTTGCAAAAGAATTGCTGATGAACATAAGTCACATTCCCCTGCCCTCTGGGAGCTGGGATTCAGTTATCTTTCATTTGCCGGACATAATTATGCAGTAGCTACCGAGTATTTAGAGAAGGCTAAAAAGAACACCGAAAAAAATGAACGTATAAAGGAACAAATTCGCATTCTCGAAACGGTATACGCAATCGAAATGGCAGAAGTGATTGGTAACTCACAAGAAAATGCTTTATTGGCTAATCTTGAATGGATATATAATAAGCTTCCGAATAATTCCGCCGGGAATTTTGATCAGTATACAACAAACAAGTTTTTCTTTGATGGTATTTTCGATTGGATGAGCAGACGGCTCGCTGAACGGTATATGGTACAGGGGGACACAGTAAAAGCCTGGTTGATTTCCGGTCAATATTCTACCGATAGACCAGAATTTTCAAAAACCTTTCGGGCTGTAAAGATTTTTTTAGAGTTACCGAAACATTCTGCCTATGAGAAATTTCTTATAAAGATCTATCCTCTCACCCTAAATGATATGTATGATTACCTAGGAGTTCAGGCTTTTCTGCAGGGAGATATGGAATCAGCATACCAGAATTTTTCTCTCGGTGAGAAATCATTTAAAAGCCAGGATACTGCTGCAAAATCTCAGAGTCGAATAAGTAATTGGTATGATGATGGTAAACAAAGCTGTCTGAAAGAACTTCCTGGCGATCCGTTCATTATACACATAAATGACTGCCACGATTGCGACCACTCTGCGCCGCAGGAGGTTAAGTACACCAAGCTTTCATTCGTGAAAAAAATGCTGGATCTTCAGAAAGTGGTTAAAGAAAAAACTCCGGATGCTGCAATGAAATGTTTTGCCCTTGCAAATGGTTTTTACAATGCAACTTATTTTGGAAATGCCCGTTCGTTTTATGAAACAAAAATAAAATATTATGGCGGACTTTTCGATGGTTTCCAGAAGAACACATTAGTAACGGATTGCCGAAGAGCCCGATATTACTATGAAATGGCTGCTAGCCTGAGCAAGGATGCGGAATTCAGGGCACAATGTACTTTTATGGCTGCAAAATGCGAACAAAATATGTTTTTTGAGAATTTCCCAGCCGATTTTAAGGGAGATTTCCGGGCAGGGGTTTATTTCGCTCAACTTAAAAATGAGTTTAGCTCCACGAAGTATTTCCAGGAAATTCTGAAAGAGTGCGGGTATTTCAAAACATTTGTACAGACCCATAATCAGAAACATTAAGACAGTGTTCAGCGTAATAGATAAGTGAAGTAATTTATTTAATGAAAACAATATTTCAAAGTACCTGTTTAATACTGCTATTATTAGCAGTTATCATTGCTTGCAGCTGGACCCCCTCTGAGGATACAGGATATTATCGGTTCTTTTCACCTTCTTTGATTACTGCTCAGAGGTATGAACCTTTTAATTATTCTTCCAACACCTTGTTTATGGGGATTGATTACAATGATTACAATACTCCCGATAGTTTATATTCGCAATGGGACTTCCTATCCGAGCTGGATTCCGTGAATATAGACGAGTGGAGAGAGGCCACCGGAGAACAGTTATCACGAAAAGAATTAATTTCTTTAGTATATCAATTATCCGTATTGCAAACAGACAGCCTGTTGAAAAAAATTCAGGATCCTTCATTTGTTTTAAGCAGTTCACTTGCGAAATATCAAATATTACACTACTGCCCGAAACCGGAAAGAGTGGAAATTTTAACATACCTATTACATGCAAAAAAACTTGAAACTCTTGTTAATATTCGGGATCGTTGGCAGGTTTATGTTTGCAGCCCGGCGGATAGTATGTCTGAATTAATTCCTTCCAATAATGTGGTGAGAATTTTACAATCTCTGCGCGATCGTGCAAAAATTCCCTCGATAAAAGAGCGGTACATCTTTCAGATAATGAAGCATTATTTCTACTCGAACCGACAGAATGAATGCCGAAGTTACTTCGAACAGATTCAGGATAGCCTGAAAGCAGTTAAAAGTATATACTACCGGTGCATGAGTTATGTAGCCGGAGCCGAAAGAAACAGATGGGACCGGGCATACTCGAATTATTTATTCTCCCGCATATATTCAGAATTCACTCCAATGAAGCTTGAAGGGTTCTATGGGTTTAAACCAACCGAAGAATATGACTGGAATTCCACTCTTGACTTAGCGCAAACACCGGCGGAAAAAGCCGCGTTATGGCATCTTTTGGGAATTAAACACGATCCCCTGCGTGCGATGAAAGAAATTTACTCGCTCGTGCCGGAATCCGATCTTCTCGATTTATTATTAGTTCGCCTGATTAATACCAGCGAGCTCAAGTTTCTGCCGTGCAGAGATCCTTATGATAGCGTAGTTACAAATTTTCAGACAAAAACAGGGAAAGTTCCTGCGGAAGCTCTCGAATTTATCACAAAAGTTGCACAAGAAAACAAGACACATGATCCGGCTTTGTGGGAATTGGCCGCATGCTATTTAAACTTTGCAGAGCATAACTATAAACTCGCTCAGGATTGGCTCGATAAAGTTACTCAAAGAACGCAACAAAGGGATAGGATAAAAGAACAAGCCCGTATATTGCAGACTTTGATTTCAATTGAATCGCCTGACGGCATCACGGCGCAGGTTGAAGCTTCAATAGTAGACAACCTGAAATGGATGTCCGAAAAACTTCCAAAAGCCAGTGAATGGCAGAAAGTTGCAAGCCGTTGGGAGGGGAACTCGCAAATTTATGTACACTATCACTTTCATTTTGATGGAATATTTGATTGGATACGCCATCGAATGACAGAACGGTATTTAGCCCAGAGCGATTCCCTTCGGGCACTAATGATTTCAGATAATATTAATGTTTTCTCCCCAGGTATGATCGATTGGATTAAACGAATAAAACAATTTGAAGATTCCGCCAAACATACTGAATACGAAACCTTCCTTATCGGGATTTGTCCGTATAGTATGAATGATATTTGTGATTTTTTAGGAACAGAAGCCTTCGGGAGTGACGATTTATATACTGCCGAAAAATACTTTGCCCAGGGATATGATTACTATCTAAAAAATGGAATCCCCGACAAATTACTTCGCACGGACCCCAATTGGGAATACGATGAGAAACAGGGATGTCAGAAAAAACTTTGGGCCGATCCATTTGCTGTTCACAATTTGGACCGTGTTTATGATTCTGCGGATTATAAACAACCATTCCTGACGAAACTTGAATTTGTACGGAAGATGATTGAGCTTCAAAAAAACATCGGCTCGTCAAATACTACTGCGGCTGAAAATTGTTTCCGCTTGGGGAATGGTTTCTATAACGCGGGGTACAGTGGCAATAACAGAACATTCTTTCAGACGCGGCTTCGTTATTATGATGTTGATTGCTCTTCTATTCCACTCAATGCTAAAATCCTCGATTATTCAAAGGCCCGGTATTACTATGACCGTGCCGCCCAATTAACCCAAAACGAAGAGTTCCGCGCAAAATGTTATTTTATGGCGGCAAAATGTGAAAAAGTTACTGCGCTGTTGCACAGCAGAGATTCGAGTGAAGTCGAAAATGAGTTCCAATACTTTGGAATTCTCAAGAAAGAATCTGCGCAAACGAATTACTTTAAGGAAATACTTAACGAATGCTCCGACTTTCGATACTTTATTACAGGAAAAAATTAAATGAGCCCAGAATATAATATTTCAGTCGAATTGATTAATGAAAAGGTGCAGTTTCGGGCTTCCAATAGCAAAAATGCAGCTATCCAAACAGACTATTCACAACCAATCGGTGATGATAACGGATATACTTCATTGGAATTACTGTTAATTAGCCTCGCTAATTGCAGCGCAACTTCTATTGTTCTACTGCTCAGAAAAATGAGGAAAACGGTATCGGGATTTTCTGTACACGCGACAGCAGACCGGGCAGTAACTCACCCAACGGTATTAACAAAAATCTATTTGAATTTTACTCTTACATCTCCCGACACTCTGCAGGCTGATTTAGATAAGGCTATTTCAATTTCCGAGGAAAGCCTATGTCCTGTATGGGCCATGCTTAAACCCTCCACACAAATTGAAGTAACCAGCTCAATAAGTTAACTGACCAGCCTCTGACGTAGTAAGAAACATAATACGTCAGAGGTATTTCTTTATCATTTCGTTCGGGCATTCTAACTATTCTGTTCAAGATGATCAGAATCATTTTTAACAATTCCACGTTCTTAATTTTGAGAAGTTAAAATTTTCCCAGCACTAAAAATTACTCCTATGTTAACAATTTTTGCCGATAATAAAGTATTTTAGTTTTTCGCAAAAAAGGCATAAATTTTGAAGCTATTTTGCGTTTTAAATGTTTTTTTTGTTTTTGAGGATATATGAGTTTTCACAACATCGTTTTGGTGAAGCAGGTTCCTGATACAGCCAATATATCGGGACAGGTAATGAAAGATGACGGTACAGTAAACCGTGCCTTGCTTCCTGCTATTTTTAACCATGAAGACCGCGTAGCTCTTGAATTTGCATTACAGGTGCGGGATGAGTACGGCGGAACAGTAACAGTTGTTACCATGGGCCCTCCACGGGCCTCGGATGTATTGCGCGAATGTCTGTTTATGGGAGCAGATGCCGCCTATTTGATAAGTGACAGAAAATTTGCAGGCGCTGATACACTAGCTACATCGTATGTATTAGCTGAAGCAATTAAAAAAATTGGAAAGTTTGATATTATTTTTGCAGGCCGCCAGGCTATCGATGGTGATACCGCGCAGGTAGGCCCGCAGACAGCAGAAAAATTAAATATACCCCAGATTACCTACGCGATGGAAATTCAATCCGTTGCCGATCAGAAAATCCGCATCAAAAAGAAAATTGAGGGCGGGTATGAAGTTCTGGAATCAAAACTTCCTGTATTATTAACGGTGCTGAAAGATGCCGCGTTCCCCCGCCCCTATAAGGCAAAGCGAGTAATGGCTTATAAGAACGCGAAGACTCTCATGGAATTGGAAAAGCTTACAGAAGGAAATTCTTTACTGTATATCGACCAGCTCAAAGAAGAGTATATTACCAAAAACCTGTATATAAACACGCTCACCATGGATGACTTACAGCTTGAAGTGGAGCGTTGCGGTGTTGCAGGTTCCCCAACCAAGGTTCACAAAGTTGAATCGGTTGTTCTCGGCGGTGGCTCACATGAAATATTCGAGCCGACTAAAGCCTCGATAGGCACCCTTATAGATAAACTTATGGAAGATCATATATTTGGATAAGATTATGCTTGAACGAAATAAAGAAGTATGGATTTTTGTTGAACAGCGCAGTGGTAAACCGGCAGATGTAAGCTTTGAATTACTTTCCAAAGGCCGTAAACTTGCCGCTTCAATCAACGGTGTATTAAAATCAGTTGTTATTGGGCATAATGTCCAGGAATTAGCAAAAGAGACCTTCCGTTATGGTGCGGTAGAAGCCTTGGTAATAGACCACCCTGATTTATTGCATTACCGCACGATGCCCTATAGCCGTATATTAAATGAGCTGGTTGACGCCCATAAGCCGGCGGTTGTTTTATTTGGAGCTACTATTATTGGGCGTGATCTGGCACCTCGCGTTGCATCACATACTAAAAGTGGTTTAACTGCAGATTGTACGGAATTACAGATCAGCGATGTAAAATATATTAAAACTGACTATAAAGACTTATTATTACAAATTCGGCCGGCGTTTGGTGGTAATATTATCGCAACTATTATTTCCCCCGATGTTGCAACACAAATGGCAACAGTCCGTGAAGGAGTAATGCGTCTTGAACCGCTGGAAACAACAGCAGAAGGTAAAATTACATCGGTTGAATATATTCCACATGCGCTGGATGAAATAATTACCATTGTGGAACAGCATCGTGAAGAAAACAAAGTAAACTTAAAGGCAGCACCTATTATTGTAGCCGGTGGTT
>JAJTBZ010000006.1 GCA_021286645.1 Ignavibacteria bacterium
TTCGTTTTCCCTTCGCGGAGTGACTTAACTTCAGTGCCCGTAAGAACCAAACCGGCTTCATAGGACTGCATAACATGGTATTCATGCCGTGCTTTCCGGTTCGTTACAATTATTTTAACAATATCGTCAGTCATAGAAAAAATAAATAACAAACTTATTCGTAAACTTGAAAAAAAACAAGCTTTATTTCAGAAAAACCTCTACTTTTATGCTTTTATCGTAAAAAAAAAGCTCTCCTCTTTTTCAATGAAATCGGGAAAAATGATATATTACATTTCAATTTGAAAAAATTATGGACTTAGAGGAAAAACCCTTAATATTACCCGAGCAGGATGAAGAAACAGCGGTGGGGCTGTTGGCCAGAGTTGTGCTTTTTAATGATGACTGGCATTCATTCGATGAAGTTATTGAACAGATAATTAAGGCAGTGAAGTGTTCGTTCGAGGCTGCGCGGAAGTTAACATTTGAGGTACATGTAAAAGGCAAAGCTGTAGTGTTTGAAGGGGAAATGCCCGAGTGTTTAAGGGTTTCATCGGTGTTGGAAGAAATTGCATTGCACACACAAATAATTACATAAATTGTTTGGAAGTTTGTAAAAAAAAACGTAATTTTGACATCTAAATTGTTCGGGCAGGTAGCTCAGTCGGTAGAGCAATGGACTGAAAATCCATGTGTCGGCGGTTCAATTCCGTCCCTGCCCACTTCATATAAAAAGCAGCAAGGCTGCTTTTTTTTATATATACTATTTCATACTGTTGTTTAATACAAAAAAATGATTCTTTACATATAGTTGCAAGTTTCTGCTTTTCTGTTACAATTTTCCTCTGTATCTTGGCAATTATAGTATTCGTAAACTTTATCCTTTTAATCTATAGAGTATGTCTGACAAGTTTCGTAATTGGGACGTAAGCTCCGGCGATTACCAGCGTGATCGTGATAACACGAATAAAGCCCGTAACGAATATTTAAAACGGGAAAAAAAGAGAACCATTGTTAAAACTATAATTGCAATCGCGGTTCTTGGTATTATTTCCTATCTTTTAATCACACTTTTCCAATAATTAAGTAAAATTACTCAGATTTCTCACTTCTTTGCGATAAATCTTGCCATTTTTACTCTTATTATTTCATTTCGTCATATTTTTTTCGGATTTTTACACTGCATTAAATAACTAATTTGTGTACACTTATGAAATATTTTATAGGCATAGACGGCGGAGGAACCAAATCTCATGGTTTGCTCGTCGATGAGAACAAAAATATTATTGCTGAGCACCTCGGGGGACCTACAAATTTCTTATTACTCGGTACAGAAAAGGTTTGTGAAACTGTTTTTAACCTTTTAAAAGAGTTGAGAGAAAAAGCCCAGGTCCATTATAACCAAATAGAAGCGGTTTTTCTTGGTACAACAGGAGCGGGCCGCAGAACGGATGCTCAACAATTAGAAGTTGAATTTTCGAAATATTGCACCAAACAAAATCAGACATTCAAGAATTTTTTCGTAGATAGCGATGCACTTGCCGCACTTGAAGGGGCATTTGAAGGAGCTCCCGGAAGTATTCTTATTGCCGGTACAGGCTCGATTATGTTTGGTAAGGATTACAAAGATATTCTCTATCGTGTTGGCGGCTTCGGCCGTTTTATCGGCGATGAGGGAAGCGGTTATTCGATTGGTAAGAAAGGGCTTATCGCGGTTGCCAGGCAATTTGATGGACGCGGCGGTCATACCCTCTTGTACAATTTGTTGGTAAAAGAGTTTAATATTAATACTCCCGAAGATCTTATTACCCGCATCTATAAACAGAATTATGATATTGCCTCATTCGCACCGTTTGTTTTCCAGGCAGCAATGCAAGGTGACGCGGTTGCAAACGATATCGTGCTCAGTGAATGTGATGCGTTATTGGAGCATATTGTTGCAATGCATAAAAAGATTCCGGTGAAAACTCTCGATATTGCTTTTATTGGAAGTATTATTACCAGCGAGAATGTATTCTCGAGCAGACTTCGTGCCCGTATTACCGAACAACTATCTGATGTCTGTGTTAAAGAAGCATTACATAGCCCCGCTTTTGGCGCAGCATTGCTGGCTATCAAGAAAGTTCATAACTAGTTCTTTGGTTTTTGATTAAGGGCTATAGTGCATCTGGGCATTATAGCCTTTTTTTTCTCTTCTCTTCTATTTTCACTAATCAAATAAATTCTGCCTTGCGCATTTTCTGTTTATTACTTCTTCCTTTGGATTAATTTTTATATTTTGATAAATGGTTCCCAGGTTTCCGGATTTATATAATAGTGATATGTTATGAGAATTCTTTTCATTTTTTTCGTATTCTGTTTTACTGTATTTGCCCAGATAAAATCTGATGATTCGCGTTTAGCGATTAAACAAAAACTTGAGGCAATGAATGAAGCAGATCGTCTGACTTATCTGCTGGAACTGAGTACAGTCTTTCGGGATTCTGCAATAACAGAAGGTATCAGTTATGTAAAACAGGGTATAGATCTGTCGCGGAAACTTGGCAAGAAGGAGATTACCGGAGAATTACTCACCAATCTGGGATTCATGTACCAGAACCAATATAAATTTGAAAATGCTCTCGACTGTGTGGTTGAAGCCCTGAAAATTGGCAATGAATCGAAGAATTCAAAAATTCTTGGCGCGGCATACAATGTTTTAGGAAACTATTATTACAAACGTGGAAGTTATGATAAGTCCTATGAGTATTTTATCAGGGCATTAAAATTCCGCAGATTACTTGGTAATAAAAAAGATATTGCTGCCAATCTAAATAATGTTGGTCTGGTCTATTTACAGCTAAAAAATTACTCTTCAGCGCTTGAATCTTTTCAACAATCCTTAGTACTAAAGAATGAATTGAAGGATTATAAATCATCTCTCCGGACAATTACTAATATTGAATTATGCTATAAGGAAACAAAACAATATCCTTTGGCAATACAAATGCTTGATTCAGCGCTTAAAGTTTGTGATATACTTCGGTCGGCTGCCAGCAAATCACTTGTCTATAGCGCGTGGGGCGATTTAATGTTGCGAATGGGCGATCCACAGTCAGCGCTGATAAAATACAACTTAGCCCTCGAAAATTTCAATTTTATGCGGTATAAAAAAGGCACGGGCGCTTCTGATATGTATATATCCTTTGCAAATTATTACAAAGCTATAAAAAACCTCCCCCGGGCAAACCAATACCTGGATACAGCATTAGTTATCGTAAAAAAGAGTAACCTTTCCGGATATTTACCACAAATCTATACGTTGTACAGCGATAATTATGCCGCCTTGGGTGATTACAAAAATGAAGCACAATATCGCAGATTATATAGCGCAGTTAAAGATTCTCTGGACAGTGTGGAGAAAAGTAGAATTGTTACTGAAATGGCTGCTCTATATAGTATAGAAGAGAAAGAACAGGAATTGCAGGCAAAAAAAGCCCAATTACAACTTCTATATTATCTTGGGGCATTCCTGCTGGTAATAGTAGTTCTACTTATCTGGATTAATGTTCACCGTAGAAAAACAAATGATATACTAAGAAAACAAAATCTTGAAATTGAAAAACAGAAGACTCTGCTTGAACACAGTAATGAAGCCTTAAGCGTGAGTAAACAACGAATTAATCGCTATGCAGATGAACTGCGTGAAATTATCGCAACCAAGGATAAATTCTTTTCTATTCTTGCACATGATCTTCGAGCCCCGTTTCAAGCAATATTAGGCTTATCTGAACGGTTGGTTGAAACATCTGATTTATCAGAAGCTAATGTAAAAAAGGATATTATATTCATAAATCAGGCTGCAATCGCACATTATCGATTATTGGAAAACCTTCTCGAATGGGGAAAGTTACAAAGAGGTAAAGCAGATTTCTCACCGGAAGATATTCCACTGAAGAAATGTGCTGCCAATGTATTGGATTTATTAAATAAACTCGCAGATATAAAAAAGATTTTGATACACGATCTCATCCCGGTAACAGCCTTGGTATACGCGGATAGGAGAATGCTCGAAACTGTATTACGAAACCTCATAGCCAATTCGATTAAATTTACACATGAGGGAGGCGAAGTTTCGTTATCGTTCGATGAGGATGAAAAATCCACTTCAATTATTGTTAGTGATTCCGGGATTGGAATGCCCGTCGAAAAACAGGCAGAATTGTTCAAGATTGGCAGTTCGGTTTCTACTCCAGGGACCAATAATGAGAAAGGTACAGGTTTAGGGTTGATTCTGTGCCGCGAAATTATTGAAAAACATGGCGGTAAAATTACAGTAAAGAGTGATGAGCAAAGCGGAACAGTTATTATACTCCATTTCCCCAAAAAAATGTAGTACTCAATCTCTTTGTATAGCGAAAATACCGATACAAATCGTGTAATTTCAGAGAAATTAGCCATTTATCTGTAGAAGGTTTTTATTATATCCTGGCTTGTTGTTTATCCGGACAAGTTCACATATTTTATGGCAAGGATTGGTTGTTTTTATGAATGGACCAAATCCATTCCGGAAAATTTCTCTCCTTCCGGCTTTCCTGCCGGTAATCATATACTATTGTTCTTAAATTAACTATTACACTACTAATTATTATAGACTGAGTTTCCATATGAATAATAAAGTTGCATACCGCAATCCGTGGGCAATTGTTCCCACCCTCTATTTTGCTGAAGGCGTTCCTTATTTTGTCGTTAACCAGATTTCAGTCATTTTCTTCAAGGATATGGGTGTTGATAATACATCGGTAACCTTTTGGACTAGCTTACTTTATTTGCCCTGGGTAATTAAAATGTTCTGGGGGCCGGTAATTGATACTACTTTGACGAAACGTAAATGGATAGTATATACACAGGCGCTTATGAGTGTTACTATCGGAGGGGTTGCCTTTGTTATGCACACACCGCAGTTCTTTTTAGCCGCCCTGGTATTATTACTATTAACTGCATTTGTTTCTGCTACGCACGATATGGCTACTGATGGCTTTTATATGCTCGCGTTAAAAAAGGATGAACAGAGTGTTTTTGCCGGTATCCGTTCTACATTCTATCGTGCTGCATATTTTTTCTCGACCAGTTTTCTTGTATGGCTTGCAGGCACTTTACTGATTTCCTGGAAAGCACCTGCCCTGGCATGGGGACTCGTGCTCGCTATTGTTGCTGTTATATTTGTCGGATTAGCTTTATACCATGCAACAATGCTTCCATATCCGGCTGAAGATAGCGGAAAAGACAAAGAACAGGAGAATACTGCCCGTAAATCTACCTTTTGGGATGCATTCAGTACGTATTTTAGACAAAAAGGGATAGCTCCAATAATCTGTTTCATTTTAACTTTTCGTATGGGAGAAGCTTTTTTAATAAAACTTGCTGCCCCGTTTATGAAAGATGCACAGGCGATCGGTGGCTTAGGTTTTACTACTCAACAGGTCGGAGTTATATATTTCTTCATTACTGCCGCTGTTATGTCCGGTGGTATTATAGGTGGAATTGTAACGAAGAAACATGGCCTGAAAAAACTCTTATGGCCAATGGCGGTAATAATTAATATACCTACCATGATTTATACTTTGTTATCCTTTATTAAGCCAAATGTTATATTAATTTTACCATTCGTTGCAATTGAGCAATTCAGCTATGGCTTCGGCTTTACAGCGCTTACTATATATATGATGTATATAGCAAAAGGTGAATTTAAAACATCGCATTACGCTATATCAACTGGTATATCTGCTTTGGGTATGATGCTTCCCGGCCTTGTGAGCGGACTCATTCAATCGAAATTAGCGGCTCTCTTTCCGGGGCATGGTTATCAGTATTTCTTTATTTTAACTGTACTGCTTGGTATTCCTGGCATTATTACATTATTCTATATCCCTAAAGATTTCGAAAACGAATAAGAATCAAATTGTTTAATTATTCCTCCTCCAGGTTAGCATGGGGGAGGATTTTTTTTGTTATGTCTAACAGGTAAATGTATTTTCCGGGAATATTTGGACCAGCAGGAAAAAGGACTGGAAAAATGTTCAAACCTCCAAAGTTTAATAGGATGTTCATGGTACTTAAAGATTATTTTGCCGCGGATACTTTTAAAATAAATCGTCATCCGGTAATGGCGGGTTTAATTATTTTTTCAATTTTAACTCTGTTGGCAATTGGCAAGTTCGGATTGCCGGATTATTTTTATTCTCAACGCCTAAACAGTGTCTTGCGGGTAACAGGGTATAAAATGCATCCGGGAGCGGCCGCTCTTTCGCGTTCTCTTACAATGGAACAGCAGGCTGCCCAAATTACTTTCCCGCTGCTTCATGTTGCCCGCTATCGTACCGATACTGCTTACGCCATAAGGATTGACTCTTTAATCAGTCAGGGTATTGGCGGATTTATTATAACGCCTGCTGAACCACAATTAATTCGTGAAACTGTACAGATTTTGCAGAAAAAAGCCGAAATCCCTTTGCTTATAACGGCCGACCTGGAAACGGGTATTTTTAGTAAGGAGTATTCAGACTATGTGTTGCCATCGCTTATGGGATGGGGTGCAGTAAATGATTCAATGATCACGTACAGAGCGGCTACTGCCGTTGCTATATTGGCCCGATATCTTGGTGTTCAGGCAAATCTTTCTCCTGTTGCCGATGTTATTGCAACGCCGGATAATGCGGTTATATCCATGCGATCGTTTAGCGATGATCCACAAATCGTATCACGACACGTCAATACATATATACGTGCTATGCACGAAAATGGAATACTCTCGTGTGTTAAGCATTTTCCGGGGCACGGTGCAACAAGTACCGATTCGCATTATTCGTTACCTTTCATTAAAAAGGACGTAGCTGCACTGGATAGCCTCGAATTTATTCCGTTCCGGTCTGCAATTGAGATGGGTGTCCCGTTGGTAATGAGCGGACATTTGTATTATCCACAACTCGATTCGATTGAGCGGCCTGCCTCACTCTCACCTGTAATAATCCAGGCTCTTTTGAGAAAACAATTACGTTACAATGGCGTAGTGATAAGCGATGCCCTGAATATGAATGCGGTAATGCGAAACCATACCGATTCTTCAGCAGCGACAGATGCCTTAATGGCCGGTAATGATATCCTGTTATACCCTGACATAGCTCAAAAGGCTCTGGATGGACTAATTGGAGCTGCAAGGTATAATCCTATGGTAAAGCAAAGGTTAGAAGAAGCTGCCCGAAGAGTTCTTCAGTTGAAAGAGAATGCGGGAATACTACAAAAGAATCAGGGGGATAATCAAATTCAATTGACTGATGTACGCTCTGCGTTTGATAAGATAAGCAGGGAAATAATAGCAAAATCAGCCGGCATAGTACAAGATCCTATGGCACTTGTACCTAAAGTAGCCCAGGGGAAGCTTAAAGTACATCCAATTGTAATAGCCGATCCTTTTACCAAGGGAATCGCGATGGATTGCAGGGAAGCGCTGCAGCAGGTTTTTTCATCTCGCATTGAGCCTGTTTTTGTTAATGAAAATAAGCCTCTGGGTAAAAAACAACATGTACCGGTAATAGGTAAAAATGAAGTGCCGGTGGTTTTTTCATTTTTGCGGCATGCGCGCTATCAGAGTATTACAATGAAAAATGCACCGCTAACAAAACTAAGAACATTGCTTGCTGGTAAACGGGGTGGAATTATTATTAGCTTTAAAAACGCATACAGTCCATTGACCTGGGGTAAACTAAATACATATATTACAATGTATGGATTTACTCATGGTAGCATAGATTATATAAAAAAATTGTTTACTGAAGGTAACGCGGGTAATACAAACAGTCCGGTAAGTATTCCCGGAATTCAAATTTCTCATGCGAATATCAATGACTTTACAAGAGCATCTCGTTTTAGTAGCGTTCAGAGTATTATGCAAAAAGCTATAACCGATTCTGTGTTTCCCGGGGCTGTGATACTCGTATCTCAAAATGGTAAAATTGTCTACCATGAAGCATTTGGCAATTATACGTATGATAAAAATTCACCACGTGTTACTACTACAACATTGTTTGATCTTGCATCGGTTACAAAAGTTATTGCTACTACAACTGCCGCAATGTTATTGGTTGACCAAAAAAAATTAACGCTGGATGCCCGGGTTACCGATTACTTACCCGAATTTGGTATTAACGGCAAGCAAAACATTACCATCCGGAATTTGTTATTACACAATAGCGGATTGCCTCCATTTAAAAAATTTTATGAAACGTGTCATGATGCTGCTGAAACCTGGAAAGAAATTTACAGCTCCGGTCTGGATTATACTCCGGGCACAAAATCTGTCTATTCTGATCTCGGGATTATTACTTTAGGTAAAGTGATAGAGAAAATCACACACCAGTCGCTTAGCGTTTATTGTAAAGAACGGATTTTTACTCCGCTTGGTATGGCGAGTACACAATTTCAGCCGGGTAGTAATCTGAAAGTTTTATGTGCTCCTACCGAGTACGATTCTTATTGGCGGAAACGACAATTGCAAGGCGAAGTGCATGATGAAACTTCTGCCATGCTTGGGGGTATTGCCGGTCACGCGGGATTGTTCTCAAACGCACAGGATCTCGAAAAGCTTATTAACGTGTTACTTATGCATGGCAGATTCAACGGACAGATTTTCATTGATTCAACCACTGTGGAGTTGTTTACGAACAAGGCAGATCCGCTAAGCAGTCGGGGGTTGGGCTGGGATACAAAATCCGATAAAGGTTCATCTGCGGGGTCACTGATGAGCAGCCGCTCTTTTGGTCATACCGGTTATACGGGTACTTCTGTGTGGGCCGACAAAGCTAATAATTGTGCGGTGATTTTACTTACAAACCGTGTTTATCCGACACGGAATAATACTAAAATAATAAAGTTTCGTCCTGTATTGCACGATACAGTGATGAATGCATTGCTGCACCCATAGGCAGGATGCAGCAATAAACAAACTATGGGTATTACTTCAAGTTGATTATCGATCCGGGTATGGATTTATCAATTTTGGTATTAATATCGAATTGATAAATATTTTCCGGTTTAGTCAAACGAACTATACTAATATCTTTTATTCGGTTAACAGGCACGATCTGATCGCCATATCCATTGCTGGCTTTTTGACTTGCCCAGTACATAATACACTTTTCACCATGCTCGTTTAAGCACCAGCCTAAAAATACAACAGAGTGCCCGTTCCCGGTTTTCCAGGAGATGTTTGCAAAATCACCCGGTTTTGCGTCTTCGGGTTTTACCTGCACACCCATTTTTGCATATTGCACCATTGCATAGTTCGAGCCGAAACCATCAGCATTCCAGATTCCCCAAAATTTTACCCAATCTTCACGTCTGCTGCCATCAGGTTCCTGCATGCGCATTGCTTCTGCGCGCTCGGGCGATAATTTTTTGTCTACATCGGGAAGCAAACGGTTCAGTGTTTCAATGAATACCGCATAGGAAGAACCACTGCAATAACTACTGCTTCTTGGCGGTGTAAGTAAAGATTTACCACCAAGCTTTAATTCATAATTAACAGGTGATTCGGCTGGCTTTGCCGATACACCAATAAAATACGTTCCTCCATCCATAGCATGGGCCTGAACAGTATCTATAGCTTCCAGCACCGTTTTATTAAATCCGGAAGTGAATTTGGAGAATGTAGTTTTGTGCAATGTGTTATGCACATCATTTTTTAATACTGATTTTGGCAGCAGGGGATATCGGGATCCCTTTGCAGGCATATTTACCGCGGCGGTAAACAGGAGTGTAATGAGTAGCACGGGAATATATTTTTTCATTATAGGTTTTCTGATTAAGTATAAAGTATTATCTATTCCGTATTGCCGGAATAGTGTTAAAGTATCGGTGAAAGATATTAACAAATCTGATATGAATGAAGAAATGTTTAGAAAAATCTATTGGCAAAACGAAATTTCTTGGGAGTCGTAAAAATTTTGGTAATTTACGTATACGTGGCTGAAAAAATTTCCGAATATGTGAAAATATTGGGTTAGGCACTCTTTCGGCTTCTCAGGGAATTAAGTGACTTATGATTGTAAAGGGTATTTATGAAAATTGAAAATGGTAAGATTCCAACCTTCGATGCCTTAATGATTCCGGTACTTTTAGCTTTAAAAGATCTGGGAGGTTCCGGAACCATTGATGAGATCAATGAAAAGGTTTATGAAATTGCACATATACCAAAGGAGATCATCGAAATACCGCACTCACGGGGATACAGGAACATTGTTGAATATCGGCTAACATGGACTAAAAGTTACCTCAAGAAAGCCGGACTCATTGAAAGCTCTTCACGCGGAGTATGGGCTCTGACCGATGCAGAACTGGATATAGCATCGGTCGATATTGCCGCAATAGTGAAATCGGTCCGTGCCCTTAGCAGGAAAGAGGCAGTTGATGGTTTAGAAGAATTAACTACTGACGAAAATACTATTGAGGATGCACCGGATTGGAAATCAGGGCTGTTAAATATTCTGCTTTCATTGGAGCCGGATGCATTTGAGCGGCTTGCTCAACGAATTTTACGCGAAAGCGGCTTTACCCATGTTGAAGTTACCGGGAAATCGGGAGATGGTGGGATTGATGGCAAGGGTATCGCTAAAATTAACGGTTTTTTGAGTTTCCACGTAATATTTCAATGTAAACGTTTTAAAAACTCGGTTTCTGCTTCGCTTATCAGGGATTTCCGCGGCGCAATGCAGGGCAGGGCAGATAAGGGCCTATACCTTACAACCGGTACATATACCCGGGATGCCATTAAAGAGGCTACGCGTGACGGGGCACCGCCAATTGACCTGATTGATGGCGATACTTTATGCGAGAAACTCCGTGAATTAAATTTAGGAGTAAAAACCAGGACTATTGAAATTTATGAGCCGGATGAAGATTGGTTTCGGAAACTTTGAATTAATTGAGCTATTAAATATTTCGCGTGTGCAAGAATGTTTGTGGTGGCTTGCCCCTATTGCACAAATTTTTACCGGATTTTTAATCAATCAAAAATGGCCGTATTTTAGGATGAGATTTTTTTTCTTTTTAAGGTTTAGACTTTATTATTATGCTTAGAGAAATGTTCAAATCAAAAATTCACCGTGCCACGGTAACACAGGCCGAATTGTATTATGAAGGCAGTATTACTGTTGATAGTGATTTGCTTGCCGCGGCTGATATACGCGAATTTGAGAAAGTACAAGTGGTAAACGTTAATAATGGCGCGCGTTTGGAAACCTATACCATTGCAGGGGCTGCCGGAAGCGGTATAATTTGCCTCAATGGTCCCGCGGCACGCCTTGGCTGCACGGGCGATGAAGTTATTATTATTACTTATTGCCAGTACACCGAAGACGAACTCCGGAATTACAAACCCACGGTTATATTGGTTGATAAAACCAATAAGGTAACCCAAAAACTGTAAATATTAATTATACACAAGATTTTACATTCCCCGGTTCGCCGGGGATGTAATTAAACCGATTATAAACCTCAGTTTCTGCCCTCCCTTTTTATCTTTTTGCCAGTCTGTTTCTGAGGTATTAAGCCTTCAATAAATGAAATGTGTTTCTTTGTTGTAACTAAACTCCTATTTTGTTGCAGTAGAGTTGGTTCTTTTCTGAGGGAGAACATGAATCAATTGTTTCGAATATCCGGGTAGTATAGTAAGTATTGTATAGGGTAGAACTTAAGAACCTTTTGTTAGCAGAAGTAATGTAAAAACTAAATATGGGGAGGGGATATGCATTTGCATAATGTCGAGAGTTTATTTATTGCGGAAATCAAGGAAAAAGTACGCAGAGCTCAATATGAGGCGTTAAGAGCGGTAAATGTTCAACTCATTGATCTCTATTGGGAGATAGGCAAATCCATCGCGGAAAAACAAGCCGAAAATTGGGGGAAGGCGGTGGTTCCCAAACTGGCAAAGGAATTACAAAAAGAATTCCCCGGAATTAACGGCTTTTCCGTTGGAAATTTGTGGCTCATGGCTCAATTCTACACCGAATACCATTCTGTACAAAATCTCGTACCATTGGTACGAGAAATCAGTTGGAGTAAGCAAATTACGATACTAAAGCGGTGTAAAGATAATCTGGAACGACAATTCTACATTCTTGCAACAAAAAAATTTGGCTGGACAAAAAGCATTCTTATTCACCAGATCGATAATAAAACCTACGAAAAATACCTGCTAAACCAGACAAATTTTGATACTACTTTACCGGAAAAGTTAAAAAAGCAAGCTTGCCTGGCTGTGAAAGATGAGTATACATTCGATTTCCTTGAGATGGCTGATGATTACAGCGAAAGTGAAATGGAAAATGCTCTTGTAAGAAATATCAGGAATTTTCTGCTCGAGATAGGCAATAATTTTACTTTCGTGGGTAGTCAGTTCAAAATTACCGTGGGGGAGAATGAGTATTTTATCGATTTATTGCTGTATCACAGACAACTGCAATCTTTAGTGGCTATTGAATTAAAAATTGGTGAATTTATGCCTGAGTATAAAGGAAAAATGGAGTTCTATTTATCAGTTCTCAATGATACAGTTAAACTGCAAAACGAAAATGATGCAATCGGCATTATTATCTGTCGGGAAAAGAACCGCACCGTGGTTGAATATTCACTCAAAACCAGCCGGATGCCGATTGGAGTGGCCACCTATAACACATCCGCCAAACTTCCTGATGCCTACAAAGAATTGCTGCCGGGCAGGGAAGAAATAACAGAAAAATTGAACGAGTTCTTTTTGCGGGGACCCGCTATGTAGCTGATCAACTATCCATTACCGGTAGCCTGGCTTGCAAATCCTACGATCATCCGTTTGACTTTGCAGGATAGAAATTCCATGCCTATGGTAACGATGGAGCGAATTAATAAACTGATGATACAAAAACAAGAGGCGTAATTTAAAACAGCGAAAAAATTGCGTAATTCACATCCTCAATAATACTTTTTGCCTTACTGCCTGCAGTGTAGCGTAAAATATTTTGAGATGAATATACTTCAATACGCCAGTCAGTTTGAGCAAACAGATTCTTTATAAGCGCTGTCTGAGTTTTCGCGGTGAACCGGGAAACCACATTGGATTTTTCGCGTTCAACGAACATAACTTCAGGATTCTTCAGGGCGAATTTTATAGTGCTATTCATAATAACAATGCTATCGAGAGAACGCGTGCCTGTTTGCCCTATGAGCGAAATGTTGACGATACTGGAATCTGTTTCGGCATTTTTATATCTGCAGGTAAAATCCAATTGGGCGCTTCCTGAGGTTTCCTGCAGCCCGGCAAATTCAATCGGGTGAATAAAATACTGCATTCCGTGCTCGCCCACGAAGAATGTATCATACATACCGTTAGCGCCGGTAGAGCATCCCCAAAAAAACAATGCTCCGATAAAAAGTATCGATATTTGTTTGAGTGCACTTAAAATCACATTTTACTCTGCAAATCGTTTTTGAAACTGAGAAAGTTGAAAAAGGGAATCCCGAACGGATTTTTCTCTGCCTGCTGTAGCCAGATAAATAACTGATTTATGCTCGCGGCTAAAAACATATTCGCAGATATAGTAATCACCTTTTTTATACGTACAGTAAAAATACTCATCGCCGGATGATTTTTCAAATTCATCTACCCCGTTTTTCGAACAGATCTGTTCTGCAAGTTGATTGATGGAAGTATTATACGGGATGCCAATAAAAATATGGTAGCCGGTACCGGTTATATGCCTGAAAAGGGGAACAGGAGTACCGGACGAAGAGAACAATAATTTTGTATAAAGATCCTTAACCGGCTCGCTGATCGGTTCAATTTTTTCAGAGTTCAGGCATGCCATTCCGATGCCGTTAAATATTTCGCAATGGTTTACCCGGGAATTCTGCTGCGTGCACGAGAACGAGAAAAGGATGAGGAATAAAAAGTAGTATTTCATAGGATTTTTTTAAGGGAACAGGAATAAGCAATACTTATTCCTGTTCATAATAATTATTCACCGGTAACTATGGTTTCGTAAGTTACAAGGATGTTTAAGATTGAACTGGTTTTAATATCAACAGTTGAAATTTTGGTGATATGGCCATTCTTTGCAGCAGCTTTTATGCTTGCATCCTGATCAAAGAATAAAACACCAAGGTAGCCGGTAGCTTTCGCGGTACCAACTTTTGAACCTACAGTATTGCTTGTAGCGTTTACCGGCATGGTAATAGCGCAACCAGTTAAAAATAAACCTAATGATAATACGGCTAAAGCCACTTTCATTCTTTTTATCATGTTAACCTCATATAAAACATTCCTACTCTAAAGGCTTTTCGGATTCCGCCATGTTGTTGATTTAATACAGTTACCTTCAATTAATAAAAGTAAAAGCGGGTACAAAATAGCCAATTTTTAGTTACTATTGGCAATATTTTAAAGTTAAATGTTTTTAATTAGTATAAATGAATACTTGACAGCAATTATTCAGGAATGTGGGGCGATGTAGAAAGGCTTTTGTTGTTTTTATTTGCTTGTTTAATGAATTTTACTCAAACAGCACACTTCTTGCTCTGTGCCTGCAACCGTAGTACCAGGCGTTTTTTTTAATAAATTTTGAGAAATGGAACTTATTACATATAATATATGTATACATATTATATTAATACATATTTTAACAGGAGAATTTCTATGTGGACTCGATCATGTACTGTAACAACGAAAGAAGTAACCCGTGAGCAGTTGTGGCAATTGTTTTCGGATGTAAACAACTGGCATACGTGGGATGATTCGATTGAATTTGCCCGGCTGCAGGGCGAGTTTGCCGTGGGCAATACATTCCAATTGCGCCCTAAAGGCGGCCCGACGGTAACGATCCGTTTGCAGGAGATAATTGAAAACAGTAAGTTTGTTGATTGCACATCGTTCCCGCTCGCGAAAATGTACGGCAGCCATACTTTCGAGGATACTCCGGAGGGGGTGAGAATTACCGTTACAATGAGTGTGCAGGGCCTGCTTTCTTTTCTGTGGGTCCGGCTGGTAGCGCAGGGGATAGTTAATTCATTAGAAGAAGATATTAATCGCCAGATTCAGGCAGCTAAACATTATGAAATCAAACAATAGTCCATTCAGTGTTGAACATGCGGATGAAAGTACGGGGTTCCTGCTATGGCAGGTTACCAGCCTGTGGCAGCGCGAAATTCGGAAGACGCTCGAGCCTTTTGATCTTACGCATTCCCAGTTCGTTTTGCTTGCAAGCGCATATTGGTTAACCTTACAAAAACAGGAAGTTACCCAGATACTACTGTCGCAGCATACAAAAATTGACCCGATGACAACTTCCCAGGTGCTGCGGATATTACAAAGAAAGGGTTTCATTCAACGTACGGAGCATTTTACCGACACGCGGGCTAAGCTCGTCAGTTTAACAGGGCAGGGCACAGAAGTTATAACAAAAGCAGTGGTTGAGGTCGAAACGTTTGACAGGCATTTTTTTAGTGTTTTACAGGATGAAGTCCCCGGCTTCAACAGGCAGCTATTAAAACTGCTTGGTGATAGAAAATAGTTACAGGGTATTCATTTGTAAATGCACTTTTAAGAACGGTGGATACTGAAATTAAAGTATTTTCATGGTGGAAATAATATTTGTAATTTGTTACTTCACTCAAAAAAAATTAGGAAAATACATGAAACGTTTTATTGTTGCTATGTTTGTTGTGTGTGCAATTGTAAGTGCTAACTTTGCCCAGGCAAAACCAGAAAAAACAGATAATGCCTCCAGGCCCACAAATCCTAAGACTGTCTGCGTGAAAAAAACTGATACGAAAACAGCACCGGTTAAAAAAGAAGAAGCAAAGAAAGCAGATGCAAAAGCAGAACCGGCAGCTAAAAAAGCAGATAAAGAAGTTAAAGCAACCACGCCGAAAAAATAATCATTCATAGATTATCGAAATGGTTTTTGAAAAGCTGTCACGGCTTCGCGCAGTGACAGCTTTTTTTTGGTAATAACAAGCTTAATTATTAAAACCATGCTTACTTTCAGGCCGCTAACCCCGAATGAATGACATTTGTATTTTGATTTCATTCCTTCATATAGGAACGGCTTCGCAATTGCAAAGAAAGCGTTAAAATTATTAGCTGTTGGCACACTCTGGCTCAATTACCCATGAATTTCAGTCTGGCCCCGTACTCTTCCTGCATTTAATGCAGCAACGAAGCGGTATGCTGCCATGCCAATTTCATCGACTGCAACAGACTATTATGATACTTTGAATCTGAAATTTTTTTTAGTCTTATATCCGATTTGTAGCCCTAAAAATATGGCTAGGATTCGATCAGCATTTTTTTGGCTTCTTCGGATAAACGATCGCTATTCCCTGATTTCCATCTGCAATCGGTAAATGAATTTTCAAATACTCTGCCTTTTTCATCATTTAAGAACACCACATCATGTTCAGAATCATGTTCAGGGATGTAGAAGGTTGCCTTCTGTCCAAATTCCGTGTCATTAATTCCCGTATAATCTGCATTTAAGGTTGCCTGGCCAACAACCACTATAGAATGCCTTTTAAGGTCCATTTCGAATGGATATACTAAATAATTAATAAGAAACGTAAAAAGCATCGGGTGAATGTCCTGCGGAAACAATAACTTATAGAAACTTGTCCCGAGTTCTGTTATCTCAATTTTCGCTTGAGGATATTCGGAATCCTTATACAAATTAATAAAATCGTTAATTATTTTATTTAATTCGTCATACGTCCATCCTTTTACTTTTACCAATTTATCATTAGTATCGCTTGGGTGAAACGAATCCGGTTCAATGGGCTCTGCGGCCGGTTTTGCTTTTAACTTATTAAACAAAGCTGCTATTACAATTATGCCCCAAAAGGCGAACAGTATTATTTTTACCAAATCCATAGTTCTTTTGTCTCCTTTTATAACTCAGTTTTAAAGTAGTTTAATACTCCCGCGCGAAAACGCCCCGGTCAAAAAGAAAAAGTAAATATCAGGCTGCTAATTCCGGCCACTGAGGAGTAAAAATTTTAACCACAGGGCAAAAGTACAGGTTTTTTATAAAAACAGAAAGTGATTGTTGAAGAGCAGACTCTCATCGATAAGGATAGAACATGCTCATCTGCCCCGTTGATTGAGAGGGAAGAGACCAATTATAGCCAGCCTTTAATAACCAAAAACCAATTGTTACGTTCACTATATTTGCTGCCTGGTAGCAGTAATGTTCTAAATGCAAAAAGTTGAATGCAGTAGCGCTGTGGCTTCGCTGCGATGCCATTACTTTGTGTAGTAAGTTTTCATTTGGCAATATTTGATAATTGTTTATCAATATCAGTTTTTACCTTATTTGAAGATTCATTTCAATATAATATTTTCGTACGGTTAATAAATTGGGAGTGTATAATCATATATGTCGCTTGAAGTAATTGCTAATATTGTGCAAAAATATGTATCGAATACCAATCCAGTTTTGGTACTAGGTACAGGTGCATCTATTCCATATGGTTTACCAAGTATGCCGACCTTAGCTACAGAATTAACAAGAAAAATTGCTTTCCCTAGCGATGATGAAAACTATGTTGAATGGCAAAAATTTTGTAATGAGTTGGATAAAACTGGTGATTTGGAAAAGAGCCTGAATAATGTTGAATTAAATGCCAGTATTGAAAACAGAATAATTAACGAAACTTGGCAATATATAAATGGTAAAGATCTTTTGCTCCATGACAGGTTATTGCAAGACAAAGCAAAAAGCTCGCTCATTCCTTTAATAAAATATTTTTGTCGCACTTCTTCAACATTCATTAATATTATTACTACAAATTATGATAGGTTGATAGAGTATTCTTGTGCATTATCAGCTGCATACGTCTCAACTGGCTTTACCCCTGGTTATATGGGGCGTTTTATTTCTCCCTTTGACTACAAACACAATAAGAATACGTTTGGTTCTGAAATACATGTTAATCTATGTAAAGTACACGGTTCTTTAGATTGGTTCTATGATTTAAATACAATTCCCATTTCAGTCCCTTTGTCTAAAGAAATTCCATCCGGTTTTAGACCAATAATTATAACTCCTGGTTCACTGAAATATCGGAGAACTCATCAAGAGCCTTTTAGATCAATTATGAGTACGAGTGATGATATGATTAACAATTCAAATGTTATCATTGCTATTGGTTTTGGTTTTAACGATGAACATGTTGAGCCAAAGATCATGCATAGAGTCAGAAATGATTCGATCCCAATAATTGTTGTCACAAAACAGTTAACCGAAGCAACAAAGCAAAAATTTCTTAATGCTTCATGTAATAAATTCTTGTTATTTGAAGAGGCCGCACCAAATTCAACTAAAGTATATTCTAATAGCAATTTAGCTGGTGAAATATTAACGGATATGAATTTATGGACAGTTGAAGGATTTAATTCATTAATAATAGATGAAAAGGTTTAATATGTCGCTATTTGATTTTACAAATACTACTGCAATTGGTTCTGTTTATAGTGTTGATACTGCATCGGTTATAGTTAAAGTAGCTGATTTTGATAATTTGCGGAAATTGCAGGTTAATCACTTGGTTTGTCTCCGCAGTGCAAAGGCAGGGCAGCATCTAATAGGATTAATTACAAAGATAACCAGAAAAATGATCGATGATTCTGTGGAAGAAGTATCTTTGAGCGCAGATGAAAATACTGAAAATCTTATCAAAGTAAGTTTGATTGGGACAATGATTGATAAACTTGGCACAAAGTCGAATATATTTAGGCGTACGTTAGAATCTGTACCGGAAATCGAAGCGGCATGTTTTGTGTTGGAAGGCGAAGTCTTGACATCATTTATGAAAGCAATTGCACAAGTGCAAGGTGATAAAGTAAATCTTAGTTTAGGTAAGTATACATTGGATGAAAACGCAGAAGCTTATCTTGATGGTAATAGGCTATTCCAACGGCATGCTGTAATTGTTGGTAGCACTGGCTCCGGGAAATCTTGGACAGTGGCGCGTTTGTTGGAACAAGCCGCTACTCTTCCAAATGTTAATGCAATAGTTTTTGATCTTCATGGCGAGTATTCTACTATTACTGGCACTGGTTTTCAACATTTGCGTGTGTCTGGCCCAAATGATGCGGGTGTTGAAGATCCGCTTACCAAAGGTATAATATATCTTCCTTATTGGATGTTGACATATGAAGAAATTATCTCACTGCTACTTGATCGTAGTGACCAAAATGCTCCCAATCAGGCTATGGTTTTTTCACGGACTATTCTACAACAAAAAAGTCAATATCTTCAATCCATTGGTAAAACTGATGTATTGGACACTTTTACAATCGACAGCCCCGTCCCTTATAATATTGAAGCAGCTATAACGGAACTCATTCGTTTAAATACTGAGATGGTTCAAGGCTCTAGAGCGGAAAAAGCAGGTGATTATAAAGACAAATTATCACGGTTCATACAACGTCTTGAGGCTAAAAGACGTGATCGTCGATTAACTTTCCTATTTGGTCAAGTAGTAGATATTAAAAGTTATGGATATCTAAATGAATTCTGCCACAAGCTGATGGCAGGTTCTAAAGATAACGCAGAGGGTGGTATTAAAATTATTGATTTCTCAGATGTGCCTTCCGATATACTCCCTCTAATAATTGGTTTAGTTGCACGTTTAGTCTTTTCTGTTCAACAATGGTGCAAAAAGTCTAATCGTCATCCAATTTCTTTGTTCTGTGATGAGGCCCATCTGTATATCCCCGAACGCCTCTCTGATAGTAGTCTGTTAGAGATGGGTTATCGGAGTTTTGAACGCATTGCTAAAGAAGGCCGTAAGTATGGAGTGAGTCTTACCATTATTAGTCAACGTCCCTCTGAAGTTAATAGAACTGTTTTGAGTCAATGTAATAACTTCATTGCGATGAAATTGTCTAATGCTGATGATCAATCAGTTATTAAAAGGTTATTACCAGATAATCTTGGTGGCGTTACTGACATTCTTCCAATTTTAGACATTGGGGAGGCATTGATTGTTGGTGATGCTTCGCTTCTTCCAAGTCGTGTCCGTATTGACAAACCAAATTGTCAACCATCTAGTGCCACTGTAGCATTCTGGGATGAATGGCTTAAAGATAACATTACTTATTCAATTAGTGATGCAGTGGAAGCTATGCGTAAGCAAACACATTCTTAGCTGTGAAGATATTTATTCCAACCATTTTTTTGAGACTTAATTGTACATTAAACAGAATAGTTAGGCCACTTAAAAAAATGTTCTGATTTGAAGAATCTATAAAATCAATATACAAGCTACTTAATTTTGGTTGTTCGCATTAAATATGACCAGATAAACCTTTATATATTATTGAATATATGTTAAAGGTATCTATTGAAAGAAATTACTCAAAAATTAATATTTGAATTTATCAGCTAATTCGTTGATTCCACAAAAAAGTGCTCATAATTTTTTATATTGGGATTTTCTAATTAAAATATCGTTTTGCACCTATTAAATTATTTTAGTAGTAGGAGATCGGCTCTTTATCTATTTAGTTCTGAAATTTTATGAGTAAATATGTTAAATTTTTCCAATGACAACTCTATAAACTAAATCACTACAACTGCTTCTTTTCTTTATTATACATTGGGGTGGCAGCTCATGCACCGCGTCCTAGCTCTTTAAGTCTTGCTAAAAAATCTTCAATGTTTTTGGGGTATTTCCCTTCATAGTATTCAATGATTAAAGGATTCCCATATAGATAATGGGAGGCTAATTCCACCCAAGCTTTGACACTTATCTTACCATTAATCTTAAATAATTTAATTGAATCCGATTTTATGTGACTGATGTTTTTAACATTGTAATTAAAATCGCTATCTCTTCGGGCAAAATACTCCTCCCTTGTATAGAAATGAATTGCGCCGTCAAAGTGTCTGAATTTGCAATGATCAATATCGTATTCGGCGTGAAGATAACGAACCGGATAAACTTGCTTATCCTCTATATCTATTACGACTTTCTCAGTTTTGAACTCTTCTAATTGAAATGTTTTAATATTATTTTTAGTCTCCCATTTTATATCTAGTGAATATACTTCTCGAAAAAAGAAGGAAATGTGACTCTCGCTTATATAACTTGGTGGCCTTAATTTTGTAATTCCATCTTTTATATTTTCTATCTTTTCATTGAATCGGGCGCCAAACCACGCATCTCGCTCCCCGCAAATTGGGCCGTCAATGTCAATACGAACCCTGTTCATATCTAACAAAATACTGCGGCTTAATGATTCGCTCTTGTTAAATTGAAATAAATATACGAAAAACGGGTTGTAATTGCTTCTTTCATTGTAGCCTCTTCTAAAATAAGGACTCAAAAGGATCTCAAAATTACTAGTTAGCAGTCTTCCAATATGTAATAGATTTTGACTGCGCTTAACCACAAAATAATCCAAATCCACCAGACCTTCTTTATCAATAGGTAATTCAGGATAAATGATATTAAGCAAATTGGGATAAGTGACAACAATCCCTATAGATTGTATATACTGAAAATTCTCGGCCTGCAAATCCAGCCCTTTTGCATTACAATACCTTTGGAAATCTTGAATAACTTGTGAATTTTTTTCCAGTGCTGTCCTCTCTTCAGTCAACAATTGTAATTTGTATTGAACAATAATATCATCTTCTTCATTCATAATTTCTCCAAGAATATTAAATCACCTTATCGTTCATATATTGTAATGCTCCAAGGGAAAAAAGACTTTTTGACAAAAAAATAATGTGTAATTCAAGCAACTAAATCCTTACAATGCCAGTACTCTGCCCGGGCGTTTTCAGCCTTGAGCATTTTCTCTTCTCGTTCTTTTATCCGTATTTCTTTCCGTCCCAGAAGATAATCTTCGGGTGTCAAATAATTCAACGCGCCATGTAACCTTGAACCATTATAATGGTCAATATAATCAGCTATCGATGCTTTTATTCCCTCAATACCCAGTGCCGGCTGCTTTCTCAAACATTCCTCAGATATTGTCCGATGAAACCGCTCAATCTTCCCATTACTCTGTGGATAAGCCACCGAGGTTCTTGTATGCTCCAACTCCAGGTGTTGAACAAAGGTCTTAAATTCTCTGGCTATAAACTGTGAACCGTTATCCGTAATGAGCCGTGGTTTGGCCATGGGAAATTTCTCTTTAGCTCTCTGCAGCGTCAGCTGAACATCATGCTGTCCCATATGAGCACGAACTTCATGGTGCAGGACATACCGTGAATAACCATCCATTACTGAAATGAGGAACAGAAACGTACCCTGGAAGTTCAGGTACTTAATATCTGTATGCCAGTGGTGATGCACGCCTGATGGTTGATGAAAACCTTGCCCTTTCTTGCTTCGTTTATTCGTATTCCATTAATTCAGCAGGTCTGCCTGCTTCAGAATACGATACACAGAGGAGGGACTTGCTACTGCCACATCATGATCCATCATTGCATACGTTAACCGTCGATAACCATCGCGGCGATGATAATCATTTATGACCGTTAGGTTTACCGCACCGCCTTTGCCAATGGTAGTACTTGCTCTTTTTGAGCTCAATAATTCGCAATAGCGTTTTCATTGCCAGACAGCTGCGTTCATGCAATTCTTGCAAATAGACAATGACTGCATCGCGTATCTCGGGCTCTACCCACTGACCGTTTAGCGATCCCCATTCGCTTTTTCCCCACAGGGATGTCCCATTTTCATCCTCAGGTTATCTTCAACCAGTTCACTAATCAGCGAGTCTTTATCCTTAAGTTTCTCTTCCAGTCGCTGAATTTTCTCTTGGCGGCTTTTCCACTTTTATCTTTTTGAAATAGTTCAATCGCATTTTCAAAGAACTCTTTATCCCACAAATAGACGAGATTTGGAGGAATATTATACTTATCTGCTATTTTTCCGACTGGACGTGGTTATCCAGATGTTCGCGTAGTACTTCAACTTTGAACTCGGATGAATAATGTTTCCTCTGCCTTTCCATTCCTTAGACTCCTAAATTTTCAATGATAAATTTGCTTAAAAAGTCTAATTTCAACTTAAGCATTATAAATAATGGAAGATGCTCATTAGAAATATGTACATTGTTTTAGATCATTTTTCAATTATTTCTGTAAATTAATTCGTGGGCCATTTGCACAATTTGACTTACAGACGCCGCTTTTATAGTATGACTTTTTTTTCTTCCACAACAAATACGACTAGATTATTAAATTAAAATTTAATTTTTAGCATTTTTTGAACCTCTTCTAAAGTGAAAATTGGTTTTCTAGAGTGGATTACAGTATGACAATTCGAACAAATCAACTTAATATCTTCTAATTTCGTTTCACTAGGCTTTACTCTCATCGCTATGGGGTTTATATGGTGGGCTTCTAAATGAACTTTTGTGATACCCTTATAATATTTCCTGTATGCAAAACCACAGATTTCGCATGAACCATTGGACAGCGCTTTTTTAGTATCAATTAGGGTTCTACATCTCTTTCTAAATCTGATTTCTTTTATTACCTCATCACCTTCATCAGCTCTATCTATGCCTGTTAGTCTAGTATTCTCTATTGCATTATTTAATAATTTAATTTTATCTCTTTTTATCAAAAAAACAGTGTGATGTTCAGATCCAAATAAAATTCTTAAAGGTTTGAAATTTTTATTCCAACTTATAAACCTTTGATGGCGCCAAGGTGTATTATTTCTCGGGTCAACTACGCCTGTGTTCTTTGCATAGGTATACTCACTTGTTATAATTCCACACCCAACAATCATAGGACCATTTTTTGCATAGATTAAATCGCCTACTTTCATTTCATAGACAAATCTGTTAAAACTTGAATTTTGTGTTGGTTTTAATTGTTTCCAAAGCTTAGCGTACCGATCTTTTGTTTGCCCTGTTAGGTCAGTTTTAATAAAAGGATGATAAGTCATTGCTGCAACACCGTTATCATAACATTTACTCCATAATTCGGGTCCTCCAGTACCACAGCGAAAGGACATTCTCCAATAATTCATATTATCTCCAAGCTAATTTGTTTATACTCACATTTAGTGAACAATAATTATAATCTTGTTAAAATACAACATGAGTAGTATAAAGAAATTTGTTCACTTCAAACAACCAAGCCGACGTTTACAATAGTTGTAAATTTCTGGTTGTCAGCGGTTGTTATATTCCAAGTGAAAAAAAACTTTTCAAAAATGATGTGTAAATCTACCGGTAAATCCCTTCAGTCTTCAGTATTGCACTTTATAAATTCTGGCCATAGAGGAGTAAAAATCATCCCCATAGGGCGAAATTACAGTTTTTTAATGAAAATCGAAAGTAATTGTTTTGAAAATTGTACTCATGTAATGAGGTGTAAATAAAGTAAAACCAGTGACCTTATGGTCCACAGTCAAGCGCTCTCAGGATCATATCGGCCCAGGGTATTCGATATCAAGGTTTCGATGTAAGAGAGGGGAGTGGATAACTATAATTACTACTGCTAAGAGAGCCGGCATCGCTACAGGGCATGACCTGCTGATTGTTTTAAAATGAAAAAACCCCTTTTGCAAGGGGTTTTCTTTAGAGAGCCGGCAATGGCAGTGGCATGACCTGCTGATTACTTTAAAATAGTAAACCCCTCTTACGAGGGGTTTTTGAGCCGGCAACCGGACTTGAACCGGTGACCTGCTGATTACAAGTCAGCTGCTCTACCAACTGAGCTACGCCGGCACTTCTTAAACTTTTCTCTTAGCCACGCTAACCTTCCCGCTAACAAGGCGGGATGCTCTGCCGACTGAGCTACGCCGGCACTTATTTTTAAGACTTCAAAAATACAAAATTCCTGAGAAACATGAAAGAGTTTGCCTAAAAAAAACGCAATCTTCTTTAAACGATTTTCTTTCCTTATATTTCCTTTTTGTGAATTTTTAATAACAACATATTACATAACCATGAAAAACATCTATATAAGTGAGCTTAAACAGTATGTCGGGCAGGAAGTAACGCTTCATGGCTGGCTTTACAATAAACGGTCAAGCGGAAAATTGCGCTTTCTTATCTTACGCGACGGGTCGGGTTACCTGCAATGCGTGGTATTTAAAGGCGCCGTTACACCCGAAATTTTTGAAATTACCGATAAATTGAACCAGGAGACCGCTTTTACTGTTACAGGTAGTGTACGTGAAGAAGCACGGGCACAGGGCGGGGTAGAATTGGATGTGAAAGACATAAAAGTTATTAGTGACTCTCATGAATATCCTATCACCCCGAAAGAGCATGGTACCGAATTTTTAATGGATTTACGTCACCTTTGGGTGCGTTCCAGCAGACAGGTAGCTATACTGAAAGTTCGTCACCGTATTGTTAAAGCGATACGCGATTTCTTTGACATGAAAGGTTTTACCTTATTCGACGCGCCCATTATTACACCGGCAGCATGCGAGGGTACTTCTACGTTGTTTGAAACCCCGTATTTTGATCTCGGTAAGGCGTATTTAACTCAGTCGGGACAGTTGTATGCAGAAGCAGGCGCCATGGCTCTTGGCAAAGTTTATACATTCGGCCCGACATTCCGTGCGGAAAAATCCAAAACGCGTCGGCACTTAACGGAGTTCTGGATGGTAGAACCGGAAGTGGCTTTTGCAGATTTATATGATGATATGGATCTCGCAGAGGAATTCCTGGAATATATCGTTCAGTCTGTGTTGGCTGACCGTCAGGAAGAACTAAAAGTTTTAGAGCGAGACCTGAGCGTATTGGAAAAAGTCCGTCGCCCGTTCCCGAGAATCAGCTACGATGAAGCCGTAGAAATTCTGCACAAGAACGGAATAGAGTTCGAATATGGAAACGATCTTGGCGCCACCGATGAAACGGTAATATCCAGCCAGTACGATCGCCCGGTAATGGTTCACCATTATCCATCCGCGGTAAAGGCGTTCTATATGAAACGCGACCCGGAAAATCCGAACCTGGCGCTTGCAGTTGACGTGCTTGCACCGGAAGGATACGGCGAAATAATCGGGGGCAGCCAGCGTGAAGATAATCTGGACCTGTTGCTTGAGCGAATTCACGAACACAATTTACCCGAAGAGGCTTTCTCATGGTATTTAGACCTGCGCCGCTTCGGATCTGTACCGCATGCCGGATTCGGTTTGGGCCTCGAGCGCACCGTTGCCTGGATCTGCGGACTGGATCATGTTCGCGAAACTATTCCATTCGCGAGAATGATCTATCGTAATACGCCATAATTTGTAAATAAATTGAAGTACTATGTTAGAGATAATATTATTCGCATTTTTCGGAGTAATAGCCTGCGTAACGGCTATTATGGTAATTACCAGGAAAAACCCGATCATCTCGGCCCTGTTTCTGATACTGAACTTCGCGGCTCTGGCAGGCCTGTACCTGCTGTTGTTCGCGCAGTTTATTGCCGTGGTACAAATAATAGTATACGCGGGAGCAATTATGGTATTGTTCCTGTTCGTAATAATGTTATTGCGCCCG
>JAJTBZ010000007.1 GCA_021286645.1 Ignavibacteria bacterium
GCAAAAGAAGTTGAGGCACGTAGAAAATCACAAATTTCTACCTCCACTTTAAATGAAACATTACTCCCGATTATTGAAAAAACACCTCCTCCTTCTGCACCAAATGGTAGGGAAGTGAAAATTAAATATGTGACTCAGGCAGGAGAGTTTTATCCTATTTTCCTATTTTTTGCCAATTACCCAAAATTTGTTCCTGAAAGCTACCGCCGGTTTCTCGAGAATACAATTCGAAAACATTTCGACTTTACCGGTGTGCCGCTCACTTTATCGTTTAAGGAAAAATGATCCCCGAACGCAGAATTATTATAATTGGAGGAAACGCGGCTGGTGCAGCCGCGGCAGCAAAGGCAAAACGAACCAGCCCTTCTGCTGAAGTTATTATGTTTGAAAAGTCACCGTTTATCTCAACGGGGACTTGTGAATTGCCTTATTTAATTTCCGGCGAAATACCCGATTACAATAAAATTGTTTTCTTCAATGAAGAAACTTTCTATTCATCCAAACAAGTGAAAGTATTCTGTAATACAGAAGTGCTTTCCATACATCCCGGCAAACGCACAATTCAGGTCCGAAATAATATCTCCGGAACTACAACAGGGTATACATATTCGAAACTTATCATTAGTACCGGATCACGGGCTCGTTTTCCACAAGAACTGGATGACAGTCTGGAAAATGTGTTCTCTCTTAAGAACGTTACTGATTTTCTGCGATGGGAAAGTTATTCACAAGAGTACAATCCGAGAAAAGTTCTTGTAGTTGGCGCGGGGGTTTTGGGTTTGGAAATTAGTGAAGCACTAAAAAAAAGCGGCAGGGAAGTATTAATCTATGAAAAAAGCCCCGAACCTTTGAGCGGTTCCGAACCTGAAATTGGGAAATTAATTCATGAATTAATAGTCAGGAATGGAGTAGAATATTTTACTTCAATTTTACCTCCCCAGTATATTCGTACCCAAAATAAAATATCGCATATAAAAATTGATGGACGGCTGATTGAAATTGATGCAATATTCGTTGCAACAGGTTTTATTCCTGAAATTACGTTAGTGCAGCAAGCCGGACTCACTATTGGCAAAAATGGCGGAATTGTTGTCAGTACAAAAATGCAAACATCTAATTCCGATATTTACGCTTGTGGTGATTGTATAGAGTTAAAAGAACTTATTACCGGACAAAGTGCACCAATATTTTTGGCAACAATTGCTAAAAAAACAGCACAGATAGCCGCAGAAAATTCAGCTGGCGGCAATAAATATTTGCGCCCAATAGTAAAAAATATTTCACTTAAGCTGTTTAACCAGGTTATTACCCAATGTGGCGCTACTGCGGAGCAACTGAAAGATAAAAAATTCAAAATTGACATCGTTTCTTCAGTTTTACCGAATTTAGTACCCGTTATGCCCGGGGCGGGCACTGTTTATGGCAAAATAGTTTATAATAAACACGACTTGCTTATTCAGGGCGCGTGTTTCTTTGGGCAAGCAGAAACTGTAGCGTATTCCGATATTATTTCCGTTATGATTCAGAATAAAATTCCGCTAAGTGAGTTGGCTGATACAAATTTTACATATACACCGGCAGCCTCTCCATTTATAAATCCGCTTACATATTTGGCTGCTAAAGCATTGAATAATAAAAGGTAATTCCGATGGATTCCCAACAAAAGACCAATCCTGTTATTATTAATCACCCTCTTATTGAGCGTGAAGTCACCATCCTTCGGAATAAATATACCCAACACGAGCAATTCAGGAGCGCAGTAAAAAGAATTGCCACCTTGTTGGCAGCCGAGATTATGAAATATGCAGAGTATAATAAAATAAATGTTGAGACACCTCTCGAGACGACAAGTGGAGTTGATTTAAGATCACAGGTTATTCTTGCACCGGTATTGCGGGCCGGCTTGGGTATGGTGAGTGGTTTTTTAGCGCTCATTCCTGAAGCAAAAGTTAGTCATATTGGTATCCAGCGTAATGAAGAAACCCTTGAACCGGTCGTTTACTATGCAAAAGCTCCTCAAGTTGTTTCAGATTCAATGATAATTCTCCTTGATCCAATGTTGGCTACCGGGGGAAGTTCTGATGCGGCAATTACATTTTTGAAAAAAAAGGGAAGCAAAAATATAGTATTTGCTTGCCTGGTGGCAAGTCCTGAAGGTGTTGCGCTTATTCAGGAAAAGCATCCCGATGTTAAGATATTTGCAGCCGCATATGACAGATGCTTAAATGAAAGGGGCTACATATTGCCCGGTTTAGGGGATGCCGGCGATCGTATGTTTGGTACCCTGTAAACAATGGAGCCATTCCGAGTGAAGCCCGTATATTATACGTTATTTTGTTTCCTGATAGTATTTCCCTTTCGGCTTTCAGCTCAAAAACACCCGATACAGGATATCCACGAATCTCTTACGACCGGAATTGAAGCGATTTTTACGCAGAACTATTCGGCTGCAGAGGAAATATTTAAATCATTAGTAAAAAAACATCCGAAAAACCCCTTAGGTAACATATACCTGGCAGCAACATACTTTACTCAAACTCATGATTTGGGGCAATCGTTTAATACTGCGCTTATCGAAAATCAACTTGATGAAGCCGACCATAAAGCAGATGCACTTTTGGAGATGGAGCCGCATAATTCGTGGTATCTGTACTATAAAGCTTTGGCACACGGATACAGGGCTTACTTTGAATCTGAATCGGGTAGTTGGTTTTCTGCATTTAAACGTGCAATAAGTGCAAAAAATTGTTTTACCGATTGTGTAGCAAATGATTCAACAATGATTGATTGCTATGTAGCAATAGGGGCATGGAAATTCTGGAGCAGCGATAAAACCGAGTTTATCAGGTGGATGCCATTCGTATCCGATGAAAGAAAAGAAGGCATTCAACTACTTCAACAGGTAATCCGGTACAATACCTATAACAGGAATCTGGCAATTCATAGCTTGTTTTGGATTTATGTCCGCCAGAAACGATTTCGTGAAGCATTGTATCTGGTTGAACCACTGTATAAGAGGCATCCTCAATCAAGATTTTTCCTTTGGGATGTTGCCCGGGCCAACGAAGAAATTGATAGGAAATTGGCAATTCAGTATTATCAAAAATTGCTGGACTCTTATTCAAAAACCCAATGTAGTAAAGCAGTATTTTTTGCTATATATTACATTATCGCAAAAAATTACTTTCTGGCAGGCGAAGCCACAACGGCCAGAGAATATATGAATAAAATGCCTGCAAATCTTCAATTTTCAAAAGAGGAAAGCGATTACCTGGGCGGGAAAGTTGAGAGAATGAAAAAATTAAAATCCGATCTTGGATTGAATAACGCCAAATAATAAGCATATTCCTTACCTAAAATTCACCCGTTCGCATAGAAATAGCTTCAATAAATGCTGTAAAATCCGTATCTTACAGAAAATATAAGTTCCGGGATAAAAGTAGATATGGCATTACAGGAAACCGCTATTCATAGTGGATTAATTGAACTATTAGAGATCTGCAAACGTAACCTGCAGGCTTGTGATGTGCAGTTAATAAAGAAGGCATACGAGTATGCCGCCATTGCTCATTCAGAAGAGTCAAGACAATCTAACGAACCTTATCTTACACACCCTTTGGCTGTTGCAAAAATTTTAGCAGAAGAAATACCATTTGATGATGTTAGTATTGTTTGTGCATTGCTTCACGATGTGGTTGAGAATAATAAGGATTACACGATCGATAGCATAAAAAAAGCGTTTGGTCTGGAAATTTCTATTATTGTTGACGGTTTAACGAAGGTACAAAATATCTTTAAAGGTTCCGAAATTGATCAGGCCGAAAATTACCGAAAACTTCTAATGTCCATAACAAAAGATGTTCGCGTAATTATTGTAAAATTTGCTGACCGGCTCCATAATATGCGAACCCTGGAGTTCCTGCCTCCCGATAAAAGGAAACGTATCGCCCAGGAAACTATGGAAATTTATGCTCCTTTAGCCCATAGGTTTGGTTTGGGAAAGCTAAAATGGGAGCTGGAGGATCTGGCTTTTAAGGAATTAAACAGACAATCCTATGAAGATTTAAAAAGAAAAATAAATGCTAAACGCGATGAGCGTGAGAATTATATTCGTGAATTCATCAATCCGATGATTAACAAGCTCAAAGAATATAAGATTGAGTTCGAGATAAGTGGCAGGGCGAAACACTTATACAGCATTTACCGGAAAATGATAAAACGAAATAAACCATTTGAAGAAATATTCGATCTTTTTGCGGTACGTATCATCATATTTTCGGAAGATCCAAATGATTGTTATCTTGTTTTCGGACTCATTAACAGCAGTTATTCGCCTGTACCGGACAGGTTTAAGGATTATATAGCCATTCCTAAAGCTAATAACTACCAATCGCTTCACACAACGGTTATCGGGCCGGAAGGAAAACCTGTTGAAGTGCAAATCAGAACATACAAGATGCATGAAATTGCCGAACAGGGAGTTGCCGCTCATTGGCGCTATAAAGAGGGAAAAGTTGGTGGTGACCAAACTATTGATCAGTATGTAAATTGGATTAAGGATATACTTGATAGCGCCGGCGGCGATGAAATTCGTAAGAATATCATCGAGAGCTTCAAGATGAACTTGTACACTGATGAGATATATGTATTTACTCCAAATGGCGAATTGAAAAGGCTGCCGAGTAACTCTACTCCAATCGATTTCGCTTTCTCGGTTCATAGTAAAGTCGGATTCCATTGTATTGGAGCAAAAGTCAATCAACGGATGGTTCCGATTGATACAGTCTTGCATAGCGGCGACCAGGTTGAAATCATTGTTTCAAAAAATCAACACCCCAACCGAAATTGGTTGAAATTTGTACAAACTCATAAAGCGAAACAAGAGATAAAGAAGTGGTTGAACAAAGAAGAAGAAGAGATTGTAAATGAGGGTAAAGATATTTGGGAAAAGAAGCTTAAAAAATTGAAACTAAGCTTTTCTCATGAGGAGTTATTGAAGTTTATTCATGAACAAAATTATGAAAACACCCGTCAGTTTTTCCGACTTATAGGTTTAAATCGTATTGATTTGGATGAATTAATGCGGCTTTCAACCGAGAAGGAGAAAAAGGCAAAGGAACAGATCGGGTTTGCCGATTTCGCTGATTATGCACGCGCTACGGGCGGTAGTTTGTTAATAGACGGCGATAAGGTAGAAATGGCAACTTCCTATGCTAAGTGTTGCAGCCCTATACCGGGAGATCCGGCAGTAGGTTATATAACACTCGGAGAGGGTGTAAAGATTCATAGAAAAAATTGCAAAACTCTCATTGAGATTTCAAAACGGGAACCGGAAAAGACGGTTACTATCCAATGGCCACAAACTGAAAACTCTTCGTTTATTGTCGGTTTGCAAGTATTTGGCGAAGATTCGCCGGGAATTCTTAATGAAATTTCACACTCAATTGTTTCATACCGCAACACGAATATTAAAGGGATAAGTATTAACGTTGAAGATTCTTTTTTCTCGGGAACGGTGTCTCTATATGTTAAAGATTTAGAGCATTTATCCCGTATCATTGAAAGATTAAAGAAAATTAAGGGTATGGCAACGGTAACACGATTGGGAACCGACCATGAATGAAAGCCGGGTGATGGCAATTGATTTTGGTTTGCAGCGGGTCGGCATAGCTTTATCTGACCCCTTAAGGATAATTGCATCCCCATTCACTGTGTTGAAGAATGACCCGCAATTGGTGGAAAATATCCAGAAAATTGTTATTGATAAATCCGTTACCGAAATAATACTTGGTTACCCGCTTAAAGAAGATGGGAGCATAACGACAGTTACTAAAGCTGTTGAAGATTTCAGGAAATTATTGGAAAAACACCTGAAAATTTCAGTTACGCTTATTGATGAAAGGTACTCGTCTTCAATTGCATCCGAGCGGATAAAAAGTACAGTAACCAAAAAAATGAAAAGACGGGATAAAGGACTTATTGATATGAATGCTGCCGCAGTAATCCTGGAGGATTATCTTAATAAGGTTTAAAGTAAATAAAAGTACTGAAAAAATCGTTAAAACTAACTTTTCTATTTGATTATTAATATATTAAAATATATTTTTCAATAGATTTTTCTATAAAATATGGAGTTAACTATGTCACTTGATGCCCTCGGCATGATCGAAACCAAAGGATTGGTCGGAGCAGTTGAAGCAGCCGATGCAATGGTAAAAGCAGCAAAAGTAGAATTAATTGGCAAAGAAACAATCGGCGGTGGATTTGTAACCGTTATGGTTCGCGGAGATGTTGGTGCTGTAAAGGCAGCAACCGATGCCGGTGCCGCAGCTGCACAAAGAGTTGGTGAATTAGTTTCTGTCCATGTTATTCCTCGTCCTCATACCGACGTTGAACTCATTCTGCCGAAACGTCCAAAAGTTTAATTATCACTATTGAAATGTCATTCTTTCGGTAAGTAGCCTGGCCCGAGCCATGCCACACGATGGAATGACATTTTTTTATGTATTCGGAATAACAGGAAAAAACTATGCCTCTAGCATTGGGTCTCGTTGAGACTAAAGGTTTAATAGCTGCTATTGAAGCCGCTGACGCGATGGCCAAAGCCTCAAATGTAAAGCTAATTGGACGGGAAAAAACAAATCCCGCTTTAATTACTTTAAAAATCGTTGGCGATGTTGCAGCCGTCAAGGCTTCAGTCGATGCCGGTGCAGCTGCGGCTTCACGGGTTGGAATCGTTGTGTCTACACACATTATTCCTCAACCTGACTCATCATTGGCCATGTTTTTCCCGGAAATTGATCCTGATTACAACAATACTTTGCAGGTAGAAGAAACTGTTTTGGAGAGCGAAACTCCGAAAACTGAGGAAGAAAGTGCTTCGTTTACCGAGGCTCAAATTGATTCTGTAGTTGATGCGGCATTACCCGAGAACATTACAGAAACAGAGAATCCCGAATTAGATTCTTTCGAAAATGAAGTAATCGATGAGACTTCTGACATTCAGGAGAATGCTTCCGAAGCAGAAGACGAAACAGAAATAGTAGAAATGGATTCTGATGAATTAGCCGGTATAGAAGTTTCTGAAATAGTTGATTTACCCGAAGCTGAAGTTATTGATGAGGATATTCCTTTTGATATTCCCGAGAATGAGGATAACAGCGAAGAAGAAATCGAAGAGATTACCTACATTCCCGAAGAATCAGATTTATTAGAGGTAGTTGAACCACCTGTGGAAGAAACTGAACCGGAACCTGAATATCCGGAATTATTTGCCGAAGATTTTCAGGATGAAGACCTGTTTACTCAGGCTATCCGGATAGAAAGTAAAAAACTGGAGTTACGCAATTCCAATCCGTATAAAGATATTCAGGGTGAAGATACTCAGGCTGAGAATTCTGTTATACCCGATGAGGTGAAGGAATTTATCGAAGAGGAAGTGGAAACTGAAGAGATTTTACCCGAAGATGCTGTCCGTGCCGATTTGGCCCAAATTGAGCAAATGAATGTTCATGAATTACGACGATTGGCGCGTCATACTGAAAATTTCCCGATTCAGGGTCGGGATATCTCAAAAGCTAACCGGCAGGAACTGATATACTACTTTAAAAACCTTTAAGTAGTATATGCGGAATAAGGGCTGATGAAAAAAAACAAAAAGCCGGAACAAAATACTGCTCACCGAACCACGGTTATTATCCTTTCGACATTGTTGGCAATTGTTATCTGGGCCTCCATTTCTTTGTCAGAACCGGTTAACAGTACTCTGGAAATACCATTACGTTTAGTTAATGCCCCGGCAGGTTTTTCCACCGCTGTTTTATTGCCTGAAAGAGTACGAATTCGGGCTAAAGGCAATGGATGGAAATTTCTTTTATTAAAACTTCAATCTGAACGTGTCTTAACAGTTTCATTCCCTCAAGGAAGTGCAGCCAGCTCGATCAGACTGCTGGATGCCATAGCCGAGAATAATTGGTTGAGCGATGATATAAAAATTTTAGAAATCGCTCCTGAAGAAATTCCAATCGAATTAGAAAAAACAATTTCGCGCTATAAGAAAATTGAGCCCCGGTATGATATTGGTTTTAAGGATGGGTACGGATTAGCCAGGCCGGTTCAGGTTCAGCCTGAAAGTGTACAGGTATTCGGATCGAAAAAAGTATTAGCTCAAATTGATAAACTTATTACTGAAAAGAAAGAGTTTAAGAATATCGATGAGAGTTTCTCTGAAGAATTTATACTTGCTCATCCAAATGGAACCAGTTCGGTTCCGGAAAAAATACGGGTCTATTTTGATGTACAGAGACTTATTGAAACACGTGTGCACAATATTCCCGTCGAAATAACGAATAGCCCTCCGGACAGGAAAGTTATTTTTTCTCCCGGGCAGATTGCCATAGGCATTAGTGGAGGGATTGAGTTTATTGGCAGGGTAAAACCTGAAGATTTTAAAGCTTATATCGATTACAAAGATATTGTTTCAGATTCATCAGAATATTTTGAGCCAAAGCTCATATTGCCTCAATTTATAAATAAATTGTATATTGAACCAGAAAAAGTTAAAGCTATTATAAAAAGATTCTAAAATGTTTATTTCATTTGAAGGTATCGATTTCTGTGGTAAATCGACGCAGGTACGTAAATTACGTGAATATTTTGAGAGCCTGGGTAAAAAAGTAATTATTATCCGTGAACCAGGCGGAACACCAATATCTGAAAAAATTAGAGACATCCTGCTTGATAAGAAAAACTCGGGCATGATGAATGAAACCGAGATTTTATTATTCTCTGCTTCCCGAGCACAGTTAGTTCGTGAAGAAATCCTTCCTCAATTAAAGGAAGGGAATATTGTTATTTCTGATAGGTTTTTTGATTCTACAACTGCTTATCAGGGATACGGTAGAGGTATTGATACTCATTTTGTTAAAACAATTAATGCATTCGCAGTTGGTGAAGCAGTACCCGCGGTAACATTTTTTCTTGATTTGCCTATTGAAGAGATGATCAAGAGGCAAAGTAATCAGAAAAACACGCTTGACAGAATGGAACTTTCTACCAGGGAGTTTTTCGAAAATGTGAGGAGAGGTTACCTGGAGATTGCAACAACTGACAAGCGATTTGTTGTTATTGATGCTACAAAATCTGTGGAAGATATCCATCAGATAATTATTTCTCATATTGCTTAGATAGAAGATTTTATGCTTAAAAAGCGCTATATAATACTTTCAACATGTTTTATCCTTTCCATTTTAACAATCGGGGCTTTCAGGTATTCAGATAAGTTCTTTGAAGTAGCCCGAGGTATTGACCTCTTCACAAGGATCTACAAAGAAGTCGCCTTTTCATACGTGGATGAAATTAATCCCGGTGAATTTATGCGTGCCGGTATTCGGGGAATGCTTAGTACAGTTGACCCCTATACTGTATTTATCGATGAGAAAAAGCAGGATGACATTGATTTACTGACCAATGGTAAGTATGGCGGAATAGGCGTTTCCATTGGGATGAGAGATGGAAAAGTTATCTTACTGGAGATTATGGAAGGGTATTCTGCTCAAAAACAAGGATTGCAAATAGGCGATATCATCTTAAAAGTTGACAACAAAGAGTTTAACGAGAAAAATTTCGAAGCAATTTCTGCATCAGTAAAAGGTGAACCGGGTACGTTCGTGAAATTACAGGTATTGCGAGAAGGTCTGAAAGATACCTTAAAATATGAACTGTTACGTGAAGAAATTCATGTTAAGAATGTTTCTTTTGCCGGATTCGTTCCCGAAAATTCAACTGTGGCATACATAAAACTAAACCAATTCTCACGTGCCGCGGGTGAAGAAGTAAAAAATGCATTACATACACTGAATGCTCAAAGAAAACTTACAGGTATTATATTCGACATTCGGAATAATCCGGGCGGGTTACTGGATGTTTCAGTTGATATTTGTAATAGATTCCTTCCCAAAAATTCGTTGATCGTTTCTACGAAGGGCAGGGAAGAGTCAAGTTTAAAACAATATTATGCAACTCAGGAACCGCTATATAAAGATATACCCCTGGTTTTACTCGTAAATGATAACAGCGCGAGCGCATCAGAAATATTAGCCGGAGCTATGCAGGATCATGACAGAGCTGTTATTTTAGGTGAGAAAACTTTTGGAAAGGGATTAGTTCAAACAATTACCCCATTGTCGTATAATACATCTCTTAAAATAACCACAGCGAAATATTATACTCCGAGCGGCCGGTGTATTCAGAAGATTAATTATTCTAAAGATAATAAAGTTATCGCTACACCGGATTCATTAAAAATGACAGCATTCTTTACTGATCACAAACGCAAAGTTTTCTCCTCGGGTGGTATTACTCCCGATACAGTAGTTGTGGACCCGGATTTGCCGGGAGTAGTGAGGGATTTACTCGCTAAAGGAATGTTTTTTAAATATACGAGTAGTATTATTGCAAAAAATGGTAAGGAAGATGTGAATCGCATGTCCGAACATGCATTATTTGAAGAATTTCAGAAGTTTATTGCATCACAAAACTATGAATACCGTGATGAGTTGGAGAAGAAGGTTTCCGATTTAATTGAATTTACAAAAAAAGATAAACAATATAGTCAGTTGACGCAAAAATTCGTAGATTTGGAAAGCAGTATTAAAAAATCTACTGCTCATGCAATCAACAACGCTCGTACAGAAATCCTGCAGGAAATTACTGCGGAAGTCTGTTCCCGGTCTGAAGGAACCGAAGGCAGGATAAAAAAATACCTTCAATCAGACGTGCAGTTTCAAACTGCAGTTGAATTAATAAAGAATTCTGTAAAATATAAATCCCTATTAGCAGGCAAATAATATGGCAGTAAAGCAAACGAAGATAATTCTCCGTCTCGATCCATCATACAAGAAATGCCCTTCCTGTGGTGAAGTAAATGTGTTACGCCGTTCGCGTACAAAGAACATATTTGAAAGTTTTTTACGCTTTACCGGAATATACAAGATGTATCGTTGCCGTAAATGTAATTGGCGTGGACCGTTATCGACAATAGTTATAACAATGCAGTCGGTAAAAAACGCTATAGGCTTTGCCTTTTTCCTACTCATTATATATTTCCTCATAGGAATAGTAATTAAGGAATACAAATAGCACAGGAGAAATAACCTTGCTCAGCTCCCATGTAATTGAAAAGATTCGATCCATCGTCTCAACGGAAAATCTTCTAACAGACGATGAGTCGAAGATCTGTTATTCATATGATGGTACCCCATTATTTTCGCAGCTTCCGGAAGCCATAGTGTTTCCTGAATCAGACGAACATATCTCACAAATAATGCATTTAGCTAATGAAAACAGTTTCTCGGTTGTTCCACGTGGGGCGGGTACCGGCTTAAGTGGCGGATCTATTCCTGTTGAGAACTCAATTGTTATGGTTATGACAAAGTGGAATAACATTTTGGAAATTGACCGGGCAAACTTAACAGCGCTTGTACAGCCGGGCGTTGTGACATCTACATTACAGGCGGAGGTAGAAAAATATGGATTATTTTACCCTCCCGATCCTGGTAGTATGAACGTGTGTACTATCGGAGGGAATGTTGCAGAAAACGCTGGCGGTCTGCGTGGCTTGAAATACGGTGTAACGAAAAACTATGTTCTTGGGGTGGAAATGATTTTACCCGATGGACAATTGTTAAAAACAGGCGGTAAAAACATAAAAGATGTTGCCGGCTACAATTTGCGTGATTTTGTCGTTGGATCAGAAGGTACATTGGGAATTTTTACGAAAGTCTTATTGAAACTAATACCCAAGCCAACTGAAACTATTACTATCCTGGCCCTTTTTGATACATTGCACGACAGCGGTGCTGCTGTTTCGGATATTATTGCCTCACTGATAACCCCTTCAATGATTGAATTTTTGGATAATACAACGATAAATTGTGTTGAGGATTATGCAAAAATTGGCTTGCCAAGAAATGCGGAAGCATTATTGCTTTTAGAAGTTGATGGCAGGGGATCAAGTGTTCGGGAGGATGCTGAAACAATTGAAAAAATATTAAAAAAGAATAATGCTTCTCAGGTTAGGCTAGCTTCGAATGAAGCTGAAGCACTAAAGTTAAAAACCGCGCGTCGAAGTGCGTTTTCAGCCCTTGCTCGAAAAAGGCCTACAACCATACTTGAAGATGCCACCGTTCCCCGGAGTGAACTGCCGGTTATGATTGAGAAAATTAGCTTGGCAGCAAAAAAATATGATGTGTTTTTCGGAAATTTTGGACATGCGGGAGATGGTAATCTGCATCCGACATGCCTTACTGATGAACGCGACGAACAAGAAATTACGCGTGCTCATAGAGCATTCGAATTTGTTTTTAACGAAGCGATTAAACTTGGCGGAACCATTACCGGTGAGCATGGGACCGGCTTAGGGAAAAAACAATTCCTTGAGTCAGTTGCCGGTATTCCGGGAATTGAATTTATGAAAAAAATCAAGCAATCAATCGACCCGAATAATGTTCTTAATCCCGGTAAAATCTTTTCAATGAGTCCGAGATGTGAAGGATCATTACCACGAAAAGTTCACCACGAACATTAATAAACGAAGATTGCTTAGTTATCGATATGTTGAGTTCGAATAAAAAACAAGAAGAATACAGAAAAAAACTGTTGGAAGTGCTGCCTGATTCCGATACTCTGACGCAATGTATGCATTGCGGAATGTGCCTTGCAGTATGCCCGACTTACGAAAAAACGAAAAATGAACGATCTTCGCCCAGGGGCAGAATCAGGCTAATAAAATCTGTTGCAGAGGAAAAATTACCCGTAACCGAAAATTTTATTAATGAAATTAACTTCTGCCTGGATTGCCAGGCCTGTGAAACAGCTTGCCCGGCAGGTGTGCATTATGGTCATATAGTTGAAACAGCTCGGGAACTTACTACTATCTTAAATAGAAATAAGTCGCCGGAGATCTGGATTAGAAAGATCGCTTTAAATAATATTCTTGCCGATAAATTTATTTTTAAATATGTCTCAAAACTACTTTTTATAGTACAAAAGCTAAAATTGGACAAGTTTTTTGCAAATTTAAAAATTACCAATCTGTTTATTCAGAATGCCGGGGAGTTATTAAAACTTCTACCGGAATTCAGCAGCAAATCTTCAGAAGAATTGTTGCCAACAATAATACCTCCAAAAGGTGAAAAAAAATTCCGGGTTGCTTTCCTTACTGGCTGCCTTATGGATACTGCTTTCACCGAGACCAATCTTGAAACTGTAGAATTGCTTACAAAACTTGGCTGCGAAGTTATTATACCCAAAAATCAGGTTTGCTGTGGTTCACTTCACGCTCATAATGGAGAGATGCAAAAATCTGTAGAACTGGCACGTAAGAACCTTACAGCTTTTTCGAAGTATGAATATGATTTTTTGGTATCAAATTCTGCTGGTTGCGGCGCGTTCATGAAAGAATATGCTAAAATATTCAAAAATGAACCGGAATTGAGTCAAAAAGCCGAAAAATTCTCGAAAAAAGTACAAGATATTACAGAATTCCTGTCAAATCGGGAACTAAACTACACTTTTAAGGAGTTTAATAAATCAGTTACTTATCATGATGCATGTCACTTATGCCATACACAAAAAATTGTGAATGAGCCAAGAGAGATAATAAAATCTATACCTGCAGTCGATTACCGGCCGTTAGAAGATTCGACATGGTGCTGTGGAAGTGCGGGCATCTATAATGTCCTCAGGTATGAAGATTCTATGCATTTTCTAGACAGGAAAATAGAGAGAATACAGAAAACAGGCGCAGAAGTAGTTGTGACTGGCAATCCTGGTTGCTTTCTGCAATTGCGTTACGGATTACAAAAAAAGAATGTTAATTGCACGGTAGAACATACTGCTTCATTTTTGAATAAGCTATTGTAATCTTTTTCTTTGACACTTATCCTCATTTTCCTTAAGTTTGATTGTGTTTACTTTCTCAGATGCCAGGGCATTTTTTGTATCTGAGTCTTCGCTCCATGTAAAAATATTATTCGTTTCACAAGAATTTATAGGTAGAGGATGTCTAAAAATTTTCTGGATTATCTGCTCCGAATTCGTTTACCAATTACCTTATTCGTGGTAATTGTGGCATTTTCATTAACATTTTATTTATCCAGGGCCGAACGAGACGGTGTCGGGTATTCACCAGACCAGCCAATTAAGTTCTCACACGCCCTACATGCCGGGCAAATGGCTATCGACTGTCAGTACTGTCATGTGTCTGTTGAGAAATCCAGACATGCCGGTATCCCGGCTGTTTCAGTCTGCATGAATTGCCACTCTTTGGCACGGAAAGATCGCCCAGAAATTATTAAACTTACCGAATATTCAACTTCCGGAAAACCAATCCCCTGGAAACGGATTCACCGTGTTCCCGATTATGCATACTTTAACCATAGCGTGCATGTGAACAAGGGCATAGTATGCGAATCCTGTCATGGTAAAGTTCCTCAGATGGAAAAAATTGCTCAAGTTAATCCATTTACTATGGGGGCCTGTTTGGATTGCCATAGAAATGCACCAACAAAGCTTCCTTATCTTAAAAATGTAAAAAATGGCCCCGAGTATTGCTGGGCTTGTCATCGCTAAGAGGTTTATTATGGAACAAAAAATTACACGAAAACGTTTTTTTATGCTCGGCGGATTAGCTGGTGCAGGAATTTTTTTAATGCGTAATATTCCCGGCAAGGTTGTTCGCTTTTTCTCTACTTCGAAAAAACCTGTCGTAACCATTAATCAATACGCGGTAAAACGTGAAAGCAGAGGGAAACTACATGGCTGAGAATATGAATAATGATCACAACCCGATAAATGAAAAACCATTGTGGAAAAGTCTGGAAGAAAGAGAACAACTTCCGGAATTATTGCAGTATAAGCATAATGAGTTTGGTACAGATGTTAAAGAAGAATTCGATCCACAAAAAAATCTTTCAGGTTTTTCCAGGAGAAAATTTTTATCGCTTATTGGCGCATCTGCTGCTTTTGCTGCTGCAGGCTGTTCGGATTATCCGGATAAAGGCGAGATCGTGCCTTATTCGAAAAAACCGGATGAAATTACCCTCGGCAGGGCAAATTATTATGCATCCACATGCAGCGCTTGTAAACAGTCGTGCGGTATATTGATTAAAACCCGTGAAGGACGGCCGATAAAAGTTGATGGTAACCCTGATCATCCGGTAAATTCCGGAAAAATTTGTGCAAAAGGGCAGGCTCATATACTCAATTTATACGATCCTTCCCGTTTGACCGATCCCTATATAAACAATTCAGGTAGAAGAGAAGTATCATCCTGGAATTCTATTGATGCGGCGGTTATTGCTTCGCTTAAAAAAGCCGGCAATAAAGAAATTGCTATTGTAACAACCCCGGTTGTTTCACCTTCATTCGCAAAACTATTGCAGGAATTCACCAAAACTTATCCATCAGCCAAAGTATATCAATACGAGCAATTCGCTGAAACTACCAGATTAAATGCATGGAAAAAGTGCTATGGTAGTGACACATTGCCGGTGGTTAATCTTGAAAAAGTAAAAGTACTTTTGACGCTTGAAGCCGATATTCTTGGTGTAGAAGGTAATACTCCGGAACAAATACTTGGTTTTACCAGAAGCAGAAATATAGAAAATACTTCAGAGTTCAGCAGGTTGTACTCTGTAGAATCGAATATGAGTTTGACCGGCATGAATGCAGACCATAGACTTCGTCTGAAACCGGAAGCACAATTTGAATTTGTACTCGCTTTAATCAATGAACTACGTAATAAAGGTTTAGGATCGCAAGCCACTACAGTAACTTTGCAAGATGTTTCGAAAAAATATAACCTTGATAAGAAGTTACTTGCTTCTTTGGTTTCTGATCTTTTGGAGAATAAAGGTAAGGCATATATCTATGCCGGCAGAGTTTTGGACGAGAACTTACATATTGCAGTAAATTACCTTAATGAACTAATCGGTTCTCAATCGCTGTATTCTTCAGTATCCGTTAATAATTTTTATAGTTCTGAAAATAATTTAAAATCATTAACAGATAAGCTGAAAAGTGGAAATGTTGAAGTAGTAATTCACGTTGAAGTAAATCCGGTATTTACACTCCCGAAAACTTCTGGTTACGCTGAAGCTTTGCAAAAGGCATCCTGTGTAATTCAATTAACAGCTTTTGATGATGAAACCAGTTCGCTTAGTAAATATGTTTTGGCAATTAATCACGATTTTGAATCATGGGGAGATGCCTCGGTTCGCGAGGGTGTGCTTAGCACCAAGCAGCCGGTTATTGCTCCAATTTATAACACAAGACAGAAAGAAGCAATATTATTAACCTGGATTAAAGGAGACCCGCAGGCTTACTCTGTGGAACTGTATCATCAGTACGTGATGAAAAATTGGGAAGACTCCTTATTTAATTCAATTGGTATCAACGGGCAGTTTACCAGACTATGGAACAGTCTTTTACATGACGGAGTAGCAGGTAAACCAATAGTTAATAAACAAAATTCGTTTAATAATGCTGTTTTGTCGTTGAGTGTAAAACAAAATAATGCTCATACGTTCGGGCTGCTTATTCTGGAAAGTTATAGCCTTGCTGATGGTCGTTTCGCACAAAATGGCTGGCTGCAGGAACTGCCACATCCCGTCTCAAAGATTACATGGGATAACTACGCTGCTCTTTCCTATAAAACGAGTAAGGAATTAGGAGTAAAGACTCATGACCTGGTGGAAATACAGGCCGAAAATACCAAGATTACCTTACCTGTACTTGTTCAACCGGGTATGGCAGATAATATAATTGCAGTTGAAACAGGTTATGGCCGGAGCAAAGGTCCGGTGGTAGCTCAACAAGTAGGGCAAAATGTAAATGATTTCCTGTCAGGCGGGTTTTATCTGCCAGATGTAAAAGTCTCTAAAACAGGAGGTAGTTACAAACTGGCTTCTACACAAGACCATCATACCTATGATGAACCACTGACAAAGGATCTCCATAAAAAACGTGAAATTGTACGTGAAGGGACAGTAGAGGAATATCGGAAGAAACCCGGTTTCATCCAGGATGAAAGGAAGCCTCAGGGTGAAAACATGTACAAAGAATTCGAGTATAAAGATGTTAAATGGGGGATGGCGATAGATCTGAATAAGTGTATCGGCTGTAGTAATTGCTCCCTGGCGTGCAGTGTTGAAAACAACGTACCCATTGTTGGTAAAGATCAGGTCCTATTAAGCAGGGAGATGCAATGGCTAAGAATTGACAGATAC
>JAJTBZ010000029.1 GCA_021286645.1 Ignavibacteria bacterium
TGCTGGTGCCATAACTTGCATACCAATCCTTAATTAGTTGAGAAAAAATGAATTCTGCGATATTCTACATTGAGAGTATCGGCAATGATTTCTTTCGAACAATAGCCCGCATAGGTACAAACACCCTGGGCGAGCCCTGTATCTTCAGTTAAAGCCGCAGCAAGACCTTTATCGGCTACACTCTGAATATAATCAATAGTTGCATTGGTTAAACCATAGCTGGCAGTACGGGCAACCAGAGCTGGCAAGTTAGGAACACAACAATGGATGACATTATGAACCACGAATGTGGGGTCAGAAATTGATGTTGGCCTGCTGGTTTCAATACAACCTCCCTGGTCGATTGAGACATCAATGAGAACAGCGCCTTTTTTCATCGTCTTTACCATTTCTTCGGTAACTACGTGAGGAGTTTTAATTGCTTTTATAAGTACAGCCCCGATAAAGACATCTGCATACTTCACTCCACGGGCAATTGTATAAGGATTTGCGCGAACTGTTGTAATCTTGCGGTCAAACAGGGCATCAATTCGTCTTAAACGGTTCACATCCTTATCGAGCATAATAACTGAAGCACCGCGTCCAAGAGCTGCGCGTGCAGCCATAGTTCCCACCATGCCGGCGCCAAGAATTACAACCGCTGCCGGTGCTACTCCGGAAATACCTCCGAGTAATACTCCCCTGCTAAGAGGGTTAGTACTTTCAAGTAGTCTCTCTGCAACTTGAATAGAAACCTGCCCGGCTATTTCACTCATTGCCTGCAATACTGGTAAATTTTCATTCTGTTCAATTAGTTCATAGCCTATAGCGGTAATTTTCTTCTCCAACAAAGTTGAGAGAACTCTTTTATCACTAACAGCCAAATGCAAAGCAGAAAACAGAATTTGGTTTTCTTTCAAGAGACCACATTCTTCATCGGTGACCCGGTTTACCTTCACAATCATATCCGATCGTTGGTAAACCTCTTCGGCGGTATAAACTATTTTTGCGCCGACTTGTTCATATTCGGTGTCAGAAAAATTGCTGCCATCACCAGCACCTTTTTCAACAAAAACCGTGTGCCCGGCCTGTGTAAGGCCGTAAACGCCAGCCGGAGCCAGTCCTACACGTGATTCCTCAAATACCCTTTCTTTTGGTATTCCTATTTTCATATAGCTCTCATCTATGTGAATAATGTATTTCTTGGTTTAAGTATTTACCAGATACCTTTTAATTTTCTGCGTTGTAGTTTTCTCGAATTCTGTTTCACGTATTACAAACTTAATAATGCGCTTAAATGAAGGTAATTCTTTATTAACTTCATCAATTGCTTTTTGTATGGTCTCTCGAATCAGTACATCTGTTATCGCCACCTTATGATTTTCTGAATATTCAATAAAAGCCTCGGAATCGGGCACAATCAAGGCTCCAATTACTCCGGCATCATTAATATTTTTCTCTTCATAAACTACCGATTCAAGAATAAACGGACTTTTGTGTAACAGGTCTTCAATTTCTTCGGGAAAAACATTCTTACCATTTTTAGTGATGATTACATTTTTCTTTCTACCACTGATATGCAAGAGGCCATCATCATCGAAACGGCCCAAATCGCCGGTACAAAACCAACCATTTTGAACCACCTGGTCTGTCTGTGCCTGGTTTTTATAATACCCCAACATAACACTTTTGCCTCTTACTACAATTTCGCCTACACCATTCTCATCGGCATTATCAATTCGAACCTCCAACCCGTTTAATGGGAAGCCGGCAGCATCATCACGAAAATGTTCCAGTCGATTCAATGCAACAATTGGCGCTGTTTCTGTAAGACCATAACCTTGTAAAAATCCGAATCCGAATTCACGTAACCCTTTTGCTACCGAAGGATCAGGAGCAGCCCCGCCTACTATAAAAATTCTAATAGAGCCGCCAAATTTCTCATGGAGCTCTGCAAATACTTTTTTCTTAAAACTTTTCCACCCCACCATGCTGGCCAAATCCGTAAGCTTTATCAGGGGCTTTATAATTGTAGCCTTTGTTTTGTTGCTTTCTATGCCTTTATATATGCGTTTGAACATTTTCTCAAACAATAAAGGAACCCCAAGCAGCATTGTAGGTTTTACCTTTTGCATATCTTCAGTAACCGTACGCAACGAACGAGAGAAGTGTACAGAGGCACCGCTGTACAAGGGACACAGCATACCACAAGTGCACTCGTACGTATGATGAATCGGCAAAACCGATAAGAACCTGTCTTCGGGATAGATTTGTACATACTGCCGCATGGCAACAAGATTTGCAGCTAAATTTCTTTGACTCAGCATAACACCTTTTGCCCGTCCAAGCGATCCGGAAGTGAAAATAATCTCTGCAACTTCATCAGGATTTACTTCCGGCAAGTCAGCTACATCAAGCGGTACCTGATTAGCCAAAAGATGAGACATCGAGTACACACCTTCCCGCTCTGATGGAATATCCATGTTTATGTAAAGCTTCAGCTTTTTCAGCACCAGCTTAGCTTCTGACGCTATTGATGAATAACTTTCCGAGAAAAGAAAGACTTCAGAATCAGATTCATGGATAATATTAAACACATCATTTTGTGGTAAATTTTTGTCAATAGGTACAATAACATAATTGAAAACCATAGCTGTTAAATACCCTATTGACCATTGTACCCTGTTCTCGCTCATCAGAGCGATATGGGTACGTGGTGCAATTCCCAAGCCGCGTAAAGCCGCACCAAATTTCAAAATATGGGTAAGTAATTGATGATAATTTACCGATGGTATCGGTGTATTAACTAAATCTTCAAGAGCCAGTTTAGTAGAATAAATTTTTGCATTTCTCAGCAGCATTTCCTGAATCGATTGCACTTCAGGGACATCGAATATGGGTAGTTTTTTCATTTCATTCCCATTAAAAAATAGATAAACAACTTTTCAAATCATTAATTATATCATCCGGGTTTTCCAGGCCAACTGCAAGTCGAATACCACCGGGATGAATGTTTGCAGCAAGCAATTCACTTGCCGGCATTACTGAATGAGTCATAGAAGCAGGATGCTCAATAAGAGTTCTTGTATGTCCAAGACTAACTGCAAGTGTAAGAGTGTAGGCATTTTTTGCAGCATAATTCATCAGTAAGCGACCATTATTCTTCATATCATCATAATTATCGCCTTTAATTACAAAATAGATTAAACTACCAGGCGCAAAGTTATTAGTAAAATCTCTCATTTGCTTTGTAGCAATTTCATGCTGACGATGCCCTGGTAAACCAGGATAGTTAACATATTCAATAGCAGGATGAACGGCAAGAAACTCAGCAATTTTCTGTGCACTTTGCATCTGACGACTGATGCGTAAATGCAGAGTGGGCAATCCGTAGGTAAGAATAGACCAGGCAGCTTTGGTACCAAGGACTGCACCAAAATCTTTACGAACGAGTAACAACAAATCCCTGAACTGTTTTTTCCCGATTACAACCCCACCCATATCTGTTCCAAAACCGCCAATTCCCTTCGTTAAAGAATGGACGACGAAATCTGCACCGTATTCAATCGGGCGTTGGCAAAATGGAGTTGCGAATGTATTATCCACTACTACATAGATTTTTTCAGTATCTTTTCTCTCATTATTCACAACCTGAATAATATCTGCTATTGCACGAATATCCATTACATCCAAAGTTGGATTTGATGGTGTTTCAAAATAAATTACGCGAGTGTTCTTATTTATTAAGTTATGTAGATTATTCAAATCTGTTAGGTCAGTATGATGGGTCCTGATATTATATCGGGGATACCAATTATTCAGTAAGGAATAGGTACATCCGTAAAGGGACCGGTGTGCAATAATTTCATCGCCTGATTTTGTTAACATTCCAAGACAACCGGAAATTGCACCCATACCACTGCCAAAAGTAACCGCGCACTCTCCCTTTTCAGCATAAGCAAGGTTCTCTTCCAAAAGATCTTTATTTGGTTCTCCGAGGCGATCATAAATATAAATGGGTTTATTTTCTTCGCCAAATGTAGCAGTGTTCGCAAATTCCATAAAGCCTTCAGCTCCGCGTTCAGCGGAATCGAGGCGAAAGATTACCGAAGATGAAAGGGGTGCGACTACATGATGAGAATAATCCCATTTATTACTCTCATTTTTGCCATAAATCAGGTGCGTTTCCATCGAATAATTTGCATCATCCGTTGCCATGTTCCCAGTATTTTTTGGATTCTGTTCCATGTCGCATTCCTTTCGAATTTATTTTAAATAATGTGAATAAAAATACGAAAAAACAAGCTCATTTTTGTCAGGTTATGTCCAACAAATCAGTATGTGACAATTTACCGGATTGGGGAAATTAAAACCTTTAAAAAACCTAAAATAGCAGGTAATGCCTTCATTTTACTCTCGTCATTTCCGTAAATAGTCGGGATCTGAACGAATTCCAATCTCGGCTTTAACTTTGCTGCTTTAATTAGCATTTCAGTTTCAGCTTCAAAACCATTTCCGGAAGGTAAGATTTGAGGAATAATACTACCTCGATAAGCCCTGAAACCACACTGACTATCACGAAAATTCATTCCTGTTCGCAGAGTAAGAAGAGCGGTTGTGATTACATTACTTAATTTTCGCGCTAATGGCATGGAAGTGCCCGCTCTTTTACGTACCCCGATTACGATATCTGCATTTTCAAGTGCTTTAAAAAATTCCGGTAATTTCTCAGGAGGATGTTGCAAATCCGCATCCAATAGCACAATTTCTAAACATCCGGTATTACTGGCGTGGCGAAGACCTTCGCGAATTGCGGCTCCTTTACCAAAGTTTCTGGTAAACGTGATAATGTGTATATCGGGATTTCCATACAAAGATTCCATAGATCCATCGGTAGAACCGTCATCAACGAGAATAATATAATCGGCATATCCCTTACAGAGGTCAACAACCTGTTTTACAGTGCGGAACTCATTGTAGCATGGAATGACAATAGCTTTATTTATCTTTTTTGAAGAAGTGGTCAATGCTTCGTAATATTTGTTTTACTGATTTCTGATTATTTATCTTATTCAGCCAATCACGTAATGCTTCTTTGGATAACCCCCGGTATAAAACACCATTTTCAGCTACAGAAATACTGCCGGTTTCTTCAGATACTATAACACTAATAACATCAGCTTGTTCAGAAATTCCTAAACCGGCCCGATGTCGCATGCCTAGTCCGATACCATCAACTATAGTAGTAGCAGAAAGCGGAAGTGTGCATCTGGCTGCTTCAATTATTCCATCAGTGATAATAACGGCACCATCATGCAAAGGCGAACGCGGATAAAATATCGATCGAAGCATGTTTTTAGTTATTTGCGCGTTAAGTATCTCACCTGTTTCGGCGAATCCCCTTATGCCTGAAGACTTGATAATAATCATTAAAGCGCCATGTTGATGCTGAGCCAGCTCAAATGCGCTCTCAACTATTATATTTATATAATCGGAACCAGAATGACGAGATGAGAACCGAAAAAATCTGCTCCGTGCCAGAATAACGAGCAATCTCCGAAGTTCCGGTTGGAAAATGATAATAAAGGCAATTACCCATATATCTGTAATGAAACGTAGCAGCCAACTCAATGCTTTCATATTTGCAACCGTGGCTACAAATGAAAGCAATAAAATCATTATTAGCCCAAGAAATATCTGTGAGCCAATTGTACCTTTTAGAATGCTGTAGAGTTTATAAATGATATATGCAACTATGCCGATATCGATGATGTCAATTAAAGTAACTTTTAAGAAACCGAATGAAAAAAGCTCAACCATTATTTATTTCACTTACTAAGGTTTTCATGACTATCGCATTTTGAATGTTATGGGTTCTGATTATCGAGCTCCCTTGCAAAACAGAAAACATTTCCAACATAACTGTAGGCAGGTCACGCTCTGATACAGTAAGATTAAGTGCGTTCCCGATAAAAGACTTTCTCGATAATCCAATTAGTATTGGGTAACCAAGTTCTCGAAATTGATTTATATTTTTAAGTAAAGTAAAGTTTTGACGGGATAATTTGCCAAAACCTATTCCCGGGTCCAGTATTATTCTATTTATACCGAAAGTTTTTGCTACTTCAACCTGTTTCTGTAAAAAATTGCAGATATCACCAACAACATTTGTATAACTTGGATTATCCTGCATCGATTCAGGAATCCCTTGCATATGCATCAAAACATAAGGCGCACCTGAAGAGCCAACAACCGAAAACATATCCGGGTCTCCCAATCCCCCGCTGATATCATTAATCATCCAGGCACCCGCATCGAGAGCAAGGCTGGCTGTTTTGCTCCTGTATGTATCAACTGAAATTTTTGCATTTGCCGAATATTTCAGGATACTCTCAATAACCGGAATAATTCTGCTAATTTCTTCGGTTTGCGATATCGGAACAGCGCCAGGGCGGGAGGACTCGCCCCCGATATCGATTATTTCGGCTCCTTCTTCAAGCATTCGCAGCCCGCGTTCCACTGCGTATTGCGAATCAAAATATTTACCACCATCAGAAAATGAATCAGGAGTTACATTCAGAATTCCCATAATAATAGGTTCACTGAACCCTAGTGAACTCAGCCAGTCAGGCAGCATAATAACCTGCAAGGTAAATGGGAAATTTCAATTGGTATTCTCTTCTATTACGTATGAACTTCCGGTAATAAGCAGCTTACTGCCGCTACAATCAATCAATTCAGCATCATCCGGAGGCACAAAACCTTCTAAATCACCAAAACTGCAAATGACATTGTTTTGAATGATCGCGTACGCCACCTCGATAGTGCCACTTTCAGTAATAACTTTTCCACCAATCAGAATTTTTTTCATACAAATATAGCTTCACCCGAGGAAATGATATTTTTTAGCTCACGGCTTCTCACCATGATATCGGGAGCATCAAAAACCGCTGATCCTGCTACGAAAACATCTACACCTGATTTTAGCGCAAGTGGAATAGTCTGTTCGTTCATGCCGCCATCGATTTCAATTAAGAATTGTTTCCCAGTTTTTTCACGGATTTCCACGAGTTTTTCAACTTTGGAAAGCGTTTGATGAATAAATTTTTGTCCGCCAAATCCTGGGTTAACAGACATGATTAGTATAAGATCACTAAACTCTGCAATGCATTCCAAAGTTGAAACAGGGGTTGCAGGATTAATAGCAACTCCGGCTTTTACACCCTTTGCCTGAATGGATTGCAATGTACGATGCAGATGTACAACTTCCTCCTGATGTACAGTAATGTAATCTGCCCCCGCTGAAATAAATTCCGGGATCAGAGCATCAGGATTCTCTATCATCAGATGTACATCCAATGGTAGTGAAGTTTGTTTCTTCAAAGCTTTAATTACCATTGGGCCAAAGGTTAAATTGGGTACAAAATGACCATCCATGATATCGCAATGAATAAAATCGGCACCGCCGGCTTCAGTAGCGGCTACATGATTGCCAAGTTGTAAAAAATCAGCTGATAAAATTGATGGGGCTAAATATTTCTTCATTATTCATCCTTACTGGGCAAAACGTCTTTGGCTATAATAATATCTACTTTTTCACCGGCGTTAAGCTTTTTCCCCTGGGCCGGATTTTGTTCAATTACGGTGCCTGGTAATATTCCCTCAACACCTTTGTATTCAATTTTTCCAATAGCAAGATTAGCCTCTCTAAGCACTTTTTCTGCCTCAGACAGGCTCATTCCGGTTAGACCGGGAATATCAATATTTCCATGCTCCAGACCTGCACTAATCTGAACATCAACCTTCGACCCCACTGCAATTGCCGAACCGGCTAAAATTTCCTGACTTACAATTTGGCCTTCAGCAATCGATGAAGGTATATAGGTAACTTCACCTAATTTCAAATCATTTTTGTTTAACTGTAACTTTGCCTGATTAATAGTCTGCCCCACCAGAGAAGGCATAGTAACAGTAGCCTTACCACCACTAACAAACAAATAAACTGTTCTACCCTTTTTCACCTGTTCATTTTCGAAAGGCCTTTGCCTGATTACCACTCCCTTATGGACAGAGGCATCGGGAATCGTACCGCCAACAATAACATTTAACCCAATATCCTCAAGTTTTGCTCGGGCCTCTTCAATATTCATCCCTTGTACTTTAGGTACTACTATTACAGCGGAATTTACATACCAGGGCATAATAAGGTAGTTTAACAACATAAGGAACGCGAAAAAAATGCCCGCAATTATTGCTGCACGTTTTATGATTCCACGCTGAATTAAGGATTTCACATTGAATTTCATAAAGCTCTAAGTACTTTAGATTACTAATTTATAAACAAGAAATATACTAAATATCCCATAAAGAATTACCGAAAAGCTAATTATTCACGACAAACATTTTTTTTAATTTACTTTTATCGTGTTTATTTATACCTTTGTGAAATGGGACGTAATGCTCTCTAAATCGTGTTACTACATTAATTCTGCAATCCGAATGCGAGGTGAATATGAATTTCCGGTTCGTTTTCAGATCAATTAAGGGGAAATTAATTCTTTACATGACTACATTGTTAGCAGCAGTGTTTATTTGTGCTATTTATTTCATTTCGAATCGTGTGCAGGCTGAGATAGAAGAAAAAACGAATGATCAAATGTTTGCATCTGCCGAAAGTTATGGTAATAAGCTTTCGATTGATATGAATGCAAATTTAACCCTGGTCAAAAACCTTTCCACCCAATCAGTAAAGTTACGTGCTATGAGCAGGAAATCCATAAACCTGTTATATAAACAGTTACTGGTTTCCAACCCGGGATACAACGGAATTTACATCATGTTCGAGCCGAACGCTTTTGATGGTAAAGATGCAGCGTTTAAGAATGATCACGAAAGTGCAAGTAATATGCTCGGGCTATTTGAACCGTACTGGCAATGGATCAACGGGCAAGCAGTTCCCAAAGTTATCGATGATGATGAGTCTGGCCAGGATTACTATGCACTGCCAAAACGGGCAATGAAAACGCAAATCATTGAACCCTATTTTGATCAGGGATTACTGATGACTTCGTACGTTAGTCCGATCATTGATGAGTCCCGATTCATCGGCATTGTAGGATTGGATATTGCTATTTCCGATATTAATAAAGAAGTTCAAAACACTAAACTACTATCCACCGGATATTTCAGTATAATTAGCAAAACAGGTATCGTCATTGCAGATCATTTCAGTAAAGGACTGGGAGAACGTAAAATTTCTAAACTCGCCGAAGAACTTGAGCAACCTCAATTGGCCGATATTTTAGCAAAAGTTCAAAGCGGAACACCCGGTTTTATTGACTATTTCGATAAACGGCTTAATAAGGATATGCGTCTGTATTATAAAAAATTTGGTTATGCTGACTGGGGTATTCTAGCTGTAGTTCCTCAAGAAGAAATTTTTGCCGCTGTAAAAAAAACAACTCACACCATCATTTTTATTGGACTTATTTCCATTTTCCTGGCAAGTCTCTTTGTCTATTATTTCGCCTCAAACTTCACTAAGCCAATTCTACAGCTTTCGCATGCGGCTGGCAGAATCATGAATAATGATTATTCAACATCTGTTTCAATTACCACAGGCGATGAATTAGAAGGCCTGGGGAACGTATTTAATAATATGACCGCTAATATCAGCAGTTCATTTGAAGAAGTAAAAAGGCAAAGCGAAGCTGCACAAAAGAGTGCGGAAGAAGCAGAAGTTGCTAAGGCAAAGGCACAAAAGCAATCAGAATACCTGGCAAACAGTACCAAAGTAATATTGAGTGAAATGGATAAATTCTCTCAGGGTGATTTGACTGTACATTTGTCTGTTCAAGGTACTGATGATATCAGCAAGTTATTTTCTGGCTTTAATGCCACGGTTGAAAAAATAAATGCCCTCCTCCATCGAGTTCAGGATGCAGTAGAAGCGACCTCAAGCGCCAGTACTGAGATCTCATCAAGCAGTGAGGAAATGGCTGCGGGCTCACAGGAAACCAGTGCGCAAATGAATGATGTTGCGAGCGCAGTTGAGGAAATGACGAGAACTATTTATGAAATGACCCAAAACGCTGCAAATGCTTCAGCAACGGCAAACTCATCAGGGAAAATTGCCAGCGATGGCGGTAAAGTGGTGAATGAAACTATTGAAGGAATGAACAGAATTGCTGTTGTAGTTGAAGAAAGTGCTAAAACAGTATTCAAGCTTGGCCAGAATAGCGAAAAAATTGGGGAAATTGTTCAAGTAATTGAAGATATCGCCGATCAAACCAATCTACTTGCACTTAATGCCGCAATTGAAGCCGCGCGTGCAGGTGAACAGGGACGCGGATTCGCGGTTGTTGCCGACGAGGTACGAAAACTTGCCGAGCGAACTACAAAAGCTACCAGTGAAATTGGACAAATGATTAAATCAATCCAGGCTGATACTCTTGAAGCCGTCCAATCTATGAAAAAAGGAACCGAGCAGGTTAATAATGGTAAGATTTTGGCTGTGAAAGCCGGTGAGGTTCTTGAGCAAATAGTAACCGGCTCCAAAGATCTTACAACTGTGGTGAGCAGAGTTGCAGAATCCAGTGACGAACTCAATATAGTAGCGGGTGAAATTGGAAAAAATATTGAATCAATTAATACAGTTACTCACGAAAGCGCTTCCGGTTTGCAACAAATTGCAAAAGCTGCAGAAGATTTAAATCGACTTACCGATAGTCTGCAAGGATTGGTTGCTACTTTCAGAACATCAACAAGGAATTATTATAATCGGTTGACGTAGCCCTCGAATTTGTATTAATTATACCAGGCTGCCTTTTTCAACAAGGCAGCCTTTTTTATTTACTCAAATTTTGCCTTGAAACATTGCCTGTTATTTCTATATTTTCCTTAAACTAATTTAGGGAGAACATGATGGATATAACATCAAAGCTTTGTGTTTCGTTTTTTGTAGTTGCTTTATTTTTTGCCTCAGCTCAGGCTCAGGATAAAGCTGTCCAAATATCATTGGTAAACCCTGTGCAACTTTTCTCTGAAAGTACCAGTGTTACCGGTTTAAGAATTAACCTGTTATACGGGAAAAATACCAACGTGAATGGTCTGGATTGGGGACTCGTTAATCACACAACATCGGGAACTTCATTCGGTTTACAAACAGGTTTTCTTAACCTGGATGAGGCCAACTTTAGCGGGCATCAAAATGGTTTCGTTAATGTTATTAAAGGTAATATGAGCGGTATGCAATGGGGAGTTATTAACTATGGAGAATCGGTTTCGGGCATTCAGATTGGAGTAATTAATTATGCTCAATATCTAAAAAAAGGCCTTCAAATCGGACTGGTTAATATAGCCAAACAAAATGGGCAGTTCCCTATTTTTCCAATTATAAACTGGGCTATGTAAAAAGAAAGCCGTATCAAATGAACTTTGATACGGCTTCATTTTTGTCTTGCTTATTTATTCCGGAATATCAATTCCGATAAAACGTGCGTTCCCTTTACTATCGGCAACTTCCATTAAAACTGCGGATCCCTTTTTCGATTCGAGTATTTTCTTTAGTTGCGACACTGAATCAACAGGCTTTTTGTCTGCTTTAGTGATAATTGTGCCTTCTATCAGGCCCTGCATCTGTGCATTACCAAAAGCTTTTACCTTGGTAATCATTACGCCATGTTCAGTTTTAAAGAGTTCTTTCTCTTTTGTGGTAAGATTTTTAATAGATAAACCAAGATTATCCAGCACTAACGATGTTTTTTCTTCCGAAGCATCGTTATCGTCACCGCTTTTAGATGCTGTTTTTACTGCTTCTTCACCATCTCTGGCCTTAAGCGTAACAGTTCTCTCAATTTTCTCACCATCCCGGAATAGAACCAATTTAACCTGAGTTCCTGCCGATTTAGCCGCAACATAACTTTGTAACTGATTTGGTTGATCAACTTCATTACCATCAACACTTAAAATAACATCGCCACGTTTTACATCAGCTTTGGCTGCAGCTCCGTTTTCAACAACACTTTCAATAATAACTCCCCGTGGTTTATCGAGCCCGATAGATTTTGCAAGGGCTGCATCCACTTCGCGAATTTGTACACCAATATAACCACGACTTACCTTACCATGAGCAATTAAATCCTTTGCAACGCTTTGAGCGAGGTTAATTGGTATTGCAAAACCATACCCTACATATGAGCCGGTACGTGAAGCTATTGCTGTGTTTATACCAATTACAGCTCCGGAAAGGTCAACAAGCGCACCACCGCTATTACCCGGATTAATTGCAGCATCTGTTTGAATAAAATTTTCTACTCCGTATCCATTATCATCTT
>JAJTBZ010000050.1 GCA_021286645.1 Ignavibacteria bacterium
CATTCCAAAGGTAATGTTTTCATTCCCTATACCACAGAAGAAACCGGGTTCCCATAACATTCCATACGTCCTGGCATTATACACTTCGGTAAGCGAATTGCCATCTTCTATTGAAAGTTTTAAGGAATTATACGTAATAGATGATGCCCGCATATAAACGCCATAATACCCGTGCTTCCCTTTTCCGCCCAGTGTTACCTGACCGAAATATTTGGTAAAGTCACCTTTCGTTCGATTCTTTGTCTTATCGGAAGAGTAAGGTTTATCATTCATTTCGTATGAATTCACCTCGCCGGTACCAACACCGCCATATAGCTCAACAATAAACACATCAAGACTATCGTAATACCCGAACATAAATTCGCGCGCGTGGAAACTATCTTCCTCCCTGTCGAGCGATGTAACCGAAGCCCCTAACTGTAAACCATGGGGAAGTGATACACCCACGTTGCCATGAAAACCTGTCCGCCCGCCGTAACCGGTACCCCAAACCTGTCCCGGTTTTTGAGTTAGATTTATTGAGGGATTTGTCGGCATATAAGAATCGGGGAAGCACCCGGCCACACTAAGCGCGATACCGCACATGATGAAATATTTCACAAATGCCTGCATAACCACTTTCTGTTTAATATTAGAATTTCTCAGTACTACAAAATACAAAAAGAAATAGTAGATTGAAAAAATACTACTGAATCATCAATAAAATTCATAGATTAAGCACGTTACTTTCCGGGCATTCAGACAGAAGCCACTGTATTACATTAAAACACATAAAAACGAGCTATATGGCACAATCAATATGTATTTATGAAAACAGCAATTACCAATGGTTATTGCCGTTAGTCTATACGCGTCCCCAGTTTGACCTCAGGTGTGGCATACTCACACTGAGAGAAAAAATAATGCATGCATATCCGGGAACCAACACCGTGCTGCATTGCCGCCCGTATTTAGCTCCGCTGCTCAGGCAACAAATACCTGGCAGCCTGGTAAACGAATTTCCCGAAGATTCATATTTATTTATTAATGGAGCCCTGCTTGCCACCCCGGCTTTTTCCGCCCTGGTGCCGCCGGAAGGGCCCGATATGCTCTATATAAGCAACGGTACCGTGGTTGCCGCGCGTCTTAGCGGCAGCAATCTGAAACAGGTTACGAACAATCTGCCGGAAGCATTTGCCCCTGAACATTTCCCCTCAGGATTGGAGAAAGTTGAAATTGAAGCAACGGTTATTGTATATCCCTGGAACCTGGTAGGTAGGAACGGGGCCGAAATAGCTGCCGATTTTACACTTTTAGCCGATAGAGCCAGACCCGCGGGCATGATACACCCCGGAGCCATGTTACTCAATCCGGATATGATCTATATAGCTGAAGGAGCGCAGGTTAAACCCGGTGTTATAATAGACGCGGAAGAAGGGCCCGTGTATATTGGCCCGAACGCGCAGATAATGCCACAGGCAACAATTATTGGCCCGGCTGCAATCGGGGCAAATTCAGTTATTAAAATTGGTGCTAAAATATATGAAAATACCAGTATTGGTCCTGTTTGCAAAGTTGGCGGCGAAGTTGAAGGGTCAATAATCCATAGTTATTCCAATAAACAGCATGATGGCTTCCTGGGGCACGCGTACCTGGGGTCTTGGGTAAACCTTGGTGCAGATACCAATAACAGCGATCTAAAGAATAACTATTCGAGTGTTCGCGTTACAATAAATGATCAGGAGATCAACAGCGGGTCAATGTTCGTAGGGCTTACCATGGGAGATCATTCCAAAAGTGCTATTAACACCATGTTCAACACGGGAACGGTGGTGGGTATGTCGAGTAATATATTTGGACCCGGGTTCCCGAAAAAGTATATCCCCTCCTACGCGTGGGGCGGGTCAGAGAATTTGCAAACATACTCGCTTGAAAAGGCAATTGAAGTTGCTAAAAAGGTTATGGCCCGGCGAAAAATTCAGTTTACCGATGCAGATGAACTGGTATTCCGGACTGTTTACTCGCTAACTGAAAATGAACGTGAAAAACGCGGGATGGCTATTTCTAAAACCGAATAATATGTAATACAACCATAGCGGGCCTCTGCTGCCTGCGTTCGTATTTGTTCAAAGTTTTCAGGCAGTAACGGCCCTGTACAGAATACAATACAACAAAAATACAGAGGATCATATGCGTTTAATTATTCAACCGGATTACGCCCTCGTTTCCCGCTGGGCAGCTTATTATGTTGCATCTCGCATTGCAGAATATAAACCAACCGCGAAAAAACGCTTTGTTTTAGGACTGCCGACCGGCTCCTCTCCGCTTGGCATGTATAGCGAACTAATAGCGCTTAATAAAGCGGGGCTGGTTTCGTTCCGTTACGTAACTACTTTTAATATGGATGAATATGTCGGATTACCGGAAAACCACCCGGAAAGCTATCATAGTTTTATGTACACCAACTTTTTCAACCATATCGATATCGATAGAAAACACATAAACATTCTCAATGGCAACGCGAAAGATCTTGATAAGGAATGCCATAACTACGAAGCAAAAATTGCAAAAGCCGGCGGTATTAACCTGTTTGTGGGCGGCATTGGCCCCGATGGTCATATTGCCTTTAACGAACCGGGCTCGTCGCTTGGCTCGTTAACCAGGGTAAAAACACTTACTACCGATACCATTATTGCCAATTCACGCTTTTTTGACAACGATGTACAGAAGGTACCTAAAACTGCACTTACCGTTGGCGTAAAAACTGTTCTGGATGCTGAGGAAGTGTTGATTATTATCAGCGGGCATAACAAGGCACGGGCACTTGCAAAAGTAGTTGAGGAGGGAGTAAACCACATGTGGACGGTAAGCGCGCTGCAACTACACCCCAAAGGATTGATTGTATGCGACGATTCCGCGACGGTTGAGCTAAAAGTCGGAACTGTGAACTATTTCAAGGATATTGAAAGTGTACACCTTAAGCCTGAATCACTGCTTGAGTAGCAATATTTTTGAATAACAATATATAGAAAACAAAAAGGGATGCGTTCTGCATCCCTTTTGTATTATTTCATATTCACAAACTGTGTGGGGAAGTCATAGTCGGCATCGCGGACTAACTTAATTACCGCCTGCAAATCATCTATTTTAGGCGCGGTAACGCGAACCTGTTCATCCTGAATCTGGGCGTTTACCTTAAGTTTGGCATCTTTAATAGCCTTCACAATGATCTTCGCGTTATCTTTGGATATACCGCTCTGCAATTCGATTACCTGGCGAAGCCGGCCGTTACTTGCAGATTCAGGCTCCTTATACTTTAACGCCTTAATCGAAAGCCCCCGTTTAATAAACTTTGTTTGAAGGATATCAATAGTTTGCTTTCGCGAATAATCATCTTTCGTATTCATTGAAAGCACTTTATCTTTTTTATTAAGCTCAAGTGTTGTCGCTGAATCTTTTAAGTCATATCTCTGCTGAATTTCCTTCAGCGCCTGATTAACAGCGTTATCTACTTCCTGAAAATCAACTTCCGATACTATATCAAATGAATGATTTGTTGCCATATACCTGATTTAATTTGTTTAACTGTACAAAAATACAAAATTTCCATGAATTCACGGGGAATTTCAAGCCCACCGGGAGAAGCGGATTATTAAGTATCCGTATCCTTTTATATAACAATATGTTACTATTCATTACATCAGTAATATATTTAGGTCTTGGCACCGGCCCATTCCTAATATTATAAACACTTAAGGCATTCATCTAAAGCCTGTTGTTAATAAATTGGGAATGCAAGTTTCCCGATTTACCATCACCGTAAATTATTACAGACGGGTTAACAGCTTTAATAATATGCGGTTACGAATTTTAACTACAATTGTTAGATAAAAACTCGCTTACCTTCCGGGAAACAACAGGTTATCGAATTTCTCTAAAGATAACCGGTTACTCCCCGTCATATTGAATCAGTGAGCTGATTTCATACCCGGAAAGCTTTTCAGCGCCATTAAGAAAAGTAAGATCAATTATGAATGATATATGCGCTATCGTTCCACCGGCTTTCTCAATAAGCTTGCATGCGGCCTGGGCTGTGCCGCCGGTCGCGAGTAAATCATCATGGAGTAGCACAACATCTCCCGGATTAATTGCATCAACATGCATCTCTATTCTATCCGTGCCATATTCCAATTCATAAGATTCTGCATATACTTCCGAGGGAAGTTTTCCGGGTTTTCTGATAGGAATGAATCCGGCATGTAATTTTTCAGCAAGAATACCTCCGAGGATAAAACCGCGTGACTCTATCCCGGCAACCTTGGTAATACCTTTATCCTTTACAATCTCATAAATCTGGTTAACCGCTTCAGTCAGTCCGGCAGGTTCACGCAACAACGTGGTAATATCCTTGAAAATGATTCCCTTTTTAGGAAAATCGGGGACATCGCGAATAAAGTCTTTCAAATCTTTCATATTATAAACCTTTATCTATAGATTATTGTCAATTTTAACCGACTCGGGACTCATTTACTATTCAGATAAATATTAGTCCCAGGATTTCAGCGAAATATATTCGCCAAATTCTTCCGCGTTCATACAATTAATCACATCAGACTCCTGCAAGCCGCCCTTACGAGCCATAAGTACACCGTATTGCAGATAGTGAATATCATCCACGGAATGCGCATCCGAATTTATTGAAAACATACAACCCCTGGCCTGGGCATAAGGCATCCAGCGCCAATCCAGGTCTAATCGAAGCGGGTTGGCATTAATCTCAATCCCGGTGTTATAGGCAGCACAAGCCTCTATAATTTTCATCATATCACAACGGTACCCGTCTCTACGCGAGAGTAACCGCCCGGTCGGGTGCCCCCAAAGTTTCGTTGCCGGATGCTTAATTGCCCGAATAATACGCTGTGTCATTTCTTCTTCGGGCATGGTAAAATGAGAATGTACCGATGCAATTACGAAATCAAAATTTTTAAGGAAATCATTGGAATAATCAAGAGAGCCATCCGGCAGGATATCTGACTCAATACCGTAAAAAATCGGAATCCCGCTTTGCTCGCTTAATATTCTTGCCTCTTCCCGCTGCATGAGCACGCGTTCTTCAGTTAACCCGTGCGCGTATGATGCACTTTTACTATGGTCGGTAACAACGAAATAACTATAGCCCAAATGTGTACCATATTCAACCATTTGTTTTAGAGAATTATTCCCGTCTGACCAAATGGTATGGAAATGGATCATGCCTTTTATTCTTTTTAGATTTAATGTGGGGCTGCCGAGAGTAATTGAGGACTTATCAATCTGATAGTATTCGTCTTCCCAGGTTTCCGGAAAAATTTCACCGGTTTCCTCTTTTATTTCAATAGCCGGATTCAACAAGCGGAGTTCTTTTTCCTGGTATTCGGCCGAAGTTACGGCAGTATGAAGGATTACCTTTACATTATACCCGGAAATTTCAAGTATTTCCTCACCGCGGACAATCTCCCCTTGCCTGAGCAATTCATCAATAAAAGCCTGCCTGTTATTTACTAATACCAGGTAAGAAATTTCAGAGTAGATTTCCCGGGTGCGGCGTAGCTGCCCAACGCTGGTAAACTGGATAACTGCACTGTTTGCGCGCAAAATACTCCGGAAAATATCTGAAAAAGCGAGAGCGTGAGGTAATAGAATAATATTTTTATGCGAGCGGAGCCGGGCAATTTCTTCCAAAAGATTTTGTTGTACCCGTTCCCCAAACCCCTTTGTATCGGCAATTTGCCCGTTTTTGCACGCATTTTCCAGTTCGTCAATACTGCATATCTGCAGATCATAGAAGAGCGTGTGGATTCTTTTGGGGCCAAGCCCGAAAATCTCGAATAATTCAAAAAGGGAGTCCGGCACCCCGATACGCAATTCATCCATTGTATCGGTAGTCCGCCGTTCATGGAATTGCATTATACTTTCCGCGATCCCCTTTCCGATTCCTTTAATTTCTTCTAACCCGCCAGAATTTATCAGCTCCTGGAGATCGGAATCGATACTTCGCAAAGCTTGCATTGCGTTGCGGTATGCATTAATACGAAAAATATTACTTTCATGAAATTCCAGAAGATATATAATCTCCTGAAAATGCTGTAAAAGCTCTGATTTCTCACTCATATCAGAATATTACCAGATAATTAATAATAGCGATACATGCACCAACTGCCGTTCCGGCAATAATCTGCGGAAAGGTATGGCATTTTAATACTCTTCGAGACCAACCGATACTGACCAATAGTATAAGCATCCCCCAAATGGGAAGCAAGTGTAGAAGTGCCAGTACCGTCATGCCTGCGGCGTTACTCATTAGATGAGCACTAATCTTCCAGTATAAGTTAATAATAAAAATACCAATTGTACAGAACAAATATGTAATCCAAAGATACTGCATTGTTTCCGGAGCCTGAATTACAATTAAAACGGCCTGCCCTGCTATGGATAGAATTATTCCGGCTATATAAGGAATATTCCGCTCTGTTCTGATTTTTGCATCCTGATCAGATACTTTTTTTATACGCATCAGAGCAATAAATACTATAATTGGAATTACTACCCCAAAAAGAAGAATGGTAATTACCCCGCCCGAGACATTGCCGGAAATTGTATCTGAAAAAAGAACAATGGCGAATGTACACCATAATATTATACAGGGAGGAAGAAAAAGAGTAGATACTGCCCTGGCTGCTAAGGGAGTAATTGTTTCAGGGAATTTCATCGGTAATTACATTAAAATATATAAGTATTTTGGATAATGATTATTACCCCATAAAATACAAAAAAAACCACGAAAGCTCATATGCTTTCGCCCTCGCCAATGAATCAAATGAGTTCTAAGGTTTTATTAATCTCATCTTCTGAGCAGGATTGAAGGTAATTAAGATATGTCTGTAAAATCTCTTCCACTTCGCTAAAAGTGTATACGGTCATTATTTTAGCCCGTACCTGAGAAGCATTACGGAGAAACTTAAGATAGCCTGTATAGAATTTTCTATGTTCAATAACCGCCCGGCGTTCTCCTTTTACACCAGTTGCAAGCTTCAAATGACGCAAGCAGGTAGAAATTTTAAATTCCGGGGTAATTTCTATTGGCGGCTCTCCATTAAGGATTTTTCTTGATTCGGCGAATATCCAAGGGTTACCTATCGCACCCCTGGCAACCATAACCGCATCTGCGGGGGTTTGGCTAAATGCAGCATTAACATCCTGAGCAGTCATAATACCGCCATTAAGAACAATGGGAATGGTAACTACATTTTTAATTTTCTCAATCCAACTCCAGTCAGGAATACCGGTATGCCCCTGGGAACGTGTCCTGCAGTGAACAGTTAAGGCCTGAACCCCGACATCCTCCAGACGTTTAGCTACCTCAAGTATATTAATCGTATTTTGGTCCCACCCAATCCTCGTCTTAACCGTAACGGGTAATTGAACATTTTTCACTACCGAGGCAACCATATTTTGCAACGCCTCAGGATCTTTCATCAGGGCTGCTCCGGCACCACTACCAACAACATTTTTCACCCAGCAGCCGGCATTAATATCAATAATATCCGGATTAAGTTTTTCGGCAAACCGGGCTGCTCCCACCATCGAGTCAGGATTGCCACCATATATTTGAATACCAACGGGTCGCTCGTCATCAAGGATTTCCATTTTTTTATGGGTTTTCTCTGATCCTCTAACCAAGCCTTCAGAGTTAACAAACTCAGTATAAACGAACCCTGCTCCCAGTTCTTTACACACTAACCTGAAAGAAATATCGGAAATATCTTCCATGGGAGCAAGGAAGACACCTTTTTCAATATTATAACCCGCGATACTAAACATAAACGAAAAACTACCTGAAGAAATTATCCTAACGTATTACCAATTATATATTTACCAAGTGTTTCGAAAGAAACAAGATACTTGCGACAAAGAGCAAAAACATCACCAATGCTCCCGTTAAAAACGGCACCTGGTATCCCAGGTACTGGAATGCAAATCCTCCCCATAACGGGCCCAGCATTCGCGCGAAAGATGCCATTGACTGATTTACCCCAAGTACTGCTCCCTGTTCATTTTCGGGAGCAACTTTAGAAACCAGGCTAAGGAGCAAAGGTTGTAATGTACCACTACCTAAGCTCATAATAATTGAAATAATAGCAACTCCGGTAAAATTACCTCCAAACGGGAGCATGCCTAATCCAATCATCAGAAAAGTAGCACCGATAGTAATCAGTTTTGTTTCAGAGAATTTCTCCGTTAACCGACGTATCAGGCCCCCCTGTACAATAATTCCAACCAACCCGATAATTCCGAAAATGTATCCGTTCTGTGCATTCGAAAAATGATAAACTTCTGTACCCATAATAGCAAATGTTCCATAAATATTCGCTACCGAGAACGTGAGCGCGAAAAACATAAGAACAATAAGCGCGAGCGAGGTATTTTTTGCAACCTTTTTATATGCGCTTAAGTCAAAAGCTTTTCTGTGCCCTTCTGGTGGTACAGCCGAGAAATCCTTTGATTCGGGCAGATAAAATACGGATAAAATGAATGCAATAACGGAAAAGCTGGCACTTGTATACCCCACTACCGGATAGCCAAACTTAGAAAGCAATCCGCCGATCAGTGGCCCCAAAACGAATCCGAGTCCAAACGCAACGCCAATTAAACCCATGCCTTTAGAGCGCTCTTCCTTTGTTGTTACATCAGCAATATATGCCTGTGCCACTCCAATAGTACTGCCACCGATACCACCCACAATTCGGGAAAGAATCAGCAACAAAAGCGAGTGTGTAAAAGAGAATATTATATAGCCAGTTGCATTAATCAGAAGGGTAACCAATATAATTTGCCTTCTCCCCTTCCTGTCAGAAAGTGCCCCCAGAATTGGATTAAAGATAAACTGCACCAACGAGTATATCGAAATTGCCAAACCTACTGCCGACTCAGGGGCGTGAAGTTCATATTTAGCGAAGGCCGGCAGAATGGGGATTAGGACACCAAAGCCAAGCAGGTCAACGAAAACGACCATAAAAATTAGCATTAACGGAACATTTTTTCTCATTGTAAAGTATCAAGCTCCTTCATAATTGCGTCACCCATCTCACGAGTGCCCACAAATGATTCTCTGTTTATATCTTTTGTAACTAATTTGCCGGACTCTATAACCCGGGCAACGGCGGTTTCAATTCTTCTTGCGGCATCTGCCTCACCGATATAGTCAAGCATCATTGCTGAGGCGAGTACCAAAGCACAGGGATTCGCGATATTCTGCCCGGCAATATCCGGAGCCGAGCCATGAACAGCCTCAAAAATGCCAACACCATCACCAATGTTTGCGCCGGGGGCTAAACCAAGTCCG
>JAJTBZ010000074.1 GCA_021286645.1 Ignavibacteria bacterium
AAGTTCATCAAGTTCCTTATCCTGAGCCCCATAAACGGAGCACGTGGACATAAACACGATACGTCCGTCAAAATTTTCACTCAGCCATTTCACGGACTCCTGATTTACCGCGATCGTGAGATCGGGATTCAACTGGCAGGCACCATCGCCAACAATTGCAGCCAGCCAAACTACTGCATCAGCCCATTTGAGATGTGGGGCAAGGGCAGCTCTGTCCAAAACATCACCGTAGCGGAATTCCACTTCCTTGCGGTAAGAATCTTCGTATAATAAATTATCGTAAACGCGAACATTATAATTTTTGCTATGAATCAGGTCTGTTATGGCCCCACCCACGTAACCGGCACCACCGACGATTAATATGTTTTTCATTATTTCAGATTCCTCTTTAACAGGTTTACAATTCTTTCCGAAGTCTTACCATCGCCGAGCCACTTAATTTGTGCCGGCGAAATTGAATAATTTTCAAAAAATGTAACTGTCTCTTTTATCATTTTTTTAACGGGTCTGGTTTCGCCAATCAGTATTGAATTACCGTTATCTACCGATTCCGGCCGCTCTGTATGCTTACGTGGTACAACAACCGGCACTTTAAGCAGCGGGCATTCTTCCTGGCTTGTGCCTGAATCGGATACAATACCGTAAGCATGATATTGCAATTCAAGGTACTTCAGAAAACCATAAGGACCAACGAGCGATATATTCTTCTTGCCTTTCAGCAGCTTATGCTTCTCTATATGCTTTAACGCCCTGTTAAATTTCACCAGACGAATTTCCATCTTCAGGGTATTCCCCAGTTCATTTAAGTATGTTAAAATATGATTGTACTGCTCCGGTGTTGAAAGATTTTCATTTCTATGAATATCTGCCACTATATAGTTGCCTTCTTTTTTACCGGTAGGTAAATATGGTTTCACCACTTCTACAATTGTATTGCCAACCACGTGTATATGCTTCGGGTCTTTATTTTCTTTCATCAGCCGCTCTTTATACAACGGTGTATATACAAATACCATATCGGAAACATAATCACAAATTACTCTATTCACCTCTTCCGGCATTCTCCGGTCGTAGGAGCGCATACCTCCTTCGATGTGACCTATTTTATACCCTTCCTTATATAGCGGGGCACTTACCATAGCCGAATGAGAATCGCCCAGAAAAAGTATCATGGCAGGGTCAATTTTCTTCTTTTTCAAAAGATAAATAACTTCTTTTGACAGGTAGGATAGTTGTTCGTAGGGTGTAGTGCTGTTTTTACCGGCTGCCAGGGTATAATTTGGCTTTCTGATTTTCAGATCATCAAAAAATATCTTACTCAGCTCATCATCATAATGCTGCCCCGTATGAATCATAATGTGTTCGAATTCAGCATCAAGGCGCTCAAATATTTTGCTCATCCGAATAAAATCCGGACGGATTCCCGTAATAGTTACTATCTGCATTTATACCCTAACAATGGTTGTAATACTGAGATTTTGCAAAATCCGTACCAGTATTTTTTTCCTGCATGAATTGGTAATACTATTTTCCGGCCCCTGCATTCCTTTGAATTTATCCCGATAAAATTGTTATTATAGATTCTCCGGACCGAAGCAATCTCTTCGAAAGTATATAAATACTGCTCATTATTACTCGCCTGGCCAATATTAACCAAATACAATCCGACTCAATGGAACAATTCAAAGAACAGATTTGCTCTATGGCAAAAAGCATTCAACAGATTAATAGAGATTCAAATCCGGAGCATCGAAGAATGTAATGGCTCCCTGATTTCCCCCTCTGTCCTCCCGATTTTACAAATACATACCCGTATTCGCACCTCAGTACCAATTAAACCATACAAATTGCAGATGGATCCGGTATAATATATACAGGTATCACTCCGAAACTCCAATAAAAATTCTATGGTATGATTATCGATAGTATTCAGTCGGATTCTCCCGGATTTACCGGGCTGCATCCAATTGTATAGCCGAAGCCGGGCGAGATATCAGCAGATGATTAATATCCCGGCCAAAGTTTTATGAATTTTAATATAATGGAATACTATGGGCGAGAATACAACATTAGGCATTTCTGAGCACAAAGCTGAGTTTACTCCCGGGGGGAGCGAGTCCCGGAAACCATTTTTTTCTGTTCTGATACCCGCGTATAACCAGGCTGATTATCTGTGCGAAGCTCTGAATACCCTTAAGGCACAAACCTTTGGGGACTGGGAGGCCCTTATTGTTAACGATGGTTCAACTGACCATACCGAGGAAGTAGCCCTGCGGTATAATGCGCTCGATAGCCGTATTAAATACTTCAAAAAGGCAAACGGCGGTTGTGGTTCCGCATTAAATGAAGGGTTACGTCATGTTTCCGGTGAATGGATTTGCTGGCTTTCATCAGACGATTTTTTTGAACCGGATAAATTAGAAAACCATGTTAAGGCCATACAAGCGAATCCCGGAATAAAATTCTTTTACTCATTATGGTATGTACTTATTGAAGAAACCGGGCAGAAACTACCTCAGAATCTGCGATACCCGGCACCGGGTAAAGAATATCAGGTATTTGACTTTTTCAAAATCAATTATGTGCATGGTAACTCGTTTGCAATGCACCATACTATTCCAGAAAAAGTGGGCAATTTTAATATTGAGCTTAAGCAGGGGCAGGATTTTGATATGTGGCTCCGCGTAAGTTCACTATTCGAAACCCGTTTCATGCCCATACGCACCTGTACCACCAGGCTTCATGCTGCCCAAACGACTAATCAATTTCCTGAAGGAGGGACTTTCGATTCAACGCGAAGCTTATTCGAATTTACCAATGCACATACATTCCGGGATATATTCCCATTTTGCAATCTGAACGATCTGGAAGTTTTCATAAAAATATTCCACGATATTATTACTGTCACCTGTAATAAAGATAACTTTGTTAACCGCCTGGGATGGAATTCATTATTAATAGATAAAGCGCTTGACTTCGCGACTCACTTTTATTCGCCCAATGAACGAAAACATTTGCAGGAGGCTTTTAACGAGCGCATTGCTTTAATGGACCAGTATGTTACCTTACCCGCGCTGCGAACTATTTTATTAAAAATTAATTTCCTTGAGCCTTTTGAATTTCATCCTATCGATTGTATAGAACTTGCCCGCGAAGAAGCCAATACTATAGCAAAATCGGGCTACCAGAAAAAATGCCTTATCTATGAAAGATTTATCTTTAACGCTACCGGCGGCAAAGACAACCGTCTGTTGTTCTATAGTCCCGAAGTAATTAACGAGGCACCACTACTCCCGGTCTCAAATGTATTACTTTGGAAGACAAAATCAGTATCAACAAAGAAGAACCTTATTGCTCATAGCGTGCAAATTACCTGTCCCGAATGTAATAATGATTATTTGTATTATACGGAGATGGAATTTTCGCCAAAAACAAGCGAAGAGTTTTTCCGCTGCCCATCCTGTAAAAAGCCATTTACATTCTCGGATTCTCTTATTGAAAAGTATTGGCAGCAAAAAGCCCAATTACCATTAAACACTGAAACTACTCCTGAGACGCATATCGGATTCATCATTCCAACTGCCGATTATCTTGGCGGGGGCACGAAGGTAGTTTTCCAATATATCCAGTGGCTTGAAGAAGCCGGTATCCGATGTACTGTTCTAACCCAAACTGACGGGCCGGACTGGCTGGCCTTAAAAACTCCATTTATCAAGTTCACCGATCTTGCAGGTATCGACTTCGCACCATTTTCTCATATAGTAACATTTAGTGTTTTTGAAATACTCGAACTCCTGTCGTACGTTCATATCAGCAAGTTAATCCATTTATGCCAGGGATATCAGGGATACCATTATGGCACTACATACGAAATTCTTCGGGCTGATAAATATGTATTTGATGTTTTGCATAGCATCCCTGTTACACTTCTGGTAGTTTCGAAACACTTACAGGATTTATTCAAATCCCGCTTCGGACGCGAATCGTGGTATATTAATAATTTTGTAGATACCAACATATTTAGACCGATACCCAAAGTACAAAAACACCCCCACTCTGTCCTATTTGTCGGCACGCCGGATCATCTGCTGAAGAATTATATATTTCTTGTTAATTCTATTCAGCTGTTGAAGCAGCAGTATGGTATTGCTGATACAACAATCTATTTAGTTACCGGACACGGTCAACAATTAGATATTATGATAGAGGCACAACTTCAGGAGCAAACCGGAATTACAACCAAAGCATTTCACCATGTTGCACCGGAACAAATCGCATACCTGATGAATGCAGTAAATGTTGTTGTATGTACATCATGGTATGAAGGCTTTGGCCTGCCCGTGCTCGAAGCTATGGCTTGCCAGGTACCGGTTATCACAACCAATACCATGGGAACTGAGTCATTCTGCTCAGATCAAAATAATGCGTTCGTTGTTCCTTACCCGGATATTGCACTGTTTGCCCATAGACTCTATCAGGTATTTTCTGCCGATTCAATTCTGCAGGCGATGGCAGTGAAAGCACAAAATACTATAACAGAATACTCACCACTGCATGCTCAGGAAAATTTCAGCTTAGCATTTTCACGGATTCTGGGGAAGGGAATAGTAATTGGCCGTACGAATACGAAAACCCCGCCGGAAAAATTCAGCCGGGAATTTTTACCCGCGAGTATATTTGTAACTGCCGACTCTGATTTCACCCACACAGCTGAAACTTTAAATAACCTGCTCGAGTCATCGGATGAGACGCTGGATGTGACTCTTTTGCAGGGTGAACAGGGCAATACAGAAGAGGATGATATACGGTTATTCCAGCGAAAGCACTTTTTCCATACAATCGGGCACATAGAGAAACAAGAGGCCGCTTTCACATTAAATGACGGGCTAAAATCTGCACGATATGAATTTGCAATTTTTTGTACATCACAGGTAAAGTTCAGTCGCGGCTGCATTAAGGGAATTTTTTCAACCTTCACTAAATACCCTGAAATAGCGGCATTGATTCCCGGTGTAGTATCAGTACAAGGGGCTTCAGTAGAGATCAGTGAAAAATTAGAGAAATCATTTTTTAATGCCGATCCTGTATTCGCGCTTCGGCAAAGCTTAATTAGCGTAGTTGGTGGATTTGATGAGCGTTTCAACTCAATTGAGTATCTGTTATATGATTACTACTTACGCGCAGGCATTGCCGGAAAAACTGTTTGTAAATCGCATGATATCACTGTTTTAGGACATACGGTAAAAAATACCCATGCGGGTTCAGCGGATTTCGAAAAATTTACAAAAAAATGGGGCGCGGCTCCGGAACAGATATTTACCGGAAAAGCTAATCCCCAAAAAAGGAGTATATATATTCCATTGCACTTTAACCGTGCGAAGGAATTATTAGACCGGGGGCAGTATTTGATAGCTGATAACGATTATTATTGGGCTCATTCCTGTTATACAGTAGCGTTGAAACTGATTCAAACCGGGTCAGGGTCGTTCACCCCGGCCGAAGTGGCAAAAATTAGCGCATTAACGGAAAAACTACAACTGCTCATATAAAAATTCTATAAAGAAAAAAAAATATCTTTTTTTATCGATATTTGTCCGGATTTAATAAATTGTACAGTTATATATTTAATAATTTGAGGTTATGAAACTATTCGAACTTTTATCGGAAACAACGATTATCCCGGAACTGAAGAGTACCGAGAAAATTGATGTCATCAACGAGCTTATAGACTTGTTCAAAGACGACCCCCGGGTTAAGGATATAGAACAAGTACGCGAGACAGTAATTGCCCGCGAAAAAATCATGTCAACCGGAGTCGGGAAGAATTTTGCTATACCGCATGGGAAAACCGAGGCTGTTACCGATGTAATCTGTGCCTTTGGTAAATCTACCGCCCCAATTGAATATGACGCTCTTGATCAGCAGCCTGTACATCTGGTGTTTTTAATCGTAGGGCAGGATAATCTTGTATCTTTACATATTAAATTGCTTAGCCGAATCTCTCGAATGATGACAAAAGATGAGTTTAGAGAAAAACTGATTCAGGCGGCTACTACCGCGGAAATATTGACTATTTTCCGTGAAGAAGAAGCTTCGTATTTCGATTTATAGACTGAATAGCGGAACAGTATGCCATTGAGAAAACCGGGGGAAGTAGCCCATATCCCCAAAACCCGGAAAAAGAGTATCACGAAAATAAAATCCGCTACTCCGGAGAAAAAAAAGAAAGAGCTCGAATACCGCGCCTCTCTTTATTTTCAGTATGATGCTATTGAAAAAAAACAATACTATATTATTTCTGTTAATACAGTTAAGGAATTCACTTTCCTTAACTATGAGCTGAGTATCGGTGTACAAAAAAAGAAAGATGCAATAGACCTTAGCCTCTTGGGACTGAGTGCTACACATTCCTATTTGGTACAACCGCAGCCGGCGAAATTAGAAATACGTCTCGAAGATCTATACGGCACTTTTACAGTTTCGTTTATTAAACCGGACGGTAGTATCAATTCTTTCGTGGTTGAATTCAATATCTTTAAAAAATCCATAACGATTGAAAAAGAAATTATTCCCCGTAAAAAGAATAATCATAAATTTGTTACACTTGATACATCACCATCACTTAATACCTTTGCTAAGGATTTTAATACTCTATGATGCCGGAACTTTTTAGGATAGGTCCGTTACCCGTATATAGCTTCGGGTTTATGTTGGCCGTTTCGATAATTATTGCTAATTATATACTCTCGAAAGAGTTTAAGAGGAGTAACATCCCGGAGGATTCCGCATCGGTAATTACCCTGTTATCGGTACTTCTCGGAATCGCGGGCAGCAAGTTATTCTATTTATTCGAAGATTGGGATAACTTCCTCATTCATCCTGTTTCAGTCATTTTTAATCCCGGAGGTTTAACCTTTTTCGGTGGATTCATTCTCGCCTCGCTGGGCATTTATATATATGCACGGATTATCAAAGTTCCATTCCTTCGAATTGCTGATTTAACAAGCCCTTCATTGGCCCTCGCGTATGGTATTGGAAGAATAGGATGCCATTTGGCCGGCGATGGAGATTATGGTATCCCCAGTTCGCTGCCCTGGGCTTGCAACTATGAAAAAGGCGTTGTCCCCCCGTCTTATATGTTTCGCGGGTCTGAAATAGCAAAGGCTTTTCCCCATGGTGTGGTACCGGATAACACTCCCCTGCATCCTACACCGATTTATGAATTCCTGGGTGCAGTTGTAATTTTTGCAATTCTGTGGAAGTTACGGAAAAAACTTAGTCAAAACGGGGCGATATTCTCTGTTTACCTGATTCTAACCGGTGTTGCTCGCCTCCTGGTTGAATTCTTGCGATTAAACCAAAAACTAATGTTTGGACTTACTGAAGCACAATTAATTTCAGCAGCGTGTATTGCTGCCGGTATTTTTGGACTTTATAAACTAGATCTTCTGACAAAAAAGTAGTTATTAAGCATCTGAAGAAGTTGGGCAGCTCCCGCCGGGTGTTGCCCTCTCCGCCACCTGCCTGTTAGTATATTGTACCCATACCTCACAACTATATCTCCTTCAACGATAAAAATTTCGAGCCATTCTTTTGTTTCCAGCCAACTCACATACCAGGTATATGTTTCTTGGTTAATACAAAACAACCATACTTTTTCTTTCTGATGAACGAATCCGGTTAGCTCTTTCAGGATGGGAGAAAACCCCACGAATGAATTCCGCGCGTATTCCGACGATAAATGCTTGCAAACTGTCCGTATATCTCCCGGATCATAGAGACGTGATACACGCATTGCATAGCTACATGTACATCGAACGAGGTTAGGCTGACACCGATAGGTTCGTCCATTGACAATATAATTATATATATCAGGTAGCGGTGGAATAAATAAATTATCTGTTTCCCTACAAGGTAGTATTATCCTGTGATTGTTTTCTGCATCTTCCAATGATTGGAAAATTCCCTGCTTATGGTAGTGGCGTGACTGTAGTATCATATTCCCCTTCTATTGTATAACAGCATACCAATTTATATCTTTTATCCCGGAACATCAATAGATATTACCGTACATCATTATTTACCGTAAAAAGGACATTATCTATTCATAAGCAGCGGGAAATTTTGTAATTTATACCTTTCGATCAATCCAACTCTATTAATACGGAAATGAAAAAATTACATACATATCTGTTTCCGGCTGTAACCGGAATAATAGTTTTCATAATGTACTTATTAACTTTGGCCCCGAGTGTTGTACAAATCGATGCCGGCGAACTGGCGGCTGTACAGATTACCGCAGGTATTGCTCACCCTACCGGCTACCCTTTCTATACAATTATCGGGCACGTATTCAGCCAGTTACCGCTCCCCTTCCGGCCGATCTATTCCATGAACCTGCTGGCGGCCCTGTATTGTGCCGGAGCAATTGTGGTATTTGGCTTTCTTATGCAATATCTGCTCGCGCATATTTCGGTTTTCATGCCGGCTATACGGGTTACACCGAAAAAAAGTAAGAAAAAAAATCAGCAGAAAGATTCAGGCAGCACAGAAAAGGTACAACCTGAGTATTTTTCCATTCAGGAGAACGCCAGGATTGCAGGCTTTGCCTCTGCTCTTGGCGGCTTAATGCTTGCCTTTAGCAAAACATACTGGATGCAAAGCACATCGGTAGAAGTATATTCCGCGCAAATTCTTTTATTCCTCGTTACCATCAGCTTCATTTTGCGGGCATATATAATAACGCAGGAAAACCCCGAGAAATCTTTTGTTGCATGGGCCATTGCCACCGGTATGCTTGCAGTAAGTTTTTCAAATCACATGACCACATTGTTTCTGTTGCCTGCAGGGTTGTTCTTTTTCTTTTCTTCATTCGGGTTTAGCAAAAAAACATTCATTACTATGGGAAAATTACTGATTCCCTTTTTTATAATTCTCGCGGGCTTCTATTCATATTTACCCCTCAGAGCGGCACAGCACCCGGCAATTAACTGGGGCAACCCTGTTGATTGGGAACATATTTACCGGCATATCTCGGGTAAGCAATATCAGGTATGGCTTTTTTCATCGTTTGCTTCTGCCGGAAAACAACTAAGCTATTTTTGCAATAATTTTCCTTCCGAATTCAATATCAGTCTGGTTTTCGTGTTGTTGGGTATGTATTTTTCGTTCAAAAACGCCCGTAAACTTTTTTGGTTCATAAGTATTACGGCGGTTTTCTGCGTTCTTTATTCCATAAACTACGATATTAATGATATCGATTCGTACTTCTTGCTAACATATATATGCCTCGGTCTTTTTGCTTCGTTCGGTGTTGTACAATTATTCAAACTGCTGTACGATTCAAAATTCCAGTACGGACTGGCTTTAACGGCTTCAATCGTATTTATCGGAGTACAGATTTACTTCACGGCTGACAAAGTTGACCAGCATGATAATTATGCTTTTGAAGATTACTCGAAAGCGGCGCTGCAGAGTGTTCAGCCAAACAGCATAATTTTTACGTATGAATGGGACTATCTTGTATCGCCTTCATATTACTTCCAAATGGTTGAAAAATTCCGGCCGGATGTTGCCGTTGTTGATAAGGAATTACTTCGTCGCTCATGGTATTATAACCAGTTAAACAGAAATTATCCGTATTTGTTAACCGGTGTTACCGCCGATGTTGACGCGTTCTTAAAAGGACTGATAAATTTTGAAAGAGATAAACCATTTGATCCCGGCTATTTAGAAAATTTCTACCGCAGAATCATGGCCGGATTGATAGAAACGAACTTCCCGAATCATCCTTATTATGTGGCGGTTGAATTATATGAAGCCGAAATGCAGCGGGGCGAATTCACCTTGCCGCAGGGCTATACACTCGTTCCTGACATATTCTTTTTCCGTGTCATTCAGGGGAACCAATATACCGAAGCCCCAAAGCCGGAATTTAAATTAAGGTTCCCGAAGAATTCCAGTTCATACACTGAGAACATAAAAAAAATGGTCTGTTCAATGCTGGTACGCAGGGCGTTATATGAAATGGAGTTTGACAAGGTTGATCGCGCGAAATTGTATATAAAGAAATTAAGAACAGATTTCCCTGATTACGAACTTCCACAGGGACTAGCTGAAGTTATAGTAAATAATTAGTTAGGTATTATGAAGACACACGATGAGCCCAGAATTCGAACACTTTTAATGGAAGATGTTCGGAAATCCGATTATACAAAAACCTTGCGAACGGATTTTCGAAAGCTTACTGAGTTCATGTTGTCTGACGAAAAGAAAACCCGTCTTGAGAAAATGCACGGCCCTGCACGTTGGATTCATCAGGCTTACTGGTTGCTTCGTGCGTTAATAATTAACCTGACGCCAACCCGCCGTTTAATTCTTGTATTGGCTCTTGTTTTATACTGTGTCCATTTCGACTCGGACAACGGGTCGGGCAATCTCTATTTTTTCTCATTCCTTTGCATGCTATTTATCCTTATGCTGGAGCTGAAGGATAAGCTGTTAGCGTTACGCGAACTTGAAGCAGGACATGGTGTACAGCTTTCCTTAATGCCGGAGCAGAACCCCTCAATTGAAGGCTGGGATATGTGGCTGTATAGCAAATCGGCCAACGAAGTAGGCGGTGATCTGGTAGATTTCATGGAATTTAAACCGGGTACATATTACGCTGCAATTGGTGATGTATCGGGTAAAGGCCTTAGTGCCGCCTTGCTTGCCGTAAAATTACAGGCTACTTTGAGGGCTCTTATTTCATTTGAGGAGCCGCTTGAAATTTTAGGGACCCGCCTTAACCAAACCTTTTGCCGAGACTGTATGCCGCAAATGTTTGCTTCTTTGATTTATGTACAATTAGACGGCAATTCAAATAATTTAACAATTATGAATGCAGGGCATTTCCCCCCGGTAATCATTACAAAAGATGGAACTACCCGTTTTGCCAAAGGCGGTGCCGCGTTGGGCCTGCACAATTCCATGAAATTTATGACTCAGGAATTGACTGTTCAGGACGATGAAATGATTTTTTTCTACACTGATGGACTGATTGAAGCGCAGAATGAGAATGGCGAATTCTTTGGCGAGGACCGGTTATCTGCATTTTTGCCAAAGTTACATCAATTCACACCGGCTGACGCGGGGATTCGACTGGTGGAAGCTGTTGATTATTTCTGTGGAGATGAAGACCGCAAGGATGATTTATCGCTTATTATTTTACGCAAAAAGAAACAGAATAATTCTTAACTAATAATGGTTCTTTCGATACCAACAGAAAGGATCTGAACTAATGGAGTATGTATGCAGATACAAAGGCTCAGCGTTTTTTTTAGCACTCAACGCATTTTTTTCTTCTACCTTTGTATACCTTTGCTGCTATTTTCCGGATGCCGTTCAGATGCCTCACTAACTCATAGTGTAACATTTCAGATTACAACCACACCGGGCTTTTTTACCCAACAGCTTTATTTAACAGGTAACCATAAATTATTGGGTAAATGGAAACCTGCCGGATTGCCTTTAGTAAAAATTAACGACTCTACCTGGCAGGCAAGAATAATTGTTCAACCCAATACAAGTCTTATATGGGCAGTAACCGGCGGCGACTGGTGGAAAGATGCCTGCTCTCAAGAGAACCCGTTATCCAAATTCAGGGATACGTTAGAAATTACTCATGACACCACATTGAACATACGAATATCACGTTGGGCATTTGCGGCCAATGACGGGCAACCGTTGTTAACATCCACAATAATGCCGCGGAACAATGAGGTCTTTTATCTGGATTGGGAATGGAAATATTTTCCCGGAGATACTGCTCAGGCGGCAGCCCGACTATTCGATGATAGGAATTGGCGTTCTACAATCTCCAGTATAAATGGAGATGAGTTCGCCGCCAAACCCGCAACCGGCTGGTTCCGTTTTCATTTTCACATCGATTCATCGTTATGGAACAAACCACTCGGCTTCAAGTTGCATCAATTTGGAGCAGCAGAATTTTACTACAATGGACGGTTGTTAGTAAAATCAGGTAGAATGCCCGGTGATTCGGGAGGATTTTCCGCATACAACGATAACTACTGGAAGATCTTTATTACTGATAAGACGTATGATAATGTATTCGCCATTAAGTACAGCGCCCCCAACTGGAAGAAGTTCGCTAATCTCGGCTTCGACCCCGGATTTACTCTGCTCCTTGGCAATGCTCTTGCCCGCCCGGAGTATATTGAGAAAGATACTATCAATTTCACAAAATATCAGTTCGTGTTTATTGCCATTCCGCTAACGCTGAGCTTTGTTCATTTATTCCTGTTTGTATTTTACCCACAGCAGCGACAAAATCTTTTTTATTGTTTATGCCTGATGGGTTTCGCGGGCATTTCATACGCAATTTTCCAGCGCAATTTCACTAAAATACCCGATGATATTATATTTTATACGGCAATGTTAATGATTTCGATGACGGCGGGCGTGTTCTTTGGAGTGCTCTCTTCCTATGCGATCAGCAGTACAAAATTACCACGCACGTGGATACTACACGCAGTTATTGCAATCACGCTTACAATTCTGTCAATGTATCTTCCGGGATCATACCTCAGTAAAGCCATATATGCATATTTTGGCATTTCGATAATCGATATGTTACGCCCTAAACCACAGAATGCCAATATTCAGTTTAAGGGTCGCTGGATTATGCTTACCGGATTCATTATCCTTGTCATTTTCATCGGTCTGCAATTTATCATTGATTACAATATCATAAAATGGCCTTTCTCATTTACATTGATGTATGTTATAGGAATGCTGGGACTTGCGGTATCAATTTCCTTATTCCTCTCCTACAATTTCGCTGCCACAGCAAAAAATCTTGAAGTGCAGTTAGAGACGGTTAAAGAACTTTCTGCTGAGGCTCTGGAAAAAGAACGGGTAGCTCATGAATTGATGCTTGAAAGAAAAATTATAGAATTGGAAAATGAAAGAAAATCCCGTGAACTGGAATCAGCACGAAGGCTTCAACTTTCATTATTGCCGAAGGAAATACCCGTAACCGGAACGATACAAATTGCCTGCTATATGAATACCGCAAGTGAAGTAGGAGGCGATTATTACGATTTCTTTATGAACTCCTCCGGTGTTTTACACGCGGTTATTGGCGATGCAACCGGACACGGACTTGCAGCCGGCAATATGGTTTGTATTACGAAAGGATTACTCAATTCCTTCACCTGGAGCGAACCTCTGCCCGAAATACTTTCCAAAACGAATAACGCGTTGAAGAGAATGCATATTAACATGTTGTACATGGGGCTTTCGGTTGTACGATACGAGAACTATCAGCTTTCATTTGCCGCGGCAGGTATGCCTCCTGTGTTGCATTTTCACTCCGCCGGGGCAACAGTGCATACACTCGAACAGAAATCCATGCCTCTGGGTGCATTTAAGAATTTTCCGTACACCGAACTAACTGTTCCCGTCCTCCCGGGCGATATACTGTTATTATTCTCCGATGGCATCATAGAATTATTTAATAAGGATCGGGAAATGTTTTCCCTGCAAAGACTGCAGGCTCTACTTCCGGAACTGGTGAATTTGCCGATGGAGCAGTTAATAGCCCGTGTTATTGAAGAAACAAATATCTGGACCGCGGATAAACCTATTGATGATGATATAACTATTTTGGCAATGAAAATAGTATAACTGAAAATTCAAATTCGCGGTTTATTCAGTTACTCATTTTGTAGCTTAAAAATATCTGTGTAAATTATTTAGTGCTGTTTAAGAATTTACTGAAAATCAGGAGTACAGGGGTTCATGATTTCGAAAATCTATTCTGCCGCCACCTATGGCATTAATGCCTATCTGGTTGAGGTTGAAACGAATTCAGAAAAACAACTTTCATCTATTACTATTGTAGGCCTGCCGGATAACGCCGTAAAGGAAAGCAAAGAGCGCGTTATGGCTGCCATCAAAAATTCAGGATATCAATTCCCTAAGGGGAAGATAACTGTGAACCTTGCCCCCGCTGATATAAAAAAAGAAGGAAGTGCTTTCGACCTGCCGATTGCAATTGGAATTCTGGCAGCAGCCGCTGATATCGAATCGAGCTTACTTGAAGATACGGTAATACTTGGCGAACTAGCCCTTGATGGCACTCTCCGCCCCGTTCGCGGTGTTCTGCCTATAGCAGTGGAAATGCGGAACAAAAAAATGAAGCGTTTAATCGTTCCCCTGGATTCTGCCAGAGAAGCATCAATGGTTCAGGATGTGGATGTTTTCGGGTTGCAAACCTTGCAGGATGCAGTGGATCTTCTCAACTCAAATCGCGAATTTGAACCCATAGTTACACCCCAGGAAGAAATTTTCGGAGAGAATTTCCAGCATTATGTTGACTTATCCGATGTAAAGGGACAGGAAAATGTAAAACGCGCGCTTGAAGTAGCGGCGGCCGGCGGACATAATATCCTTATGATTGGCTCTCCCGGTTCCGGTAAATCAATGTTGGCAAAGCGCATTCCAACCATACTGCCGCCATTGGAATTCGATGAAGCACTCGAAACGACAAAAATTCATTCCGTGGCCGGAATTCTGCCAAGAAACAAAGCCTTGGTTACCGAACGCCCGTTCCGCAGCCCGCATCACACTATTTCCGATGCGGCATTAATTGGCGGAGGCTCATTCCCCCGCCCCGGTGAAGTTTCATTTTCGCATAACGGTGTGTTATTTCTGGATGAATTACCCGAATTTAAAAAGAATGTTCTGGAAGTAATGCGGCAGCCCCTGGAAGATGGCAGGGTAACAATCAGCCGCTCGAAACTTTCACTCGAGTTCCCGGCTAATTTCATGCTTGTTGCCGCTATGAATCCCTGCCAATGCGGCTTCTATACTGACCCGTTTAAGCAGTGCACCTGCAACAGCCAGATGATCCAGAAGTACATGTCGCGTATCTCCGGTCCTCTGTTAGACCGCATAGATATACACATCGAAGTGCTGCCGGTAAAGTATAAAGAACTTTCGTCCAATGCCGATGGAGAGTCCTCGGCATCCGTACGCGCGAGGGTTCAAAGAGCCAGGGATATTCAGAGCGAGCGATTCCGGGCATACCCGTATATTCATAAAAACGCCGATATGCGTTCGGCGGAAGTAAGAAAATTTTGCAAACTGGATACAGCGGGTGCCGAACAGCTAAAAATGGCAATGACCAAACTCGGTCTTTCTGCCCGCGCCTATGACAGGATTCTGAAAGTTGCCCGTACAATAGCCGATATGGAAAACTCCGAGGCAATTCAGGCCCACCATATCAGCGAGGCTATCCAATACCGAAGCTTAGACCGGCAACTGTGGAATCATTGATAGTTAAGATTGCTAAAAGTAAAAGCTACAGTGTGAATGATGATTTTGAAGCTGCAACAAGAAACAACTGGTCTCGAAATTAATGAGGAGCGAGGCTAAACAAATCAATAGGTCATCGGATCATGGTTGAGCGTTATACATGATGAAGGCAAAATATCTATTAAGATATAGATGAACACTTAACCTAAATAGATACATGTTACAAAATCTAAGAAAAATGACAAAGGGGTATCACATAGATAAAATCATTAGGAAAAAAACCAAAAGTGAGGGTGTGGACGAACTATAGCCTCTAAAGCGGATAAAGCATAAAATTATATTACAATAGTAAAGGTAAACCAATGAGAATTGAAAAAATTACAGTAAAAAATTTTCGTTTGTTGCAAGAAATATCGATTACGCTTGATAAAAAAACCACAGTAATTGTGGGACGCAATAATTCTGGAAAAACATCGCTTACAGAACTATTTAGGAGGATTGTTGCAGATACAGCACCGAAATTCACATTAGACGACTTTAATAGTACAGTGCACAATGATCTATGGGAAGCGTTTCGATTATTACGGGAAAATCATGAAGAGCAAGAAATTAGAAATAAATTGCCTACGATTGAAATCCAGCTAATTCTTTCGTATGACGACAGCACGGAGGATGAAGATTTAGGGGTCTTGAGTGAGTTTATAATAGATTTGGATCCATCGATAAAACAAGTAATAGCAGTTATGAAATATCGTCTTAAGGACGGTGCTATTGAAGGATTGTTTCAAGGTCTCGAATTCTCGAAGACTTCAGAAAGTGATAAACAGAAAAGTACCTTTTTTAGGATAATAAATGAACGTATAACACATTATTACACGGCAGAATTGCTTACGATTGACCCCACTGACCAAAATAATTTTAAGTCAGTAGAATTATCAAAGTTTAGAATGCTTTTCCAAGCAGGGTTTATTAATGCACAGCGAGGATTAGACGATACAACACATAAAGAAAAAGATGTTCTGGGGAAAATATTAGGAGCCCTGTTTTCGGTCACACAACAAGACAATGCAAGCGAAGGCGATAAAGAAAATAGTCGAAAACTCAATCAAATAGTTGCAGAAATGCAGGACAAGGTAGATACAAGTTTTAATGAGCAATTAACACAGATACTCCCGGTTCTAAGTATGTTCGGATATCCTGGACTTGCAGATCCCCAATTACAAACAGTAACAACGTTGGACACACAAAGACTACTTGATACTCACACAAAAATTAGATATAAGGGAATAAACAGCAATAGTCTACCTGAAACATACAATGGCCTGGGTTCAAGGAATTTAATATACATTCTTTTTAGTCTGTATGAGTTTTTTAAGTCATACCAGACAAGACAAACTGCTCCGGGGATACACGTTATATTTATTGAAGAACCTGAAGCCCATCTTCATCCACAAATGCAAGAAGTGTTTATTCATCAACTAAGCAATATTGCCAGCGAATTCTCAACACGTCTTAATGGTGGAATTACATGGCCAGTCCAATTCGTTGTAACAACACATTCAACTCACATGGCGAATAAAGCATCATTCGATACGATACGATATTTTCTTCGTGCAAGCACAGAGGTCTCTAATACAATAATAAAAGATCTAAGTGACGGATTTAACGGGAAAGATATTTATGAAGACAAAGAATTTCTTCATAAATATTTAACATTAACCAAGTGTGATCTATTCTTTGCAGATAAGGCCATCTTAATTGAAGGACCGACGGAAAGAATCTTAATGCCAAAAATCATAGAGAAAGTTGATGAAACACTATCAGATGAAACAAAACTGGCGAGACAGTATCTTTCGGTTGTTGAAGTGGGAGGAGCATATGCACATCACTTCTATAAATTCCTGGATTTTCTCGAATTAAAAACACTCATTATTACTGATTTGGATTCTACTAAGGAACAAACAAAAAATGGGAGTAAACGTTACAGCGCATGTAAAGTATCAGAAGGGACTAATACGAGTAATGAGTGTATAAAAAAATGGTATGACGGTCCTAAACCAATTAGCCTGCAAGAAATAATGGCTGCCACTGAATCTGATAAAATATGCGGTTATAGAAGGATTGCATATCAAATACCAGAGCAAGCGGAAGCCGCATGTGGGAGAAGCTTTGAGGATTCATTTATGTTGGCAAATCCGACATTGTTCCAATTAACCGGCGATGAGGAAGAAAAAGGAAAGCAGGCGTGGGAAAAGGCGGGTGATGTTATAAAAACCGATTTTGCACTTAAACATGCTATCGATACAACAGACTGGAATGTTCCCCTGTATATTAAGGAAGGTCTTGTGTGGCTTTCAATTAACAATAATCGCGTGTCAACTAATTCAAACGAAATAGAGAATACCATGAGTGGGGTTCAGAATGCCTGAAATAGCTGATATGAATCCCGCAGAATTGGCAGCAAAGGAATCACTAGAGGCCTTGTACCAAGCCATTGATCAGAAAAAAAATTTTTTACTTGAAGCAGGTGCAGGTGCAGGGAAGACTTACTCCTTAATAAAAGCCCTAAGATATATTATTGCAAAAAACAGTCGCTATTTACTGCGCAAAGACCAACGGGTTGCATGTATTACATTCACAAATGTTGCAAAAAATGAAATAAGAACTCGAACAGATAGTCACCCGGCAATTCTTTCTGAAACAATTCATTCTTTTTGTTGGTCATTGATAGTGGACTTCCAACCTAGCATGAGAACAATTATACCGAAGCTTGATAAATGGAAGCAAAGAATAGAGGAAGCAGGTGGTGTTGGAACAAGGAAAGTGATCTATGATCTGGGCTATCCAAAAGTAGAGGAAGAGGGTATATTCCTTCATCATGATGATGTAATTGACCTAACGGTGCGCCTGATGAAGGAACAAAAATTCAGAACAATACTCGCTAGCCGATACCCTGTAATATTTATAGATGAATATCAAGATACGAATAAAAGCTTTGCGAATTCATTGAAGACTCATTTTATTGATCCCGAAACGGGTCCCCTCATAGGCTTTTTTGGTGATCATTGGCAGAAAATATATGGCCAAGAGGCGTGTGGAAAGATAGAATGGGATAAACTGACAGAAATAAAAAAGGAAGCGAACTTTCGCTCCGATAAGTTAATTGTAGAATGCCTAAATATGATGCGTCCAGAATTGCCACAGAAGATTAAAGATGAACAGTCGCAAGGAATGATAGATATACTGCATACAAATATGTGGGTGGGAACGCGGCGGAATGAAGCCCAATGGGATGGCGATCTTCCGGTAGAAAATGCCAGGGCATACAGAATCAGGGCAAAAGAATATCTCATGGGTCGCGGATGGGATTTTAACCCCCAAGAGACAAAAATATTAATGTTAACTCATAATCTTTTGGCTGACGAACAAGGTTATAAGAATTTGGCAAATGTTTTTAGTCATAATGACTCCTTTATAAAAAAAGAAGATGACTACATTGAATATTTTGTTGACTATTTAGAGCCCATTTGCAATGCCTATCAGAGTCGCAAATATGGGGAAATGTTTAAAGTACTTGGACAAAGAACGCCAAATATCCGTACTTTGAAAGATAAGGTAAAATGGAAGAACGATTTTGATAAACTTATAAAAATTCGGAATTCAGGTAGCATTGGTGATGTTATAGATCATCTCAAAGAAACGCAACGTCCGCGATTATCTGATAAAATAGAGAGCAAGGAAAGAAAAATAGTAGATATAGAAACAGTTGCTGAGAATGAAAGATCAGAGGACGACAAGAGGTTTATGGAGCGTCTACAGAATTTAAAGCGTGTATCATATAAAGAAGTAACTACGCTCACTAAATTTGTAGAAGACCAAACTCTATTTGCAACAAATCATGGAGTTAAGGGGGCGGAATTTGAAAATGTATTCATAGTAATTGGGCGGGGCTGGAGCCTATACAATTTTAATCAAATGCTAGAGTGGGAGCAGACTGGAATTCCTGCAGGGGAAGAAAAAAACTACGAAAGGAATAGAAATTTGTTCTATGTTGCCTGTTCACGACCTAAAAGTAAATTGGCGATTTTATTCACTCAAGAAATATCCAAAAGTGCAATGCAGACTCTCAAAAAATGGTTTGGCGAAAATTCTATTCATGCGTTATAGATAATTTCAGGTAAATCTTGAGCTCAATAATTTTCGACCATATCCCTGGAATTGCTGTATTTTTCTGTGAAGGATTACTTCTTAAGAATTTAATGATCTTTTAATCTTATTGATTTGGGATTGAGCGGTTATTTTCGAAATTATGGGCGCTTCATTTTGAAGCCGATTAGATTAGCAAAATCTTTCTGAAATTAGTTCAATACTGGACGTTTCTGTTTGTGGGTTCGTTAAAGATAACAAATTGAGCAGGATATGACTTTTGGAGCCACTTTTGTCGCTCTACATAATTTAATCCGGTCTTTCTGCCCGCGCCTATGACAGGATTCTGAAAGTTGCCCGTACAATTGCAGATATGGAAAACGCCGAGGCAATTCAGGCCCACCATATCAGCGAGGCTATCCAGTACCGAAGCTTAGACCGGCAACTGTGGAATCATTGATAGTTACTCTATTTAAGATTTTGTATATTTAAACGGCTCATAGTAATTTAGTTGGTCCGCATCAGGAAATCCTCTTTAACATTATAAAGCAATAATATTTTATGACTAAAATAATTTCGCTTCTGTACATTTTTGTTTTTAGTTTCGCTGCTCTCGCGCAATCTGCCGATCCCTATACGCAAACGAGAGACACCTCCCGCGCATCGCTGGAACGTTGTTTTGGCAGTTGGCATTACGAGGGCAGTGTGTTTAATGCCAAACCGCCCAAAGGCACCAAGAATCTGAAGTTAATTATTGCACAGAACCAGATTCAGCTAGGGGATGCAATCAACCGGGTAAAATCGTGGGATGTTCATTGCTTCGATAAGCATGATTTATATTCCTATTATCGCCTGCAAGCTCAGCTATTCTCACCCAAACCATGGAAAGTTTGGGTTATTGAACCGGAAGATCATTGGGTAAAAGATAATATTTATAAAAACGGTTTTACTATTTATATGGGTTTGGATAATGACAAGCTGTTTGTCAATGTATGTGACGAATTTTTTATCTACCGTAGAGATGGTAGTAAAGAAATGTTACCGACACCTGCATCGGAACAACTTGAAATCACACCCTGCAATCTTAACAACCTTTTCGGGACTTACCGTTTTGTGAAAGGGCTTTCTACCGGGCAAGATGACGGTCAATGGGGAAAATATGACCTCATAATCACAAAGGATAAATTGATTTGCAGGGACACTGAAGATGTATATAAGTGGGTAGTTCACTCACTTGATGCATATAATCTATATTATGAATTTCATCTCGACATAGAAAAAATTGCTCCAAACAAAGCCAATGTTTGTGCATTGTGTTGGCAAGAAAAAGCTTCAGAGGATATCACGCATACCTATTGTGAGTTCGTTAGTATTAATGAGAATGAGATTATATATCGCTTTAGCAACAACCAACTTTATCTTTACCGAAAAGTTAAATAAAGTTGGTTGAAAATCTATCTATTAGATTTGAATGGAAAAATTTTATCACACATAAGCAGACTTTTATAAAAGAAGAAAATGATTATTTATGACTAAAATAATTTCACTTATATATTTAGCCCTTCTTTGCATTACATCTTTTGCACAGGAGATCGATGATTACGAGGAGTTCAAAGACACCTCCCGGGCCTCGCTGGAGCGTTGTTTTGGCAGCTGGCATTATGAAGGAAGCTTGTTTAAGGAGAAACCACCCAAAGGGGCAAAGTATCTGAAGTTAATTATTGCACAGAACCAGATTCAATTAGGGAATGCAATTGGCAGGGTAAAATCCTGGAATACGTATTGCTTCGGTAAAGAGGATTTGGATTTAATGTTTCGTCTGCAAGCCAGGCGTTTATCTCCCAACCCTGAGAAAGTTTGGTTGATTGAACCGAAAGATGTTTGGGTAAAAAATAATATTTATAAAACCCACTTAAGTATCTTTATGGGTTCAGATAATGATAAGTTATTTATCGAAACAGAGGACGCGTATTTTATCTACAGAAGAGATGGCAGTGAAGAAAAGAAGCCGGTACCTGCATCAGGGCATCGTAAAACCACGCCCTGCAATCTTAGCAGCCTTTTCGGGACATACCGTTTTGTGAAGGCTCTTCATACCAGGCAAGATGAGGATCAATGGAAAAAATATGACATCATAATCGCAAAAAACACTAATGTAGTGCGTGACACCGTAACAAGGGTAGTAAAGTGGTCGGTTAAATCATATGACGCAGATAGTCTACTTTATCACTTCCAGCTAAATATGGAGGATATTGCTCCCGGCAACGCGAATGTTTGTGTATTGTCTGAAACAGTACGTTCCTATGATACATACCTTGAGTATCCATTTGGCATTTTTATTAATGAGAATGAGATGATATATAACTATAGCGACGACAAACTTTATCTTTACCGCAGAGTAAAATAAAGTTGATTGAATTTTCTTATTGCCCGGGCGGCAGAGGAAAAAAATAAAAAAAAGTTATAGGAAGCCATAAAAGGAACGAACGGGAACTTTTATGGCTTTCATTTTTTAAACAAGGATGAACGATATATTCGGCTTGCTATGCAATATAGTACTTTTAATAAATAAAACAGCATGTAAAATACCTTATACATTCCCTTTCTTATTTCAGACATTTTCTATGCTACCCGCAGCGTTACAGCATCCATACATCTTCGTGCATAGTATTTTCAGATTGCAATCCGGGTCATATAGTAACTTACCGAACTTCTCCAGCACCTACCCGGCTCCCTGTGCATAGCATTGTGCTACCTGGTGCGGTTCCTCCCCTTTCATTTCCTTAACCTCGGTAGATTAATAGTTATCCCAGCACAAAATTTGCTTCCCAAATTAAAGCTTTATTTCAGCATTTAACCGTTCTCCGGGAAGTTGTATATTTCATTTATCAATAAAATAATTTCAGAGGTTCTTGTGCGTTTTGTAATACTTTACACATTAAGCTTCGGCTTCTTAATATCCGTTGCCGCTAAGCCTTTTGAATCTGATGTCATTAAAACGAAATCTGGCAATGTAACCATTACCTTTATCGGTCATGGCAGCCTGATGCTGGAGTTTAAAGGCAAAGTTATTCACGTTGACCCGTTTTCCAAACTAACCGATTATAGTTTGCTGCCGAAGGCCGATCTGGTGCTTATTACCCATGAACATTTTGACCACCTCGATACCGCCGCGCTGAATAAAATTGCAAAGGAAACAACTACAATTATTACAAATAAACAATGCGTTGGCATTTTACAAAAAGGCATAGCATTAAGTAACGGCGATACGACTTCATTTGATGAAATAAAAATTAAAGCCGTTCCCGCTTATAATACCACTCCCGGACGAGATAAATTCCACCCGAAAGGCAGGGATAACGGTTATATAGTAACCTTTGGGGATAGAATCATTTATATAGCGGGAGATACCGAGCCGGTTCCTGAAATGAAAGAGTTAAAGAATATTGATATTGCCTTTCTGCCGGTTAACCAACCATATACCATGACACCCGAACAGGCTGTTGAAGCCATTAGAATAATAAAACCAGCTATTTTTTATCCGTACCACTTTGGAGAAACGAAATTGGAAAACCTAACGTTTTTACTTAAAGGAGTTAAAGGAACAGAAATACGAATTAGAAACATGAAATAGGATCGACTACATGAAAAGTGCAATTGCCGAAGCGATAAAACTGCAAAAATCTCCAATCGCCGTATTGTTAAGCGATGAAAAACCTGAAAACTGTGTACAGTTTAAAAAAAATTCGTGGGGTTGCGTAGCTAACATGATGTTAGCCTCGCTAAAAGGAAAGGTAGCCGCGTTCGACCGTGAGACCTTTGGCTGCCCGGGCGGTGGTACCGCGCTTGGTTTTGGCGACCAATACAAAACCTGGCCAATTCATAAATTGCTTTCTACCGGTTTTGGTGAATACGTAAACGAAGAGGGGCGCACCATTGCAGCCCGTGAGGGTGAGTATTATTTCGAGACGCCCGAACTCGCACGGCATTGGGTTGATTCTATGCCCATGCGTGAAGTTCCGGCGCAATACGTAGTATTTTCGCCATTGGATTTGCTTGAAGGTAATGAACAAATAACACAGATAGTATTCTTCGTGAACCCCGATCAACTTTCTGCATTAACCGTGCTGGCCAATTATAGCACCGGCAGATATGATAACGTTATCGCTCCTTTTTGCGCGGCGTGTCAATCAATCCTGTTTGGTTATCAGCAGGATGAAACCGAACAAAGTAAGGCAGTAATTGGCTTTTTTGATATTACTACCCGCAGGCACGTCGATCGTGAAACACTGTCATTCACCATGCCATATAAACTCTACCAGGCTATGGAAAGTAACGTGGAAAAGAGTTTTCTTAAGAAAAACCACTACTGGCAGGAACTGCTTGCCAGGCAATAAGCAAGATTTTTCCGCGGCCTTTACCGGGGCCGCGGGCTTTCTTTCCGGTTATACTTTCTATCAATTGTGAACCATTCCCTCATCTCCCCTGTTATACCCTTACACTGATACAAGGTGATATTGTGTTTTCATATGAAAAGGAGACTGACAATGAACCGGAATTCCCTTTTTCGATCGCGTTATACCTTCCCAAAAAACGCCGGCATTCAGCTGGTCTGCTTTCAATCTATTTTATCTTTCACAAACGCACGAACCTGAGCGTTATTATCTAAATGATCCCGGGTTCATAGAACATCTTTTTAGCTGAAAGAAATAGTAAACAGCAAATTTCATTTATCGTAAGGCAGAATATGAACAGAAAGCAATTTATTTCCCGTATCTCAGGCGGAGCCGTGTTAATAGCCTTAACCTCCTCTTCAAGTTTCTTCATTAACGCCTGCTCAAATACGTCGAATCCCGTCAACTCGCAGGGTGGTGTAGCTTCACTGCCTGTTATACAAGGCACCGCGGGAACAAATACAATTACCTTAGCGATTGGTGCAACTTCTCCGCTGGCGGCAGTGAACTCCGTTGCTCTGATTCAGAATGGATCTTCACGAATTTTAGTTAAGAGGATTTCTGATACTTCTTTTCTGGCAGTAAGCGCTATTTGCACTCACGCGGGCTGCGTTATAACTGAATATACCATTAGCGGGGCAGCCTATGTATGTCCTTGCCACGGCTCACAATTTCATCCCGATGGCACTGTGTTGCAAGGCCCTGCTTCTTCAGGATTAACCACTTATCCAACGCAATTTGCTAACGGGCAGTTAACAGTTACCATTAAATAAAAAAGGAGTATGGACAACCATACTCCTTAAACTATATCAAACCGTGGGCAATTATTACTGACGTTTGTCCACATTGTTTAAGAACCATTCATACGCTTTGCGTACACCCTCTTCAAGGGATGTTTGGTATGTCCACCCAAGAGAGCGCAAACGTGATACATCGAGGAGTTTTTTTGGAGTCCCGTCAGGTTTGCTTGTATCATGTACAATCCGGCCTTCAAAGCCAACAATATTTTTTATAAGTTTTGCAAGATCGCCGATAGTAATATCTTCGCCGGTGCCAATATTTATCTGCGAGATACCCAAATCGTACACATCTTTAGCATTTATTTTATCCATCAGGTAAACTACCGCGTTTGCCAGATCTTCAACATAAAGAAATTCCCTGAATGGTGAGCCGGTGCCCCACATAACAACTTCTGCAGCGCCGTTCACCTTTGCCTCGTGAAATTTACGAATCAGGGCAGGCATTACATGCGAAGTTTCCAGGTTGAAATTATCGTACGGGCCGTACAGATTTGTCGGCATTACAGAAAAATAATTACATCCGTATTGCTTGTAATAACTTTCACACATTTTTATGCCGGCAATTTTTGCTATCGCGTAGGGTTCATTGGTGTATTCCAAATAATCGCTCAGCAAATATTCTTCTTTCAATGGCTGTGGAGCAAGTTTAGGATATATACATGAACTGCCGAGAAAGATTAACTTTTCTACGCCGTTTAAGTACGCTGCATGAATCAAATTATTCTGGATCATCAGGTTTTCATAAAGGAATTGTGCCCGATAGGTATTATTCGCGAGGATACCGCCAACTTTAGCCGCGGCAATAATCATCGCTGAGGGTTTTTCCTGAGCAATAAAGGCTTCTACATCTGCCTGGCGCATCAAATCCAATTCATCGATACCACGGCCAATAACATTGGTATAGCCTACTTTTTTCAGTTCTCTGTGAATTGCCGAACCCACCATTCCCAAATGTCCGGCTAAATAAATTTTACTCGATTTATCCATTCTCATCCTTATAAATTTCACTGCAAAATACGGCCCTGCACCGGGCAGCATGTAATTGCTTTTTTTTAGACTCAGCCTGTGCAAAGCAAAATCAAATTCAGTACTAATATAAATAAAAAAAGCGTTCCATGTACCGGAACGCTTACAAACACCATTGGAAGAAAACAGGGTTATCCCTGGTTACACTTCCATAATTTCTTTTTCTTTGTGTTTCAGAATGTCATCGACAATAACAATATGTTCATCGGTTAATTTCTGAACTTTGGTTTCATATTCTTTTAACAAGTCCTCAGAAAGTTTTTGATCTTTTTGAGTTTTTTTCAGATGCTCATTTGCCTCACGGCGAACATTACGAACGGCTACTTTTGCATCTTCGCCAAATTTTTTCACTAATTTTACGAAGTCACGGCGACGTTCTTCTGTTAACGGAGGAATTGGCACTTTAAGATTCGTACCATCGCTAACGGGGTTCAAACCAAGATCGGCCGTAAGAATTGCTTTATCAATTGGCTGGATCATTGATTTATCCCATGGGGTAACCGAAAGAGTATGTGCATCGAGTACCGTAACGTTTGCTACCTGTTTCAGAGGCATAGGGGACCCGTAGTAGTCAACCTTCACCATATCCAATAATGCAGTTGTAGCTTTTCCGGTACGAACTTTTGATAATTCAGCCCGCAGTGCCTCGAGCGTTTTATCCATTTTGGCTTTAGTTTCTTTAAATATTTTCTCCATAATCACCTCGAATTTAACATACGCAAAGATACTAATTTTGGATCTTTGTACCTATATCTTCTCCCAGTAAAACTTTAAGAAGATTGCCTGGTTTATTCATATCAAATACAATCATGGGCAGCGAGTTTTCTTTACAAAGACTTACCGCGGTTAAATCCATAACCCGTAAATTTTTATTTAATACCTCGCTATAAGTAACAGATTCGTATTTAATAGCATCGGGATTTTTTTCCGGGTCAGAATCATACACGCCATCTACACGGGTACCTTTCAATATAGCATCTGCCTGAATTTCAACAGCGCGCAATGCAGCAGCAGTATCGGTGCTAAAATACGGATGTCCCGTACCGGCGCCAAAAATAACCACGCGTCCCTTTTCGAGATGACGCACGGCCCGGCGGCGTATATACGGCTCGGCAACTTCCTGCATATGAATGGCACTCATTAATCGTGTATAAGTTCCCTTCTGTTCAATTGCATTCTGTAAAGCGAGCGAGTTAATCATAGTCGCGAGCATTCCCATGTGGTCGCCGGCAACGCGATCAATTCCCTGATCTGCAGCGGAAAGGCCGCGGAAAATATTACCGCCGCCAATAACAATACCCACCTGAAAGCCATTACCATGCGCAATTTTTACTTCTTCAGCAAAATACCGTAAAGTATTCGCGTCAATTCCAAATCCTTTTTCACCCATTAACGATTCACCGCTTAATTTCAGCAGTACTCGTTTATACTTACCATTACTCATACATACCTTTTATAAAAAAAAAGGTCTTAATTGCTTAAGACCTTTTTGTTATTCAATTATTTATTTAGAACTACCCAACAAATAGAGCAGGAACGAATCCAAAACAATTTGTGAGGAATTCTGCTTATTGAAATCGTTAACTAAAGTCGCGATTTGGCGCGGGTTAGTTTGATCTTTAAAGAATGTCTGCTCTAACAAGCAGGCTTCCTGATAGAATTTGTCAAGACGGCCAATAGCAATCTTTTCAAGAATCTGTTCAGGTTTACCTTCATTACGAGCCTGATCTTTATAGATTTCGATTTCTTTTTCAATAACTGTTTTATCCATGTTGTCTCTGCTTACAGCATACGGCTTCATAGCAGCAACCTGAATCGCTATATCGCGACCAAGTTTAGCGAATTCAGCCTTAACTTCAGCCGGAACGTTTTTATAAACAACAACGGCGCCAATTTTATTGCCGGGATGAATATAATCGCAGATCAGGCCGCCTTCAACAGAAACGGTACCAACACGGCTAACTTCAATTTTTTCACCAACTTTACCGATAATTTCATTGCTCATTTCAGCGATATCGGGATTTGCGGCAACTAATTCTTCAACAGAGTTAGCTTTTGAAGCATATGCTTTTTCGAGTAATGCATTAGCATACGCAAGGAAGTCATCTGATTTACCTACGAAATCGGTTTCGCAGTTAACTTCAATAATTGTTGCAACAGATTTATCTTCATTGGTTTTAATATAAACAACACCTTCGCTGGCGGTACGATCTGCGCGCTTTGCAGCAACAGCAGCACCTTTCTTACGGAGAATGTCAAAAGCTTTCTCCATATCGCCATCGGTTTCTTTCAATGCATTTTTGCAATCCATCATACCTGCACCGCTTTTTTGCCGAAGCTCATTCACCTGTGCAGCAGTAATATTTACAGCCATGTTATTTCCTTTAATTCAATTCTCTACAAACACAACCGGATTACTCTTTAGGAGTTTCGGTTTCAGTTTCTTTAGCGATTCTTTCTGATTCAGCAGCCTGTTCAGCGCGGAATTCTTTGGCTTTCTGTGAGCCTTCAATTACTGCATCTGCCAGTACTTTAGTAATCAGTTCAATTGTTTTTACAGCATCGTCATTTGCCGGAATTACGTGGTCGATCTGATCCGGATCGCAATTAGTATCTACAATAGCGAAAACGGGGATATTTAAGCGTTTTGCTTCCTGAACGGCAATAGCTTCTTTTTTAATATCAACGACGAATAAAGCACCCGGTAAACGACCCATGTTTTCAATACCTTCAAGGATTTTTTTCAATTTATCCTTTTCACGGCTTAACATAAGGCGTTCTTTTTTGGTAATTTGTTCAAATGTACCATCAACTTCTGCTTTTTCAATCGAATGCATTCTTTTAATGCTCTTACGAATGGTAGTAAAGTTGGTAAGCATTCCACCTAACCAGCGTGCAGATACCCAATGAGCATCGCAACGTTTAGCTTCGGTTTCAATAATATTCTGTGCCTGTTTCTTGGTGCCGACAAATAATACTTTGTTACCTTCAGAAACAATGCGGCTGATTGCATCAGCGCAGTCATTAATGTGCTTAATGGTTTTTTTCAAGTCGATGATATGAATCCCGTTCTTCTCCATGAAGATATAGGGCTTCATTTTAGGATTCCAACGGCGGGTCAGGTGGCCAAAGTGAGCACCTGCCTCAACGAGCTGTGTAACGTCGATTTTAGACATAAAATTACTCCTGTTTCACATTTACTTCCTTCAACTCGGCCCTTCATCCATTTATTTACAGGACACAGGAGGCAGATCAGGAAGTATGGTTTTAAAAAAATTGTATAAAAATTATCTCTTCGAGAACTGGAATCTCTTACGAGCTTTTGGACGACCGTATTTTTTACGTTCAACCATACGGGGATCTCTGGTTAAGAGTCCAACAGGTTTCAACATAGTACGGTATTCGGGATTCACGTCAACCAATGCCTTCGAAATAGCCAAGCGAATAGCCTGAGCCTGACCTGTTGTACCGCCGCCCATAACATTAGCGCGTACATCGTACTGGCCTAAAGTTTGGGTTGTTGCAAACGGAAAGTTTACATCATCACGGTTAACCTGCTGGTTGAAAAATTGTTCAAGCGGGCGGCCGTTAACTGTAACGACACCAGAGCCACTGCGAACAATTACGCGAGCTACCGAAGTTTTTCGTCTTCCTAAATAAATTGTTTCTGTCATTATTTCTCCATTATAAACTAATTACTTCTGGCTGCTGAGCTTCGTGTGGGTGTTCAGTTCCCTTGTACACTTTAAGCTTCTTGAATAAGCGCGCGCCTAAACGGTTTTTTGGTAACATTCCATGTACTGCATGTTCTATTACATATTCAGGCTTCTTTGCAATTAATTCTTTAAACGAGCGAATTTTTAATCCACCCGGATATCCTGAATAATGGAAATATTCTTTCATGCCTTCACGTTTTCCGGTTACTTTAACCTTGTCAGCATTAATAATAATAACGTAATCTCCGGTATCGGTATTCGGTGTAAAGGTTGGTTTTTCTTTACCACGAATGATACGGGCTGCCTTTGTGGCAAGCCTGCCGAGTACCTGTCCTTCAGCATCAATAACGTACCATTTCTTATCGATGTCTTCGGTCCGGAAAAAGCGAGTTACTTTTTCTTGTTTCACGGATCAATCCTCCAAATACATAATTTTCCTAAATAAAGCCTTTAAAAATAGATTTAAAACCGTCAAATGTCAAATTTCCGGCACTTTTTTTTTAATCTAAAAATCAGCCCCTGCGTTTTTCGCCTGTTTTCCAACAAATTGCTCGAGTATCCTTTCTATCGACAAGCTAAATTCGTGACCGCCGTCACGTCCTGGCTCCTGTTTTTCATGCTTTTTACTTATTCTCACGCTCATTTCGTCATTAGTTACACCTCAATTGCTGCGTTTATTTGGTTTGAGATTTCATGAAAAGCCCCTAATTTTCCGGCTACTTAAATTACGGGCATAAATATGAAAATTCTGGCTATCGAACGAGAGATCGGTTCTCCGGACTGGACGTCTTTGACTCCGGTACTGGCAGAAGAAGCTCGAAAAGTTTATTCACTGATGAGGGAGGGGGTTTTACGAGAGATCTATTTTACCGAGCATCGGCAGGCAATTTTAATTCTGGAATGCTTCAACGCGGCACAGGCCTACGGTGTTATACAACAGCTGCCTTTGGTTAAGGGTAAATATATAGATTTTACTATACTTGAATTACACCCCTTTACCGGCTTTGACCGGATTTTGCAAAGCTGATACTCCCAAACCCATGTATGTAAAATGCAAGAGGCGGGGAACATACCCGCCTCCATGCATTATATTCTGACAAATACTATTTCATCAATACCAGTTTCTTGGTAGAAATAAAACCATTTGTACGTAATTCATAAATATAAACACCTGAACTAAATCCTGTCGCGTTCCAGGTTACCGAATAGTAGCCTGCTTCTCTTTCTTCATTCACTAATTTTGCTACCTGCTGACCTAACTGATTGTATATTGTCAGGGTAACATGTGCTTTTTGCGGTAAGCCAAAATTAATGTTGGTCGTCGGATTGAACGGGTTTGGATAGTTCTGTTGCAATTCGAATGTTAACGGTTTAGTGATACTATTTACCGATAATGCAGTAACATTTTTATCGGCAATAATATATTGTTCACCATTCTTCACTATATGGTTAACCATTCTGCCATTCGTAGCAGCGTCATTAACCTGTAAGTCCATACCTTTTGCAGTTATGGTAACCGGGTATAATGCCGACTGTATAGAAACTATCTGAGCAGATTTTTCCAGATTTTCTGCATTCCTGTTGGTACCAAATCGGGCATCGAATATACCTGTTGGAGGTACCGGTGGAAGGTCATTATTAAATGATGCGGTACTGACTGAATACAATACAGAGCTATTACCTGCTGCATCAGTGATTATAATCTTGCCATTGTCTTTCTGAATAACCGGTTGCGAAGCAACTTGTTTTTCAACCGGGGCAGTTAATATTATATCGCCTGCCTGTGTTGCACGCACCCAACATCCCATACCCGGCTTCAGGGTATCAGCCTGGTTATATCCATTGGCAAACGAGAAGAAATAACTATTAAGGATACCACCCGGTACCGAGGTTATAACAGAAACGGGCACCTTATAATTGTAGACACCAACCATGTTCCAACCGGCTACAACAGGTATTTTATTCGTAGCTACAGGGTTACCGTTTACTGTTATCGTAGCAGGGTTCGCATAACGCACCCAGTAGCCTTTACCATTACTTAAAGTAGCCTGTGTAACATAGCCGTTAACATAGCCGAATACTTCGGAATTGGCACCGGCAAAAATAGAGTTTGCTGCCATGTTTGATGCTGCCAACGGAACAGAAACCATATTCCAATTTGAGGTAACGGGGAAAGATGCGGTAAGTTGTTTCGACATCTCTATCTTTAGTCCTGTTACCGTATTATTCGTTAATGTATAGGATCCCTGCGCTTTCATATCAACACTTACCAACTGACCGGTAACTCTGTCTTTCAACATGAAATTTCCGGCTGGTAATGATGCCGGGTCCCAGGTGAATGTCATCGGATAGCCTTGTGCTCCCGGCTGGAAGTTAATGTTCCAGGTAACTGCCTGCGCCGTATCCGGACGAAAATCTTTCAATGAAAACTCAACCGGGGTAACCGGTAATTCAAACCGTGCATCAAAATTGCCTGCCGGTGGTGCCGGAGGAATGGTTTCTTCTCCTAATACCGGATCGATACCATTTGTTGCAATTGCTGCCATACCCAGGGTTAAATTCTTATTTAATTGTCCATTATCTTTTACATTTAACCCGGCAGCCCAATAGTTCTGCCCGAAGCTAATGGTAAAAGCTCCATCGCTCACATCAGATACTGTAGAATCAGCCGCGTTAATAATCTTTACCTTACACTGTTGTGAAAGCGTATTGGGAACTACCCAATCATAGGTACCTAAAGAAGCTTGTACATTCGAAGCTACCGGTAACCAGTCAGTGCCGTTATTTACACTGTATTTAATATGTACATTGGTAACACCATTAACAGCCCATGTAATAGGATGATGGGTGCCAACAACCCAGCTTTCACCGCCATTTGGCGAGAGAACGGTAACCGGCAACTGAACAGTAGAAAGATTCATTTTTATTGGTACAACTTTTAACGGATTGTTCGGATCGTTACTGTGTACACGCAAATCCATAGAATAATTTCCAACAGGGAAATCTTCAGCACGGAATGTTAATTTTACACTTGCCTTATTATTCTGGTACAAGGTACCGCTAAGGTTTTGTGCAGATAACCAATCGGGCTCAGAAGACATTTTAACCGCGAAACTATTTTTCAGGTACGTTGCATTATATGCAATTTGCAAACCTGTTGTACCGGTAGAGTTTTCGATACCGACGGTACAACTATTCGTTGCGCCGGTTAAACTCTTATAATAGAACATGATCTTTCCGCTTGAATACAGAACGATCTGGAAAGTCATCGCTGAACCGGTAGATAACCATTTCGGCCAATCCTGATACTGAATTGTAAGCTTATCGGCATCCTGTTTATAATAAACATGCCCCGAGCTTGAACCATCAAGATCGTCCCAGAATGGAGCTATATAATCGTTTGGTACTGCAGCCGTGGGAATTGTTGCATTGGTTACATAATTGGCCGTTGGCTGGTTAAATAATATCAAACCGTTACTACCAACGTATACCTGCGTTTTATCCTGTTTATAGAATTTAAATGGGAATCCTAAGGTAATAGGACCTGAATAACCTTCATCTTTAGCATTGAATGTACCGGTAGCTACCCATGTAGTTAATTCTGTTCCGGTTGTGCTAATGTCATTCCACACATATTGAGGGCCATTCGGGTCATCGCTGTCAATCCATTTGTAACCAGCAGAATCAGGGCCGCCGCTTCCCTTAATCGATTGGCCAAACAGAGTTTCTTCTCTACTGTTTTTTTCCTGGAGCAATTTGTCACTGCCCGGTGTAGCAAACGGTACAATTGACATCTGAACTTTGCCCGGGAAGGTATTATTTGCCAGATCAACCGTGTAATCAAGAGTTGACTGAGCAGTTGATATATTGCTTATTACAACGCTATCTACCACTACTCCCTGTGGCTGCACCTGACGTGTAATTGATTCAGGTGTAACAGAAAGTACAGGGTTAGTCAGAGTACTATCACTTAAGATATTGGAAAGCAATGATACATTGCCCCATGAATCTGAAGAACGAAGAGCAAAATAGTATTTCGTTTTTGGGGTTAATCCGGCAATAGAAATAGTTTCAGCAGAACCTGCCGGTTTTGGTTTGGTAGTTGCTACCGGTGTAGCAAGTGCAAAATTGTTTGTATCAGTTATTGCATTGGTGCTATACCGCAAATCATATTTCATTACACCGCCATAGGAAGTATCCATTGGGGCGCTCCAACCAATTGTAATAGCATTCGAAAGTTTTGCAATTGTATGAATATCGGTTACTCTGGTAGGAGGAATGGAATCGCGGGTACCCATTGAAGGATCCCAGCCATTTAATACCATTGTACCGGTATTATCGGGATCAAGCCAATCTTTCAAACGGGTAGTTGACGTGGTTCCATAGTTCCATGACCACGAGAATTTTCCATATAAGTCGGATTTATCAGTCGCGTCGCATGCAGAAGGACCGCCATGCAGCTGGCCTACCACGTGATGATCCTGATCAAAGATAGGAGAACCCGATGAACCTGGTTCGGTTACACCAGCGCTCCAACGTGTGCGCCAATGTGAGTTAGCAGGTGTGCCGGAGTACGTGTCACTTTCAAACGGAACAGAAACAAAGGAAATTTTCTTTATATCACCATCAGGGTGGTGAATGCCTGCACCGGTACTGGCTGCAACTTCGTTTGCATTCCAACCCATGAAATGCACTTTATAACTATCCGGAGGTGCCTCATTTAACTTTAACAATGCAAAGTCACTTGATGCATTATTTGCTTTAATTGCGGAACCAGATAATGAGTAGTTAAGCGGCCCGTCTGTTATACTACAGTCAGGGCTTTCATATTTGAAAACAAAAACCCAGGTTGCAGGGGTTTCACCGCTGATGCAATGATTTGCTGTAAGGAAATACGGTGTTAAGTCCTGGCGAACATTATTTATCATTGCACCGGTACACAAACGTGAACCATCGGCAATGATTAAAGCGACTGCCCGCTTTTCATTCTGCCAGGGGGCTCCCTGCGGACAGTTAATATTTATATTACAGGTACCTGATGTACCAAAATCCTCGCCAAACCTGCGAAGCTTAAATACATCCCGATAGCCATGTACAATATCTGAAAGAGCGATAACACCATCACTGGCAGAATTTGCAGGGACATAGTACTCTAAAGTAACTGCTTCACCACGTAGGAGTGAAGTTGCAAATTTACCATCTTCTTTATTATTTCGGGAAGTAAATGCACCAAGCACTTCTGTCTTCGCATCATTATACAGGTATAATTTTGCTCCGGAAGGTACCAGATATTCGCTGAATAATAAGTTGGTTGTAATAGCGCCCGGGCATACGATATGCAATCTCCAAAGCTTTCCTCCATCGGGCAGGTTTTCCCAGATACCCGAATTTTGCGTAGAATAGGTAACTCCATGCTTATATCCAAAGCGCAATGGAACTCCTTTTGTAAGGTCTTGTTCGTCTTCCGTAAGTAAGACTTGCGTATTTACTTCTGGCATGCGGAATTCAGGAACCATTACTCCAACCTTATGATTGAAGCTATACGGAATACCCCCTTCACTCAATTGAGCGAAAGCAGAAGGAGCCCACCACATTGCTATAAACAGGCACATGGCGAGCAGCCTCCGAAAGGCAGTTGTACTCGTTACTCTCATTTTTCCTCTCCGAGTTGTGTTGAAAGTTATTTATTTTTTTATAGGAACCTCTAACGAATCAAGCTGTTCAAATGAAATATCTAAAATTGGACGTGTGCCCCAGTGCAAAAAATCAAAATGCCACCATTCAGAATTCAAATGAGTAAACCCATGCTTTTCCATAATAGTACGCAACATAGCCCGGTTTTTTAGAACCTTTGCAGGCAATTTATTGTAGTTATCATGAGCCTTGTTAGAAAATGAATCAAATGGCGTGGGCATATCAAGTTCTTTACCTGTACGCGTATCAATTAATGTCATATCAAGCGCGCATCCCCTATTATGCCGGGAACCTTTTTGAGGAGTTGCTACATACCGGTCATCCTGATACACATCCCAAAGCTGTAATGAAATGGTGTATGGTCGGTATGCATCGTATATCTTAATATCCAAATGTTGCGGAAGTAACTCAGCCCGTATTTCCCGTAATGCCCGGGCTACCGGATACAGCGCAAAAACTCTTGCCTGTTTATATAATTTCTTGCCCGTAAAATTATTTTTTGTAGCATATCGTACATCCACCGATAAACCGGGAAGATATTTTTGCAAATCTACCAACACATTTGCACTATCATGTGAAGATATTTTTTTATATAACTTTATATCCGATAAAACCGGTAATCCGTATTTATTATTCGGAATACTTTGGGTATGTACCGGTTCGCCCGCACATAATAATAAAAGTATGCAGGCAAACAGAATTTTTCTCTGTTTCGTATTTGCTCTTGTTGTTGTTGTGAATAATTCCCGAAATTACAACAATTTATTTTCAATTTCAAGCCGTAGAACCGGATAAACGTTTAATTGTTTGTCCCAGTACACCGATTTTCGGTAAAAAAATTGCAATCTCTGCTCCGGACTTGCCTTAAAAACTGAATCCGTTTCAAGTTTTTTCCTAAATTCTTCTTGAAGCTGAGAATCTTTTGCCAGCATTTCGGCGGCAACTCTTTCCATTACGTAGTTTTCAAAGTATTCCTTCTGTTCAAATATAGCGTTCATAAAACCCCATCGAATAAACGAATCGGGTGATCGTGGTTCAAGAGCATGCAGAATCACTTTTATTGTTCTTTGCCCTGTTGGAATAAAGAATGAACCGGCTGGAATTACTACTTTTTCCTGATAGGATTCAGTCTGAAAATTTACCATATGTCTGCCTTCATACGGCCGTTCGTTAAACTTCACATCAGAAAATTTATATCGCGTTACCTCTGCCACTACGGTTTTTCTGACCTGTTGAACCTTTACCCCATGCAATTTTAACCTGTCTGCCAGAATTGACCACTCAGCCGGAATAATATAACCATAGGGAGCCGAAACTGAGTCGGTTACCCGCGCTTTATCATAATATGTAATAGTATCATCGGCCTTCCTGCCGGTATAGACTGTTTTAATCGTGCCCGAAATATCGCTCATTACCTTTTCGTAACCTATCGCGTGAAATGTAAAATCCCTGCCCTGGTCAGTAATTTTATACTGTAGAGGTAAATACTCTTTATGTGCCTGCAATAATTGCACTTCGTTACGATCCGCCTCAACATTAAGCGCTAAAATCCTTTTCGCATTATTCGCTATAAATTGTATTGAACCTTCAATCATGGATTTCGTTGCAAAAACTCTATCCTTATAGGGCTTTAACATATGAGTTTCTACTAAAAGCGCTATACGGTTTTGTGCAGCAAAATACCCGGTAGAAAACCGAGGGGTCCCGGGGAAATCGGATATTCCCTTTTTGTAATCTTCCTCCCGGAACCAGGCATAAGGGGCAATCAGGTACCCATCTTTCGCCATGCTCTGAACCAGGTGTGGAATCAATTCTGTTCTTATCAGGTTTGCTGTGGGGGCATACATATTTTGAAATTTTTCCAGGCCATAATTAGCCGTATACTGAAAATCGGCCCCGTCAGTAGTATGAGTATCAATAAAATAATCGGGGAGCCACTCGCTCATTAAACGCAGCATTGCCTGCATTTCCGGAGCATCGGCCTTTATCCAATCCCGATTTAAATTTAAGTTTTGTGCGGTAGTCCTCCAGCCCATTTCCTCCGGACCATTCTGATTAATACGGTTACCAGCGGAAAAACGTTCGTGCCCATCCACACTAAAAATAGGAATCACCAGCAAGGTTATTTTATCCAGTAATGCTGCTTTCTCTTTTGTTACAAGCATTTCCCTAAGCAGAATCATACAGGCATCTTTTCCCTCAATCTCACCCGAGTGAATACCATTATTAATGCACAAAATTGGTTTTCCCGTTTTACGGGCTGCTGCTGAAGTAAATGTTTTTTCCTTTGATATTACGAGGTAATAAAGGTCTCTTCCCTGCGGCGATTTACCAAAACTACGCATTGTAACATAGGGACTCGCCTTTTCCAGTTTTCTGAAATATGCCATTGTTTCCTCATACCTCGCGGTGCGCAAAAAACCGGATTTTTCAAAAACAGTGGCCCATTGTGCCTTGCCCGGCACCTCAGCCTGAAGTGAAATATAACCTATAATGATAAGTAAGAAAATTCGTGATATAGATCGCATAGCACACCTTAGAAATGAATTAGCTTGGAATAATCCGGTATATTAGTATTTTTAAGATAGTGGATTTATATTACTTTCAAAAGCCGGCTGAGCTGCGGGATTACGCGTTTTTCCACCCGCCAATTGTATCGCGAAGCTCACTAAAGAGCGGTTTTTCAAACATGACAGGACAGGAATACAGCATGTCGACCATTCTTGACAACAGCAATTATCTGAAAGGATTGCTCATTTTAGCACGCCAGGATAAAAAGTTAGCCAGCCAGGAAAAGGATTTTATTCGCGGAATCGCCCAGCGTTTTGGCTTTAGCAAAGATTTCTATGAAGATACTCTAAAATACCTTATGAGTAACAAGTATATCGTGGATGAACCGATTCACTTTTCCGAAAAATCAATTGCAGAATCATTCCTGAACGATGGACTGGAACTAGCCATGAGCGATGATGATCTGGATACTAAGGAGCTTGCCTGGTTAAAGAAAACCGCTGAAGCCAACCAAATTAACTCCGAAGCTTTTGAAAACATTGTAGCTACACACCGCCAGCAAAAAACAGCGCCAAAAGTGGAGATGTAATGGCTGTAAAAATTTCTGGTTTTACCATTGTTCGTAATGCTATAAAGAATGATTATCCCGCAGTAGAATCAATAACTTCTATACTTCCTGTTGTTGATGAAATGATTGTAAGTATTGGTAATAGTGATGATGATACCGAGGGACTGATTCGAAGTATTAATTCCCCCAAAATTAAAATTGTTCATTCTGTTTGGGATCCGGCGTTGCGCCAGGGTGGCAGAGTGTTAGCCGTAGAAACGGATAAAGCCCGGCAGCATATTTCGGCTGATTCAGATTGGGCGTTTTATATTCAGGCCGATGAAGTAGTACATGAAAAATATCATTCGGCAATTCGACAGGCAGCCGAACAATATAAAGATAATACTAATGTTGAAGGATTAGTATTTAAATACACACATTTTTATGGGACTTACGATTATATTGGTGATAGCAGGCGCTGGTACCATCAGGAAATACGGATAATCCGAAACATTCCGGGTATCAGTTCATTTCGCGATGCCCAGGGTTTTCGTCGGGATGAAAAAAGGCTGAACTGTAAATTGATTGATGCTTACATATACCATTACGGCTGGGTAAAAAGCCCGCTGCAAATGAAAATTAAGTGTGATAGCATGAGTGAATTCTGGTATGAAGATGGCGAAGAACGGCAAAAGCTGATTGAATCGCGCGATGTTTTTAATTTTAGCGATTTTGACTCTTTGCAGGAATTTACCGGCAGCCACCCTGTGGTTATGCAAGAGCGGATAAGGAAAGCAAATTGGAACTTAAAGCTCGACATTTCGAAAAAGAAGTTCTCGTTTATCTATTGGTTGCTCTATCGATACGAAAAAATAACAGGAATCCGACCTTTTGCGTTCAGAAATTACAACTTAATTTGACTTTAACTGAAAAAATTGCTATATTTATCATCTTGTTATTTTTAATTTTGCAAACAAGAAAACGGTCCACCGCGCAGTCCGGTTAGCGCGTCCCGCACCTGGCGGGAAGGCCGCAGGTTTGAAGAAGAAGTTATTGAAAAATTCGGGGCGTAGCGCAGTCCGGTTAGCGCGCCTGCCTTGGGAGCAGGAGGCCGCAGGTTCGAATCCCGCCGCCCCGACTTTAGATCTTTGAATTTTTGTTTGTGCAGTGTTGGTTTGTTGCTTTGCGCGTCCCGCTTCTGACGGGAAGGCCGTCAGGCTGCAAGTCCGCCGCCCCGACAAAAATAGTTCTTTTTAAGTTTGTTCATTTCTGGTACTGTGAAATCAGAAAAGTACGAAATGCGCCCGTAGCTCAACCGGATAGAGCATCAGCCTTCTAAGCTGGGGGTTGGTGGTTCGAGTCCACCCGGGCGTACACGATACAAATATCTGCTTCGTGAACAGAATCTCCTTTGAGAAGCAGCACGAAATTTGTATATTTGGAATCTAAATTTTGTTTGTCCGGCCCCATCGTCTAGTGGTTAGGACATCGCCCTTTCACGGCGGTAACAGGGGTTCAAATCCCCTTGGGGTCACAAAAGCTTGCCATTGGCAGGCTTTTTTCATTTTAAACATCACCTTTATATAGCCTGGCAAAATCAGGGCGGTAACAGTGCCAATGGCATTGGGGTCACAAAAAGCCTGCATGAATAGTGTAGGCTTTTTTCGTTTAAACCAGTAACAGGGATTCCCCAGTGGGATTTCGTGGCTCTGCCTCTCAACAAATCCCCTTGGGGTCACAAAAGCTTGCCATTGGCAGGTTTCTTTTCGTTTAAACTGTCAACTGGGGATTCCCAGTGGGATTTCGTGGTTCCGCCTCTCAACATTTCCGCTTGGGGACACCAAAAAGCTTGTCATTTGCCGGCTTTTCGTTTAGTCTGGCAGCAGGGACTTCGTGGAGCAACCTTTCAACAGAAAAATTGGGAGACTATCAACATCGGAAAGACTTTTATTTTATCAGTCCTATATTTATTTTTCTTTTGGAAACAAGGATAAATAAAATGGAAACATTTCAAACAAAAGAACAGATCTTTTTCGCTAAAACCGGCAAGCCAAAAAGTGTTTTGTTGGATTATAAAGTCTACACGAGCATGCTTGAATTAATTGAGGACGCAAAATGTATTAAAGTAATTCGAAACCGCGAAAACGAACTCAGTGTCAGCGAATCTGATTTTAAGAAGAAACTAAAACTTACGTAATGTACTCATTAGAGGTAAAAAGTTCGGTTATCAATGACTTTAGAAAAATCCCCAAAAATCAACAACAAAAAATTTAGGATCATATTCAGCAATTAAAAATTGGAACACTCCCCAAAAAACTCTCATAAATTGCCAAGATCTGGTTCTTATTATCCCATCAGGATTGGCGACTACAGGGTTGTTTACCGCATTCTGGATGATAACAGGATAGTAATAATTTTTGCAGCCGAACACAGAAAAGATATTTACCGATAGAGAATTTCGGGAGGTTTTTGTCAGCCGAAGCACAGAAATGTGACGAAGCTTAAGCCGATATTGATAAGAAATTATCAAAGTTAAATGGTTTATTTGTTCGCGCACAAAAGGAAAGGCTTGAGGCACAACGCCTCGTATAGCAGGAACAACTAAATAAGTCTATAAAGATAAACGCTCAACTTTTATATCAAGAATTACACTTGCAGTAGTTATAATCTCATACTAGCCACATGATTTTCTGAAAAATACCGACAATTATTGGTTCTCCGGAAATGCAGACTACTTATATCCGATAATGGTAAAAAATATAGAAATTTATTCATTTTTTTACCTGAATTTCATCATTAAATCACGGGACTCTTTATCTCCAAGCCGGCTCGCTTTCATCCAGTCAACCGTTGCCCCGTTATGGTCCTGCATATTATATTTCAAAATACCGCGCATCCTAAAATATACACCATCCCAATCGCATAATAGGATTGCCTGATCGAAATCTTTCAAGGCATTCTCATTATCACGTAACTTCATCTTGCATAACCCATGCCTAAAATATGCTTCAGCAGAGTGGTCAAAATCAATCGCTTTCTCGAAACACTGTAATGCAGGAAGATAATTCTGTTCTACAAATAGGCGGCTGCCATACAATAAATACTTCTTTCCGGAAGCCTTTGCCGCAACTAAATACAGGCGGCGGTACGAAGTATCATAGTTTGCCGCCGACTTTAAATCCGATAGCGCTTCTTCAATTTTCCAAAGGCTGTCTTTGCTCATTGCCCTGTAATAATAAGCCTCAGCATTACCCGGAGCGATCATTAGTGCTTTATCCAAGTCCTGAATTGCCTCATGGTATTTATGTAGCTTAAACAGAACCTGTGAACGCTTGATCAGGGATAGAGTATCATTTGCGTTTAGCGCGATAGCTTTTGTATAATCAGAAAATGCGCCATCGTAATTTTTTAAATTCTGCCTTGCTACTCCCCGGCCGAAAAAGGCATCGGCGTAATCAGGCGATATCTCAATGGCTTTATCAAATTTCTGAACCGCGTCGGAATAGTTCATTGTTTCATTCAGACTGGAACCCAGGCAATTATAGGCAACAGGATCATTAGGAATTCTTAGAATATATTCCGACAATTCCGCGATGCTCGAAGAATAATTCCTATTTTCTATGGCATGCAGCCCCGATGCGAAGTATTTAAAATCTTTAAACCGGTCATTTTTGCCGTAAGAGCCGACCACAACATTGATAATTTCATTAACCGGAATGGCGAAATTTACTTTTTTCTCGTTCGATACAACAGTAGTGCTTATGCCGATCAGTTCTCCTTTATCATTTACCACCGCCCCGCCGCGGCTCTTCATTGATATTCCTGCAGTTATCTGGATATAACTTCTCTTCAGTTTATCATTTTTAATAAATTGAGTTATTACACCTTCTGAAACAAGGCTGTCTTTACTGAGCGGACTGGCGACAGCGTATACTTTAGCGCCGGCAGCAAGGGACGTCGGGTTTCCAATTATTAGCCGGGGAAACTTTTTGGCTTTGATCTTAAAGATCAGTAAATCCTTGGCGGGATCTACGACGATAATATCAGTATAAGGAACGGGCTCCTTCCCATTCATAATCTTAATTCTGCTGTTCCCATAGAGTAACTGATAATTGGTTATCACCCATCCACTGTCATTCAATACGACACCGCTCGACTGGGCGGTTGATTTACCATCATCACTATACGCGTTTATCGTTACCACCGCTCCGCCTACCTTCTGGTAGATTTGTTCAGATGATAATGACTGGCAATAGACGGTATTCGGTTGTAACAGACCAATAATAAGTATAAGAGATATTGAAATGAAGTAAGGATTGCGGTGAATCCCGATATTGAACGGACAGTCAGATATTTGCAACATATGATACTCCCGTAGTAATAATTGGATTATTTAAAATAAGAATCAAATATCAGAACTACAAACGAGGTTGGTTGACAAATATTCGTTGCACAAATTCAGCGGAATAGGCTGCGCCAGAAGCAAGGCGCAAAAAATATCAGGAGTAATAAGGCATAGCTTAGCCGGGGTAGCGCGTCCCGAGATATCGGGAATGTCGCGGGTTAGAATTCCGCTGCCCCGACGGAAAGTTTATCAAAATTACGACAAGCGTGTCCCGACTTAAAAGTCGCTAAGACCACAGGTTTCCCGTAAACGGGACCGCCCCGACGAGAGCTCACAATTTCCCTTGAAATTTGTAAATAATGAGCTAAAATAGAGTTTAAGAACTGCGCCCTTAGCTCAATCGGATAGAGCAACAACCTTCTAAGCAGTAGGTTGCTGGTTCGAGTCCAGCAGGGCGTACAAAAAGTAGTAAGTAATTTCGAAAAAAATTGATTGAGAGCACCATCGTCTAGTGGTTAGGACATCGCCCTTTCACGGCGGTAACAGGGGTTCAAATCCCCTTGGGGTCACAAAAGCTTGCCATTGGCAGGCTTTTTTCATTTTAAACTATGAGTCGTCCTGAAAAAAGGTGACACTTATTTAAAGCGATAAAATACTAAAATAATTAATAAGTACCCCCTTTCGGTCTACGACCTCAAGGGGTTACTTATTTGCGCCAAAATGTACCGCCTCCGGTGCCTGCATTCCTAAACTCAAATGCGGTCGCTCCCGATTATATATCCCTACACTTTCCCGGACAACCATTGATAGGAATGCACGATCAGAAAAACGATGCTCGCCAAAAAATTCCTCCTTGATTGTCCTGTTCATTCTCTCGGCCAGAGCGTTTTCGTATGGATCTCCATTTTCTGTCATGTTGATTCCGATATCGTTTTTTTGTAATATATACACATACTCTTTACTGCAATATTGTATACCCCGGTCCGAATGATGTATTAACTTTTTATCCGTCTCCCGTGTCCGTAAGGCTTCCTGGAGTGCTGCAATACATATTTCACTGCTCAATGAACTACTGACTGCGCTACCAACTATCTTCCGGCTATACACATCCGTTATCATACTTAGGTAACAAAACCCCTCTGCTGTTCTGACATAGGTAATGTCACTTACCCACACCTGTTCTTTGCGCGTAATTGTCAGTTCCTTTATCAGGTTAGGATATTTTCTCATCCAATGCTTCGAATCGGTTGTCTGCAAATACCGTTTTCGCCGCCTCTGAAGCATGTTTTCCTGCCCTAATATTGCAAAGAGCTTGTCCCGCCCGATTCTCAGGTGCTCCTCCCCAAACTTTTCTCGAAGTAGAGCATGTAGTTTCCTCGTCCCAAGACGCGGCATCCGATTCCGTACACCTTGAACCATCTCTACAACCTGTGCGGCTTCTTCTGCTTTTCGTCTTTCTGCGTGTTTTCGCTTGTAATAGCTTTGTCTACTGAGGCCAAACAGTCCTCCGATTCTCCGGATACTAACACCTGTCCCTTGTTCCCGACTTGCTTGGACAGTTTGGCCAAATATTTTTTTCGGATGTCTATTCCCAGTTCCTTCTCTGCTATGTCCATTGCAATTTGTAATACCTGCTTATCTTATTTGGCTCGCTCCAACTCTAGCTTCAACTGCCTAATTTCCTCTCGCGGTGTTGGGCCTTTTGCTTTACTCATTTTACCTTCTGGTTTTCTCCAACCAAAGGTACCATGTTTTCTCAACCAAACCAACACTGTACTTCGCCCCTGAATTCCGTATTTCCTTTGAGCCTGTTTATATGTCAAATAGCCTTCTTCAACTTCCGTGTCTACCTGCAACTTGAACACCAAACTGTATTCCTTTTGCGTACTTTTTCTCCTTACTTCTGCTTCGCTTCTTTCCATAGTTTGACTCCTTTTCTGTCGCCTATTTCAGGACGATACAATAACTTTTACCAATAGGAAAGCGACATTATTCATAACGCTTTTCTTATCTCAAATGGTAGGTTTCTTTTCATTATTTCATTCCTTAGCTTTCAAGTGTTTATAAAAATCTCACCGAATATTTCTGATTTTGAAAATAGATTTGTTGCTGATGAATCTTTGGATGGGGGCCTCAAAGCTAAAGCCATTGGTTACTCAATATATACACAAGCTGCGACTATTGATGAAGTGAAATTTGTCAGGAAAGATTTGGGGCAATATCATTTTGACGGACATGAGAAGCAGAAGATTATTTGAATAGATAGGAAGTAGACATGCAGATTATTTCGATGTTTTATGGAATTATTGTATCAATGTATTATTTGGATACAAAATAATACCATTTGCCGCACATACATATAAAGTATCAGGAGCAGGAGACTGAATTCGCAATTTCTGATGAGATTTTGATTGGCGGTAACCTGAGCGAGAATATATCACGGCTTGTTATTGCATGGATAGAAATTCATAAAGATGAATTAATAGCTGATCTGGAGCTCGCCATCAATGGGCAATTAATGTCGGTGCGATAATTATGTAAAGAAATTCTATATTGTTCGATAAAATGGATCAGGTTTATTGGCTCGTCATATCAGTCAAAAGTTCTCAAAATTCAATTTAGTTCGAGAATGGCTCTGATATTCTGTGCAGAAAGAGAAATTGCACACAATGTATTAGATTGAGTGAATTCGGCGTTGCTATAAAAACGAATAATACACAGTTCTGCAGCAGAATTAGAGACGCAAAAATTATATTTTTGACATGGGGCTGTACTACAGGAGCCTTCGTGCAAATGGAGCCAAGGTATTTTAAGAACAGGAAGGCCGCCCCCTCCATTTTAAAGCAGACTGTGCAAATTGGGATAACCAGCACCGATTAGTTTTCGAATCTTGGCGCGAAAAAACACAATTGTAAAAAAATTTGATATTCATAATCTCACTATTTCCTTTATATTTTGGAGCAGTTTAAAGATTTTTCTTTGACTGGCTGTCTGGTCATTTACACATAATTTTCGATACAAATATGAACCGGGAGATTATTTCTTTGCGCTCTGGTTCGTGTGTAAACAACTTACTGCTATTGCCACCGCGTAGTATAGGATAAAGTTTGTATGTTTTTTTATTTATAACAGAAAGGTTGCCATGAGAAGATTTGTTTTGATTTTGTCAATTTTGTTTTTTTTTGTCGCAGACTGTTTGCCGCAGGCACGCTGGTACTCTCAGGATCCGGTCCGGAGCGGGAATTACCTGATTGGTATATCCTTTAGCGATGTAAACATTGGCATAGCTGTTGGATGGACTGGAATAATAATCCGGACAGCCAATGGCGGAACATCATGGACACGACAGCCGAGCCCAACTACTATGACCCTGTACGGTGTATCTTGTACTGGTGGAGGCTATGGTACGGCTGTGGGAGACAGTGGAACAATTCTCCGTACAACCGATGGCGGAGTCTCATGGATAAGGCAGTCAAGCGGAAGCAGTAAGTGTTTACGGGGTGTATCCTTTACCGATGCAAACAATGGCACGGCTGTAGGAGTTAGTGGAACAATCCTCCGGACGACCAATGGCGGAACATCATGGACACAGCAGCCCAGCGGAACTGATAACACCCTTGAGTGTGTATCCTTTTCCGACACGAACCATGGCACGATTGTGGGGGGTAATACAATCTTTCGGACGACCAATGGCGGCGCTTTATGGACACCACTGTATACCGCCGCAGGTGCTACAACCTTCCATGGTGTATCATTTACAGACGCAGACAATGGCACGGTTGTAGGCGTCAACTACGATCTCTCCCTGGGAACAGACAATGGCACCGTTGGTTTTTTCAAGTCAACAATCCTCCGAACGACTAATGGAGGTGCATCTTGGACAGAGCAGTATGCCGCACCATTACGCAACTTTGCAAGTGTATACTTTGCCGACGCAAAGAATGGCACGGCTGTGGGTTATGGTGGAATAATAGTCCGGACTACTGATAGCGGTGCATCTTGGATAGAGCCGGGTGGCGGAACTGGAAATTGGTTATGGGGTGTATCCTATGCCAATGTAAACAATGGCATAGCTGTGGGAGAATGTGGAAACATCCTCCAGACGACTAATGGCGGCGCCTCTTGGCTGAAGCAGCCAAACGGAATTTATTGCGACCTTATGAGTGTGTCCTTTACCGATGCATTTCACGGGTCAGCTGTGGGAAAATCTGGAACAATCTTACGAACCGTGGTAGGGGGCTTCGATTGGTTACCGCAGGTTAGCGGAACTAATAACACCCTGCAGTGTGTATCTTTCACCGATGCAAACAATGGCACGGCTGTGGGAGACAGTGGAACAATCCTCCGGACCTTCAATGGCGGAAACTTATGGACATTACAGGTAAGCGGAACTATTAACAGACTGTGTGGCGTAACCTTCACCGATGCAAACAATGGCACGGCTGTGGGAGACAGTGGAACAATTCTCCGTACAACAAACGGCGGCACCTCTTGGACAAAGCAAAAAGGCGGAACTAATAAGTTGTTGCGCAGTGTAACCTTCACCGATGTAAACAATGGCACGGCTGTGGGAGACAGTGGAATAATTCTCCACACCGCAAACGGCGGCACCTCTTGGGCAGTGCAAAAAGGCGGAACTAATAAGTTGTTGCGCGGTGTATCTTTCACCGATGCAAACAATGGCATGGTTGTGGGTGACAGTGGAACAATCCTTCGGACCACCGATGGCGGCGCCTCTTGGTCAAGGCAGTCAAGCGGGATTTATTGCAACCTGAATGCAGTATCGCATACCGATCCAAACACTGGTCTAGTTGTGGGAGAGAGTGGAACAATACTTGGGACCACTAATGGCGGCGACTCTTGGGCAAAGCAGTCAAGCGGAACCAATGCAACTTTTTTCGGTTCATCCTTTATCAATCAAAACCAGGGGTGGATTGTAGGAGAATGTTCAATAATCCGACGGACCGTCAATGGCACGGGTTCTTTGGACCGGGATAGTAAAAACACAATAATCAACGGCTTTGTACTCAACCAAAATTTTCCGAATCCGTTCAACCCTGCTACAACAATAACGTTTTCTTTGCCGGAAAGAACCAAAGTTTCGTTAAGTATTTACAACCTACTTGGTAAAAAAGTAGCCGAACTTTTTAATGGAGAAAAAGCAGCGGGGTCTCATAGCATCCAATGGAACGCGAAGAATTTTGCCTCAGGCGTGTACTTCTATGAACTGAAAGCCGATAAGTTCACTTCTGCTAAAAAGTTAATTCTCCTGAAGTAATTTATTTGCAGCAATTAATAATTGAGAGCCTTTAGCGCTCCCCCGCTAAAACGGGAGAACTGACAGCTTTTTCCTTGTGTACTGATAAAAGAAATGTGAAAGAACAATACTTATTGCTATTCCCTGCAGTGAGGCAAAGTTCGTTAGCCCCTCCTCGCCTGCTCTGCGAGAGCGGTAACAGTGCCAATGGCATTGGGTTCACCAACAAGCTCGCCATGGGCAGTTTTTTTTCGTTTTAGCTATAATCAGGGATTTAATCGCTGTGCCTAACCTGAGAATCCTGTAGAAATTACCGGCATTGGCAGCGCCAAAGTTATTTAGGTAAGTGTATGAAGAGTAAGACCGGGTGGTTATTTTTTTAGGCAGTTATAACCACCCGGTAATGGGTTATTCAGCAAGCAATTTTTTGCATGCTTTGGCAACTTCGTCAATATTTATCGTATTTTGTGCATAGCCGCGGATTTTGCTTTTTTTATCAATCACGAAAACAGCAAAATCATCACGCGGGCGAGATAACGATATATTAAATCCCCCAGTGATTCCGTAACTGGCATTATCCCACAAAATCGTATAGGTGATACCCCATGACTTTATATGTTCGGGGAGATAATGCGATACCTTATTAATATCGTAATTAATGCCCACGACAACGACATCCTTATTCTGGGATGCCTGGAATTGATTCAAATCCAGCAAAAATTTCTTGACTCTGGAATCTTCTATCCTTTCCGAATGCCAAAAGCCGATAACAACTACCTTGCCTTTTAAATCGATAAGTTTAACGGGCCGCCCCTGCAGTATCGGTAATCGAGCAAAATCTGTACACGGTTGCGGAGCTTTCATTGTATAATATTGCGCTGAAACGCTCATAAAAGGAATAAGGAATAGCCATAAAATCAATAACAGTCGGTTTTTCATATCATTTCCCGTTTTTGTAAATAAAATAAGTGCAGCCTGCCATTATAAGAGAAAAGTAATTACCGGGATTGGTTCAGAGGAACCACTACAAAATCCGGGTAGAAAACTTTATCTGCTACAACTCACTAACCGTGGCTGCATTGTTTATAAAATTCGCGATGCCGGTTAATACCAATTTTTCAGAATTGGCATAATAAATTACCGATATTTTTTGAGCAGACAAACGTTTATACAAATTTATATCGAGGGTATTTCTATAGAACCATAATAAGCAGATATAGAGAAGATTTTATTATCGTGCCAAACGGTTTAATATTTCCAGCTTGTAGTTTCTCCCCAATGGCAGCTCTTTATTCAGTATTTCAATACTTGTCTGCGTGTAAGCCTCCACTTTTTGTACAGCTACGATGTACGAACGATGAATACGCATGAATTGATTTGCAGGCAGTATATTCTCAAAATGACTTATAGGTACTTTGGTAATTACTTTCTTATCCTTTTTATAAATAATAACATATTCCTTCAGACTTTCTATCAAATAGATTTCATCCAGAAAAACCCTCATCATCTTTCGCTCGGTCTTTACAAAAATCGATGCGCGTTGTGCTGCGGGCGCAACCGGTATTTCAGTGGGTAGATCAGCGGGACCCGCGGCCGAAGCATAGTATTTATCAATTGCCTGTATAAAACGCTCCAAAGAAATTGGTTTAAGCAGGTAATCGATTGCATTTAAGTCAAATCCTTCAATTGCAAAATCACGGTAAGCGGTGGTAAAAATTATCGCGGGTGGTTTTTTTAGTGATTTTACGAAGCTGATACCGTTAATCTCCGGCATCTGGATATCAAGAAATACCAGATCAATCCGATGTTTCTTTATCATTTCAAAAGCCTCGACTGCATTGCTGCATGTACCGGCAACAGCCAGTCCGGAAAAATTACCGAGATGGTTTACAATTACATCAATTGCCAGTGGTTCATCGTCCACTATAAGGCACTGCGCTTTTAACATATCAATGGCACCAGGTTAAGTAGTAAATGAACAGAGAAATTTGATTCGTCTTTTTCAATATTCAATGAATATTGCCCCGGATAGGTCAAGTCCAGTCGTCTGGTAACATTTTTCAGCCCGATTCCTTCATTATAATTTCGGCCGATCTCATCTTTCCTGCCTCCTTTTGTATTTGATATTTTCACATCAAGCCGCCCTTCGCGGAATTCAATATCAATAGATATCGCAGGGTTTTCAATGTTAGTACTCGCACCATGTTTAAAGCTATTCTCGATAAATGGAAATATGATAAGGGGCGCGATGAAAAAATCGCTCTCGCATCCCCTGACTTTCATCACCAGCTGCAGCCTGTTTCCATAGCGAAGCTTTTCTAACTCAATATAATCTTCTATAAGTTTAAGTTCCTTGGAAAAAAGTATAGTCGTATTCCCCGATTCATGTAATATAAAATCCATCATTGAAGATAAACGAAGAACCATATCCGCGGTCTGGCCGGAATTCTTTAAGGCCAGGGAATATAGACTGTTAAGAACGTTAAACAGGAAATGAGGATTTAATTGAGAGCGTAAAAATTTCATTTCCGCTTCTGTATTTTCCTGCTTCAATCTAATTGCATTTAAGCGTGCTTCATTCCAATTGCGAAATGTTTTCACAAAACCGAAAACAAAGGTAACGGTATAGAGTTCAAGTAAATGACTTAGATAAAATGGAAGATAGAAAAAGCCGGATCGATAATAAGAACCTATGCCTTCTAAAGTATAATAGTGTTCAATCAGATACCTGAAGAAAACAACTTTAAGACAGGTAGTAAAAAAAACTGCCGACAGCAGGGAAAATAATATAAATAGCGTGTATCTTCGCGTTAATAAATAATCCGGCACTAAAAAATAATTGGTGAAATATGCACTAGCCATCATTATAGGCAAATTCCGCAGATATATAACTAACGCTGAGCCATACTGGTTTTTATTGAATCCCTCCAACAGCACAAAATAGCATAAATAACCCAGCCAGAATATTATATGCAAAAATACCCTGGATCTTAGAAGAAGACTAACATGACGATATATATAATCAGTTGTCTGCCCAAATATCAGTTTATTCTGAGTTTTCAATGCCTGGCCAAATTTATATCAAAGGTTTTCCTGCAAATTACGTATTTCACGGCAAAAATACTCCCTAATATCTACCAACTACGTTATTCTACTACCGGACAGCATGTTTTTGTCTATCAATTTCACATGCACCTGAAATTGCGCTATAAAACAATGAGCATACAGCATTAAGAGATTAGAAAATTTTCACACACTTCTGCCACGTAAATTTGCTCTACGCGCCTAAAGTAACTTGTTACAAAGGGGAGATACATGTTGCATTTAGAGACCGAATAAGTAAAATTTATTCTGAAGTCGACGCATATAAACACAATAATTACGAAAAGGAGTAATCTTATGAGACAATTGATCGTGCCCGTGATATTCTGTTTTGCACTGATGTTATATTCCTGCAAGGAATCGACTAATCCGGTCATTCCTGCTGCACCGGTTAAGATAATGTTCACGCTGGAGACACATAAACAAAATGATACCGGCTCTACAATGGTAACTTTTTCCGGAAAACTTAGTGGCAGCTATGATACTTTAAAGGTTACCGACCCGGGCGCTTTTATTATTGGAGTTGATTCAGCCATAGCTCCTTACTTAGCTTCGAGTAAGATAAGTGCAGCAAGCAATTCTTATACGGTAACCCAGAAGGTTTGGGCAGGCAGCTATAAAGTGTTTATGCTCCTAAAGTGCGCGAATAACCTTACTATATATTCGGATACACTTTTATTAACCATAATTCCCAATGATACTGATTTACTCAGCCATAGTATGGCATTATACGATAACTACGTGCTTAACATGTACAAAGATAGTATTGCTTCCTTGTTCACCGCTGATGGACAAATGATCAGCGGGTCCACGGTAACGGCTCAAACCCCGGCCGGAATACGAAACTATTTAGCAGCTTTCGATGGCGTAGTACAGGTACTTGCTCAGAAAACTACCATTACTTCTATTACCATTACCAACAACTCCGCGATTGTTCTGGGCAGTTACACACAAAAATACAAGCTGCTATCGAATAATCAGATCGGAACAGCTTCCGGCACGACTCGTTTCGAATGGACGAAGACGGGCGGGCGGTGGTTAATATCGCGGGCGATTACCAACTAAACGAATAGCGCAATAATGAACTTATAACGAAACATCACCTCGTTATTAGTTGGCACTCGTTCCTTCTGTACTATAGTTCTCGTCATCAGGCGTTGTGTACTCCTTCCTCGTTTACAGAGAGTGAATACACATACGCCTGATTGATTTTGCGCTAATTGTAATGCAGAATTTTTACAATACATGCCTTTTCACTCGAAAAGAGCTAAACTGAAAACTGCTGGAAATACGAGCATGTAGTTTTGCTTAGAGTACCGCCTTTAATTTCCTTTCGCCAGTATCCGTAATTTTACAAAGCTATAAGGTCATTATATGATTAGTTTCTTCATTCAATTGAATTATCTCACCTATTGACTCTGATTCAGCTAACGAGCGACCTGACGTATTATACCAAGAGGACTGAGACGATTGAAAGATTTTCATTTTTCTTAGCAATTAATATTATTTTATATAGTAATTTTAACAATCACTAATTTTTAATATGGAAAAAAACATGACACGTATCATTGTAGCATTATTTGTTGTTTTTGCTTTTGTTGGCGCGAACTTTGCTCAGGTTAAGGAAGCAAAAGATACAAAAGCGACCAAAAAGGTTACTGCCCCGGTAAAAGCTGAGACAAAAAAAGCAGCCAAAAAGGAAGCAAAGAAAACAGAAGCAAAAGTTGCCCCTGCGAAAAAGGCCGAGACAAAAGCTGCACCCGCGAAAAAAGCTGAAAAGAAGGCACCTGCCGGTAAAGAATCCGAAGCAGACAAAGCCATGAAAGAAGCTAAAAAAATAGGTGAAAAAGCCGCTAAATCAATTAAACCAACGAAATCACCTGAAACCGAATAATCCTTACTGAAATTTTCTCTCAAAGAAACAGGCTGCTGTAATTTATCGGTAAGCAGCCTGTTTTTTTATTTCCAATTGCATGTGAATTATCCTGAATACTGATTCGGAAGTGTGCCGATGCCAGAGTTCAATGACATTGTATTGAATATCCGGTAATTATTTGTATATTGTACTTACTATTTGCAAAATAATCATATTTTTAATCTTCTGATTTCTGCCATACAGGAACATAACACTTTTGAAAACTGAATTAATTGAGCAAATATCCATTGCAAGTATTTGCAATTATTAAATTCACAGGTCAGAAGTCATATTCCTTTATTAAATAAGCGGGCATAACTGATATTCTTACCTTTTTTACCCTCTCTTTTTAAGGAGTTATAATGAATATTTTTGTAGGCAACCTTGCCAATACCGTAACAGATGAAGATTTAAATAAAGAATTTTCAGTTTATGGTAACGTATCGAGTGTGAAGATTATCCGTGATTTATTTTCGGGTGATTCAAAAGGTTTTGGATTTGTTGAAATGCCGGCGAAAGCTGAAGCTGAAGCTGCTATCAATGAATTAAACTTAAAAGATTTAAAAGGCAAAAAAATTACTGTTAACGAAGCTCGCCCGAAAACCGACAATCGTCGCAGCGGCGGAAGAAATAACGGCCCTCGCGGTGGTGGAAACAGCCGTGGTGGAAATAGTTTCGGCTTCCGTAGATAGTCTTTAAGTTCTCACTTACAGAATTTCTCAAGGCTGTTCGCTCAAACGGACAGCCTTTTTTTATTTCTTTGAGCTCTGTTATTTAAGTAACATGCACTTCCGGGTCTCGCTCATTGATTCAGATTGCAGTTGATAATAATAAACTCCGCTGGGTAAATTCCTGCCGTCAAATTGCACGGAATACACGCCCGGAGTCTTGTATTCATTAACAACTACTGCCACTTCCCTACCCATCATATCAAACACTCTTAGTAGAACTTGTGCCCCTCTTTTAAGCTCAAAGTTGATTTTTGTTACCGGATTGAACGGGTTCGGATAATTCTGTTCCAACCGGAATGCCCGCGCGGGTGCCGTGGTAGTTTCAGCTATACCGGAAACTAATTCAGCTTTAAATACCGCGCTTGTATAAGCAGAAAGAGTCAACGATGGCAGGCTAAAAATATCTCCATTGGCCGATACTTTTAATTGCCCCGCTGCCTGCCCGGTTAATAAATCGGTAATCTTATACGTACCCGGTGTAAAGAGCGTTCCGGATGCAGATATTGTATATATAGATATAGCACCGGATGTGAAATTATGCACCGGAATTATAATTTCATTATCGGGCGAATAATACCGGCCAAACATATACACCGAAGAAGAGGAGGAAGATAGCTGCACATAGCTGCCTTTTCGTAGTGCATTACTGTTATTTCTAAATCTTATGAGTTTTTTATAAAAATTTAATATCGAAGTTGAATCGGAACCAAGTGTTTGTACGTTATTCGTTGTATAACCGGAGTTAAGCGAGTGCCAGGGGCTTCCGGATGTAAATCCGGCATTAGTACCGGCAGTCCATTGCATTGGTGTACGTTTCGAAGGATCATCCGTTGCACTGTTCATAGCAAGTTCTTCGCCATAATAGATAAATGGTACGCCGGGCATAGTTAGCATTATTGCGGCCGCGAGCTTTGATTTTGGTATACTTGAACCCAATTGCGAGTAAACTCTTTGTTGATCATGATTACTGAGAAACGTAGCATATTGCAAAAAAGGATATTTTTTTGTGACTATGTTATTCATTTGAGAAATTAGTGTGGATGGATTACCACTATTGATGCAGCTAATAATATCACCGGCCGTATCGAACTCAAAGCACATATCTATTCCGGTACCATCGACATACGGAATAACCTGGGATGTTGTCGTCCAGGCCTCACCTACGGCCATTGCATCGGGCATTACACTTTTATACATATTCCGAAAATCGCGCAGGAATGAGAGCGTTGAACGGGAATCAGCAAGGGTATCTCCATCCTCACATATATACCGAACTGCATCAAGCCGGAATCCATCCACTTTCAGCGTATCAAGCCAATACTTCGTGGTGTTAAACATTTCAGTTTTCACAGCCGGATTAAAATAGTTCAGATCAGGCATACTACTGGTAAAAACGCTATAATAATAATACCCGCCATAGCTATACCAGACCTGTTCGCCCCAAGGGCCCAAATTACCGGGGTTACTCGTTTTCCAAATATACCAGTTCCTATACTCGGCACCGGTACCGGAGCGGGAGTTTACAAACCATGGGTGCTGATTCGAAGTGTGATTCATAACGAAGTCAATAATAACCTTAATACCTCTCGCATGCGCGCTATCGAGAAAAGCTACAAAATCAGCATTGGTGCCGTAATCCTGTTCAACTTTTTTATAATCAATCACATCATAACCATGATAGCTCGGCGATTGCATAATTGGCATTAACCATATTGCAGTTATACCTAAGTCATTCGTAGTCGCCGGATTTCCGTCATTAAGATAATCAAGTTTACTCGTAAGCCCCTTAAAATCGCCTATACCATTCCCATCCTGGTCATAAAAACTACGCACAAAAATTTCATAGAATACCCTGTCATTCCACCAGTATGTTTGTTGTTGTGCCTGCATAATTAGTTGAGTTAACAAAAGAAGAACAAGGGTAGTATAAAATTTCATTTTCCATTTCCGTTTTTAAGCTCAGAAGAAAATATCGGTTAAGAATTCGACAATTATTTTACATTTTGCAATATTAAATATAAAGCCGCCAGATGCAATTTGAATATTATTTTTTCCGACGTACTGGAACATCTCCAGTCAGATATGTGTATTATGTTTATATTTACTCATCAGGTAAGTTTTTTCAGTTCTTCTTCCAGGCGGTCAAAGTTCTCTTCATTCGCGGGAATAGCATATTTCGCAATTGCGTCACGTAATTCAGCAGATTCGAATTGCATGCTCCAGTTAATTCGCGTTTTGGCATCAAGCAACTCAAGAGTTATAATAAGAATAAACCGTGGTGCGCAATCGTGCTCGATAACTATTTTTTCATTCTCCCGTATTTCTGTAAAGATATTCCGATTTTCATAAAGCTTCCCTTCAGGGCTATGCATGGTAAATTTCCAAATGCCTCCTTCGCTAAAACTGAATTCAGTAAATGTGTTGGTAAATCCTTTTGGCCCCCACCACCGTTGCAATATTAGCGGATCTGAAAAAGCTTTAAATACTTTAGCCGGTAACGATTCAACTATTCGTGATGAAAAAATCTCTTTCGATTCCATAATCTTCCTTTATCTTTCATAATTGTTATACACTCATATCGGTAACTGCATAACCATGCCTGCCTGCTTTATTTCAATTTATGACGCTCGTTTATAATGGCATAAATTTTTTCGGCAAGCATTTTCATTTTTGGCTTTGCCAAACTTTCTTCCAGAGGTAAAAAACACGCGATAACGTATTTCAGTTGGCCGTCATCAACAATACCAACATCATTTGTCCAGTATGCAAACCATCCGGTTTTATGGTAAAACATTGCAGTTGCCGGAAGCCCTTGCGCAATTTTTGATTTATCCAGTTGTCGCCCCAACAGAGTCATCATCTGTTGGCTTACCCATGGATTTACCAGATTATTTGTATATATACGATATAAAAAATCTGCTGCATGAAAAGCGCAGGTTTCTGTGCCCCGAATAGTATCATACCCCGGATCTTCAAATTTCCGTCGTAGATATTTCCGGGTAACTTCACTTCCATACCAACCATATTGATGAAGCAAATTATTGATAAATGGCCTCGTTGCCTTATCTATCAGGCAATTTGCCGCCGAGTTATCACTCCGGGTTATCATCAGATCAAGCAAATAGTTTACCGTAACCGTATCTCCCTCTTTAAGCAAGGGACGCGGGTCTGTTTTTATTTCCCTTCCCCTATCAACAATATTAGGTTCTTTGGCAATCAGGTAATCATACAAAGAAAAATCTCCATGTGAAATTCTTGCTAAAACCGCGGCTGCAACATACATTTTATAGACAGAAGCAGGGTAAATAAAGTTATCCATATGAAAACCCGCGAGAGTTGGTTCTGCACCGGTGATGTCGATTACCGCGAGTGATATTTGTTCTGTTCCATCTTCACCCACGTTAAAAGTACTATCGAGTCCAAGCGATTTAACTGTCTCTGCAAGTTGTTCGGTGAACTTTTTATCCGATTTATATCCGGATAAATTGTCGGTTGTTTGGGCATAAAAACTTTGCGATAGAACTATAAAAATCATTAACAAAGCGACTTTCACGGTACCTCCGGTTTGAATACTACTCATAGCTTCTGCAATCAGGTAAATTATTATTCAGAATATTTTTGCTTGAGTACTAATATACATTTTAATCCGTAAAATATCTTTGAAGTTTTCACGATTACTCAAGACAATATTCATATTAAACCGGGCTACTGTTATTGGGATGTAGAGCCTTTCGGCACACCTTTACCTGACAAGCAAGCATTAACCACTTTTCAATTGTGCCAGGGCACACATGGGAAAAGATGTTTGTCTTTCCTACGATTTGTCTTTGGATTATTCCATTTACTTATGTATTGTGTGCAATATTTTCATTTTAGTGAGGGCTTTATGAAATATTTGTGTGCAATTGTTTTCACCGTAGTATTTTCGACTCTGCTTACAGCGCAGACAGTTAACGGGAAACTGCTCTCAAAATCCGGCAATATCACTATTATCAAAATATGGGGCAATCATCAGGAAAGAGGATACGCGCAAGGCTACTTTTTAGCAGATGAGATTGAAACCCTTATAATCAATTATATTCATGGACGGTTTCCCGCGATTTATTACCAGGCGGCCCGAACCATGGTTCAAGACACTACATACTTCCATTTTGCTCCTCAATATGTCGATGAACTAAAATCAATAATTACAGGAATGCGCGCGGCACGCCCCGCCAGCACAACTGACTTACCAGATTTACTAATTGCAAATTCTTTCCTCGATATACTCGGTTTTCTTGGCTCAGGCTTACAGGCAAATTCGCCCTACGGTTGTTCATGCCTCATGAATTGGGGCAACTCTACCATAGGTACAGTTCAGGCTGGAAAGTTAATCACAACCAGAAATCTGGACTGGGAGCCGGATACCAGTCTGGTTGCACATCAGGTAATGGTAATTCACATCCCTGCCGAACCAAATGAGCAACCATGGTTAATGATTGGTTTTGCAGGCCAGGTAGGAGTACTTTCCGGCGTCAATAAATCCGGCATGAGCGCCTTTCAGCATGTTCTGCATGTTGATGCTTCATTAGCCTCTGCAGGAAAAAAATATGAGCCTATATGGTTAGCCATACGTGATGGGCTCGAAGCCAAAGATTTTAATGGCGATGGCGTAGTGAATACTTCTGATATGCGCGCGGCTCTTGAGATAAATCCGATGGGCTACGCAGCTTCTTGCATTGTGTCTTGCTCAGCACCGGCTATTTCTGGTAATGACACTCTCGTTGCAATGATTGCTGAATTAACCCATTCCACTCCCCTGCTCACTTTTCGGAATAATACATATACTGACTCTATTCCCGGTCAGAATCTTTATGCAGCCAATTCTCCCGTAGCACGTCTTGATGCGCGTACTTATGAACCCCGTTATATTTCTGTAATCAATGCACTTTCTTCCGGTACATCACTTGACTCAAACAAATCCTGGAACATTATGCGCGATTCCTCTCGTGTGAGTGGTGGGAATATCCAAATGATACAAGTTATTCCTGAGCAGAAAATACTACGGGTAGCAGTATACGCGAGCGGGCAGTGTGCATATTCGCGGTCCCCGCTGAATTTTAATCTGGACACGCTCTTCGCGTATCCGAATTCCGTGGTTAACTCAGGCCTTGAGAAAAATGAGATGAGTTTCAGTTTGTCACAAAACTTTCCGAATCCATTTAACCCCGTAACAACTATTGAATATACCATTCCTCACAAGTCGTATGTACAATTATTTCTATTTAATAATTTAGGCGAGCAGATTACCACCTTAGTTGCAGGTGAAATCGCAGCGGGCAAACATTCTTATATATTGAATATGCCGGGCAAACCTTCAGGTATATATTACTATTCACTCGTGTCCGGAGAAAACCGGATTACAAGAAAATTTGTATTTTTAAAATAAAAAACGGAGAGTCAACTCTCCGTTAAATACCTACCTTAATTATTGCGGCAGAATTCTGCCTGTAGGTGCCATTCGGTCATCAGGCGCCTTTCCGGTTGCTTGTTTTAGCTTTTTCCTTTCGCACTTTGCCGATTTATCTATATCTGCACAGTAAAGGTTTATCCATCCATTTTTAATAACTTCATTATTCGATTGGAATTTATTAAAAAAGCCACAATTAGCAAGATTTTCGCAATCCTTCATAACATTAAGTCCTTTCGTGTATTGTTACCAAGTTGAATTGGCCGGGTAAGTAGATGCCATGTTACTTAATTACACCAATTAATGCTCATGTTAACTATTGCGCCAATTCAGTATGCAATAATAAAAAAAAAGTGAGAAAGACTCACATTTTTTTTGATCGCGATAAGCAAAAAAGTTCAGTTTTTCAGAGTAGAAACGGTTTACTCCGCAAAACTCTTTCTGCACTGCTGATTCTATTTTTGCGTAAACAATGATCGGTAGTTCTCTTTATAATAGAAGGCTAAAAACAGGTTAGCCCCCAATAGTGCAATAGCCATTGGAATGCCCTGTGGTAAAACGAACAGATGATAAAGGAAAATATTCAGTGTAATTGGGAATATTACAACTGATGCGAGAGTAACAAATCTGCCGCTAAGGAATGAGAGAGCACAAACAAGTTCAGTTATCTTGATAAAATTCAGCAAATATCCGGAAGCCAGCATTCCCTGCATAAATAACCGTGCTCTTTCCGGAAGTTCAGGTTGTGGAGCTAATTTTAGGAAAAATGCTAATGAGGCAAAAAGGAACAATGCCCCCATCAGGCTTCGAATAATTATCATGGCAATTTTCATGTATTTCACTTTCTTATTTTGATAATCTGTTAACAACCGTCTTGTCAAAATAATTCCCCTGAATTTCTGCCGCCAATACCCGAAGAAAGAATACTTCCGGATATTGGCGGGTAATAGAACAAACTTACAGCATTTCCCTGTTCACCAGAAAATACTCTAAATCTCTGTTTATTCGCTTTAATCGTTGAACTATATCATCCTCGGAATACATAAGGGCTTCTTTGTCGTTGGGCCTCAGGCTTACATAAGTTTCGCTCCACTGCCATTCACTGGAGTTCTTGTTTTCACTAATTAGTTGAATATCCAGGCGAGTAACTTTTATATCGGAAAATTTTGTATACTGAATCCGATTGTTGGGTTCATATCTTGTGCAAATCCATGTCTCTTCGCGAGAATCAGCGAAATGCGTCGTAAATACACAAAATTCTTCTGCATATCCTGAGTCCGAAAAGATCATGTCGCAATTCCAACCACGAATCCACTCATACTCTCGAACCGGGCACAAGAGCGGAAACACGGCAGCGGCATTATTGCTAAGCGAAACAATAATGCTCCCACTGATTTTTTTTGCGTTTTTTTTAGTCCCATATCGCAGACTATTCATATCATCTCCTTTTGTTAATTGAGATAACAAATATGAAACTCTATATGGAAACGGCCATTTACAAATGTAAATAAACTAGTTCTTTGCTGTAAGAAGGGTTCTGCGAATTCGGCTCAACTGTGTTTGAGTTATACCCAAATAGTTTGCCACATGAAAATGGGGGATTCTATTAATAAGATTCGGATACTCCTCTAAAAATTTCAAATACCTGCCTTTTGCATTCAGTCGTAAATATTGGGTCAGCCTGTTTTGAATCCGCAGATGGGCTTTGGCCATTGACGAATAAAAATATTGCTCTACCCAATTATTTTGCCTCAGTAAATCCATAAAATTCTCCACGGGAGCAACTTGCATTTCAACATTTGTTAAACACTGAATATAAACATCACTCGAAGATTCAGGGACAAAACTCCCTAACAACGTGTTCCCTTCCTGCGAAAGCACCAAATTATATTCTTCTCCTTTTTCATCAACAGTGAACGTGCGGCTGACCCCGGATATTATAATACCTATACGGTCCATGGGGCGATGTGGCTTTAGGAAATATTCTCCGGCCTCCAAATGCATAGGCGAAAATATTTGTTCTATTTCACCACTAACAGATTCTGTAAACCCCAGTGATTTTGTTAATAGATTATGTGGCATTTTATTCAATCCAAATATTTTACTAATTAGCTATTACCAACTCTGACAAATTGATCAAAATTTGGTGGTATCACAAATTTATTGCGCCTGTTCAATCAGAGAATCCAATAAAACTTCAATAACTATTCAATTTTCCGACGTGCAATGCAAAATTACAATAACAAAGCAGATTAACTACAAATATTGTACAAGCTGTTACGAAGAACTTTTTGGGGAGATTGCATCTTGCAGGCCGGCAGCCAAAAACATACCGGCCCGCGGAGAGGTTTTATGAGAATCAATATGATTTGTCTACTAATTGAATTATCATCTTTATGTCATTCCAACCGAAGTATAGGGAAATGGAAAGGATCTACCAGCAGGTAATTAAAATCCTTATACTGGACTAAACCATACATTGATACTGGCTCAAGGGCCATAATACATGCTATTGAGGATATGTTTTCCAAATTATAATAATAATAATCCTTCGCAACTATAGTAACCGGGTGTTTTTCGACCTGATATTTATCCCAGTTTGTTTCTTCTTTCACACATACTTGCTTCCCAAGCAGCCGATATTCCGATATCATGTCTCCATCTGCAGGTATATAGTTTAATGGAATCAGCCCAATTTTACCGAGCCAGTGAACCAATGTGCTATCACTTTTGCGAATTAAATAACCCCGGGGGGCCTTAACCGAATCCAGTCCTTTTACTATAGGATTAAAATCTTTTACTGTAATAAGCGTGTCTTTGTTCGTTGCAACCGACCGGGCTGTAAACTGTAAATAATGTGAATCTGTGAAGTGCTCAAATGATGTATATACATAGGAATTGCTTTTCTTACTAGCCAATTGCATTCGGGTGCTCTCAACCAGTTGCATGATTCGCGAAGCATTCTCAGAAGCGATCTTAATGATTGCCAATCCTGTCTTGTATTGCTTCTCGGTCCTCCCTGCAATATCATCAAGCAGAGTTTTCCCATTCTTTCCCTCTATAATTAACGACAGCGACCCAAATATTCCCAAGCCCTGCCTACCATCATTAATATCAGCCGTACTGTACCGAATTCTTTCGACTCCGGGGGGCCCTCCTACTAAATATTCGTGAATACTGATATTATTATGCTTAAGTTCCTCCGCGACAAGCGGTAAAAATTGAGTACGTTCATAAGTCCGAAGTGCAGGACTAATATTACAGTTTGTGAGGCATCCCATTTGTTCATCGAAATTTTTTGTGGCCCCATATTTTATCCACGAACCTGTATAAGGAAAATATTCATGGAAATCCACAGTTAAATGAGGCAGAATTTGCCAATACAATTTGTGAATAAGCCGGCTTTCGATTTCTGATAATATGAGATGATTTCTATTCAGATCCACTCCCCTTCCATTTTTACGAGTACTTAAATCTGCCCCGTCAGGGTTAACCATTGGAACTATCGTTATATCAAGGTTGGAAAGCCAATCTATTTGTTTATTTTTTGCCAGGGTTCTAATAAGCATAATAAGCCCTTCTTTACCCGATGGCTCATCACCGTGCTGTTGACCAAATAATAATATTTTTAATTTCTTTTCCTGCGGATTAATCTTCCCGGTGATATGAACAACAGGGATTGAATGACCTGAGAAAGTATAAACACTGGTATCCAATGAAAACCCTTTTGTTTCATCCTGCAATTGTACTAAATAGCCCAGTAAATCTGCATTAGACGACAATTGAACGTAGCTGTGTTTTTCAAGAGGGGTTTGTGCTTCAAGGCTCACGGGGAAGAGTATGCCTATACAGATGGCCATTATTACAAGTACACGAATCATTCCATTACCTTTATATCTTAATAAAATAATTTCAGGGTGACAAGGCCATGGAGTTAACCCTATCACCCTGGATTTTCATCTATCGGAGATTCATTTCCACCCCATAGAGACCTTACTTCATCAGAACCATTTTCTTTATCTGCATTGATTCGCCGGCGCGTAATTCATAATAATATACACCACTCGATAAATTCTGAGCATTCACAATTTGAGTGTATCTTCCTGCAATTTTGTTTCCGGGAATAAACTGCATTACCTTTTCTCCAAGGCTGTTATATATACTAATTGTAACGAACGCATTTTGATTTAATGAATATTCAATACTCGTGGTTGGGTTAAAAGGGTTAGGATAGTTTTGGCTTAAATTAAAGCTGACCGGGCTCGAATTTTTTCCGTCAACAACACCGACAAAAGCAGGACCTTCATCCGCACCCATGTAAGGTTTTGTTGTATTTCTAACATCACCATCGATATCCTTCGTATAGCCGCTTATTGGAGTTCCGGCAAATGAAATCGAAGGTTTTGAAACCCAATGCAAATCTTGTGGAGAAACAAACTGACCCGCTGCACCAAATGGGAGAGCCGGATTAACATTTATGCTGTTTATGTCTTTAGCTGCAGATGTTTGCCAATTGTTTAGGGTTTTTTGTTTAACTGCATTATATAGTCCCACATAGGCACTTGCGCCTGTTACACACAGGTCATTATAATCCGAAGTCTTTAAGCAATTATTTGCAACCGGGCTTGCATATATAGCATATGAACTATCATGATTAACGTTATTGCAGATAATATTGTTTTTCAGATTTACCTGCATACCGGCATCATCATATACCCGTATTCCACTGGCAGGATTAATATTGATATTTGTTTTATTAATATATATTGAATTATAGTAGACATTAATATTTTGGTCAACAGCATCCAAAGCCAAGCCGTCAATTTCTGAAGCCTGAGTAGTAGCATCGGCTGTATAGCCAAAATCACTAATGAAATTATTATAAACATTCGCGGTCTGTCCGGTAACACCCGTACCCGTAGCATAATAAACCAGTAAGCCGTACATTGGTTTTAGAGCAGTTTGGTTTAGAGCTTTTCCATAAATCGATATAATTTTATTATTAAAAACGTTTAAGGTTCCTTTCCAGGTTTCCACATAAATTCCGTTAATAGAATTCTGAACATACGCGCCTGTCGGGTGCCCGATAACAGATATCTGGTTATCATTTATATTACTCACACCATCAGAGCCCCAAATACTCATACCCTTATGCTGGGCATATATTTTATTGCCGGAAATATTAAGAGCCGAACCGTAAGGAACTGTTCCTCCATCCGGTTTATAAATGCCATAATAAAATGCCGAACTACTGCTGCCAATTTCACAATTTGCAATTATTAAACTATCGGCCGCAGCAGTAGCGCTTGCGATGCAGTTAAATCCATAAGTTCTGCTGCCGCTTGAGGTTGTTGGTTTTATACCCGTGGCTAAAACTTTCAAATTTTTAAATACAAGGTTATCTGTTTCGCCATTTAGTTTTATTGCGAATCTTCCGTTTGTCGTATCATTCAAACTAAATGTCATATCACGGGTAACGCCATTCTGTGTATTTGAGCCATCGATTGTAATATTTCCAACATTGGTAGCCATTCCGGATATTGTAAAACCGGCATTGCCTTTATTGCCCGAAGTTGCACAGGCAGTAAAAGTAATTATTGGTTGTTTACCGGTGTTCGGTTTAATTGTAAGTTTGTTGCCTCCCGTAAGAGTCGTTGAGGTTACCTCAATCGATCCGGGCTCAGTAAGATCATTATTGATAAGCAAAACTAAACTTCCGTTAACCCCTTTTGTATTAACATCTGCTATAGCAGCAGTCAGAGTTGTATAGTCTCCGCCTGTCCCGACCGTTTTAGTACCCGAAAGTGCCTGTGCAAAGGCTTTATTATTAGTCATACCGATGCATAGTACTAGCAGTACTGTAATGAAACGTAATCCTGATTTCATAGATACTCCAAACAAATAATGATTGCGAATAAGAATTGTGATAAATTATTTAATAAGAACAATTTTCATCGTTGAAGAAGAAATATTTACGCCTTGTTGCAATGTGACCGATACGCAATATATTCCGGAAGCGAATCCGGAAGCGTTCCAATTGACGCTGTAACTCCCCGGTTTTTTGAAAGAATCCCCTAAAATTGCCACTTCTTTGCCAAGTGTGTCGAATATTCGCACATGCACCAAACCCTCTTGAGTCAGAGTATAGGTGAATTGCGTTGACGGGTTAAATGGATTTGGAAAGTTTTGCTCAAGTACAAGCTTTTTCTTTAGCTGGTGTGAATCAGAGTTCTTAACCGATACCGTTACGCTTTCATTAGATCTCAGAACATGTAATTTAGCACCAATTAAGGCTGCCGATTGAACGGCATTGGGCCGGCCCGGCCGATGGAATATTGGATAGTCTATCAATTTCCCATTCTGGAAATCAACAATGATAGGCGGGGTTGAATTGTTCGATACGGAACCTGCTGAAAATTTATTGTTAAATACATCCACAAAAGCGCCGGCATCGATAATAATACCCATAGCCGAATTTGTTTTCGCGAGAGTCCAGTATAAACCCATGATCCTGTTCTCGCTATAATCATATCCTCGTGAATTATCCAGGTTTTGATAAAACCTGCCTATCGGAATTACACCGTGTAGCAGATCCAGACCCGGGGATAATGTCAGGTTGCCATAATAAGCACTATACATACTACTTGTGAGCCCAATGATAACTTGTGAACCAGCCAACATAACATCATCACCTACAAACAGAACCGGGCGACCCTGCGAGACCTTGCCTCTGAATGCATTGCCTATACCGGTTGAAGGTGCCAATAACGCTGCCACGCTATCAATGGCAGTCCCTGCAAAAATATAGCCATTCGAGCGATTGATATCTGCGATAGAAATCGGATCGTTTTTATGAATATCATCTACATAAACTATCTTCGAGTTCACATTCCAGGTATTTAAAGTTGAGAATATCGAAGCAGCAAGAGT
>JAJTBZ010000078.1 GCA_021286645.1 Ignavibacteria bacterium
AGAATTTTGCTGTAATCGCATTTCCCATTGTACGCGTACACACTATTCAGGACGGCTCGGGGTTTGGATGGAGAATCTTCTATTGCCCGGGGCGTTTCGATACTCCCGGCCGGGGTTTGCTACGGCGCCGGTTTTGCCGCAGCGGGCCGGGAACTCAACGTCCCTTTCCATGGTGCGCTGTTTGGTATTTTAAAATTGGGTGTTGAGTAGCCGCAGGCGTATCGAAACCACATTCCGGCTACGAATTGAATGTAAACAGGAAAATATTTCGGTTGCATTTTCAAGAGCTGCAAGAAACGTATTTGCGATATCACGCTACACTCACGGCACAGGTAATGTATTTTCTGTATAGGTTTTAATATTTATATTACACTTTCATTTACGAATATTATTCCGATTTTCACTCTATGCGACGACAAGAATTTTCTGTTACCGATGAACGCGAATTTATTTCTTTATGCAACGAAGCGCCAACAGGCTGCCTGGGTATTGTTACCGCCGACGGCTACCCACGCGTGGTTCCGCTGAATTTTGCACTATATAATGGGGCCATTTATTTTCATGGCGCGAGTGCCGGCGAAAAATTCTTCTCGTTTAGCAGTGAACCAAAAGTTACTTTTAGTATATACCGTGAATACTCACTTATCCCCTCGTACTGGATAGCACGCGACTACGCCTGCCCCGCCACGGCTTTGTTCAAATCGGCACTCATAAAGGGGAATGGCACAATTGTATCCTCTCCCGAATTAAAGGCCTCCGTTCTTCAGGCAATTATGGAGAAGTACCAGCCGGAAGGCAACCATAAACCAATAACGGCAACAGACACTCTGTACAAAAAAATGTTAGCCGAAGTCGCTATTTATAAAATTATTCCTACAACAGTTGATATGAAATTCAAATTCGGGCAGCAGTGGCCGGAGGAGCGGAAGCGACTGGTTATTCAGAAATTGGAAGAGCGCGGCAGCAGTATTGATCTGCTTACCGCGCTCGAAATAAAGAAGCATTTAGAGATATAGCTATTTCTTCGTAAAGGAGATTCGCTTAATCAGCGAGAGCATTATCCCGCGATCTGCCCGGGTATAGTTTTTCTTTGAAACGTGAATAAGAACCGAGTGACCATCTTTTATATAGGCACCGCTTATAGTTTGTTGATTCACTTCTTTACCATCCAATTCTTTATTAAAAAACTCTATATAGGGCACTCCCTTTTCTTTCCCTCGCGCAATATTCCGTGCATCTTTCAGGTAAATTGCAGCGGCTCCGGTCGGCTTGGCAATAAATAATTCCAGCCTCCGTGCAGCATCAGTTTTTTTATCGGGCAGTTCTGCCAGTTCAATAATAATTAAGTAACTACTATTCTTATCGGTAAGCAGTAAATGCATAAAACCATCACCGCCATCCTGATCGGCCACAACAAACTCAGCCCGGGGAAAAGTAACCACATAATGAAATTTGGGCGTAGTTAATGTGAAATCTTTTTCGCCGGATTCTTTTTTGCCATTGGGGAAGGCGGCACTAACGAACAGCAGGAGCAGAGCAAACAAGTAGTTCATGAAGGTCTCTCACAATCGTTCATAAAATTTTCGTAACCATGCAGTAAACTACTGAACAGTTTAACAAAACAAAATATCTTTGTAATGGAAACAGCAACTCTGTGTCAGGCCACACAATAAAAGGACCATCACAAAAAGCACGCTACAGATACTGTCATAATTACCCTACAAAATTGCGCTAAATTATCATTAAAAACACGATAGACACGTCGATAGTATTTTTCTATATTCTATACAGCAGGGTGTTAATTCTCCATGCGCCGGGAAACGGAGAGGGCCCGATTTCCCATAAGGCACATGTCGCAAGAATGGCAGCTGTGTGTTGTTTCTATAAGGATTATACATGAACAGACGCTCCATATCCGGGAGCATTTTTATCCTTTTCCTTATTTCCATTGCTTGTTACGGCCTTGGTAAGGATGAATTGCGCCCTGTACGTTTACAGCTGAAGTGGAAACACCAATTCCAGTTCGCGGGCTATTACGCCGCGAAAGAAAAGGGCTATTATGCTGCAGCGGGAATTGATGTGCATTTTATTGAAGCCGAAACCGGCAAAGAACCGGACGACGCGGTTTTTGACCGCTACGCTGAATTCGGTGTCAGCACTTCCGATATAGTACTCTCCCTTGGCACCCCCAATCCCGGTGTAGTTTTAGCTTCCATCTACCAGCATTCGCCGCTGGTATTAATCGCTGCAAAAAGCGCCGGTATTGAATCGATTCATGATCTGGCAGGCAAGCGAGTAATGATTGAACCCCACGCTGCCGACATTCTTACGTACATGGCCGATGAAGGCGTACCGACTAGTCGCTGTATTCTGTTCCCCCATACTTTCCAGGTTAATGAGCTGCTCGACAGGCATGTCGATGCAATGTCAGCGTATGTCAGCGATGAACCTTTCGCACTGCAACAGGCGCACTTTCCCTACACAATAATCTCTCCCCGCTCCGGCGGTATAGATTTTTATGGCGATATTCTCTTTACTACCCAACAGATGGTTAAAGAACAACCTGCCTTAGTGGAACAATTTACCAAAGCCAGTTTACTCGGCTGGAAATACGCTCTCGATCATCCTGAAGAAATCGCTCAGCTTATTTATTCCAAATACAGTAAACGGCATTCCATTGAAGCCTTGCTGTATGAAGCAAATGTTACCCGGAGACTTATATTAGCCGATGTAGTTGAAATTGGCTACTCGAATAAAAAACGCTGGGGCAGCATTGTAGAAGCTTATAAAAAAGTTGGTTTCCTTCATGCTTCAGTTAATGATGATTACCTTTTATATCAGGATTTTATTGCTCCCCGCAGTTATGTTCCGCTTCCCCTGCTTATTGGCAGCATACTCGCCTTTATTGTTATTTCCGCAATTGCATTCTTCTTTATCTTTCTCAGTGTAAAATTGCGCAAAGAAATACGCGAACGCGATAAGGCCCGCAAGGCACTGGATGAAAGCGAACAACGGTACAAATATCTAATCGAAGAACTGCCCGCCTCTGCCTGTATTACCGAGCTGGAAAACAGAACACTGATTTTGGTAAACAGAAAATTCGTTCAGATGTTTGCAATAAGCACTTACGATGTCCGTAATCTCTCACCGAAATTATTCTACCTTGACATAGAAGACAGAGAGAAAATTTTCAATCAGCTTCATACATCCGGCGTTGTTTCGCATATGGAATTACGCATGCAAAGCGCTAACCGCCAAAATTTTTGGGCATTGCTTTCTGCTGTTCGCATTAACTACAACGGCATTCCCTGCGCGTTTTTTCTTATTGAAGATATAACCAGCAGAAAAACTGCACAGCTGCAACTGCATGAACAGTACGAGTATCTTAACCTGCTCCTGAATAACCTGCCCGTGTTGGTTGTAAATCTTTCCGCCGATGGTAAAATTCAGTTTATCAATAAATTTGCATTCGAATGGTTTTCCGTTCTGCCGGAAGATATACTCGGCAGATCACTACTGCTTGCCCTGCCCCCGACATTCTCAGAACAGGAGCGGAATTTCTTAATGACAAAATTGCCGGCTGTACTTTCAGGGCAACAGACCAGCTTTGAGTTTTCTGCCATGCAGGGTAACAGTTCGCGGCATGTAATAGTGCAATCGCTGCCTCATTTTCTGGATGGCAATCTAAATTCTATTACGTTAATTGCTACCGATATTACCGAAACACGCGAGCGCGAATTGGAATTGCAACGCCTTAATGCAACAAAAGATAAGTTCTTTTCTATTATAGCACACGATCTGCGCGCTCCCGTTGGTACACTTCATGGCGTTCTGACTCACTTTACCGAAACAACACATTTACATTCTGCCGATGACCGAACATTGTTCGGCAGCCTGACCGAAGCTACCAACCGCGTATTCAATCTGTTGGAGAATTTACTCACGTGGGCCCGTGGTCAAAGGGGGGAGATACGTCCTTTAATAAAAATGCTTAAGCTGCAAAAGCTGCTTACCGGCGCGGTAGATGTTCATGCCGCAACAGCGGCCCACAAAGATATTGCTATTTCTCTGCATTGCGATTCAGAAATTACCTGCTTTGCCGATGAGGATACTCTTTCCGTTGTATTCCGTAACATAATCTCTAATGCAATAAAATTTACATATCGCGGGGGCTCGCTGTTTATTTATGCAAATCGCGAACCCAACGGTACTACCATCACCTTCAAAGATTCAGGCGTAGGCATGCCCGAAGATCTGGTTAATAATTTATTCCGGGTAGATAAAAATGTATCACAGGAAGGAACCGAGCATGAACGGGGCACTGGTTTAGGACTGATTCTATGCAAAGAATTTATCGAAATGAATAAGGGTTCAATCAGCGTTCACTCTATCCCCAATCAGGGAACAACTTTTACCGTTACCCTGCAAAGCTAAGCCTGGCTATACACTTTCGCCATATCCGCAGAAAAACCATTTAACGCGAATTGGTGCATTTCATTTAATTTTCCGCAGTACATACAACGAAAAGCCCGCTGGTAGCGCGGGCCTCTTCGTGTAATATTTTCTGGTGAAAGAATACTTTTAATACTCTTCCGGCAACTGTTTTAACTGCTCGTAGGTAAATACCGGACCGTCTTTGCATACATACGTGTTACCCACGTTACAGCGGCCGCATTTACCAAGGCCGCATTTCATGCGGTTTTCAAGAGTAGTAATAACATTTTCATCCGTAAAACCAAGCTTTGTTAAAACCGGCATGGTGTACTTAATCATAATCGGGGGGCCGCAGATAACAGCTACAGTGTTTTCGGCAACGGGAGCAGTTTTCTCTACGATAGTTGGTACAAAACCAACCTCGCCCTTCCAGTCAGGTGTTTCTCCACCCGGATCAACAGTAACAACTGTTTTAACGCCGGGCATATTTTTCCATTCTTCCAGTTCACGTTTATAAACCAGATCGGCAACGGTACGCGCGCCGTAAATAATGGTAATATCTTTAAACTGTTCTTTCAGGTCAAGTACGTTCCAGATAACGCAGCGCACCGGGGCGAGTCCTATACCGCCGGCAATAAACACTACATTCTTCCCTTTCATTGAATCGACCGGGAAGTTATTGCCATAAGGGCCGCGCAGCCCCATCACGTCGCCTTTTTTCAGCCTGCGCATCGCGTTGGTAACTTTACCGGCGCCTTTGAATGAGCATTCCAGATAGTCGCGCCGCGTTGGTGATGATGCAATGCAAAAAGTACATTCACCTTCGCCAAACACCGAATACTCGGCAAACTGGCCGGCGAGGAAGTTAAACTCATTTTGTATATCCTGGTTCCGGAATTGCAGTTTAAACGTTTTGATATCCGGGGTTTCATCAATTATATCGATAATTTCAACCAGTTCGGGTTTATATATATTTTCCATAATCTGTCTGATGTTAATTTCTTTTGTTAAACCTTGTCAATTAGAAAATCTGCTGCCTGATTGTTACATAGGAATGTTGGCAACAATTTCCGCGATATCAATACCGACTGCACAATTGCGCGAACAACGGCCGCACCCGGTACATAACGTTTCACCAAATTTATCCTGATAGTATTTAAACTTATGCGATACACGCTGGCGGTACCGATCGGGCTGGGTTTCGCGCGGGTTATGGCCCGATGCATGTTTGGTAAACAAACCAAACTGGCACGCGTCCCAATTCTTTACACGGCGGCCGCAGTCGGCTGCACAGTTTTCATCAACTATATCGAAACAATGACATACAGGACATACGAAGGCGCACTGGGCACAGCCCAAACAGGTTTCGCCGGCCTTGCTCCAGTATTCACTTTCAAAATGACCATCGAGCCAGTTCTTCACTTCATCGACATTGAATTTCTTTTCCGGTGCTGGCTGTGTTCTGCTGACTGCCTTAATATCGCCCTGGGCCGCTTCACTGAATATTGCTTTAAATTCGGCAATAAACGCCGCGCCTTTCGGGGTTACCTCTTTTACCACGTAATGGTTATCAGCGCCGGGAACGAGAAAGACATCGCTGCCCTTTTCACTATCCGGGGCTAACCCTACCGATGTGCAGAAGCAATATTCATCGGTATAATCGCATGCCATACCGATAACCACGGTATTTTCAACGCGTTTATTAAAGAATTCGTCTTTGTAATCCCAGTTGAACAATTTTTCCATAATGGGCAAACCGGCTGCATCGCAGGGTTTCGCGCCGAACAAAACGGTTTTTTGCTGTACTGCCTGCGGGTCGATTAATTTCAGATCGTCATGTTCTTTCTTAAAGAAAAACAACGGTTCGCTTTTCGGGAAAACAAACTGCTTTGCCGAAACTTTGGTCGGGCGGGCTTTGGCATCAACGGTAAGGTCTTTACCATCGTTTATATACATGAAACGGGTACCCTGTTTATCGGCCGAGATGATGTTCCATTTTTGTTCGGCTAATGTACGTACCAGTTCGCGTAATTTTTCATCGGTTGTTATGTAATAATTCATTTCTTTACCGCCCTCTTACATTATAAAATCATTTCTATCGGAATTATTATATGAACCTACCAGGGTCGGGTCGTCCATATTCGAACCATGGCGGTAGTTAAATTCCTTCATGGCAATCATACCCATCTTGCGGTTCAGCAGCATTAACGGGATATCAGCGGGGCAGGCGCGCGAGCACTCACCACAGCCAATGCAACGCCCGGCAAGGTGAAACGCGCGAATCATGTTCCAGGCAAAATTTCCACGCACTGAAGCGCTGCTTTCAATCCAGCGGGGCTGGCTTTTATCGGCTATGCACTGTTCGCAATAACATAACGGGCAAGCTTGGCGGCACGCGTAACACTTAACGCATTTTTCAAATTCAGCCTCCCAAAATGCAAACCGTTCCTGCGGGCTGAGCGAATCGAGCTGCGCGAGCAGTTTTCCTACCTTATCATCGGCTCTTTCATACGGCTTTGCCTCGCCAACTACGGTATCGGTGCCCGCCGGCTGAGGGGCCTGACACATATTGCATTTACCGGCTAGATTTTCTTTACTTAACGGTTGGGCAGGGTCTTCAACCACGCCGCTGCAATTAACGCCAATTATGTACACTTCATTTCTTTTAATCTGGTTTTCCTGCAACAGTGCTACTATAGCCCGCACATCGCAACTTTTCGCTACAATTCCCATTTTCCCTTCTTTCGGGCGGGCTATGCGGGTTAAATACACTGCCAGGTTGTTCTGGCAATATTCATCAAAAACCAACTGACCGGCTTCGGCTTCATCGCGCGCAATAAAGGGCCGCGTTTTCTGCGAGCCCGGTACGCGGGCGTACCCGATAATGAATGCTGCCTCTTTTGATGCTAATGCTTCTTTTGCTATTTTTTGTAATGCTTCCATTGTTACTCCACATGTTCCGGTTACTACCCGTGCTGCGCGCACCGGCTGTTTACCGGAAATTCATTACACCTCAACCTCTTCAGGCAGGGCAAATTCGTTATTAATCTTTTTGTATCCTTCAAACGGGCCTTCTTGCCGTACTTTATCGATAACACCGTTTACCACGTCAACCCATTTCTTGCCTTCCGATGCCGAAACCCACGAAAAATGTACGCGCGATTCCGGAATGCCCACGGTATTCAGCAATTCCCTAAAGAAAATCCAACGGCGGCGCGCGTGGTAATTACCGGTATTATAATGGCAGTCAGCCGGGTGGCAGCCGGAAACAAGCACGCCATCGGCGCCGGTTTCAAATGCTTTTATTAAAAACACCGGATCGATACGGCCGGTACAGGGTACCCTTATCAGGCGGGCATTGGGCTGTTGTTTCAGCCGTGAAGTTCCTGCCAGATCGGCGCCCGTATAGGTACACCAGTTACAGACAAAACAGGTTATCTTCGGTTCAAAATTTTCATTAGCCATAATATACACATCGTCAATTTGTGGTATAGTAATCGGCCGGGCCCGGGGGCTGCCGGCCTGTTTTTCAATTCATTAATTAATAGAGCGCGCAAATCTCGTTAAAGATCTGTTCATCCTTAAAGCCAACCAGCTCAACCGATTTGGAAGGACAGGTAGCATTACATGTACCGCAGCCCTGGCATAAACCTTCGTTTACATAGGCAACTACCTTAATCACTTCTCCGGCACGGTTCTTTATTTCCTTCTGCTCAATAGCGTTATACGCGCATACTTTCTGGCAGTAGAAACAACCCGCGCACGTACCGGCATTTACTTTGGCAATTACCGGTTCACGCTCCAGCATATCGCTGCCGAACAGAACCAACGCTTTTGCCGCCGCTGCCGAGGCCATTGCTACCGATTCGGGAATATCCCGCGGCGAGTGGCACGCGCCGGCCAGGAATATACCGCCGCTGCTTGTTTCTACCGGACGCAGTTTCGGGTGTACTTCCGCGAGGAAACCGTACTTATCATACGGTACGCCAAGCAACTGGGCAAGTTTCGGGGCTTCGGGCTGTGCAACCATTGCCGTTGCAAGCACTACCATATCGGCATCTATTATTACCTGCATGCCTGCAATGGTATCTTCGCCTTTTACTATATACTTGCCGTCTTCTTCATAAATTTTTGATACCCTGCCACGGATATATTTTACATCGTCCTCTTCAATGGCACGACGCACGAACTCTTCGTACATTTTACCGCCGGCACGTATATCCATATAGAATACATATGCTTCGCCATCGTGTACTTTGTGTTTGTACAGCATTGCATGCTTTGCCGTGTACATACAGCAAATTTTGCTGCAATAGGTAAAGCCCTTTGCTTCATCGCGCGAGCCGACGCACTGGATAAATACTACTTTCTTCGGCACTTTACTGTCCGAAGGACGAAGAATTTCACCGCTGGTAGGACCCGAGGCAGAAGCGATACGTTCGAACTGTAAACCGTTAATAACATCGGTATATTTACCGTAGCCATATTCGCCGTAACCCTGTATCGGGCTGTTTTCCGGCTTCTTATCAATTGTATATAATTTATACCCGGTTGCCACGATAATGGAACCGATATCCTCGGTAACAAAACTATCCTGCTGTTCAAAATCTACCGCGTCGCGGCCGCAAACCTTCTTACACATCTGGCACTTGCCGCTCTTGTAATAGGTACACACGCTTCGGTCTATAACCGGTAAGTTCGGAACTGCCTGGGGGAACGGCACGTACATAGCCGGACGGTTAGCCAGGCCTTCTTCAAATTCATTTTTTGCTACCTTGCGGATAGGGCATTTCTGCACGCATAAACCGCAGCCGGTACATAAATCTTCTTTTACGCCACGGGCTTTCTTCCGTATGGTAACCTTAAAGTTACCAATAAACCCTTCCACGTTTTCCACTTCGGAATACGTGAGTAATTTAATTTTCGGGTGTTGATATACTTCCACCATTCGGGGTGTTAAAATACATTGCGAACAGTCCAGCGTGGGGAACGTTTCCGAAAGCTGACTCATGTGCCCGCCGATGGAAGGCTCTTTTTCCACGAGAACGACTTCGAAGCCGGCATTGGCTATATCCAGCGCGGCCTGAATGCCGGAGATACCGCCGCCAATTACAAGCGCGCGTTTGGTAACCGGCACCCGGATAGGTATGAGCGGTTCATTATATTTTACTTTTTCTACGGCAATACGGGTAAGCTCGATAGCTTTTTTGGTTGCCGAAGGTATATCATCGTGAATCCATGAACAATGTTCGCGTAAATTGGCAATTTCAACCATATACGGGTTAATACCCGCGCCGGCAGCTGCCTTGCGGAACGTTTTTTCGTGCATGTGCGGCGAGCAGGAGCCTACCACAATTGCATCGAGTTGTTTTTCCCGGATGGCCTGTTTTATAAGGTTTTGGCCGGGATCCGAACACATGTATTTATAATCTTCGGAGTGAATAACACCCGGAAACTTCGCGGCTGCCTGTGCCACCGCCGCGCAATCTACCGTGCGTCCGATATTTTCACCGCAATAACAAATAAAAACGCCTATTTTCATGACTGTATTCTCTTAAAAATTCAGATTTCCTTTTCATTGCCGGCACCTTTCCGGTACCGTTTCTTTAGTCATCGGTTTTGCCTGCCGAACAGCAGACAGGGCACGCCGCGATGATAACCCGCCGATTTATTTCAGTACCGGGGCTGCATTGGTAAAATGCAGGTCAACTCCCAGCGCCTTCGCGTCAAGTCCCAATGCCAACCCGATCAGCTCGGTAAGGTATAACACCGGAATTTCCTGATGATTCGGGAATTGCTTCTTCATGTTAACCTGACGCATATCGAGATTTGAATGGCACATGGGGCAGGCCACCACTATTACATTGGCGCCGTGCTTAATAGCATCGTCAATAATCCGTTTCGAAAGCTTTACCGCTATTTCCGTATGCGCTATCGAGTGTGAGGCGCCGCAGCATTCAGTCTTAAAATTCCAGCTGACCGTTTTCGCTCCGGTAGCTTCAACCACGCGCTCCATTGCTTCGGGATTTTCAGCATCATCAAATTTTGTAATATCGTTGGGGCGCACCAGCAGACAGCCATAATAGCAGGCCGCGTTCAGGTGTTCCATTGTTTTGGTAACTTTTTCTTTAATCACATCAGTACCAACCCGGTCAAAGAACTGAATAATATTCAGTACATCCAGGTGGTTATTGTATGGCCTTTCCAGTATATCTTCAACCTTCGCGCGCACCTTTTCATCGGTAGCCATTTCATGCTGGGCAACCACCAGGCGGTTAAAACATGCAGCGCAGGGCGCAACTACATTTTCGAGTCCCTGTTGTTTAGCGAGCAGTAAATTGTGAGTCGGGAGGGCAACGGAAAGCATGTGATTGGTAGCGTGGGCGGATGATGAACCGCAGCAGGCCCAATCCTGTACTTCCTGCAGGTTAACGCCAAGTTTTCCGATAACCGCTTTCAGTGATTTATCAAATTCCTTTGCTGTTCCTTCAAGAGAACAGCCCGGGTAATAGCCAAAATTCATAGTCATAATATCCTCAACCATAACGCGTGCGGAATGCGGCGCTGTTATTTTTGTTTAAAAATTTTCTTTATGGTTTTCGTATCCTTTACCTTATGCGGCAGAATGCTTAACTTGCCTTTCAGGAACATAGTAGGGGCAAGATCTACATCCTTCATCAGGTCCATGGTATGCAGTTTATAGTCGCGAACCATGCCTACCTCGTGGGTGCGGCCGTAACTTTCAATCTGTTTCAGGAAGGCCTTATGGAACTCGACCGTGTTCTTTTCATCCTCAACCATGCCTTTTTTCAGGGCCAGTTCGCGCATCGCGTCCATAAAATGCGCCAGGTGGAAATCCTTGGGGCAGCGGCTGGAGCATGTTTGGCAGCCGGCGCAAAGCCACAGGGTTTTCGAAGTCAGTGCTTTTTCATAAAAGCCTAACTGTACATAACGTACCACGCGGTTCGGGGCCTCATCGGTAAATTCACGTACCGGGCAGCCTGCCGAGCATTTTCCACATTGGTAGCATTGTGAGGGATCCTGACCGGTAATAGCAGTCAGTTCTTCAATAAATGGGGGTTTATGAGTATGATGCATTTCCTTCTTTTATTGCCGTTTGGAGCGGCAACGTACCTTTTTTATTGATATTCACGCTATAGCAGCAATAAATATGCCTGAATTTTAGCGGAATACCGCATAAAAAAAGTACTGTATTTTGGGTATAAAATGCCATTGTAACCGGTCAGGTGAACTACGGCTAACTTATTATAATACAATGCGTTAACTATTATGCCAAATTTTATGCGTTTTTTTCGGGTAAAAACCGCACAAGTTGCGGCGCCAGGAGGGGTAAGAGTGTAAAATATCTCAACACCCGGCATGAAATACATTCTCAATTATTAAAACCCCGCTCCCCAATTTTGGAAAGCGGGGCAGAGAAAAATAATGCTACTATGGCACGCAAAGGGCACAGCAAATTATTTTAACTTTCTCCCTGCCGCAAAGTCCCTATGCCGATATATCTCAAATTCTTATAATAGGGTATTAAAAGTACCAATCACTGACAGGTACATTTTTCTTTGGGAACGCCTTATCTTTGTTTTGGATATACCAGTCCTGCCACTGTTTAATTATGCTCACCTGAACATCCTGCGGAGCAATATATATTGTCCATGTAGATGTGCAAACAAATAAATCCATTTGGTAATCAGCGGATTTCTTGCCATAAGTCAAATTGTCAAATATTTGTTTTTCCCTTTCACGGAAACAATAGTTTGTAGTAGCGGTAAAGTTTTGACCAGTAAAATACCTTAACGCCCTGACAGAGTTAATCAGATACATTATTTCCGAATATTTTTTCTCTTTCCCCATCGGTATTCTCAAAGGCCCCTGCACTGGTTTTAATTCTGCTATCAGCATCTTGATGGCAATGCTGCTGTTTGTCTGCAAAATCTCCAGTTTGGGTTCCAATGGTTCACTGATACGCGAAAAAGTTTTAATCAGTTCTGTCACTTGTTTATCGGCCGGCTGGCTCTGTGCAAGCAGCATAATTGAAAATAAGCAAGTGAGGATAATGAATTTGTACATTTTTTCCCTTCCCAAAGACTATATATATATGTGAGTACCTTTTTTCATATCGGCATACCCGGCTAAATTCACAAAGGGGGCCCCTTAAATACATTCTTACAGCTTAAAATAAATTATGGAGATAACTAATTCCATTTTCTAATTCTGTTTCCACACCGTTGGTATCTATTACCGCCTACAGGTTATTCAATCAAAAATTTGCTCATAGAGATCCCGCCGGACACCGGGCTCCAGCCGGGATATTTTTTTGCCATTGGATCTATACTCCTCCGCCTGCCGGGCGCACGAACGATTATTTTTAATATTTGCATGAATTTTCTATTATGTTTCGGCCTATGCGTACATGCAATTTCGTCATTGCGCGGGTAATTTGCAAGGTGGAATTTTTATGCAGTGACAGGTTAACGGGTATCAGTTGCAAATGAATATTCCATGTGAAGAATTTTTGTATTTAGCTTTAAACGAGAACCGGGGCATTGGCTACAATACCCCGGTCAAATTGATTCTCTGTCTTAATGAAATACTATACTCTTTAGCCTGTCTTTCCATGGTGTTTTTTTTACAATATTAACTTATCACTGTTACAGACCTTAGACGCTTTAAATTCAATTGGAGGTTATTTGAGTTTTTTTTGAGTAGGGATATTCGCGTTTCGGCTATTACCTATTTTCCATTCCTCCTGTCCCAACCCGTTTGGGCACGTGGCCTTTACATTGTGGGACAGGGGAATTATCAGATTAAACAAGCTGGTTTACAATACCTGATTTTTAGCATTAACTTGTTTTACTATACACTTGCTTTTATTTCCGAACTTCCGTTTTCTATAGTTGTACTCATCTTAGTACCAGGATATTAACGCTATTATATCATCCTTGATATAAATAAGTATTCCAATATCGTCATATTCGTAAATATCGCGAATACCATCATCCAGATCCTCCCGGCTTATTACGGTCGGTTCAATTTTTAACAGTTGAAAGAACTCACTGTAAAGCATTCCAATAATATTTTGATTATCGATAAAACATTCATCATAACAAGTTATTGAATATATGATAGGACCTTTACAGTATATTCGTATATCCTGATCCTTGAGCGTATATACCGTGCAACCATCATCTTGATCGATTTCTTCAGGGAGTTCAATTAGGGATAACGCAGCGTAATCTCTTAGGTCTGCTCCCAATATAAACGGACCTATTCTTGTTTTGGGCACAAAATCCAATCGCACCTTCATCTCTTCTCTCCTCGTGAATGCTCTTCACCTTTTGCTTTTTTTTCGGCATTTTGTCTTACGTTTTTAATCTTTTGTTCAATCTTTTTAGCTTCTCTCCCAGTCGCATCTTTTAGTTGCTCCTTATACTGATCTATTTGTTTCTCGGCTTTTGTTTTAGCTCGTCCCCCATCACCATGCTTTTCATTTTTACTATTACTATTCCCATTTGAGTTACTCTGCATTGAAGACAGATCAGCGCCTAAATTGGTTGCAGCTGTAGTTACCGTGAGGCCACCGTGCACAACGAGCGCGCTACCCATTGCTATTGCAGGCACCCCTACTGCGGCCCCTGCTCCGGTTGCCGTTACAACTACGCCGCCACCTGCTTCAGTTGCACCTGCTGCGCTTTCTGTCAAACCTGTAAGAACTGAAACACAGTCACCAACTACTCTTCCGGCTGCATAGTGGGTTTGATTGCCATTATAAGATTCAACTGTTGTAGTTTTACTAAGAGGATTTGCATTACCTGCCATTGCGCTAACAAACCCTTTTACAAAATCCATGATTCCCTCACCATCAGGATCAATGTTCCCTAAAGTGTTATTGGTGCAATAATTGTAAGGGCTCCAACCGGAATATTGATCTGCTTTCGGGTCTATACTCATCCACCTGCCCAGTTCGCTATCGTAATAACGCGCGCCAAAATAATGCAGGCCGGTTTCCGCATCCTTTTCTGATATTTCTAATTTTTCGGCCAATGTGTACATGTAATTTCGGCATTGCGCGGGTAATTTACAAGGAGGATTTCTTATTCAGTAACTGGGTTACAGGTATCGGCTGCACTTGAAAATGCCGCAGAGAGAATCTTAACAAATAGCTTTACACGTAACCCGGAGTATTGGCTTCAATACCCCGGGCAAATGAAATTTCTGTCTTAGTGAAATACTATACTCTTTAGCCTGCCTTCCCACGGCGTTTTTTTACAATATTAACTTATCACTGTTCCAGACCTTAGACGCTTTAAATGCCATTGGAGGTTATTTGAGTGGGGATATTCGCGTTTCGGCTATTACCTATTTTCCATTCCTCCTGTCCCAACCCGTTTGGGCACGTAGCCTTTACATTGTGGGACAGGGGAATTATCAGATTAAACAAGCTGGTTTACACTATTAAAATTTAGTATCTATTGTATTGCAGACTTCCTTTTTGCTAAAGTTTTCCATCAAAAACCCCTAATAGCCGACTTATATTAATAATACTGAATACAAGAAGACCAATCCAACCTAATATGATGTTTAGCTGACGTGAAAATGAATGCTCTCCAAAGCCTGAAATATCTTCACGTATCGTCCATAGAACTCCAATCAAAAATACTGCGTTTGTGAGATATAATGGGTCAATACCATGTTGTTTACATATGTCGTATAACCATTTTGCCAAACTTCTACTTATCATAATACTTCACTTTTTTATCTTATCATTTACAAAAGGGCCAATCATCACATTCGTGGCATCCCGTACTGCACCTGAAGTTTTACCCAGCCAATTGCTGATGAATTGTCCATTCAGATTATTCCTGAACGCTACTGTTTTGAGGCCAGTCCTGACTATGGTTTTCTCAAATGCTTTATTAACAAGTTTTGAAGTTGACCAAGCAACTAATGTGGCTGTTGCCTGGTTTTGAAAATCTTCCATGGTGCCTGTACCCTGTAATACACGTACACCTTTAGCAGTAGAACAAACAAGGTCAGCACCTAGTCCAATATTCAGGCATATAGGCACCCCAGCAGCAGCCGGAGGGAAAAAAATGAGGTTATAAAACAACCAATTGCCCCTACGGTACTCAAATCCGATACCATACTAGCGCCTTCGTCAACTCCGATTACAATACCCTCAAGTAGAGCATTACCAATTCTTTTATAAAATCCTGATGATATTGAACCAGGGTTAATACTATGCGAGCCACCTGAGGTCGTACTCTTTTTATCATCCGTCGATTCTCCTGGCCCTGAATCCTCTGAATTAGAATTATATCGTGCTGTCGATTCAGCACCCCAGAGAAGATTATGGAGATGATTCATTCCATTTTCTAATTCTGTTTCCATCCCGTTGGGATCTGTTACAATTAACGGGTTATTAACGCAATAATTATCCCAGAGGGACCCCTATGGGATACGGACTCCATTTAGGATATTTAGCTGCCATCGGATCAATACTCATCCACCTGCCCAGTTCGCTATCACAAAAGCGGGCGCCAAAATAATGCAGACCGGTTTCCGCATCCTTTTCTGATATTTCTAATTTTTTGGGCCAATGAGCGCATGCAATTTCGGGGTTGAGGATATATTTTGCAAGCAGAAAATTTCACACAGAGGCACAGAGGTCACAGAGTGAAAATGCCTGCTCTGCTTCTCCTCCGTGGTCTCTGTGCCTCTGTGTGAGGGAATTTTTACTTGTAATTTCTGTTCTGATAAAATAAATCTCATAACCGCTTTTACGCGGCTATGAGATGATAATTATAAAAATGCGCGCTCAGGCTATTTAATTAAATAAAACGGCAATGCCCCGGTACTTAGTTCAATAACAGAGCTATCCAGTTTTATTATCGCGGACATTGACAGAGGGATTAGTGCCTTATCCTGATCCAGCAGAGGCTTAAGCAGCGGAGTGTACCTGACCATGCCAAAATCTACGGTAACAAAAAAGTAGCGTCCAATTTGCTCCTTTAATTGTTTTTCGGTAAACTTTAAGTCATGCGTTGGCATCTTAAACTCTAAGTCCATTTTCCTCCCGGGCAGTACCGCCAACATTTTGGGACCTGAAAGCAGGGAGGACAGATAGTACGCCCCATAATCAAAGGCAGCACTTCTCATAGCTATATTGAATGAAACTTTCCGTTTTTCATACTTCGGATCAAAATACAACATAGTATCTTTGGTATTATTTTCTACCTCCAACAAATAACTTATTGTATCTCCATAGGTAACATCATAAGCTGTTGTTGAAAGTTTACAGGTAATTCCTGATGAATCTTCCAGAATTACCGTTCGTTTATAGCTATTATTTTGCTGCGCAAACAGTGAACCGGCAACAAGTAACAATATGATCAAATACTTCATCTAATCCTCTGACACTTTTACTGGGTTTTCGGCGGTGCCTCCATCGGCACCATTGGCAGATGTGCCATCTACATTTGCACGATTCACTCCAGCAGACCCTGCTTCTTTATGAGCAGAATCTGCACCCGGTTCATTATATCGGGGCAACCCCTCCTCAACCATAATCTGATTTTCCTTTAACTCATGATAATCTACTGCAGAATTATCCATCGATCCTTTTTCTGTAGAATAGGATTTCTTATCATTTACCATTACGGCTGCACCCATACCTACTGTTTCACCGCCCGGCTGGCAATCATTTACGTATGGATTTTGCATTCCGCCTTTAACCGCTGAATTTATCCCACTCTTACCCCCATCAGATTCAATCTGTTTGCCTGAACTGGTGGTCATTTGCATTTTTTTCACCAACGCCAAAGCCATAAACTTTTTTACTATTCGTTAAATCTTGCACCAATGCAGCCCCGCTACCAAAAATCCATTGGAGATACTTACGGTCCCCGTTTCTTTATTAAAACTTAAATAGGCTTTATTTGCTTCACCTGCCAGATTGCTAATTCGGTTAAATGCTTTTTGCTTATCACCAAAAACTTTTAATTCTTTCCCATTCGGATCGATAAATATAATCGGATTATTCTTACAATATGCATACGGGCTCCAGCCGGGATATTTTTTTGCCAACGGGTCTAAGCTCATCCATCTGCCCGGTTCGCTATACCTCCTAACGGGTGAACAGGCTCCATACCGTGTGCCAAAGCAGTGCAGACCGGTTTCCGCATCCTTTTCTGATATTATTATTTTTTTGGGCCAATGAGCGCATGCAATTTCGGGGTTGAGGATATATTTTGCAAGCAGAAAATTTCACACAGAGGCACAGAGGTCGCAGAGTGAAAATGACCCCTCTGCTTCTCCTCCGTGGCCTCTGTGCCTCTGTGTGAGGGAATTTTTTAGTTAAGGAATTTTATACCCTTTCGTTGCTCGCCCACCGTAAAATTATTTACCAGGTTATGCATTTCTTCTGTCAGGCGGTTCAGACTCTCGGAAGATTTTGCAAGTTCTCCAATACCAATTGCCGTTTCGCGCGTAACGGTTGAAATATGGTTAATACTACCGGATATATCCTCGGCGGCTTTTGTTTGCGATTCACTCGCCTGTGCAACTATTGTTACCTGTTTCAGCACTTCCTCTGAACTTGCAATTATCTGATGAAGTGAATTTTCGGCCTTTTTAGCCAGGTGCTTACCGCTTTCAACTTTTTCCGTTCCCTGTTCAATGGAAGCTACGGCATCGGAGGTATCATTCTGAATTTTTTTAATCATTTGCCCGATCTCACCGGTTGCCTTTGTAGTACGGTCGGCCAGTTTACGTACTTCATCGGCCACCACGGCGAAGCCCCGGCCCTGCTCGCCCGCGCGGGCAGCTTCTATTGCCGCGTTAAGTGCCAGCAGATTCGTTTGATCTGCAATATCATTAATAACCCGAACAATTTCCTCAATACGTGAACTGTTTTTACCTAATTCGTAGATAATTTTCGCCGCATCCTGTACAACACGGGCTATTTCATTCATCCCTTCAATACTTTCCGCTACTATCTTCCCGCCTTCCGCGGCACTTTGCCCGGCAAGCTTTGCCTTACGCGCTACTTCATTGGTAGCATCATTACTTTCATAAATAATTTGTGTCATACGCTCAACAGCCGCTGAAATTTCCTGCGATTGCATTTCCTGCTCCGAGGCGCCTGCTGCCATTTGCTCAGAGCTGGATGATATCTGCGCGCTCGCGGTGAAAGTGGAATCTATGGATTCCCTTACCTGCCGCAGCATACCCTGTAAATTAGCCACCGCCCGATTAAATCCCTTAAACAACCTGTTCACCTCATCATTTCCATCAACCGGCAGTTCTACGGTTAAGTCACCCTTCGAGAATCGTTCCATTTCCTGCAACATTAAAGTTGCTTTTTCCTGCAAATACATGCTTTGCCTGCGTGATTCCTCAACGGCCTTTTGTACTTTGCTTTCAACGCTTGCTTTTTCAGTTAACACCGCTTCATGCGCCGCGCGAATGTTTTGTATCATGCCATTTATGCTGCTTCGTACTTTCCCGATTTCATCTTCCGATTTCACCTTCAGCAAAAAGTCCGTTTTCCCTGCTGCAATTTTCGTGGCAACATCGCGTAAATCCGCCAGGGGCGCTACTATTTCGCTTTTTACTCTGTTCATTGCATAAGCGAACAATACAATCGTCAGTAACGCGAATAAAACCTGTAGATAAATCATCTTCCTTGTATGACTTTGCGATTCAGCCTGGTACATACCAACTATTTCATTCATTTTCGCGAGTATTACACTATTGTTCTGTAATACGAAGTTCATATCGTCGGTAAACTGCCAGGATGTCATATCCATAATGCCCATTTCATCTACCTTCGATTGAAAAACAGCCCATACCGCTTGCAGTTCCTGCAATTTTATGCTTATTTCCGGGTTTTCCGTTGCCGGAATGTTTAATTGGTTGCTCCCTTTTATCAAAGCACTCAGCGACGTATTAAATAACCTGCAGCTTTCAACCGCTTCGGCAAAGGGTATTTTACCGTCCTTTGCCAGGAGAACTTCTTTCGTAATTTTTTGTGTTAACATTCGCTGCCTGCCTGCAATATTCATTACCGCACTGTCGCTATCCTGCGAGGACGCGATAAAAATGGTAATGATTATTGATAAAAGAGCAAAAGCAGATAACAGAGCAATACGGGCAGCCAGCTTTGCCCAAATTGTTTTCAGCATATAATCCTCATATATTTTTTTCCACGTGCTATTATCGACTGAGAATGCCGGCAGTTTAATATTCGGTTAAATGTGGTAAAAACCGCCCGGTTTTGTGCTATTTTTACCCGTCCTCCTATTTTTTTACTAGCAGCTTTCTCCTATTTTTCATCAGGCATTTTTATCAATATGAGGGTAGCATGATAGAAGGCGCGAAATCCGTACCTGTAAAAGATATTATTCTCGCGTGGATATATACTCTGCTGTTTACTGCCGCGGGTGTGTACTTTATTGCAACACGTGGAGAGTTTAATTATATTGACTATTTTTCGTTAATTATCCACGAAGCGGGCCATTTTCTTCTCGGCTGGGGCGGCGACACAATTACTGCTCTGGGAGGCACTATTATGCAGCTGCTTGTACCGCTCTTACTAATAATCTTCAGCCTTTCGAACCGGATGCGCAAGTTTTTGCAATTTTCACTCCTTTTACTGGCCCAGAATTGCATTAATATTAGCACGTATGCGGCCGATGCAAAAGATATGAAACTAAAACTATTCGGCGGCCCGGGCGTAAAGCACGATTGGAATTATATTCTCACGAAATACGATGCGCTTGGCTCCTGTAATGAAATAGCTACGGGATTCATTGTTCTTGCCTGTCTGGCAGTATTTATTATTATTATTTCGCCGTTTTTAATTAGCGATTGACCCTAATCATTGGAAAGCGTACCCGAAATTGTTATTTTATTAAGTTATTTTTTTCAACAGAGATGAAAAAACAATGAAAACCGAGAAGCTGCTTATTACTGGTAAGAAATTTACCATTATTTCGTCCGTTGTGTTCATAGGTGCTATTGCTTTATTTTTCTTCTATGTAAAACGCATCGATAAAATCTATCATCAGCTTATTACTAAAGATGTAAGGACACTTCATGTTCTCGAATCAATTACCCAGAAATCGAACGAGAATTTCAAGTATCTGTACAAAATTATGCTAACCAATGACAAGCAGGAGATGGATAGTTTACTGATAGAGAGAAGTAAAATTACCTTATACGTAGATAACTGCCTCGATAGCCTGAGTAGTACAAATTCGAATGATTCTGTTTCACTGGGTAAATTGAATACGCTAATCAATGCCCGGGAAGAATACAAAAACAAAACGAATAAATTTGTTGAGTTGGTAAAAAACGGCCAGAAGGCCGAAGCCCGCGTATTTATGGATAAGTATCTTGACCCGTATTTTATTGTTTACCAACATAATATTGAAAGTTTCTTTGCCCATAACAAACTGCTCATTATCAAAAGCAGCGATGCGGTTTCAAATGATGTAGAAAACAAATCTATATTCCTGCTGATATTGGGTTTTTCACCGTTTGCTTTGGCCACGGGTATTTTATTCCTTATCGGCTATATCTTTTCCATTATGATTATGATTTATGCCCGATACAAATGGCATAACCGGGCACCGAAAAACGGCAACAATTAATCCGCCTAAAGCTTTAAAATAGAAAACGCGCGGCCTGTATATTCAGCGCCGCGCGTTTTTTTTGCTATTCTGTTTATTGTTTCTGAAGCTCTATGTTACCGGTAATTTTAACAGTCTTGCCAACAACCGCTCCGCCTGTTTCCAGCAAGGTGTTCCATTTTAAGTCATAATCAAAACGATTCAGTTCGCCCAACAGTTTAAAACCTGCTTTAGTGTTTCCCCAGGGATCTTTTACCGTACCCATATAAGTAACATCCAATTTAATTTCTTTGGTTTTATTACGAATTGTTAAATCACCAACCAATACATATTTATTACCTTTTGCCTTTTTAAAGCTCTTACTCTTGAATACCATATCGGGGTATTTGTCAGCGCTGAAAAAATCCTCTGATTTCAAGTGTTG
>JAJTBZ010000014.1 GCA_021286645.1 Ignavibacteria bacterium
CTTGAACTGGAAAAAGAGATTCTGGAGCTATTTGAGAAAGCAGGATTATAATTACTCAGCCTGCTCCTCTGCCTTCGGGTCATCTTTCACAAAAAAGAGAATTATCATACCAATGATAAAGAATGCAGCTAAAGAAGCGATCGCGCTTCTTTGGTTGCCCGTTTGATAGCTGATATACCCAAATACTATTGGACCCAATACCGCAGAGCTTTTACCAAAGAACGAATAAAAGCCAAAGAATTCTGTTTTCTTATCGGATGGTGTAAGTTTCGACATAAGCGAGCGGCTGGTTGACTGACAGGACCCCATAGCTGCACCTGCCAATAAACCTACTACATAAAAACTACCCTTTGACTCACCCCAATAAGCTATTGCCAAAGTTATTAGCCAAACAACTATAGTAAGCAATATTGTTTTCTTTTGCCCGATTGCATCGGCAACGATACCCAATATAATTGAGCCGCCAATTGCTGTGGTTTGTACTGTAGCGAAGAAGATAAGTAAATCGGATGTACTGAAATGGAGTGTGGTACTGGCATAGTTTCCGGCAAAAAAGATAACAGTATTTACGCCTTCAATATAAAAGAAAAATGCCAATAAGAAAGTTGCCAGGTTTTTATAGTTCTTCAAATGAGTAATAGTATTTATTACACGCCGTACACCGACAAATGTGTATGATTCACCGAGTATATTCTTACGCCTGTTATCCTGTAAGAAAACAAATAGTGGAATTGCAAATACTAAAAAGAATGCAGCGGCTACAAGAAAAGTAAGCCGAATTTCGTTCAGTTGAATGAAAGGGTATATAAGCAATAAGGTGGCAAGTGAACCCAAATACCCCATACCAAAACCATACCCGCTTACCCTGCCATAATTCTTTGGCGTAGTAATCTCTGGTAGAAACGCGTCATAAAAAACCAGCCCGGCTTCAAATCCTATATTCGCGAGAATAAATAAAGTTAATCCTAAAAGTACCTGTCCCGGACCAACAAAATACAGCAACGATGTGGCAATGATACACAAAACGGTAAAGAACAAGAGGAACCGTTTTTTACCCGTTGAATAATCGGCAATGGCCCCGAGTATAGGGGCTATAAATGCCGTAATAATCATCGAAATTCCCGTGCCCAGGCTCCAGTAAAAATCGCCTATTGGCTGGTCAAAACATACTGTTTTCTTGAAGTAAACTGCATAAAGAAACGTTACAACAACGATCGAGAATGATGTGTTCGCGAAATCGAAGAGTGACCAGACAAAGATGCGTAAGCGCCCTAAGGATTTACTCGGCTGAGCCTGATTTATCAATGAGTCCTCTTCCTATCTTATTTACCTTTTTCTGACTTACCAGTGTACTATGCATTTTATCCAATAAGCCGTTAATGAACTTACTGCTTTCATCGGTTCCAAAAACTTTTGAAAGCTCAATACATTCGTTCATAGTAACTTTAGGAGGGATATCGGAAAAGTATAAGAGTTCGCATAAACCGACCCGAAGGATGCAGCGATCTATAACGGTAATGCGTTCTAATTCCCAATTTTTAGCATGTGCAGAAATAATTTCGTCGAATTCTTTCTGATGAATTGCCACCCGATCGACGAGGGAACGAAAGAACTCTCTGGCAGGTTCATCATTAACATCAGTTAAAAAGCCCCGGATCAAATTTTCGCGGCCTTCTGAATTAAATGTAAACGCGTAAAGAGCCTGAACTGCTTTTTCCCGTAATAATCTTCTTATCGATTTATTTTCTTGTTCCATGTACTTTCATTATCTGTTATATAAAAATGAGAATCGGCCGGAATATTCTGACCGACCGGTATAATATCTGCTCAGGTGCCCAATTTTATTAATTCGTTGCTCGGCAAGCCTTCCCGAAGCTTCGGTAGTAGAGATATTTTGATCTTTCGAGGTCTGGATAATCTGTTTGATTACAGAATATATACTCTCAGCGTGTTTAATTGCCCTGTCCCTGCTGTACCCCTCCAGTTCATTTGCAACATTAATCAGGCCGCCCGCGTTAATTACGTAGTCAGGCGCATATAATATACCCCGTTCTTTTAAACGTGCGCCGTGGCTGTCCTCGTGTTCAAGTTGATTATTTGCACCGCCGGCTACTATTGGGGCAGTAATTAGTTCTACTGTTTTGTCATTGATTACGGCACCAAGCGCGTTAGGCGAGAAAATATCTACCGGAGTATTAAATAAGTCCTCCGGGCGAACCATAGTAGCAGGCATATTTCGAAGCAATAATTTTACTCTGCTATCATCTGTATCGCAAATATAGAGATCAGCTCCCTCGTTCACCAGATGCTGACAAAGGTTGTACCCAACTTTACCAAGTCCCTGAACAAGAATTTTCTTTCCACGCAATGAATCGCTTCCCCATACTTCATGCGCGCATGCTTTCATACCCACATATACTCCGTGGGCCGTTACCGGTGAAGGGTCACCGGCGCCACGTAATGACTCAGAGATACCGCAAACATATTGTGTCTCCAGGCGAACGTACTCCATGTCTTTAACCGTAACACCCACATCCTCGGCAGTAATGTATCTTCCCCCCAACCCTTCGACAAAACGCCCGAAAGCCCGAAATAACAATTCTGACTTCCCTACGCAGGTCTGACCAATAATTACCGCTTTTCCGCCTCCAAGATTCAAACCGGCGACAGCCGCTTTATACGTCATACCACGCGAAAGCCGTAAAACATCACGCAGAGCATCATCTTCATTATTATAAGGTAGCATCCTGACACCGCCCAACGATGGGCCAAGCACGGTATTATGAATGGCAATAATTGCCTTCAGCCCGGATTCTTTATCCTGGCAAAATACCACTTGCTCATGATCATTTTGTGCTAACGATTCAAAAACTGTCATTTCCACTCCTTATAGTAGAATCTTTAAATTCCAAACAACCAAAATATTAAAAGCGCTACACTTTCCCTAAGTCGGTAACTAAGATTTTTCTCAAAACTGAGATTAATATCCGTCCCCAGTATATCAACTTTTAATTTATAAAATGAAACGATATCTTTTATTCGCTGCGCGTGATATTTGTCAGATATTATCAAAATTTTGGGGGCCGGTTTTTGGTTGAGTAATTCTTCCTGTATGAAACGGACTTGTTCTGTAGTACAGGTGGTTTGCTTTTCCAAATGAATATCATTTAACGGAATATTAAACTGTTTTAAATAATTAAATGCAGCCTCTGATTCAGCTATTTCACCGGGTGCATTTGAACCGGTAAGATAAATAGACTTTATTACTTCGCCCTGATACAATAAATGCGCCCTCTCCGTCCTGGATACCAAAATAGGGCTGGGCCGATTATGCGACCAGACCGCGGCACCCAGTACAACACCATATTGGTATGAAGTACCCGCCTTTATATAGAGGTTCTCACTTCGGGGCGCTGAGTAAAAGAATGAGAAGCATAATAAAGCAGCAAGTAAGAGAAACGAGTTTATAAAACTTCGGAGATGAATTACGTTTTTAACCCCGAAAATCGCGAACCATAACGCTAAAGTCCAATAAATCAGCAGATATTGATAAATAAGATAACCCGCGCCAATAAGGACTTTTTTCATTGGCTGATCAAAAATGTAACTATTTGAAGGAAATGAAAAAAATGCCAATAGCTTGGCAGCCAGCAGAAATACAAGTCCTGTCATACTCGCGGGAACAATCCAACGAGGATTAAGAATTATCTTAGCACTATTCTTAAAATAGTAGATTAGGTATCCCAGAAGGTAAAATCCGACAAATAAAGCATTCAGTACATTACCTATGTACTTCGCATTAAATTCGTTAAATGACAATTCCTGGCTGTGATATTTGAAACTCCACAGAAACAACAGCCCTGAAACCGTTATACATATATTTACCAGAAAGGCGGAATTATCCGGTGATACCGAAACGTTCTTTTTCAAATAAATCCAATTAATTAATATCTGACATCCTAAAATTATGGTAAATACGGGAATTTCTCGCATGAAATAAGGCATGAATTTCGATTTTTGATTTATGCACCTCTCTCATTATCTTAGAGGCCAAACAATTACTAATTTGGAGGTAGGATGAACATTGCTGTATGCGTTAATCATGTACCCGACACCGCGGCAAAGGTTAAGGTTTCAGAAGACCACTCCGGCATTGATACCGCTGGCGCGGCATGGATATTAAACCCGTATGATGAATTCGCTATAGAGGAAGCCTTAAAAATAAAGGAAAAGACGGGCGGCACAGTATACGTACTTAGTTTTGGACCCGCTGAAAATAATGAAACAATTCGAAAAGCTCTCGGTATGGGCGCCGATGAAGGTATTCGAATAAAACCCGGGACTGCCGCTGACTCTCTCAATGTAGCCAGAGCATTGGCAGCACAAATTACTGCTTTAGATTGTAAATTAGTATTTACCGGAAAGCAGTCAGTTGATTATGATAATGGAATTGTAGGGCAACTTTTGGCAGAGTTACTCGGTTATAATTGTGTTAGTGTTGCAGTAGCTTTGCAAATCGACGGCACAAGTGTGGTAGCTGAACGAGAAATTGAAGGTGGGCGCGAGGTAATTCAAACTACGCTCCCGGCTGTAATTACAGCTCAAAAAGGACTAAATGAGCCACGGTATGCCTCACTAAAAGGTATAATGGCTGCGAAAAAGAAAGTGATACAGGAAGTTGAAGCCGTTACTATGGATCCGGTAGTCGTAACTCAATCATTCGAATCTCCTGCCCCAAAAACAGCAGGCAAGATTCTCGGCACCGATGTACAGGCTGTCCCTGAATTAATCAAAGCCATCCATGAAGAAATGAAATTGGTGTAGGTGAGAAATATGGCAAATAAAATTCTTGTTTTTGTAGAGCAGGTCGAAGGAAAGATTAAGAAATCATCTCTGGAAGTGGTTTCAAAAGCAGTTTCGCTTGCAGAAGCGCACGGGTACAGTACAGAAGCCGTTACCTGTGGTAAAGAAGTTGACGCATCAGTAATAGCCGAATATGGCATAGCTTCAATTTGTTGTTACGTTAATAACAACTTAGTACATTACTCGGGTAGTGCTTATCGTGATATATTACTTGCTCATTTAGATGGTGGTGAATTTCGCTTCTTATTCGCGGCTAATACCTCACAGGGGCGGGATTTGCTTCCCCGTTTGGCTGCCAGAACCAATAGTGGTATGCTGACAGACTGTACGACACTTGAAATAGATGAACAAGGTCTAACAGGAACGCGGCCAATTTTTGCCGGTAAAGCTTTTGAGAAAGCTAAAGTTGTATCACCATTGCAGTTTGCAACTTTACGGCCAAACGTATTTGAAGCCCTGAAGAAACCGGTAACACCGGAACTTACAATAAAAAACGTGGATACGATAAATGAAGCCGAGAAGGTTTTGGAAGTTAAAGGAAGTGATGGTAAAATTGACGTAGCCGAAGCAAATATTATTGTTTCCGGCGGCAGGGGCATGAAGGGCCCGGAACATTTTACACTACTTGAAGAATTGGCTTCGCATCTCGGTGGCGCGGTTGGCGCTTCCCGTGCTGTAGTTGATGCCGGATGGCGGCCGCATAGTGAACAGGTAGGGCAAACTGGTAAAACAGTGTCCCCATCACTCTATATAGCATGCGGCATTTCAGGTGCTATTCAGCATCTTGCCGGCATGTCTTCTTCCCGATATATTGTAGCAATTAATAAAGATAAAGATGCGCCCATTTTCTCAGTGGCTCATTATGGCATCGTCGGTGATGTATTCGAAATATTACCGGCGCTTAACGAAGAAATAAAGAAAATAAAATCATAGGTAAGTGAATTGAATAAAGTTGAATGTGAAATCTTAGGTTTATCGTCGAGTGCCTCTACAGGTGGTGCGTACGCGCTATTATTGAAAGAGGTATATGGGAACAGACGATTACCCATAATAATAGGACAATTTGAAGCACAATCAATTGCGTTGGAACTGGAAGGGTTAAAACCTCCCCGCCCCTTAACACATGATCTGCTCAAAATTGTTATTGATAACCTTGGAGCCACAGTTGTAGAAATAGTAATAACAGAACTGCGGGATAATACCTTTTACGCTAAAATTGTTGTTGATGTATCATCTTTATCGAATGAAATAGATGCGCGTCCCAGCGACGCTATTGCATTGGCAATACGAGCCGCAGCCCCAATATTTGTTTCTGATGCAGTAATGGATATCGCTTCTTTTCTTCCATCGCAGGAGCAAACTGACTTTGTTGAGGAATCACGGGATGAAGATTTTGGGCCGGAAATGCCCCCGCCTTCTACTTCAAAAGAGGCAAAATTAGCTTCATTGCAGGAAAAACTCCGGCAGGCTCTTGAAATTGAGGATTATGAGCGCGCGGCAAAAATCCGTGACGAGATGACCAGATTATCTTCGTCGAACTAATATTCCTCGGCAAAGACTTTTTGCCCGATCAGACAATCTTCACATTTGTCTTTGGCGCAATAGTTTCGGAACAACTCAATCATTCCTTGTGAGATAACCGCTTTATTCCAGGCATGGTTGAGTTGCAACGAATCCGCCACTTCTCTCACCAAATGATTATCCGTCTCAATAGTAGTCTCGGTAAACAAGCTGATAGCCCTGTTTGCCATTTTGGGTTTACCAAACAAATCAAAATATATGTATAAGAATGGAAGAATAACGTTTACAAAGATTTCATCGGCCCTGTTTGTACCTAAAAAGTATTTGTTATTTTCGGGTGATGTAGCCTGAAACGTAAAATGCTGCTGCCAGAAGCCATCACTCTTAATAATGAACAGGTTTCGGATGGAGTTTTTCAATACCGACAGGCTATGAATCTCGGTGAATTTACGAATAATTACACCAATAAGGTCATCGTAAAGAAGCGCTCTGCTAATGCGGGCACCCGCGGCAATACGTAAAGTCGGATAGTTCTGTGGGCGATGATTAGCAAAATGCCATTCTGTTTCATGAAATACTTTTCCGGTATAAGAATCGCAAACGAGATTCCATTGTTCCTGAATTTTTCGCAGATAGTCAACTGCATCATCAGGCAATTTCTGATGATCTTCCGGTAATAAACCACCTACAGTAAAATAGACTGCCTCGGTTAAACGTACATAATCTTCTTTACGCACGCCGGTAGACCGAAGAAAATTAAGATCAACTGCCTGTGCAAGGTTTAGCATAATTTGTTTATTCTGCGAATAGCCCAAAGCCTCGAATATATCCTCATAAAACAATTGAGCCCAAACATGCTTCCTGTTCAACTCATCAAAAGTAAGTTTCATTTCATATACTTCACCAGGAAAGGCATACTGCGCTGCAGGCTCTGATACATGGTTATTATCAAGATAGATGAGTTCGCGAAGCCGACTAATCATTCTCTCACATTTTTTCTTAAACCGGCTTAATCCAAGCTCAGTTAGGAATTCAATTTTTTCTTTATCAGACGCGAATGATGTTACTTTATAACAGTGAATTTTATTGGTCTTATTGTCTTTTTTTATGGTAACAAGTTTACGGAGTTTTTCAAGCAGGTCTTCTTCAATAAATTGGGCAATACAAAAGGTATCGATTCTGCGGCCATCCTGTGAATAAACAATTTTATTATGCGATTCGTTATTAACTATTGCATGCAAAACAACTTTGTTAAACCGCTTGTTAAGATTATGACCGTGGCTCCGCCAGTCAGATTGAGTGTTATCAATTTCAATATCGCCGAGGTAGGTAAGGTTGCCAATTTTTATACGGGCATTAATAAAATCAGGTCCGCCATTTTCAGTATTCTCATCTCCCACATACATTACTTCCAGTTTCTCACCGGTTTCAGTCCGTAGTTCCCGGTTGAATGACTGATTTTTCCAAATATCTACGAGTATCTCTTCGGGTATATGTATCTGCTGTGTCATAATTAACTTTCCTGATTCCCTGAAGTAAAAAAAACTAAAATATTACATAGTAATATTTCATGTAACTCAAACGTAAATCCGGCAGTCTGTAAAAAGATACTTTGCATGATTGCCGAATCTGCAATAAATAATTATTCGCACCAACAAAAAAGAAAGAACGAGCACTAAGTTAAGGAAAAAATCGTTCTTACAATTGCCGGGTATCAGATATATAGAAATATATTCAAAACCACGGTAAATAACAATCAACGGATTGAAGTGAATAACTATTGTAAAAACAAATAGTTATTCCATTTTTTCGGTGAACTGACCTCATAGACTTTAGTAAATTATTTAGTATTTTCCCACATATATTTCCCGGAGAAAGAACAGATGATTTTGAATGCAAAAGAGATACGTGTACTTGGTTCTCTTATAGAAAAAGAGATCACCACACCTGAATATTATCCATTAACTCTTAACTCGCTTGTAACGGCATGCAATCAAAAATCTTGTAGAGAACCAGTTACCCAATTATCAGCTTCCGAAATATCAGCAGTAGTAGATGATCTGCATGAAAAACAGTTAATTACGAAAGTTACAGGAGCTGAAATCAGGAATGTGAAATTTAAACAAAAGCTTACCGCGGTGTTAAATATATCTCGTGAGCAAATTGCCGTTCTCTGCGAACTAATGCTGCGTGGTCCTCAAACACCCGGAGAACTTCGCTCGCGCGCCTCACGTATGCACCCATTTGAAAATGCTGAACAAATGGAGAATTTATTACTTTCTTTGGCACAGGCTTTTCCCGAGCCACTGGTAGTCAAATTACCCCGGCAACCTGGTAAAGATGCCCGCTATATTCATCTTTTATCAGGCCAACCGGAATTTCAGGAAGAACTACCCGTTGTTTCAATTAAAACTGATCATGACAGGATACAAGAATTGGAAACAGAAATTGCGGCTTTAAAATCCGAAATGCAGTCTCTTCGCGATGAATTAACTGCATTTCGTAATCAATTTCAATAGACATGGCCAGGAATTAAACCCCAAACTGCCTAAGATGATGATCGAGATGTTTATACATAAGGATTGACCATTCATCGGGTGTAAGGGTTCCAAAAAAAGGATGGGGGTATTTGGAACATTTGGAAGGACCTCCACTATGAAACTCAGAAACTATCTGTAAAAGTTTGGCCTTTTCTTTGGTAAGATCTCTCACATCGGAAATAATTAATGCAGGAGCAGTAGGTGAATTTTTCCTAATCACAGAGGCATTTTCTTTAAGCAGGTTTTTCTTTACGATACCACCCAGAATATAACCGAGAAAGACCCTTTGGAATTTCTGTTTACCCAATGCCATGTGTAAAGAGCCCGATACATGCGCCAGCATTTGAGCCGAACTCATTGTTCCCCACTTACGTGGAGCTGCGGCTTGAACAGATTCGATACGCTTTATTATTTTCTCATAGTCTGCAGCATTAAATAAATTACTCATGTCAAAAATCCTTTCTATACATCACGTATAAATTACCGATCGCATTGAAAGCGACCCATATACATAACCTTCATTAATAAAAAATAATTCATCTTCAGGGTTTCGTGCCCCGGCTACATACAAAAGAGGTAAAAAGTGCTCAGATGTCGGAACCGATACGCTTGCTGCTTTACCGGCATCTAAATAATTTACTAACCGGGCTTCAGAACCGGACTTTAGGAGGTTTGCAACATACATATCAAACTCTACTGCCCAGGGAAACCCCTCCTGAACATTTTGCATCATACCAAGATTATGCACTATATTACCGCTCCCTACAATAAGAATATCCTCATCACGTAACAATGCCAAAGATTTTCCCAGGTTATAATGTTGCTCCATTGAAAGGTCTCGTGACAGGCTGAGCTGAACTACCGGAATATCAGCAGCCGGGAACAACGAGCTTAGTACTGCCCATGCGCCATGATCAAGTCCCCAGGCCAGATCTGCATTAAATACATATTCAGGTAATTTCTCTTGCAAATAATTAATAAACCCCGGATTACCTTTTGCCGGGTATTTCATATTATATAAGGCCTGCGGGAATCCATAGAAGTCATAAATCGTCCGGGGATTTTCCATCGCTGTCACATGAATGCCTTTGGTTTCCCAATGCGCCGAAATACACAAAATCAATTTCGGTTTGGGTAATGCTTCACCCAACAAACTCCAGGCATTACTGAATTCATTATTCTCGATTGCATTCATTGGAGAGCCATGTCCTAAAAATATTGCAGGCATACGCCCGTTTGACTCATATCGTTTTTTTAGCTGCTGTAATTCCATCTACAATTCCTGTTGTGCTTTTAATTCTATATTGCTTTGTCTTAAACGTGCCGTAATTGTTTTCGCGAGCCGTTCGAAAACCATTCCCCCTATTTCCGGATGTACTGCTACCAGTTTATCAAACCGATCGCGGGAGAGAACGAACAGATCAACTTCATCCTCAGCAACGGCACGTGCCGAGCGATGAGCCTTATCGAGAAAAGACATATCACCAAATACCGCACCGCTTGCAAATGTAATCAAATGGTGGCTGCCCCCCTGCTCCAGAGGCATCATGATACGAACATTTCCACGACGAATAAAATACATTTCATCACTTTCATCTCCCGCGTGAAAAATTTCTTCACCTGTATTATAATGAGTCTCATTAACTATCTTTCGAATTTCGGATAAGTATTTATCCGGAAAGTTCTTAAAGAACTCAATCTGTTTAAGATCAAGCTTTCGTTCCTTAACATTTTCTTCACCTCGTTCTTCTTCGAGTATATTTTCTTCGATCCACTCTAAGCCACTGGAAAGATCACCAAAAAATTTCAACGTATTTCGTTCATGCAATCCAAGATCTTCCAAATATGACCGGACATTCTGACCGGTTGGTAGACTGAGCGGAATTGAGGTTATAACAAGATGAGCTCCATTTTTTTTCAGGCGGTCTTTTAACTGCTGCATCAAATGCGCAGCGGTGTAATCTACCGATTGCACTCGTTTCATATCAAGTACAACGAATCGGCATTTTGAAAGAAACGGCTCTAATTCAGAAAGTAGTTGGTCAGTAGTACCAAAGAACAATTGCCCCTGTAATTGAAGTATTATCGTCTGCTCGCCTTTTTTCTGTAATGTTACCAAATCACTTTCGAGTCGTATTTTCTTCGAAAAAATCTGGTTACCTAAAATCTTTTTTCTGATAACCGATGA
>JAJTBZ010000018.1 GCA_021286645.1 Ignavibacteria bacterium
GTAAATATAAAAAACATGGCGGGTCTGCTGAAGAAGAAACACCAGGGGAAACTGGTCTCCAATTAAGAGAACAACCTGCCGAATAAAACACCGTAAAGAAAATAACCGGCCGTGTCTATGGTAAGGTAAAATACCATGTACACGGAAAAAAGGGATTCTATGAAATACATTTCAGTATTGTTATTACTATTTGTTCTTATCTGTGGCTGCAAAAGCAGCATAAATGAACTTGTCCTCCCGGAACAGGAGGGGCCTCCCCCGCCCCCCGGCCCGAGAAATTACACGTGGACAATTGATACCGTAAGGGAAGTGAACGGGCTCTGGAGTATTAGTGCCAGTTCTTTGAATGATATCTGGGCAAGTACTCCTGACGGCTATTTATATCATCATGATGGTAAAACTCTAAAAAAACTGATTGGTTGGTATGGGGACGAGATATGGGGAGAGACATCTCAAAGTGTATGGTCGGCATCAATTGATCATATATTCCACTTTAACGGTGTCGAGTGGAAATTGGATACTGCCCTTTTTATTTCAAAAAAATACCCAAATGCCTTTTTTAATACCATGTATGGTGTATCTGATTCTGAAATATATCTTGGAGGGAGTACCAATGGTGATAGTTCTAATCATGGCCATTCACTATTGCTTAGATATGACGGCAAGCACTGGCAAAGGTTAGCTTTTCAGGAGGATTCTTTTAGCATTGAGAGTATCGCAGGGGGTGAAAACGATATATATATAGCTGGTACGTTTGTAACACCAACCAAACAAAATATAGAAAAACTGTATCGGTTAAAAAACAATGAAGTTTTTTTAATATCAGATAACTTACGAGGGACAAGTTTAGTGCGGATGATAGGTAATAATATAATGATAAGCTACGGGAAAAAAATATTCAAAGTTCGCAATGGCGGAATAAACTTATTTAAAGATTTATCCGGAACTGATTTTAGAGGCGGTATATGTGGACGCAGCGAAAACGATATATTTTGTGGTATGATTGATTTAAGACTTGCTCATTATAATGGTATTGATTTTCATTATTTCGATGAAATTTCAAAACCCAACTTTTTTAGATATGGTGCTGTTCTCCTTCCTGAAGGAGTAGTCTTTCTTATGTGGGACAGAGCTACAGGTAATAGTTTAATAGTAAGAGGCAAATTAATTAACAAATAAAAGGAAGAATATATGAAAGGAAAAAGGAGCCACAATCGTGCAAGGATTGTGGCCCCGAAAAGCACTAAGTGCCAGCAGCCGGTTAAAGCAGAGGCGCAAAATGCCTTTGCTATTTTACATATTTCTCAATTAAAAACAAAAGGAACGATATGAAAAAAATAGCATTTTTGTTTGTCTTCCTGATAGCATATATGTTGCATGCTGAAGGAACTAACATACAGGGATATATACCATGTCAGGTAAAATCGGTTTATAAATATATTACAACATCCGGAGGAACCGATTATGATTCCACGCGATCTGACCAGTATTATCTGGGCCGGGAAGACGGAAAACTTGGGCGCAGTAAACCAACGTTTCGTATAATTTTACGGCTCGATTTATCCCAAATCCCGGATAGCGCGGTGATAAGCCGAATATACTTCAATTATAGCTTTTATACTGACTCAGCGGCGTCAAATTTTAATTATAAGTTCAAATCATTTCCCTATGCTACAACAGGGCTTTCTAATGAATTTGACCAATGTGGAAATGTTGCTAACCCGGCATTCAGGGCAGGTGTAAATACGTCTGCGCCTTTCGGGCCATCATTTTTGCGATCGAGTAATGCAGACACTGCATTCCTAAACTCAGTTGAAAAATCACTATCGCAAAAGAAATACGCTGTATGTCTGATAGGGGACCCGGATACAATTAATCACAAATTCGCGGAAATGAGAAGTGTATTAGTTTATGTCGAGTATATGATCCCAACAATTACGATACGTAACTTATTTGGCGGAGGAACGCTGAAAGTGAATGGGAAATTATATCCTTCGGGAACATCAATCTCAGCTAAAATCGGGAGAACATTTACTTTTGAAGCGTACGATCAGCAATATAATAATCAACTGAAATACTTTGATAAATGGCAATATGGCGGTAACACGTATTCAGGCAAAACATTCACGTTTACTTTCGATAAATACAATGCATATATCTCAAATAATCAGTTAATTGCCCTTTTTAACGATCCGGCTCGTACAATTGCCGAAAATGATATTTTGATGGGGACGATGAAAATTGACAATAACGTTCAAACAACTCCAATCCAAATTTCAAGAGCGCCAAACACAACTGTTCGATTGGATGCAATTAACCAGACCTTGGGAGATTATGAATATATTTGGAATAGTTCCTCGCCTCAACAGAGAAGTAATTGGTTCAAAGTTAAATTAGATGATAATACTCCAACAAACTTATATCAGGAGACTAATCCAACACTTTCCTTTAACATTACCGCGAACGATTCAAACTATTCATATCGGTCAATGATGCGTAAAAACTATCACATAGCCCGAAAAGATAGTTTACTGGAAAATGCACAAAGCGAGCAATGTCTTAATATCACCCAGGTAGTAGAACAAAATACTGGCCAGTTAACGGCTCCTTACGGAAAAAACATCGCCGGTTATCCTGTTACTTTTTTCAGCTGGGCTGATGGTACAGCGGGTACATTAAACAACGTTAATGGTACGCTGGTGCCAACACGTGATATTACGCCTACCGATAACCTTACCTACACGGCAAAATATAAAGCCATACACCGGAGCAATAACGACAGTACATACAAGAACAACTCGGCCAAGAAGATGGCGCGTTCGAAAGACGGCTACCTGTTCACCGTGTACGAAAGTATGGGTTCAATATGGCTGGAGCGCAGTACTGATAATGGCAGCAGCTGGCAGATAATGAACAGCGGCAAACCGCTCAATACGGCGCCTGCCAAAAACCCGGCACTGGATGTAAACCCGTATGATATAGCAGTAACCTTTGAACAGGAAGGTAATGTATGGATGAAGTTCTATACACGCGATGGTGTATACACGCAGGAAAAACAGGTATCTTCACAATACGCGAATGAAAAGAAACCGGTACTATGCTGGAACACATCGCTGGGCCTGGTAATATGGGCACTACCCTGCACGAACACATTTACCCGTGGATTCGGGTATTATCTGTTCAGCTATCAGGGCTGGTCAGGTGCAGGCGGCCCGGCAGTAACAACACTGGATTCGGGAATTTGTTTAGTGGCGGGTTCGAACCTGAGTTACGATAATTTCGCTTTGGATATGGTAAATGAAAGCGGCGTGAAGAGATTTCATCTTGCCTGGACGGCCCGCTCTGCGACAGGGGCAGATATTTATTACAAAACAATGGATGTGGCCTCTGGTACCAACACGCTGGATCGCTCGGTTCCGGTACAGAATATATCCTCCGGCAGCGGGTACACGTATAATACCAACCCTTCGATAATCTGCGGGTTGGCCGGAGCGCGCGTCAGCTGGTTAGGCGAGCGGCAGGTAAATACGCCCCCGCCCGATGGATTAGGCCGTCAGTCAGCCGGAGCCTCAACCTATACAACGGGAACAACAGAACGGAAAGTTATCGTGAAAGACCCGACATACTACCGGTTCTGGGATTTTGGTAACGATGTAAATCCGCCGAGTATGGCTCACACCGATTCAGTATACGTATTCGCCTGGACCGAACCCCGGGCAACAGGCTATGCCGCCTATTACGGGTATCATAACTTAAGTACGATATATACCATACCCGGTACATGGGGTCGGGATATACAGGTTGGCAACGCCCGTCAGAACCAAACAGCGGGTTTTGGCCACCTGTTTGCCGGTAACCTATACCCGCAGGCATTGCCATACGAGATAAAAACAACACCGGATTTCCAGAGCATACAGGGATTACAGAAAACAGATGCTGCCGGCAGTATAAATAGCGGTCGGGAAGGTGTTGTTGCAAAAGACTCGGCACAGTTCTGGTTCTGTATCGGTGATGTGAGTATTAATGGTAAGCATGTAGAATTTACCGAATTACCGATGAATTTGCATATACAGGATGTTGACGGTTTAAATAGCGCAATGGAAACACGGGTTTTCCCGCTAACCCCGGGAAGTAAACTTTCCTACAGCGTTCAGTATGGAGTAAATGATTCTGCATTCGCTTCTGTAGTTTTAGCAGGGAACAATGAGGTACATTTCAGGGTAGAACTGGTGGAAGCCGTGAGCGGCAAAGTACTGGAGGCATTCGATAATGTGACCTACAACAGCCTGAATGTACAACAATATAATAATATCGCCTACGAAGTGCAGAATGAACTCAGCGGCAGTAAAGAAGTATTTTTACGCCTGAGGACACAAAGCACAATAAATGGAGAACTGAATATCAGTGATAAATACGCATCGCAGAGCGTGTTGCCTAAAGCAGCGGCTAAACGCGTGGTAATGGGCGGGAAAGATAAAGTTACAAATTATGCATTAGAACAAAATTATCCGAACCCGTTTAACCCGACAACGACAATCAATTATCAGATACCAAAGTCCGGGCACGTAATATTGAAAATCTATGATATGCTTGGCCGGGAGGTAGAGACACTGGTAAACGGCCAAATGACCGCCGGAAGGTACAGTGTAGTATTTAATGCAGCACATCTGGCAAGCGGTGTGTACGTATATGAATTGCGCTGTGGAGAGTTCTCAAGCAGCAGGAAGTTATTGCTAATGAAATAAGAGACCGAATAAATAACCGGCACCGGTAAAAGGGTGCCGGTTATACAATAAACTGCCCGAAAAGAGCGCTCATGTCAACCGATCCCGATTCTCCAATCATTGTAATAATCAAACTCATATTGTTTTCTCCTCCGGTTCATTTCGATACATCCGGCCTGGGTTTGCCACGGCGTAAGTTTTACCGCAGTTGGCCGGACACTCAATGACCTTTCGTTTGTGTGCTGCATGGTATCTCAGAATTTGGTGGCTGAGTAGCCGCAGGCGTATCGAAGCCACTAACAGCGGCGAATATAAAGAAACAAGAAAACCCCGCAACAGCATTTCTAAGTCCCATGGGGACGATATATCTGTAGAAAACAGACACCCAAAAATCATAAAAAGATCCGTAGGATCGACACAGAATTTTGCTGTAATCATATTCCCCCATTGTACGCGTACACACTATTCAGGACGGCTCGGGGTTTGGGAGGATAATCTTCTATTGCCCGGGGCATTTTGATACGCACGTCCCATGTTTTGCTACGGCGCGCGTTTTGCCGCACCGGGCCGGGACCACAATGCCCCTTTTGTGGTGCGCGTTTGGAATTTCGTCCGCCAGTCTGCCGAAAATATATTCCTGAATGAATACGATGCAATAAATATGCATTGGAGGTTTTCATTTCTGTAGAGATAAGCTTATTCCGCGTGCAGTTTCACCTGCTTTCAATTATATTACCGGTGATAATTAATTCAATTCTATATATCCAAAAGAGAAATCTTTTTGACAAAAAATAATTCGTTCTTTCTATTTATAATAGTTTCTATGCTCTGGGGTGGTTTTGGGGAAGCGCAATCATTGCGCGACAAGATCGGACAAATGATAATGGTTGGTTTCGCGGGTACAACAACAATACCCGACAGCCTTTCGTACGATCTGCAAAAACGTAATCTGGGCGGCGTTATTCTGTATGGTAATAACGTTGTTAGTGCCGCGCAGGTTAAAAAACTAACTGATACGATTCGTTCACGCTGCATGGTAACGCCGTTTATTTCAATCGATCAGGAAGGCGGTAAAGTTGCCCGTTTTAACCGTAGTAATGGTTTCGATACCAGTTATACGGCATATAATCTGGGAGTGCTTATCGGGCGTGAAGATTCTGTACGCATACAGGCGGCGCGCATGTCGGGCTGGTTGGTACAGACTGGTATTAACGTAAATTTCGCGCCTGTTGTTGATGTGAATGTTAATCCGCTCAGTCCCGCCATTGGCAAGTTGGAGCGCAGTTTTTCTAAGTTCCCCGATACCGTGGCGAAATATGCCGGGTGGTTCATTGACGAAAGCATGAAAAAAAATGTGGTCACCTCGCTGAAACATTTTCCGGGGCACGGCAGCGCGGCAACTGATTCGCATCTTGGCTTTACCGATATTACGAATACCTGGGCTGATAGTGAATTGGTGCCGTACCGCAAATTGATAGGCGCCGGTTACGGTGGCATGGTAATGGTCGGCCACCTCTTTAACGCCAAAATCGATTCGGTATATCCTGCTTCGTTATCCGATAAAGCGGTTAAAGGCCTGCTGCGTAACACTCTCGGTTACAAGGGTACGGTAATTACGGATGAATTGTTCATGCAGGCAATTGCTTCGAATTATACATTTGAGCAGGCAGTGGTTCGTGCTGTTCTGGCAGGCGATGATATTTTGCTGTTTGGTACAAATATTAAAAATAAACTATCGGTTGCCGGCTCGGCGATTGATATAATAGCGGCTAACGTGGCAAGCGGGGTTATCCCGTCGGCAGTAATCGATTCAGCCTATAACCATATAATGAATATGAAACGCCGCTACAATATTGTTGGTGTTGAAGAACCTCTGCTGGCGGCAAAACCCGAACGGTATGAGTTAATGCAGAATTTCCCGAATCCGTTTAACCCTGTAACTACTATTCGGTATCAACTGCCTGAGCGCGCGTTTGTAACTCTTGCAGTGTACGATATAACGGGAAGAAAAATTGCCGAACTTATCCGCGGCGAACAGGGCGCGGGCCGGCATGAAGTGAACTGGAATGCATCTTCAATGGCTTCGGGCGTGTATTTATACCGACTGGAAGCCGGTACGTTTTCACAGACGAAAAAACTTATATTACTAAAATAACTTATCAGGAAAATGTGGTATGATTATCTACACAACTCTGGAACAACGTTTACAGAACCAGCATGAGATAATTGATGAGGTTCTGAAGAAAATATCGAAGGAACGCGTTATGGCCAAACCGGCACCGGATAAATGGTCCATACACGATAATATTACGCATCTGGCAAAATATCAGGTGTTGTTTCTCGAAAGAATACAAGCGATTCAGGAAGTTGATGATCTATATCTCGCCCCGTATATACCGGAAGAGGACCCGTTGTTTGCCGAGTGGAATTCATGGGAAACATCGGAATTGATTAACCGGATGAAGGGAGACCGCGAAAGTATAGCGACCTTTATATTGCAACTATCCACCAGTCAGCTTGCCCGTACGGCGCAGCATGCAAAATTTGGCGCGCTTACCGTACCCGAGCTGGTAGAATTTTTCTTGTTGCACGAGGCGCACCACATATTTACCATGTATAAACTGGCACATAACGCGCAGCTTCCGTTATAAAGTTCGGTAACGCTGCCGGTTTATAATTCGCTGTGTAATTGTATAGCCGTACGCGGGCTTTCTGCCTGCTTACGGCTATTTTAATATCGTATCTTTTCGAAACCACGGCCGTACACGCCCATAACCGAGTTCACTGAAATAAATGAGCTGTGATCGACGTGCTTCACGATGCGCAAGGTATCGTGCAATTCCTGTTTTTTTATCACCATTAATAACACTTCTTTCCGTTCCTGGGTGTACCAGCCTTTCCCGTCAATCATGGTAATACCCCGACCGATATTTTCGCTGAGTTCTTTTGCCATTTCTTCGTGCTTATCGGTGAATATAAAGACCTGCAACGATTGTTTTGAGCCTTCGATTATTAAATCGATGCTGTAGGTGCAAATTGCCATGGAAACAAAACCGTAAACAATTTTCTCAACATCCCTGAAAACCAGGTAAGACGAGAGGATGATAACAATATCGATATAGAGAATAACACGGGCGGGACTAATATTCCGGTATTTATTAATCATCATTGCAATAATATCGGTGCCGCCTGTACTGCCGCCTTCGGCGATGCATATTCCAATTCCGGTGCCGGCCAAGGATGCCCCGATTACGGTAGCCAGAAAATTATCCTTAATTATTGGTTGTGGAACAAGGTATTGAAACAAGCCGAAGAAAACCGAAAGGCCAAACATGGCCAAAACGGTTTTAAAGGCAAACTTTAGACTTAATACCTTTAATGAAACGGAAATGAGTAGTAGGTTAATGGCAAAAAATGAAAGTCCCACGGGTATTTTTGTCGAGTAGAATATAAGAGTTGCTACCCCTGTTACGCCGCCGCCGGTAATTTTCGCGGGTATCAGGAAGCCTGCCGTGCCGAAAGCGGTAATAAGCAGCCCGATAACTATCAATATATACGAACGTACCCGTTCAAATAGTGTTTCCATATTTCATCTAAATTGTGTACCGCAAGATATTTGATAAATTTCGAATGTAAAATTGTGGAAAGAAAAAAATATGGAGCCGTGGGGCAGTCGGGTAAGGAATTGCTGCCCGGCCGCGAGGGTGAGTGTTTCTTTTACCATAATTGTTAGTATATTGCATATAAAAATTACGTAATCAAAGTATTCAGGATTCAATTTGCAGAAATCAGTTTTTTCATCCGATGCATATTTGAAAGATGCACTCACGGATATCAGCGCGGTAAAAAGAGCAGGCTTCCCCGATGAGGCGGTCCCCCGTGAATTAGCAGAAAAGTATCGGGAGCGTGAAGTGTTCCGGGTGCTTCGTCACGTGCGCGAATTCCAAAAAGGGCGCTCAATTGAGGGTTTGCATGCATTGTTGCAGCTTGCATTATGGATATTGTTATACGTAAAAATCATTTCTGCCGGCCAGTCTGTTATGGATATGGCGGGTCCTGTAGCATGGCGCCTTACCGTGTACGGTTTTCTGCTTTTGGTAAATGTTGTAATGTTATTGCTGATATACTTTCCCCTTCCCTACTCATACGAGGCAGTTCTGGGAATACTTGCATCGTTAACAATAATCGGGTATCGTGATACTATAAACTCAGTGGTGATGGTGTTTTTTCACCCCTCTTTCAGCAAGTCGTACATCCTCGTGCTGCTATGGCTGGTAAACTGGGTTTTGGCTATTGTAGCATCGTGGAATATCTGGAGAAGAGCCCCGTATGAATACTTGCGCATAGCCCGACTGCTTCCTCAACTTCAATTGGAGTTTGACACGGATTTTACCACGGCACACCGCGAGGATACCGAACCGGATAATACACAGGAATAACTGCGTTGCTCTCCATAATTCGTACTGCTTTCCGTAATTATCTTGCCGGCCAGTTCCGGAAGCCGAGGGGAATCGCCGGCCTCTTTGCCATCCGCGCCATGGCCCGCCACAATAGCTATGTAACCCGCTGGACAATTGAGAATTGTGAAATTTTACCCGGTGATACCGTACTTGAAATTGGTTTTGGCCATGGTTTGGGGCTGCTGCTTTCGGCAGAACGGACGAATACGAAAGTGTATGGTATGGATTTTTCACTCGATATGGTTCATCGCGCGGCGCACCGTTATAAAGAGCTTATACATGCCGGCCGCCTGGAGCTTGCCTGTGGCGCGGTTGATACGGCACCATTTCAGGAAGGAATGTTTCATAAGATATATAGTGTTAACGTGGCCTGTTTCTGGAAAGAACCGTTGGTGGAATTGCGGGAAATATACCGGATGCTTAAGCCGGGCGGTAAAGCGGTCTGCAATTTTTCCGAGAAAGGGTCGGAACACTCATATAAATTTCAGCAATCGCCGGTATTTATACGGTTTACCGGCGAAGAGTTTGCCATGTTAATGACGCGGGCAGGTTTTACCGGTGTACAGGTAGTACGGAAAACAGGTAAAAAGCACGCGGGACACGTAAGTTGTTGTGTAATTGGGCAAAAAGCGCGTTAACGAACCGAATTCTGTATTTCCATCATACTTTCTACAACACAATCAATTTCCTCGCGGGTGTTATAATAGTGCGGTGAAAAGCGAATCATTCCTTCGCGCAATGAGCAAACGATATTTCGCGCGGAGAGATTATCAAACAGTTGCTGCCCGTTTCCGGTTCGGATTGTAACAATACCCGAAAGATTTTCGCGTCGAACCCCGTGCAGTACCGTATTAAAACCTTTAGCCGTTAGTTTTTCCAAAAAATACCCGGTATTATCCAGAATCATCCGTTCGCGGTTTTCTGCCCCGGTGAGCTCGAAAGTTTCAAGCGCGCCGTTGAGTGCAAAAATACCCAGTGAGTTTAGCGTGCCCGTTTGGAATACATCGGCGGTATCTTTTAGGGTAAGCCGAAAATCCAATAAATTCCAGGCATCCTTTACGGAAAGCCAGCCCACGTAATGGGGCTGAACCCGCTGTTGCAGTTCCTCTGAAATATAGATGAATCCCGTTCCCATATCGCCCATGAGCCACTTTTGGGTGCCGGTTGCCAGAAAGCTGATATTACAGTCAGTTACATCCAACTGAATAGCACCCAGCCCCTGAATGCCATCAACGCAAAAAATAATATCGTGCTGCCGGCAAAAATCACCCAACAATTTCAGATCGGCACGGTAACCGGAAAGGAACTGTACAAACGACAGGGAAATGAGTTTTGTGCGTGGGGTTACTGCCTGAATGATTGATTCGGCGCTGACAATGCCTCCACTATCCGGTATAAACCTGATGGACACGCCTTCGGACTGTAGATTCATGAACGGATACACGTTTGAGGGGAATTCAATTGAATTAAGCAGAATCTCGTCTCTCGTTTTCCATTGCAGGCCGCGGGCCAGTATGTTCAGTCCGTTGGAAGTATTATCGGTAAAAGCCACCCGGCGCGGGTCGCAGTTAAGCAATTCGCCAATTTTCACCCTGGTTCTTTGGATGGTATCTAAAATCCACGGGTAATCATCGATAGTAGATTCAGAGCGCATTGCAATAAACGCGTTCATTTTATCGAGCACCGGCCGAGAAAGCGGGCTGCATGCCGCGTGGTTAAAATATATTTTACCCGTTTGCAAATAGGGATAAAGTGAGCGGAGCTCTGCCAGAGTTTTTAACATACGATTACCTGAATTACTTACCCTGCAAATATACAGGGTTTGCAGGAAACGGTTGTACCCGCCGGAAGCATGAAATTTTTTGCAATGCACTTATTCGCAGGAAAATTCATTTTACCGACATAAATCCTCAGTTCATCCTTTCTATACTCCGTTTAACCGAAAATAGCTTTCATATATTCAGTAAAAATGCAATTTTTGAAGTATCAATATTTGGTAGTGATATCGAAAAGGCGTAATTTTGGAAACGAAATATACGAAAACCGTTTCCAAAAGTGATTTGCCCGATGAATTCGGGTTTTTTTAGGGATATGGGGAAACGAAATATACAAATTACGTTTCCTTAGGGGTTTTTCGTGAACTTTCTTCATTTCCCTCTGGTTAGGGATGTGAATAGGCAAAAAGTGACAATATTGTAGAAGTACCATGCACGAAGAACATGAAATAAAAAACAGGATTTTAACCCGGGCGAACGATTTGTTTATGCAATATGGCTATAGCAAGGTTCGGATGGAAGAAATTGCCATCAGCCTGGGAATCAGCAAAAAAACGCTGTATAAATATTTCAGTAATAAGGATCAGATAGTTCGGCAGCTGGTTTATAATGCCAAATGCGAAGTTACTGAACGGATCGACCAGATTATTGATGACGAGAATGTAACGTATGTGGAAAAATTGCGCAACCTGTTCGACTTTATAGGAACTCAAACCCAGAAATTCCATTCCCGGATGATTGAGGAACTGATGCGTTCCCATCCGGAAATCTGGCGCGAAATCCTCGAAATTCGAAAGAAGCATACGTACGACAGAATGAGTAAACTGATTAAGGAAGGTGCAGAGAAAGGCGTGCTGCGGAGTGATATTAACCAAAATATCATAACCCTTATCTACATTGGCGCAATTAATACAGTTTTCGTTCCGGACTCATTTGAGCATCTTTCATTTGTTCCGGAACCGGTGTTTAAAGATATAATTAAAGTTATTTTCGAGGGGATTCTTACCGATAGCGGTAGAAAAGAATATATGAATCACAGTTCAGAAGTAATTCACGAGGAGACGATCGAACGATGAGAACAAGAAATATAATAGCTGTGCTGCTGGGTTTAATGATTTGGTCATTGCCCGGTTACGCGCAGAGTAAACTGCCACTAAGCATGAACGAAGCGATTTCAACGGGGTTGAAAAACAGTAAAACTCTTCGCATAGCGGATAGTAAAGTGAAACAGAGCAAAGCCCGCCTGTTTGAAATTAACACGAATAAATATGCCTGGCTGAAATTTTCGGGTACCTATACCCGTTTAAGCAGTGTCGACCCGGCCATAATTGATATGCATATACCCGGCGTGCCTGCTTTTAATATTAGTCCTTCTATTCTGGATAACTACTCGCTCAAACTTTCAGCGGTACAACCGCTGTTTACCGGATTTAAGCTTTCTGCCGGATCCGATGCTGCCGAGTTTACCTGGAAGGCAACAGAAGCCGACTATAATAAAGAACGTGAAGACCTGGTATTTACCATCCGTACCAGTTACTGGAACCTTTTCAAGGCAATTGAAATGAAAAAGCTGCTCGATGAAAATGTTCAGCAGGTACAGGCACATGTTAACGATGCGAAAAACATGATGAATAATGGAATGGTAACCAATAATGATGTACTTAAACTGGAAGTACAGCTTTCAGATATTAAGTACAAACAGGTTGACGCGGCAAACGGTGTTCGCCTCGCCGTAATTGCATTAAATAATGCTCTGGGAATTCCCTTAAGCACGGGCACACAGATAACGGAAACCGCCGGCCTGCCCCGGGCAGGATATGACAACCTTGACCAATTGCTGGATAATTCATACAGCAAACGTGCAGAGTTAAAAGCGGCTGAGTATCGCATTAAAACCGGCGAAGCCGGGGTTACCGCGGCTGAAGCCGGCTGGTACCCGCAGGTTGCCCTGGTTGGTAATTATAACTACGCGCGCCCGAATCAACGTATCTTCCCGACCAAGGATGAGTTTACCGGCACCTGGGATGCAAGCGTTTCTGTTTCATTTGATATATGGGACTGGAATTCGCGCAGCCACCAGACTGAACAGGCAGAAATGCAGTTGCTTCAGGCTAAGGACGGTCTTTCGGTTGTAAAAGATGCTATTACGCTGGAAGTAACCCAGAACTTTCTGAATATGAATCAGGCGAAAGAACGGATCGCAATTTCTGAACTCGCTAAGCAGCAGGCAGAAGATAACTACCGTATGACTACGGATAAGTTTAAACAGGGACTGGCATTAAGCAGTGAGCTTATAGATGCAGAAGTGGCCTGGCTGCAGGCAAAAACTAATTACACCACCGCGCTGGTTGATTATGAACTTGCCGTTGCACGGCTTCAGAAATCGGCGGCTGAAACAAGTTTTTAATTATAGGAGATTAAACAGAATGAAAAATCTGAAATATATCATAATTGCAGTAGTCGTTATTGTTGCTATCGCGGTAGTGTTGGTTAAAAACCGCGCACAGATACAGGCAACGAAAAAGGCTGTTAACATTGTAACGTATTATGTTTCTGTTGCAAAAGCAGAAATGAAAAAACTGAACGAGGACATTTCGTTCGTGGGTACTGTAAGCGCGAATAACGATGTAAACGTTATTTCTGAAACGCAGGGAAAAGTAACTCATATTTATGTTAAAGTAGGTGATTTTCTTAAAGCAGGGTCACCGCTTGTGCAGGTAGATGATGAATTAAAGAAAGCATCGTATAATCTGGCAGAAGCTAACCTGGATAAAGCAAAGAAAGATTACGAGCGCTTTAAGCAGTTGTATCAGCAGAAATCTGCAACAGAATCGCAGCTCGATCAGGCAAAGCTGGCATTTGTTAATGCAGAAAGCCAGTTTGTTGTTGCCCGCCGCCAGTTGCAGGATACAAAAATAAGCGCACCGGTTTCGGGTATTGTTACCTCGCGCCTGGTTGATATGGGTACAATGGTTTCGCCGGGTACAAACATTGGTAATATAGTTGATGTATCTCGGTTAAAAATTAAAGTGAGTGTATCAGAGGCAGATGCCGTAAAATTAAAAACCGGCGATGCTGTCACGATTACATCAGATGTTTTTAAAGGTGCAAATTTTGCCGGTAAAGTAGAAACGATAAGCGCGAAAGCTGATGAAGCGCATACATATCCCGTAGAAGTTACAGTACTAAATAACGGTAAACAGCAATTAAAGGCCGGTATGTTCGCGCGCGTACATTTTACAACCATTAACAGGAATGAAATGCTTGCCATACCGCGCGCCGCCGTGCTGAACAGCGCGAAAGATGCAAAAGTATATGTAATTGATAATGGCATTGCCCGCTTTCGCCCGGTTGTCTTAGGCAGCGAGTTCGGTACATTCGTTGAAGTGCTTGGCGGCCTTACCGCTAATGAACAGGTGGTTATCAGCGGTCAGAATACACTGGTACCCGATGTAAAAGTAGTTATTGCTCAATAAGTTGTTTAGAATATAGGTAAAACAATGACGTTAACGGAATTATCAATAAAACGGCCTTCGCTGATAATTATTATCTTTACAGCGCTGGGCGTGCTGGGAATTTACAGTTATTTCCAGTTGCAGTATGAATTATTACCCAAGTTTTCAACGCCTATCCTCACGGTAACAACCATTTATCCCGGTGCATCGCCGAGCGAGGTGGAAACAGGCGTTTCGAAAGTACTTGAAGACGCTCTTTCGGGGCTCGATAAAGTAACGGCTATCCGTTCTACTTCCTCCGAAGGTGTATCGTTTGTAATTGTTGAGTTACAGCAATCAGCAAATTCGGATATATCGTTGCAGGATGCGCAGCGGAAAGTAAGCGAGGTAGCCTCGAAACTGCCGACCGGCGCCAAGGCCCCGGCTATTTCTAAAATAGCCCTCGATGAAATACCCGTCCTTCGCATGGGTGTTACCAGCGATATGAATAAAAAAGAGTTCACCACGTTTATGACCGACCAGATAAAACCGCAAATTACCAAACTTGCGGGAGTTGGTCAGATAGCCATTATTGGCGGTGAAGAGCGGGAGATTAAGCTGAATCTCGATATGGCGAAACTCCGCTCGTATGGTCTTTCCATATCCGGTGTAACGCAAACAATTAAAAATGGGAACCTCGATTTCCCGACCGGAAATATTAAAGATGCCGACGGGCAGTATGTGGTTCGTATTGCCGGTAAGTACACTTCACTGGAGCAGCTGCGGAACCTGAGTATCGGGAAATCCAAAAGCGGCGGCCAGATTTTGCTGAAAGACGTTGCGGAAATTGAAGATGGTATTAAGGAAACGACGAATATCAGTCGTATTAACCTGAAACCTACGCTTGCAATGACAATTGTAAAGCAAACCGATGCAAACTCTGTTGATGTTAGTAAGAGAGTTCGCGCTGAAATTGCAAAGTTGGAAGCAAAGTATAAGCACATTAATCTGAAATTTGATATCGCGCAGGATAATTCAATTTATACAGTTGATGCTGCAAACGCGGTGAAAGAAGATTTATTACTCGCCGTTGTGCTTGTTGCATTGGTAATGCTGTTGTTCCTGCATAGCATGCGAAACTCGCTTATTGTTATGGTTGCTATTCCGTCATCGATGATCTCTACATTTATTGCCATGTACGCGTTTGGTTTTACATTAAACCTGATGACGCTACTCGGGCTTTCGCTCGTGGTTGGTATCCTGGTGGATGACTCCATTGTGGTGTTGGAAAATATCTATCATCACCTGGAAAATGGAGAGCCCCGCAGGAAGGCCGCGCTTAAGGGTAGAAACGAAATTGGTTTCGCGGCGCTTGCTATTACTTTTGTTGACGTTGCAGTGTTCCTGCCGCTGGCATTGGTATCGGGTATTATTGGTAACATTATGCGTCAGTTCTCTATAGTAGTTGTAGTTTCTACATTGCTAAGCTTGTTTGTATCGTTTACCATTACGCCAATGCTTGCTTCGCGCTTTGCTAAACGCGAACGCCAGAGCGATAAAAATATATTAGGACGATTCACTATCGCGTTCGAACGTGGTTTTCAGGTAGTTCGCGATGACTATGTAATGTTGTTAGGCTGGGCGCTGCGCCACAGGTTAATGGTATTTATAACAGCAGGCATGCTGTTCTTTGGCTCGTTCATGTTAATCGGGTTCGGATTCATCGGCTTCGATTTTATGCCCCAGACCGATAGTGGCGAGTTTGCCGTAACGCTTGAATTGGCACCGGGTGTAAAACTTGAAGAAACGAACAGAATTTCGCACAAAGTTGAACAAATTATTCACCAGAAAACAGAAGTGGTTCGTACTTTCGTAAACGTGGGTGTTTCCAATGAAGGACTTATCGGGTTTAACTCGAACAATGTTTCGGAAATTAACGTGAAACTTGTCGATAAAAAACTCCGGAAGCGCTCAACTGAAGAAGTTTCGAATGAAATAAAAGCTGAAGCAATGCGGATACCCGGCGTGAAGGTACGCGTTAACCCTATTGGTATATTTGGTACTGCTAACCAGTCGCCAATCCAGTTGGTATTCACCGGTCCGAGTGTTGATGAAGTAAATACATGGGCGAAAAAATACCGTGAGGAATTTGCACGTATACCCGGTTTAACCGACGTGCGGCTTTCATCGGAAGATGGTAAGCCTGAAACTCGTGTTATTATTGACCGCGATAAACTGAATTACTATGGCTTATCTATTGCAGAAGTGGGCGGCTCGTTACGTACCGCGCTGGCAGGCGATGATGATTCCAAATACCGTGACGGTGCAAATGAATATGATATTCGTGTGCAGCTGGATCAGTTCGACAGGAACAATACCGCCGATGTTGGCAGAATAACATTCATGAATAAAAAGAATGAACAGATTGAGTTACAACAATTTGCAACCGTTCTTTCTACCGATGGCCCGACCAAGTTACAACGCCAGGACCGTAACGCTGCAATTTATTTGTATGGACAGGTAGCAGGCAGAACAACGGGCGATATAGCGAAAGAAATTGAAACGCGCATTGCAAAAATGAATCCGCCGCAATCGGTATCATACCAGTTTCTTGGTGACGTTAAGAATGCGCGTGATTCCAATTCGGATCTCGGCGTGGCGATGTTGTTTGCTATATTGTTCGTGTATATGATCATGGTTGCTTTGTATGATTCATTTATCTACCCGCTCGTGGTATTATTCTCAATACCGCTTGCAATGATCGGTGCTTTGCTCGCGTTGGCATTAACCATGAAGTCATTGGCAATCTTTACCATTCTGGGTATTATCATGCTCATTGGTTTGGTGGGTAAGAACGCTATTCTGCTCGTAGACCGAACCAACCAGATGATACTCGAAGGCATGGATGTGCATACCGCGTTACTGGATGCCGGTAAAATGAGGCTTCGCCCGATTATCATGACTACATTAACCATGATTTTCGGTATGCTTCCCATCGGGCTTTCCAACGCGCCGGGTGCCGAGTGGAAATCGGGTTTGGCCTGGGCACTAATTGGAGGTTTAACCAGTTCATTATTGCTTACCCTGCTGGTTGTTCCGGTAGTATTTTCCAAAGTTGAAGAACTTCGGCTTTCAATACCGGCGTTTTTCAGGCGGGTACTGAAGTTAAAACAAAAAACCGTTGAAGAAGAGACTGAAGCAGTTGCAGAAACTGAATAAAAAGAACAATTGGTAGTAACTACATGCCCCGGCGCGCGATGTGCCGGGGCATGTGCATTTTAAACACACCCTTCTCCGGCTGCACGTAAATAAAATCTTAAAAATCACACTTTTGTTGTATAGAATAATTCGCGGAATAGTAATAAAATCAGTAATCGCCTGAAAAATATTACTTGATATAGGGACAAACCGGGTGGCTGCTGACGTGACTAACTTCATATTTTAGGCGGCCCTGCCAGGCAGAAAAAACATTTTTGTTGTAATTTTAGATAATTATATATAAAATAAATTCATGATAGGATAAATTATTTTAAACTATTAAACGAGAGAGTCCCTAATCTTATAGTTCTTCAAGAACAATTTCGGGGTATGAGATAGTGCAGAGTGTTTACTGCTGTAAGGCTTACTCTTAAAAAAGTGCATCGAACAACAGCAAATCAAAAGAAATTCTCCTCCCCGTAGCAGGTGTAGTATAAAAACATAATATAATAAAGAGAATGCTGTGGCCCTCATTGTCTTTCAATGATATTGATGGTTATGGCATTGTTGTCTCTTTACGAAAATAAATACATCTATCTCCAATAACAAGGAAGGTTATATGAAGCTACTAACATGCATTGCAGCCATAGTATTGGTACTTACTACAGGTTTCGCGCAATCTATTGATAAAAATGGTTTTTTTACAATTGGCGGGGGTATTTCATCGCCTACGGTTACCAATTATAAGGTAGGGCCGGAGGTTCATGTTTCCCTTACGAAACCATTTAAGAGGACAGTACTCGGCACTATCCGTGCTGATTTCTCATTCCCTCAGCATGAAAATTCCGATGTCTCCATTTTTAATTATTCGGTATTTGGCGAAATGTCTTTACCCTTTGCACCTGAAGCAGCAAGTACATTTTATGTTACTGCCGGTGCCGGTGTTTTCCAAAGCCGTATTACGTACAACTCAAAAACCAACACATCAGATTTGGCTATGGGGCTGAGAGGCGGACTGGGTTATTTAATTGTTCCCGAAAGCTGGAGTGGTGTTTTGATTGATCTTCGCGCAGAATATATGAACGCGTTTTTTGCCGGAGATGACTGGAACGAATTAACAATTACAGCTGGCGTTGGCTTTTTCTTTTAATCTATAGGTACTACTATGAACAGGATATTAATTGCATTATTACTTGGTGTTTACTGTTTTGCATTCGGGCAATCGGGCGCCAATAAAGTGGCCGTGTGCTATATCGAACGGGATATAGAGAAGGCCGAAAGAGTAAATTTTTCGCCCGTGGCGGAAGGAAGCTTAATGAACCAGCTGCAGGCAAGTCCATACAGTATTACCGTGCTTACGCCGCTTCCGCTTATGAGTAAAGAAACAGTGGAATATACACTTGCTAAAACAGTTGGGCATTTATCTACCTATAGCGGGTATGTACATCTGGAAGCAGGAAGCGACGGTTCGATAAATTTCCATTCTGATAAGGGACAAAATGTTTTACTGAAAACTGAAGTTTCTGCAGTTCACTGGATGATCGATCGCGAACAGGCAATCCGGCTGGCAAAAGATAAAGGGTATAACTATATATTAATTGCAGAAGTTACCCCGAAAGATTTTACCGCAGAAATAAAGAAAAACTTTGAGACCAGTTCTCAAAAGTCAATTAATGTTGCCATGAATCTGATATTGCTTAATCTTAAAACAGATAAGGCTGAAGCCACGTTTGCCGATGATGTAAGCAGAATGGATATACAGTCAGGCACAGCAATCCGTGATGGAGTAAAATACTTAACATCTAAATTCGTAAAAAGTCTTAATAAGGAGTAACAATGAAATACAGGATCTATCTGCTCTTCTCTCTGCTAACTTTCGCTTTGTTCTGTGCCGGCTGCGGCAGCTCGGTTTATGTATCGAACGATGATACAACACAGAAGGACGATAAGTATAGCGATACAGATTTAAAAATAATGGCTTCAAAAATGTATGAATCCATTATCGAACGGTTAAACGTATTGCGCAACGGGCAGACCAAACCTCCGGTAATAGCGTTTTTAAATATTACCAACAAAACAAGCGAATTCATTAATACTTCTGAAATCGCTGATAAGTTACAGATTCAGTTAATTAAGGCAGGCGCGCTTCGCTTTGTTGACCGCCAGCGCCTAAAAGATTTAACGGCACAATTCGATCTCTCTGCTTCGGGATTGATGAATCCGGAAACAGCAAAAAAAGCAGGAAAAGTATTGGGTAATGACTATTTCCTCGTTGGCGATTTAAGCTCTATTAATAAATCAGATCGTTCATCAAGCTTAACTTTCTACCGTCTTTCATTACGCCTGGTTGATGCAGAAACCAGCGAAATTGTATGGGCAGACGAAAGTGAAATTAAAAAAGAAAAAAGTAAAAACTTCCTGGATTGGTAGAAAGGCTGGTAACTTATGCGCGTAAATATACTTAAAAAATTATTGGTTCTATGCAGCGCGGCGCTTATCCTTATACAGTTAACGGGGTGTACGAATCCCCAATTAGTTATGTATGAAGGAACGGCGAAGTACGGAAGCGGGCATCCTGAGCAGGCTCTGGCAACATTGGATCCGCTGTTAAATGAACAATCACATCAGACCTACCCGTTGTTTCAGTTGAACGACGCGTATGTACAACTGACATTGGGTAATTATATAAAAAGTGCCGATCTGATGCAGAAGGGTTTAAAAAGCCTTGAAGTTGAATTGGGCACGATGACTACTATTACCGATTTGTTTGGCAGTGAAGGCAGCATGCATTACCGCGGCTTCCAGCACGAACATGTTATGGCCTGCTATTATATGGGTCTTAGCTATTTCCTCGCCGGTGACTATAGTAATGCTGAAAAAGGTTTCCGTCAGGCAATAGAGCAGGATATTAAAAAAGCAGATAACCTTACCAATACATATTGCAGCGTTAACTTCTTTTTAGGCGAAACCTATTTACGTCTGAAGGAATATGACAATGCAACGGTAGCATTTACAAACTGCACCAAATTGAATCCGAAATTTGATTTGGCAATGTATAAGCTTGCATACGTATTAAATAAACAGGGCCGGAAAGATGAAGCAACCGATGCTTATACAAAATATAAAGCAATGGTTGCCCCCGAAAGCCTGTTGCCGATTGATGGCAGCGGTTCTTACCTGTTTATGGTAATTGATGCCGGTTACGGCCCCTATTTAAAACCCGATCCTATTACCGGTGGTTTTAGTTCATATGAGCCTGCAATGTACTTCGAAAGAACAGTTTCTGTTACGGTAAACAACAAATCAAATAACTCTGTTATTTCCGATAACCTATATGACCGTTCGAAAGAAGAAGCTAACGCTGTTGGCGATATAACGAAAAAAGCTGCTTCACTCGCGGTAAAAAAAGCTGCAAGTATGATCCCGATTATTGGCGCGTTTGTTGGTAATACCGACGCTGATTTGCGTAAATGGAATTTATTGCCCGGCGATATTCATGTTGCTTATGTACCGGTTGAAAAAGGGTTGTATGATGTAAACTTACAGCTTAAGAATACGGAAGGCGAAAACCTGGTTAATTTTGAACAGTCGTACTACTACCTGCCCGCAGATGTAGAAGGCGCAAATAAAGTTATCTATGTTCGAAGCATATTCCAAAAACATAATCAAAATCCCGCTTTCCTGGAGATTAAATAAGGATATACAATGAATAAGAAATTTATCTATTTAGGTATAATTGTTACAATATTATTTGTAATACAGGGTTGCGTTAGCGCGCCGGAATTTACGCCCCGGGCAAAAAAAGGTCCGGCAATTAAATATTGCAATGATATCACGGGTCACGTAAAAGGCGCCGCACCGTTTATTTTAGGCGGAACCTGCTGCTGCACCCCGACCAAAAAAATGTACGATGTTAATGTTGCCGAAGGCACCATTGCAAAAACCGTCAGCTATGAAGAATACCTGAAAATGTATAAGGATAAAGGAATAACAACTGACTTAGATCATAAAGGCTGTAATAATGCCTGCGAACACGGCCCCCATGTAGTATTGGGAGGTAAGTGTATGGCAACACCATCAGTCGGTACATTGAATTACGAAAAAGTTGTTTCCGGAAATTCTGCTTTGACAAACGTGGAGCGTAATCATGAAAAATTATATTAGAATCTTTTGTGTATTGGTTGCAGCAGTGCTGTTTGCATCATGCGGCGGTACGTACGAGTCAACCAAAGTTACAAAACAGACTCTGGAGTCGAAAGAAAAAGTTATCTATACCAGCTTCTGGTTAAAAACTAATCTTGGCGTTGTTTCTACCGAAGACGTTACGGAAAACGGAATGTTGAAAACAGTTGCCAAGTTCAAGAACTTAACATCATCGCAGATAAAAGCTGAAATAAAAGTAAAATTTATTTCCGGCGATGGTGAAGAGTTTGAAGATTCTGTAGGCTGGAACCCCTTCATTATCGATGCAGGCGAAATTAAATCATTTCATAAATTCGCCGTTTCGCCCCGTGCAAAATCGGCAAAAATTTATGTACGTTTAGCGAGTGAAGGTTAGGTAACAGAACCGAACAGGTTTGATTTACAGAGCGGGTACATACTATTATGTGCCCGCTTTTGTTTTAAATGGAGTTGCAACAATAGAATGTGCGCTAATTAATACACGGGCCTGATGCCGTATTTGCCGCACGCGTACAGGGTAAGTAAGCATGCCAGATCGGTAAGTACGCGTTTTTCATCGGTACAATACACGAGCAGGTTGTATGTTGTTGCAACGTAACTCAAATTACCAAGCAGCTTTTGAAGTTCTTTATAGGAGGGTGAGCCGTGCCAGTATGCTGCCTGCCTGGTAAGTACATGCTCGTTGCGCCTGATGAACTCTGCAAACGTAATAGTTTTTTTTGCATGCGGTGTAGCCGGTTTGCATATTGCAATAAGGTCATTAAGGTATTCATTCCATTTATTTGCCAGGTCGGCGTTGCTTTTCCGCATTATATAATGAGCCATCTCAATTGTCAGTCGTGCCTTTACTTTTACCCGGTGATCAGGAATAATTGCATAACCATCATAGCTGATCTTATGGGTTTCTGAATCGGTATAAAGCCATCGGTTAAGCAGAGTTTTTTGCGTGCAGACGAGAATAACCCGGTCCTGTTTGCTATCAATAAGGACATATTTGCCCGCGCTTTCGCTTACCACAGTAAGCCAATGTTCCCAATTATCCACGCTGAGTACACAGGGAATGCCGCGGTTTAAGAATGAATGCAGGCGTTTTACAACTACAAGGGCGTTGCTGCTGTGGAAATAATTCATTTTACAATTACACGCCCGGGCTGCTTTTGCCAGCCCGATTTCATCGGTGCCGTGCCACCAGGTACTGCCGGCTTTTCGGGCGATAAAATGCTCATCGCGGGTTTCGCCGAGCATAATCAGGGCGTATTTTAATGCGAATGGACCGCACGAATAGGTATCAGGTTGTGGATAAAAGCTCATGGAACTGCCCGCGTGTTTCCTGTGTTGAATGAATGTTGTAAATTGCAAAGACAATAATATTAATTTATACTCATGGTGCCCATGCAAGAAAATGTACCGGTTGTACTGTTAGCGTATAATGAAACAAATCCGGAAATGTATATTTACAAATCCGAATTGGAAAAATCAAATTTAAATTTCACGCCGTACTTCGAAATTGATAATACTACTCCCATGGAAGAGTTTGTTCAAATGGCAGATGCTATTCGGGCGCAGGGATTTATCGTTCATACATTGAATATGAATGACGATTTTTCGGTTTTGTACCAAACAGTTCAGGATATAAAACCCGATGTTATATTTAACTGCGTGGAAATATTATATGGCCAGGCGCGCCTGGAAATGGCTGTTGCCGGTTTTCTGGAATTAACCGGTATTCCATATACCGGCGCACCGCCGATGGCTTTGGCTAATTGCCAGAATAAATTACTCACCAAAGAAATTCTTCTGAGCGATGGAATACAAACACCTGAATACAGGCTCGTTGAGCATCCTTCGCAGGTGGCAGGGATGGTATTTCCCCCGTTTCCGCTGATAGTAAAACCCCTGTATGAAGATGCCAGCGTAGGAATTGAAAATGCTTCGGTAGTAAACTCTGTTGAAGAACTTACGCGGCGGGTCGAGTTCGTGCTTAGCGAGTTTAAAGAACCTTCTTTGGTTGAAGCATATATCGAGGGCCGAGAATTAAATGTAGCCGTATTCGGCGATACAAACCCCGTTGTATTGCCCATTAGCGAGATAGATTTTTCCACTATGCCCGAAAACCTGGCGCACATTGTAAGTTACCAGGCTAAATGGGACCCGACACATGAGTCATATCATAAAACAATACCTGTATGCCCTGCCAATCTTAGTGAAGAGCAGCGGGTTCAGGCCGAAAAAGTAGCATTCAAAGCATTTAAAACTCTTGGTCTGCGCGATTACGCGCGGGTAGATATGCGTTTAACCAATGATAATGAAATTTATGTATTGGAAGTAAATCCTAATCCGGATCTAAGCGATGGTGCTGGATTTATGCGCTCGGCCGATGCCGCTGGTTATCCGTATGCCGTGATGTTGGGTATGCTGATTCGATTGGCGCTTAATCGGAAATTAAACTGAATTAATTTTTGGTAAGGATATCTCGAAGCCTTGTTTCGGCACCATGATTGGTTTGCCGAAACATAGCTCCAAGTGTTGTAACGGCTTAAGCCCGTTAATCTCCACCCAGTGCCTGTTCAACAACGACCCGTCTTCTCAGTTTAATACACACCTCAATTCGGTAGTAGTAAAAAAACTATGTAGTAAATATACGACATAAATAAATCCGGAAATATGGGGTAAAAACTGATATTGCTGAACCCTGCGCAACTATTAATAGCAGAAAGGGCGCAATTTTGCATTATTCTTAGGGCAAAACAGCAGAAACTGACGGGATTTTGACGGGTGAAGTGAATGTGACAGGTTCTCAGGCGGCCACATACGGTTATTTTACCCGTTTGAACTTTTAGAAGGCATATATCATAGCGAATAGGGGACGTACGTTGGTTACGGTGTACGTGTTGGTTATTTTGCCTTTATCTGCTTTGTTTACTGTTCCGTATGTCGCGTTATCAACGTTCACTTCAAGTGTGCATTTTAATTTAGAGAAATTGAAGCTGACATTAGGGGCAATACGCAACAGGTTATCTAACCCGGTAACGCCGTTGTTCAGGAACCCGTAAACGGTACCAATATTATCATCGGCTCCTAAATATTTAGAATAGCCCAGGAACAGGTTGTAGGTGGTGGTTTTTCCATACGAAAACTCACCCCAGACAGTCATAGCGCTCATGTTAGTGTACTTATCGGGGTTATTGGCCAAAGTTGCATAGCCGCCATTCATGGTCATATCTACCATATTCTGGCCATAGACGAATTGCAATTTCAGGTTCGCTTCGTCATTAAATAAAAATTTACCATAGGCAGTAGTGGTAAAGCTGTTAATTGTTTCTGTCGATTTCAGTCCGGTAGAAGTAGTCGGGCTGGGGAGAAGTGATTTATAGCCGCCGCCAACGCCCGCGTATAATGACTTTGTTTTGAAGAATATTTCTGCATCGAGCATCGGGAGCGCGGCATTCTTCAGGTACACGTTCGATTTCTGGTTTGGCCCGTTACTCAGAAAATCGCGCTGAGTCATTGCAGTAAGGCTAAAATTAAACTCATCGTGAGTGTGGGTGTACCGAATTTGCGGGTTGCGTGAATACGGAATAAACGGGGCTGCGAAGCTGAACGATGGAATCATATCTGTTTGGAACATTGGATGCCAATATTGGCCGAAGAGCAGGGTTGAATGGCCCCAGTCAAATTTTATATATGCATGACGAAGCCGGAAGCCATTAATATCGTTATCGGACATGCCGAAGAATTCGCCTTCCATATATCCTATTACCTTAGCTCCCAGAGCTTCTATACCACTGGCTTTACCACCAAGACGTGTATGGAAAGCTAACATCGTGGTATTTGTCCGCGCGTTAATATCATCCTGGTTTTTATCCAATGATTTTTCGGCGGGGGCCACGATAATAGCATTATCGCGCAGCGAAACTGTTTGCCTGGTATCAACAAATGCATCAGCCCGAACAAAACCGCTTAATTCGAATTTAACTCCGGAATTGTCTTGTGCATAGCTGCTGATAGTAGCAAGGCAAAGCAAAAATGTAATTAGTACGTTACGCATCATACGGTGCTCCTCTTTAAGTGAATGTTAATACATAGAACCCAAATCCTTAGCTTATTATCGGGGGAAAGGATATAAAAGTTGAGCAGAGGCAGTACCGTTCGGTATCAAAAAAGTGTTACCGGATACAGGATGTATAAGAATTAGGCAGGGGAAGAAAAGTGGCCCGGGCAGTTTTCATGCCCGGGCATGGATAATTAAAAAAGCATGCCTGCAATTGTTGCAGTCATTAGTGTTACAATAGTGCCGCCCAGTACAGCCTTTAGCCCGAATGATACGATATCGGCCCGGCGATTTTCAGCGAGTGGACTTAACCCGCCAATCTGAATGGCAATTGAGGAGAAGTTAGCAAAACCGCAGAGAGCGTAGGTTGCAATAGTAATGGATTTTTCGGTCAGCATGCCGGCGTTCAGGTAATCGGCAAATTTTGAGTAAGCTACAAACTCATTTAATACCAGCTTAACGCCCATCAGGCTTCCTACAGGCATGGCATCATTCCACGGCACACCGATAAGATAAGCGAAGTATTGAAAAATGAGGCCGAAAATTACTTCGAGAGATAATTTCTGATGAACATTCCAGTGTGTTAACATCCAGGAATTTATACCGCTAATATCGCCAATATATCCCAGTATGCTATTTAATAAAGCGATAAGAGCAATAAAAGCAAGAAGCATACCGGCAACATTTAATACAAGCCGCACACCGTCGGATGCACCCGAAGCTGCTGCCTCGATAACATTCGCGTGCGTTTTTTCGACGGAGAGCTTAACTTTGCCCTGTGTAAGCGGGGAACCCGTTTCGGGTACGAGCATTTTTGCAACCACGAATGTAGCCGGCGAGGCGATAACACAGGCAGTTAACAAGTGCCCCGCGAAATGAATTTGAGCTGCATCAAGCGCGACACCGCGTGAGTGAGCGTAGGCCGATCCTAATATTTGTACATACGCGGCCATAACGCCTCCTGCAATATGTCCCATGCCACTTACCATAATGGTAAACAGTTCCGAGCGGGTCATTGAGGCTATATAGGGACGGATAACAAGCGGCGCTTCGGTTTGCCCGATAAAAATATTGGCGGCTACTGAAAGGGTTTCTGCCCCGCTGGTTCCGAGCAGTTTTTTCATTACCCAGGCTATTCCCTGAACAACACGCTGCATTATTCCCCAGTGGTAGAGAATTGCCATCAGGGAGGCAAAGAAAATGATTGTTGGTAACACCTGGAAGACGAAAAAGAAGCCAAGTGAACCATTTTGGCCGGGACTTATTGCCAAGGCGCCAAAAACGAAGTTTGCACCCTCGGTAGTAAAGCTAAGCAGCGAAACAACACCTTTGCTGAGTGTGGAGAAAATGGCGTTACCGAGCCATGTTTTTATTACGAAAAAGGCAAAGATAAATTGTAAGATGATACCAATTACCGCCTTTTTCCAGTTAATATTTTTCCGGTCCGATGAAAATACAAATATCACGGCGAGCAGGAACGCGAGTCCGGCTATACCGCGAATTATTGATTCTACATTCATGAAAATTCCTTTATTGCTAACGGGGCAAAATACAGAATTTATTTGGAAAGCAGAGACAGAGGAGGCCGGAAACATGCAGAAACTATGGGAAAGAATAGCCCAAATTGGTGGTTTTATGTGTAAACGGGTATAAATAAATGAGTTAGCGGTCTTTATTAATATTGTAATTCTCCTTATTTTTTATTCTGGTTCGAGGATTTTCTTTCAGTGTTCGGGATAATAGGCTTTTATACAATGCGCTTTTGGGTTACGGCGTGTGTAGTATTCCTTTGTGCTTCCGTTATATATTCACAGAAGTTCTTCGTGCAAACTTATACGAATGAGAAGGGATTAAACACTCAGTTCATAAATGATGTTACTCAGGATCTCAGCGGCCGAATATGGGTAGCAACAGATAAGGGGGTATCGGTATATGATGGTTATTCCTGGCGAAGTTACGAGTTCGTATATAAGCAGGGAGTTAGCCGGATATTCCGTGTATTTTGCGATCCCTCGGGCATTGTATATGCTGTTCCTTTTGATGAAAACACCCCCATTTCTATTATCTCCGGTTCCGTAATTGACACAATTTCGCGTATGCCTGCCCCAAATGGCTTGGGAGCGCGCGATTATTGCTACCTTGCCGGAAAAAGCAGACAGATAATAGGCATTATTAACCGCTCAATTCTGAAGATCTATAAAAATGGCTCCTGGTCAATTCAGCAGCCGGTTGCCAATGGTATTCGGTTAACTTACCTGAGTTCATGTACTACTATTGGCGATAAATGCTATATTACCGGCGATAACGGTATTATTGTATATGATGGTGAACTGTTCACCTTGTTGAATAAACTCTACCCCGGCATTACCCGTCAACCGGTACACGCGATAACTTCATATGTTGCCGGTAAGGATACGATATTATATTTATTATTCAAATCGGCCATTGGAAAAATTGAAAATGGTAAGTATTCGCTGGTTACGGGAATTACCCCGTTATATTCTACGGCCGGCTATGATTATTATTTTATAGGGTGCCGGTACCCGTTTATAATATATGGCTCAGTGCGTGAAAAACGAGCCTATCATCTGGAACATACAACAACACAACCAATGTTGGTGGATAACGGATTCTCTGCCCTGGGAGGGAACCGGATTTTTATTGATAAAGAACAAAATATTTGGTTTGGTGGTACCCGTGGGCTTGACAGGCTGAGTAATCCGAATTTAACCCGCTACGATAAAGAAACGGGAATGCTTCTTTCGGAGGTCTCGGCGGTTACACGGCTAAATCCAACAACTTTACTGGTCGGGCATAATTACGGCTTCTCTTTTATTCGTGGGAATACAATTACGGTAAAGGACTATCTTGCCCGGTACCCGTTCTCGCGGTATTCCGGCAGGATTTTGCAAATTTATAAAGAGAACGCGGAAAACTTTTGGATTGCCGCAGGCAACATAGGCCTGTTTCATATGAATTCATCCGGTACCATCAGGCAATATCTTACCGGCGATTCAGTATCCTATAATTCACTCGTAGTATTACCCGATGGCCGAATTTTTACCGCGAGTCCCCAGGGATTGCTGTTATGGCAAAAAAACGGCGAAAAAGGGCTGACATTAAATAAGAGAGTATATAAGGCCGAATTCCGTAAATTGTATTATCCCGGCGGCAGGTTCATCTATCTCAGTGGTTTATATGGTTTCGGGCGGATCGATCTTACAACCAATGTGTTTAACTGGATGATTACCGGCGGTAATCAGGATTATAACATTACCTGTTTATATCCAACGAAACATGATTCGGTTCTGGTAGGCGCCCAACAGGGATTATTTGTTTACCATAACGGTACATACTCCAAAGCGCTGCTGTCCGGAAAAGAAATAGATAATTCCGTATATACAATAGATTATGATGTGTATGGTAATTTATGGCTGGGAACGAACAACGGGGTTATTCGTTGGGATCCGAAACGGGGATTAAAGCATATTTCAACTTTCGATGGTCTGGCAGGAAAAGAAGTTAACAGGGGGGCGGTGTTTTTTGATGACGCGCATCATTTATGGCTGGGTACGGATAAGGCCTTAAACTGTATTAATGATTATAATCAGGATTTTATCGTTCCGATACCCTCCCGGGTAATGATTAATCTTGTTGTTGGTAACGAGCAATTTGATCTGAACAGCGCGTCGGTGCCACTTTCAGCCGATAAGAACTACCTGCAATTTCATATTCGGGCTCTTTCATTTTATAATGAAGATTATCTTGAGTACCAGGTGCGGCTAATTGGTGCAGATACTGTTTGGCGAACAATAAAACAGTCGGAAGTGAACCTGATCCGGTACGATAACCTCCCGCCCGGTAATTATTGCATGCATGTTCGCGTGCGGAATGGAAATGGCGAGTGGAGTAAGATATTCACATCAACACTTATTACTATCAAACCAACGTTCTTCCATACAACATGGTTTTTTATTCTGTTAATAATGGCCATAAGCGGCATGGCCTATTTAGGTTTTGAACTGTTGTTCCTTCGGAAGCACCGGAAAATACTGCGTCAGGAAGTGAACAGACAGACACAGCAATTGCTGCAGTCAGAGGAAAAACTCCGGAAGATAAATGATGAACTGGAAATGCTTGTTCAGGAACGGACGCGGGAACTGGAAACCGCTAATGCAACACTGAAAGAAGACCTGGCGGAGCGCGCTAATATGCAGCGTGCAATATTGGAACTGGGGCAGAAATATCAGTCAATCTTTATGACCGCGGCAGATCCGATGCTGCTGGTTGACATCGCGTCGGGCCTGATTTTAGAGGCAAATGTGTCAGCCGAGCGTGTTTACGGATACGATCATTTCGAATTTAGGGAACTTACTTTTGAAGTGTTATTCAGCGATGCCGCCATATGCACAAATGCCCTGCAACTTATGGAGCGCCATATACCCTATACAGATCACGTGCGTAAAGATGGGAGTATTATTCCGGTTGAAGTGTTCGCTGATTATTTTAATCAGGAATCTACTACTGTGGGTGTAATTAACATTCGTGATATCAGCAGGTTTATTGATACGGAGAACCGGCTGCATGAGTATAACAGAGCGTTGGAAGAACTGAATGTAAGCAAGGATAAATTCTTTTCTATTATCGCGCATGATCTGAAAAGTCCATTTCATGGTCTGCTCGGTTTATCGGAAATTCTGGTTACCGATTATGATGTTCTGGAAAAGGAAATGATAGTTAATCTGCACAATCGGATTCATAATTTATCACGCCGGCTATTTAGTTTGGTGGAAAGCCTGCTTAGCTGGTCGCGTTTACAGACAGGCAGGATTGATATGACATTGGAAAATATTTCTGCCGTAAGTGTTGCAGAGGCGGCAAAAGGTGTTCTTACTGAAAATGCCTCGGTGAAGCATATTGCAATTGTGAATGGTGTACAGCAGGGCCATGTAGTAGTAGCAAATGCCCAGATGGTATTCCAGATATTCCAGAACCTCATGGGCAACGCGATTAAGTTTTCTCGTATCGGTTCGGAAGTCCGGGTAGAATCGCAGCGGCTTGATAACGGTTTTATAGCATTTCGGGTCATTGATCATGGTGTAGGCATCGCGCCGGCAGATATCGATAAAGTGTTCCGCATTGATATACATTTCACCTCACGGGGAACCAATAATGAAGAAGGCAGCGGGCTGGGCCTGAAACTATGTAAGGAAATGATTGAAAAGCAGGGCGGCAGCATATCGGTACACAGCGTGCCCGAAGAAGAAACAGTATTTACCTTTACACTACCGGCAGCCGATATACCGGAGCTGAATACGGGTGCATAACCTCCGGGCTATTGAAGGCTAAGGCGTTTTAACGCCTGTTTAATTACCTCTTCGAGTTTCATATCCGGTGAAGAATCGGCAATTTCACGTACAATTTTCTCTGCATTCCGGGCATTATATCCCAACGCGCTCAGAGCGGCAATTGCTTCGGAGCGAACCGGATAGGCATCGTCTTTACCGGAAGCCGCAATATGATCAACCTTGCCCCTGAGTTCCAGAACTAACCGCTCGGCAGTTTTTTTACCGATACCGGGTACGGCAGTAATACGGGAAGTATCGCCGGCCTGAATGGCATTGCGCAGGTCTTCGGGCCGAATACCTGAAAGGATACTGATAGCAGATTTTGGTCCTATGCCCGTTATGCTTATCAGCAGTTCGAACATTTCTTTTTCGGTAGCACGTGAAAAGCCAAACAGTAGAATAGCATCTTCGCGGACTATGGTATGAATCAGTAACTCAACCTCTTGTTTCCCTGATATTTCTTCGAATGTTGACAGGGTAATGAATACCTGATAACCGACTCCCTGGACATCGAGTATAAGCTCGGTGGGCAAGCTGCTGAATACTTTTCCGCGTAAATATGCAATCATCGTACTATTCTTTCGGGGTTCTGTTCAATAAAAGTTTTCCAGGATTTATTTTTTGAAGTGAACGACTGGTTACGGAAGGCATGGCAAATGGCCGCCGCCAGGGCATCGGTTTCATCGAACCGGATGGAATCGTGCCGTAAGCTCAAGAGGGAGATGACCATACCGCTTACCTGTTCTTTCGAAGCTGCGCCGTTCCCGGTTACGGCTTTTTTTATTTCACGGGGGGCGTATTCGGAAATAACCAACCCTCTGTGCCTGCCAACCAGCATGGCAGCGCCACGGGCTAACCCAATTTTTAGCGCAGACTGCACGTTTTTGCCATAAAAAGCCGTTTCAATGGCCATGCATTCCGGCTTAAACTGATCAATAGCCGCGGCAAGTTTTTCATAAATTACTTCAAGCCGCTCGGGTATTACTTCCAGGTTGTTTAAGCGAATAAGCCCGAACCCAACCGGATGAACCGATTTTCCATCTGTTTCAATAATACCATATCCGGTTCGTATTGTACCGGGATCGACGCCAATAATTCGCATGGGTAAAAGAAAATCCTGCATATACGTTCTACAGGAATTGTATGCATTGATTCAATTAATGCTGCAATTCATGGTACAACGTGTTATCTAATGAGTGTTTATTCCACTTTTGTGTACAGGTTTGGCCGGACTGATCTGTGCACTGATTTATTTAGCAAACATGGGCTTAAAGAATAAAAACCACAATACAGTTGCCGCGGAGGCAAATATTAACATAGCTTTTGCCCAATTGGATTTACTTGGGTTTTCATCTTTAACCAATGCCCAAAAAATAAGCATGCCAACACCAACAACGGGAATACACGCGACACAAAATGTGATAAGCCATTCAGAAACACTAACCGGGGGTTTTACATCCTGCTCAATTCGATACATAACCAATCCTTCGGTTCATGGAAAAACAACTTGTTTATGAGTACAAATCTAATGAAGAAAAAGAAAAATCCAAATGGCAGGTAATGCTTTACCCGGTAGAATTTTGCAGTGGCGGTCAGATGCCGGTTGCGAGCGTAGTGACTTGTTGTAAATAGTTTCATCTGTTCATTAAAATGAGGGTTTTCCCGGATACCGCCAGGACAAATTTCCCGGTATTTTAGTACCAGATACTAAAATTGATTGTAAACGGTAAAATGGTATAGGAAAATGGAAGATAATCTGGTTCCCCTTTCTCCAGAACTGAAGGTGAAAGTTGAAGAAACAATAGAGGCCCTGTATAAAGAGCTGGATTTTACAGTTTCATTAACTTCTGCGCAGAGAAAGTACTATACGAAGATTGGAATACTGCTGGAGCCATTCATCCGGAATACATATCATTTGAGTAAGGAAGAAGATCGGTTAACGCGAAATATCGAAGCCAGGGATGAGTTTTTTAAGAATTATGAACTTTGGAATGGTTTGGATGGCATTATGCAGAAATTAAAATTATTAACCGAAGCCGTTGAAGACACTTCAATGCTATCGGGGTATAATGCTATGATGGGGGCCTTCCAAATATATCGTGATGCCTTAATAAACAAAGAAGGGCTTCCGGAGAAAGATAAAATTCTGCGTGAAATGGAAGACTACCTGCCTATGGGGAATTTTCCATTGCGCGATTACGGGATGATGGTTAGTAATAAATGATTAGTTACAGTCAGGGTTTGTAGTGCCTTGGCTAAGAGTGAAGAATGGAGATAATAGCATGGATTTTGCCGAAGTAAAGAATGTACCGATGACCGGAGTGATTGAATCGAGTATATCTGCATCTGTAGCCGATGAGATGAGGGAAATAGCAGATAGATTACAGGTTGAATACCCGACACATGCCCCGGCAAAAATTGAAGCAGCAGTAGATTTTGCTTCAAAAATTGCAAAAACACGGGTGTATGACGATCGCTTCGCCCGAATTGCACGGCTATATCTTTCTATTTGTAATATACAATAAGTATCATGTGAGCTTTCAGGGGATGGACAAAACTTATCGAGGGGCGGGGTAACCCGCCCGCGGTGAGGATTTTCCATGGTATTCATTGTTTCTTGGCTGCCTGATGTTCTGCTTTTTACCCTGCCTGTTTTTCCTTTTGAGTATAACAAGTATTCGCTGCTATGTATTTGCTTAGGTTGTACAGTATAGACCGTACAACCGTAAAGTGGTATATTCAGGTAAGCAGCAAATAATATCCGTATCAGCGGCTCTAATTATTCACTTAAATTAAAGGAAAATTCATGAGTACAGGAAAAATCTATCGTTCCGGTTTGTTTGTAGTTTCGTTATTGCTGATGCTTTCGGGGTATTTGCACGCGCAAACTTTCGGTACAATTTTTACCAGCGATGAAGCTTACGTAAAGTTCGGGCCAGTGCTGGATTCTGTGGTGATTTCTACCGACGTGGTGAATGCTTTAATGAAGCAGACTACCGGGGTAATGATGTTTAATATCGAAAATGGTAAACTTACCATATTAGGGGCAAATCGTGTGGTACTGTATCCCAAAGAGGCTGTTGTGCCCGATAGTGTTGTCTTTCATTCGTACAGCATTAGCCAGATTGTAGAGTTGGAAAAGAAAGGCGAGGCGAAAAACCTGCAGGTGGAAGCCAGAAAGTCTGTTCTTTCAATAAGCAATGGTACATTCGTTATGGAAATCGGTGCGCCTTGCCCGCCTTACTGTTATGAAACCTTAGGAACGCTGTTTACTGCCGAGAAAGCGAACGAGTTGTATGGAAAGGTTCTGACTTCTGTATCGATGAAGACTGATGAACTGACCGCGCTGCTTGATAAAGCAGGAAGTGTGATAATGTTTAATATTGAAAAAGGCAAAGTGCAGGTATTGGGAAGTAACCGGGTTGTTTTAGTGCCCGCAGGTGCAGATATTCCGGCCAGTACAGTATTTACCGTATATAGCTCCGGTCAGGTTAAATTATTACTCACTCAGGGCGGAGCTGCGGAAACCTTTATAGAGCAGCGGCAGAACGTATTAACCATTACGAATGGCGCTACTACTATGGAAATTGGCGCACCCTGTCCACCATATTGCTATTAATACTGTTAACTTCAATTCGAAGTATAAGGCCTTGTAAGTAACAGGGCCTTATATTAGAAAAATAATTGCTGCATACCCCAAAAGTTGATTATAATACTGCATCGTTCTATTGCGTAACCAGTGGAATTCAGTTAATATTATATATTGGAATTTTTTACTGTCTGTTGAGCCGTTCGAACCAATGTGGCAGCGGCACGATTTTTTTTATGCACTTTAATAAGCAATAGTTTGGGTTATGCTCTATCATCATGTAGATATCTTTATTATTTTGGCTTTAGGGGTAACTTTCTTATGGATGCTTACACCTTTCAGGCAGGTAAAAACAGGGTATTTTTATTTCTTTCTGTGCCTGTCGCTTATGGAGGTAACCACACATATTGCAAAGCTTGCATTTCATTACTCCGGTAATGTCTGGTATATGTTCTTCAATTATTTGATTCTGGCGACACTGCAACCCGAGTTGTTAATGAAGAAGCAATACCGCTACTGGTACATACTGGGCGGGGTAATTTTGCTTGCTCTCAATTTTTATATTCTTGCCTTTAAAGAACAATTGCTTATTATAGCATTATTGCAGGTAATAATCTCGCTTATTATCTTCACCAGATTTATTAAACAGCTTACACTTACCGGTAACCTCTCGGTATTTTTGCTTATTCTAATTGCAAGCGGACTTATGGATGCCCTGAAGTTATTTAATTTACTGCTCGGCACACCGCTGGGGCTATACTACTTTTATATAAATCAGATAAGTTCGTTAATTGCCGGAATTATTTTCTGCATGTTTACGGATTCGCATAAGTGGCTCAATTTTAAGATACATCAGCATCCGCCGCAAATACAGGCATAATAACATGGTTTTACATTGCATATCGTTCGTTATTGCCGCGTTTCAAATTTCGCAACAGGAGGAATTCCGTTTCTGGCGTTGGGATAACCCTGTTATTTTTACCGTATTATTTGTTTCGTTTTTGGCAATTCTGGTGTATTATATATCGATGAAGGTTGTAGTGCCCGAGCGCTTAAAAATGCAGGAAGAGCTATATAAGAAGAAGCTGGAAAATATGCGGATGATGTCGTTGTTTGCCGAGAAGGATCCCAACCCGCTACTCCGTATAGATAAACAGGGTAATATTTCGTATTGCAACGATGCGGCAATTGAGATTTTTTCCGATAACCAGTTGATCGGCCGCCCTTTTGCCGAAATAATTATTGAGGGAACCAGCGAACGTATTGGAAAACTGATTGAACAGGACGAGTCCTTTGCCCGGGAACTTGCTTTGCGTGGTAAATACTTTTGGTTGAATGTTATTGGATTTAAGGAATTAGGGTTCGCTCAGAGTTATTTTTCGGATATCACGGACCAGAAAAACTTGAATATCCGTCTGGCAAATACCAACACGCAACTGCGTGAACTTTCCAATTATCTGAATATAGCGGGAGAAAGCGAACGAAAAAAGATCGCGAAAGAATTGCATGATGGTGTTGGCATGTCACTTTCGCTTATTAAATTGAAACTGAATGCTATAGGTGAAGTTTTAAAAGATAACCAACTGGCCACCGCTGCTTTTGGTGAAATTGCCGCATTTACCGATAGTGTATCCGCTGGTATAAAAGAGATTATGGCGGGCCTGCATCCACGCATACTTGAAGATTTTGGACTCGATGCCTCCTTTCGGATTTACGTAGAAAAGGTTACCGAGAAAACAGGTCTGTCGGGGAAATACCATACAAACAGGTTCGCGGACCGCTTCCCCCCGCAGTTTGAAATTACCGTGTACCGACTCGTACAGGAATTAATTAATAATATTGTGAAACACGCCAGGGCAAGTTGGTTTAGTGTAACTGTTAGTTACATAGATGGCGTGCTGCAAATTACTGTGGATGATGATGGCGTAGGTTTCGATGAGGCAAAAATTCGCGAAACAAAAAAGGGGATGGGCTTGCGCAATTTACGCGAGCGGGTTACGGGTTTTAATGGCGAAATAGAAATTGACTCTTCTCCCGAAGAAGGCACGCATGTTACTATAGAATTCCTGAAGGAGCATATAGATGCCGGACAGAATAGTTAATGTTGTAATTGTTGACGACCACCGCCTGCTTCGTGAAGGGCTTAAATCACTATTATCCGAAGTTACCGGAATTACCGTTATTGGCGAGGCCCCCGATGGCGAACAGGGGCTTGAGGTGATCTCATCGTTACAGCCCGATGTGGTGCTGATGGATATTTCGCTGCCCGGTATTTTTGGGTATGAAGTTGTAAGCCGGATAAAAGCAGAGTCCCCGGCAGTTAAGTTCCTGATGATTACCAATTTTGATAATGATATGTATTTTTATAAATGCGTTCATGCCGGAGCCGGCGGAGTTATTCATAAAAACCCGACCCGGGATGAATTGAAAAATGCAATTTTGCAGGTATTTGAAGGCACTGACCTGTTTTATAATAACAAATCACCGAAGGAAATTGAAACGGTATTACGCAGGTACGATCAGGAACCCGCGTATGCTATTAATGTAGAGGAAGTACGCCTTACTCCACGGGAAAAAGAAATTTTGAAGCGCGTACTTATGGGTAGATCGTATAAGGAAATAGCGGCTGAATTATTTATCAGTGTAAAAACAGTTGAAAACCATCGCAGGGTATTACTGACGAAGTTCAACGCGAAATCCGCTTATGAACTCATGTCTATATTTACCGTGAATGAAAAGCTGCGCCGAAAAGTATATGAGTAAATACCGGTATTGAGTAAAAAAAATGGCTGTCGGGTTTACCACCGGACAGCCATTCGTGTTTTAAATTTATGAGTTTAGCGGCGATCGCCGAGTAACCTAAGGAGGAAGAGGAAGAGGTTAATGAAATCCAGATATAACTGTAGTGCCCCGAAAATAGAACCTTTTACTGCAGCCTCATTACCTTCGGTCATTACGTAAGCCATTGCTTTCAGTTTCTGGGTGTCATAGGCGGTTAAACCGGTAAATACAATTACGCCAATAAATGAAATAATCCATGATAAACCGGAACTTGCCAGAAAGATATTTACAAAAGAAGCAATCACTATACCGATCAGACCCATCATCATAAAAGAACCCATGCCATTCAGATCGCGCTTTGTAGTATACCCGAACACTGCCATAACAGCAAACATACCAGCGGCGGTAATAAATGTACTGGCAATTGATGAAGCGGTATATACTAAAAATATTACTGATAAGGTAAGACCATTGAGCACGGCATAAATAATAAATGAAGCGGCAGCCGCGCTGCTGCTCATCCGGTTTATGCGTGCAGATAAAAATACTACCACGCCCAATTCAGCTACAAGCAACAATAAAAATGTAATCCTGGTCCCTATAACCGCTTCCAGAATTGCAGAATTTGAAACAGTAATAATTGATACCAGTGCCGTTAATAATAAACCTAAACCCATCCAACCATATACTTTTGCAAGAAAAGCTCTCTGGATGCGCGCGATATCCTTGTCTATAGTAGCGTACTCTACTGTGTAATTTTCCATAATATGCTCCTCGTAATTTGTTTTATTAGACGCAAATATAATGAAAAAGTTGCGTTATCGTATATTAGTAAATGAGCGGAAGTTGTAACCCCGTTCTTTTAATGTTGTTAGTAACTGATCGAGAGAATTACAGAACAGATCAGTCCGCTCCGGGTGCGTGCCAATGTGCATTAACAGCAGTGCCCCGTTGAGCGCGCCGGGCTTTTGCGCTTCCTTGCGTAATACCGCATCGAGTATTGCTTCACTCGTTTTGTATGATTTCATCGAGGGTATCGTATAATCTGCATTAGTAAACCAGCCGGGGGTTATATTTACCAGTTGCAGCCCTGCCATGCCTGTCCACCTGCCGATAGTACCATTATGCCATTCATACGCGGGCAGGAAATACGGTGATGTAATTTTGTTTAACCCGAATGGTGCCATGGCCCGGTAGTTATTGGCTATATCGGCGAAGAACGAATCGCGTGAAACGAGCAGGGAATCGCGTTTGTTCCAATCGGCATACAAAATATGCTGCCCGGAGTGCCCGCCAAGATAGTGACCTGCCGCCAGCAACTGCCTGATTGTACCTTCGTGCGCGGGGTTGCGGTAAAAATCACCGGTTAGAAAGAAGGAGGCGGTAATTGAGTGCTTTGCCAATACACGGGTAATTGTTTCAGCGGCGTTATCGAATTCATGCCCGGTAAAACAGAGATAAATTGTTTGTTGTGTAGAATCCATGCGGGTAAGGGCTCCGGATTCAAACGTACATTTTTCTAAGGCACGGGTAACCCTGCTCTCGGCCTCAATGGCCGAAAATATATACGTTAGTCCGGCAGTGCCATCCATTGTTGGTTCGTTGGTGGAGTAATCGCCAAAGTCATTATGGTAAACTGCCAAATCTGACTGGAAGTTCTTACCCTCATCGGGGTGGTGTAGCTGAATACCGAGTAATTTTTGGTAGATTGAATTATACACGGGGCCGTCAACCAGTCCGCCATCCAGGGCGTAGTGGTTAAGCACGTGCAATGATGAATGCGGGTCGGTAGGTGTGGGCATATCTACCGGCAGGTTGCATATCATGCTGGTGCCCCATGGATTGCAGCCCAGCAGCCAGTCGCGAGCGGCGAATTCAATTTCAATGAAAGCAGAATCACCAGTCATAATGCGGTACAGGCGAGAGAGAGTTGCTTCGGCAGAGGTAAGGTTATTTGAGCACCAAATAAATGGTACGCCGTTACGAAAAGGATTATGCGAAGCCCGGCGCGAAAGTTTCTGTAACGCGCTTTTTATGAAAAGCAGCATTGAATCACGTTCCGGCCCGTTGGAATTGGCCGCGAGGTAGTAATGCCCCAGATTAATAAACGGGTAATACTGGTAATGCCTTGCTGTATCGGCCCCCATCCAGGGAGAAACGGGTTCCCGGAGCGCGTAGTTGTACGCTTCATTACGGGCAGTGGTATCCGCTGTTAGTTTGTACATCTGTACGGCCGCGAGTTCCATATCATCAACCCAGTTTTCCTCTTCATAAAAATAGGGTGAAACGCACGGTGCGGTTTGGCAATAACCGGGATGTAATTTGCTATATGCATACGCGGCTCGCGCCTTCTCCCGTAAAGTATCGGCATAACCGGGGCAAAAGGGAGCCAGTACCTGAGCCCCGAGAGAAAATGATGATGCAAACTTAGCCACGATAGAGGCAGAACCTGTTGTTCTGTTCTGATACTTTAGTAATCCTTGCGGCTGATCGGTAACGCGGTACACGGGGCGACCCGGAAAGGGGCCATAAGTTACCGTATCTTTATTCGGAAGCCTGAATCCCCGGTGGTCGCGATCATCGGCAATTTGATGATAATACTCGCCTTCGTTCGGGTTAAGGCGCAGCAGCCAGTTTAAACCCCACTTCGCCTCATCCAGAATATCCGGAATGCCATTTGAACCGGGCAGCCCGGCAGCAGTGTAAAAATCGCCAAAAGCCGAAGGGTTTTGCTGGTAAGCAAAAAGCATATGGAAAATGGCAGTGGCAGAGGTGGTTGCATATTGCAAATAGTCTGTCGCGTCGTGCCAACCGCCCCGCGCATCGATATGCTGCCCGACGCGGGTTGAATCGTATATTATAAACCCGTCCTTGGTGTGGCAAGAATCCTTAAGGAAAGGATTATAGCCGCAGCGTTGCTGCCGCATATAGCGAAGCAGGAAATCGGCAGTGCCATTATAAAGGTCATAACCGATTGCAAATACGGGGGAAGAGACATTCCCCGCGGTAATGCGGTACCTGCCGGGCCGGGTAAGCGAACTGAAATTAATTCGAATTGCCTCGGGAAAGGAAGCGAAACTGCCACAGGATGTGCAGTGGATAGTTACCGGTTCGGCAAGGCCGGTTTCATCGTCTATTATTGTAATTTTATCATTCCCGTGACCGGTTTCGGCCAAATAAACTGCTGTTTTATAGTCTCGTGGCAGGTAACCCATAAGGTTAACCCGTATTGCGCCGGGAGCCGCGTATATACCATAGGCGCAGAACAGCGTGAAGAATAGTATGTATTTTTTCATGTTTGCGTAATAACTGTGTGAGTTTTCATTGCAAAACTACGGAATGCCGGCTTCCCGATTGTACGAATAAAACAGGGTAAAGATTTTTCTCTAAAATATTTTGAACAAAAATGAACTTTCGGTAAAACGGGGGTGTTAGTATGGTATTAACTAAAATATTTCGATATAAAACTAATTTTAACTTTAATCAGGAGTAAATATGAAACGTGTACAATTAGCAGTTGCAGTATTGGCATTATTGCCGGCTTTATTATTCGGGCAGACGAAATGGAAATTTGATCAGGCACATTCCGGTATCGGGTTCAGTGTTTCGCACATGGTTATTTCCGAAGTAACCGGAAATTTCCGTTCATTCGATGGCAACGTCGCTTCGGCCAAAGATAATGATTTCAGCGATGCGAAGGTAGATTTTGTGGTAAAGGTTGGCAGTGTGAATACCGATAACGAAAAACGCGATCAACACTTGAAATCAGAGG
>JAJTBZ010000025.1 GCA_021286645.1 Ignavibacteria bacterium
TTCGCACCGCTGAGGCTTATATTGATGCCCATGATTTGGAAAATCATTTCTGCCGACTCGATGTTATTGCCATAGTTTTCGACGGAGCACGGCCTCATTTATCTCATATTGAAGATGCATTCACGAAATAATATGCAGAAATTACTGTTAATTATTGCTTTAACATGCTCCCACATTAATTTGGGAGCACAAACAAAAGTTATGACTTCCTTCTTTACGAAGAATAAAGCTGTTGTTATTACCTTTGATGCCTGTGAGTCGATAACTCCATCCTATTTTGATGACTCTTTAGTGCAACTGATTGAACGCCAAAAATTACCTTGTACAATTTTTCTTGGCGGCAAATTCGCGCGGCGAAATGAACAAAAAATTCGTGCTTTAAACCTGCTTCCGTATGTGTCTTTTGGCAACCACTCCTATTCTCATCCGGAGCACATGGAAAGACTGTCAAAGGAGCAAATGATTACCGAGATTACCCGAACAGACTCGGTGATACAAAAGTACACCGGGAAAAAATCTGTTGCCTTCAGGTTCCCGGCAGGTAATTATACAAACAAAGCCTTGCAAGTTGTTGAGTCATTAGGGTTAAAAACGGTGCATTGGAGTTTTGCAAGTGGCGATGCGGATAAGAACATTAGTGCATTTGCACTGTTGGAATGGTTGAAATATAAAACACGCCCGGGGAGCATACTCATTTTTCATATTAACCGCCGTGGTTGGAAAACTGCTGAAGTTTTACCGAAATATCTAAGTTGGTTGAAGGAACAAGGATATTTAGTTAAGCGGCTGCCGGATGTTATGCAATAGGTATTATCATATAAAAATGCCGGCTATGCACTTGAACATAACCGGCATGAAAGCGTAATTGTCTATTTGCGGATAAGCGCGGTTGATTTATTTACTGTAGCTTTGTTTTCCTGCCAAAGCTGATTCAACTTTGCTACTACCTTATCGGAGAGGTCATACAGTTTATCAGCTTCTATATAAGCCTCATTTGTTTTACCGCTATTGTGACAGGTAATAATTGCCTTGAGCGTATTATGCATCAACTCATGGTCAGTACCAAGTGTTTGATATGTCTTGCTTTCTGAGTATTTACTCTTCCAGTCCTGTGAATAATACAATTTTCCCAATGCGCAATCGAAATGAGAAAGAACATTACTGTCTGCAATCTTTTCTTCACCGATTAATACACGCTTGATCCTGATTTTCCAGTTGCGGTGTGCAGCAATTGCATCATTAATCTGCAAAGAAAATGCATATTCTTCATCTTTTTCTTCACTATGCGCATCAACTATAAAAGAATCGACTAATTTTTGGAGGCCTTCGATCTTGTTATTAAGGACTTCGGTTGAAGCTGCAACGTCCGAAGTTCCCTGCGTTGACTCTCGAATAGAATGCGTAATATTGGAGAGATTCATGTGCATTTCTTTTATTGAACTCGATTGTTCTTCACTGGCAGTAGCAACCTGATTAATAATATCAAGCACCTGACCGTTGTTGAAAATTATTTCTTTAAGGGCGGTTTTTGATTCTTCAGCTTTTCCCTGACCGAGGGTTACTTCTTTAGATCCGGTCATCATTTTTTCAACTGCTACTTTTGTTTCAGTCTGAATAGTTTTAATCATTGCGGAGATTTCCTGAGTAGCCTTTGATGTGCGTTCGGAAAGCTTCTTCACCTCATCTGCTACAACAGCAAAACCCCGGCCCTGTTCACCTGCCCGTGCGGCTTCAATTGCAGCATTCAGAGCAAGCAGATTTGTCTGGTCGGCGATATCCTGAATTACCTGAACAATTTCGCCAATTTGTTCGCTGTTTTTTCCTAATTTCTCAACTTTTGCTGAAGCGTCATTTACTACATCTGCAATTTTCGCAATGTAGGAAACCGTATCATTAATAACGAATTCGCCTTTTGTTGCTGTTTTACCAGCAGTTGTTGAGGCATCTGCTGCTCGTGTTGCATTTCCGGCGGTATCAACAATTGTTTGGGTAATAGCATCAATTGTTGAAGTAATTTCCATTACCTGCGAACTAATTTCACTTGCTCCGGCAGAAAGTTCCTGGCTGTTTGAGAAAATAGTGTTGCATGCATCTACTGAAGATTCAACGGTGTTTTGAATATCAATGATCATTCCCCGCATATTTTCGACAACAGTATTAAAGCTTTTGAAAATTTTACCAATCTCGTCATCATTTCGTGCCGAGGCCGAAACAGTAAGATCACCTTTGGCCAGCCTGTCCATTTTCTTCACAAAATGAGAAATAGAAGCTTCCAGATATCGTTGATGGCTTTCTGCATTGCCCACGGCTTCATCGATTTTAATCTGTATAGAAGCTTTTTCACGACGCAGTTCATCACGTGAAACGGATAAATTATGAATAAGGTTGTTAAAACTCCTGGCCAGTTGCCCGATTTCATCATCACCGGCAACATCTATTTTAGTATCATATTTTCCTGCCGCAATTTCCTGCGTATTAACAATAAAATGTGCTATAGGCTGAACAATTTTTCTTCTTGATATAAAATAGCCGGAAATTGAAATGAAAATACTGAATACGATAACGAAATATAGAAGCATACGCATTGACTGAAACCTGTCGGTCGCGGCTCCTTTCAACAAAGAAACAGCCTCTATAGTCGCCTGAAGCAACTGAGCATTATTAGCTCTAATATAATTGACTGATTCCGGCTGTGTCATCGGGTTACCGTTAAGAATCTTTTCAAGATGATCCTTAAAAGGCCGCCAAAGTTCCTTTACAGAATTGAGTTTTTCAATAATTGACTTATCTTCCGGCTTCGGTAATTTTAGGTCACTACTCCCCTCGAGCAGTCCGTTTAGTACACGGTCAAATTTATCACTACTTTCGCGCAGCGTAGATGAAGAATTCCCGGTGATTGAGGATTCTAAAACTTCCTTGCTGATTTTCTGAGTGAGCATTCTCTGGGCGCCTGCAAGTTCGATCACGTTTGCGTCGAATTCCTGCGAATTGATGAGCGAATAAAGAGCTATTGTCAGCACAAGTATTACTCCGGTAATGCCTGCAAACGTATAGTTCAGTTTCTGCTGTATCGTCATTAAGTATTCCTCTTTAATAGCGAGATGATTAGTATCGTATTATCGCAGAATGAGGCAGGGGAGTTTAGCAGGAAGGTGAAATTTGTATTAAACGGTAAAAAAAAGGATCCCATCGGTTAAAGACGGGATCCTTTTTTCAATTTATTGCTTTGGGGGAGAGTTGAACCTTACAGTTTTATCCCAGGTTCTTTTCTCTTTTTTTATCTTTTCGATCCAGAAAGCTTTAATTACTATATAAATCCAAAGTTGGCAGTAACTGAAATAGCCTGCAACGATAATCCACCATTTGTCCAGAGTATCTTCCCGATCAAATGATAAAGCGAGCATAATTTCGACAATGTATAAAACGAAAGCCATAATCCACACGAAAGTATATGGTCCGGGCAGCGACATGCTTACTAAATTCATTGCGCTGATAATAAATAAGAAGTCGGAAATAATTATCGCTACAAAAAAGATGTAGTACAGCGCGAGTGTATACAAAAGATCAAATCCAAGGCGTTTATTCTTAAAATGGGGAATGTGCCTGAAAAATTTTGAAATAACATAGTTATTTCCCCTAACCCAACGGAGTCGTTGGCGAATCCAGACCTTCCAGCTTTCCGGTTCCTGCTCGAATGTAATTGCATAGGGAATAAATTTAATTTTATATCCATGTTCATAAATACGAATACTGAGTTCTGAATCTTCTGTTAACGCCTCTTCGTCCCATCCTTCCAGTTCATCGATAATGTGTTTCCACATTACGAAATTCGTGCCCGGCAGCGTGGCTATTTGATGCATCTGCCAGCGGCCAGCCTGTAACATCGATTGGAAACTAAGTGTCTCAACATTGATGAAGCGTGTTAGCAGGTTGCGATCTTTGTTCACAGTTCGGAACTTTCCTAATACGGCTCCCAATTCTTTATTCATTAGCAGGTTTGCTACCAAGTACCGAAGTGATTTACTGTCAGGGGTGTTATCGGCATCATAAATTGCCACAATTTCACCTTTCGCAGCTTTTATCCCGAGGTTAAGAGTACGACTTTTCCCTTTGCCGCCTTCACCTTTCGGAATATCATACAATCGCAGACGAGAATCACCGGCAAGATAACTTTCTACAATTTCTTTCGTTGAATCGGAAGATCCGTCATTAATAACAATAATTTCCAGCTTGTCTTTCGGATACTCAAGTTTTAACATCGCCTCAACAGTTGCGGCAATAACTTTTTCTTCATTATGGGCAGGAATTAAGATAGAACAGCTGGGGAAATCGAATTCACTTTCATCAATTGTCTTACGTTCTTTAATTGATTTCATAAAATTGATGTAGCCAAATACCGTAAGTATAAACTGATAACCGATCATAAACCAGATCAGAATAACAGCAACAACAAACAGAAAACTTAAATCTACTTCTAATACAGACATGAAAAACTTACCTTTATGCTTTAATGCGTTTAATTCTAATTGAGATAAACATTGCAATGAGTGATAAAACAGCCATTGAACCAAATATGGCTATTGCAGTTGTAGACCATAAACTTGTTAAATTAATGCCGTATGAAAATTCATCGCCCGCAATAATATATGCCGAATGATGACCGACGGGGAGGAAAACAGAGTAACAATCATTTCCTTTCATGGATGTGAATGGTATTTCTTTGCCGTCAATAAATACTTTTGTTGGTTCCCGGTTAATCGAGACCAGCATACGTGTATCGGATGTGTACTCCATATTGATGCTGCGCATACCATAATCAATGCTCTGCAGATTACCCGTAATAGAGAGTAACTTTGTTTGCAGTTCATGTGCCGAAAATGTATTTACGCCAACAGCAGAGAACAGAATCGTGTGATGTCCGGCAGGAATAATAAACTGATTATCTCTTGAAGGAGCAAGTAATTTTCCATCAACGGTTAATTCAGTAACACCCTTGGGTAGTTTTAACGAAAAACAGTACGGGGAGTTAACATCATACCCGTTCGGAATTTGTGTGTACTGAACTTTGTTTGCAAGCGCGTAGGGTACAAATATCATATCCTGCGGGTTCATGCTTGATTCTGCATATATTAATGCCCGCGATACATTTACCACTGAGGCATTGATTAATTCAAAACATTCAGTACCGGTTTGTATCAGGGTAGGGAACGGGGTAACCTGTTCCGGTTTCCTGAATTTCAAAATGTTAAGATCTAACATGAGCTGATTATTACCACCCAATAAAGCGGCATATTTTTTTCCGATTTCAATATAACGGAGCGGGTCGGTAGACCATAAATTTTCAGGATCTTCAACATTTAAGGTGAAATTATACTTCTTCTGAAGTCCGATGATATGATCCATATCTACGCCGATATATTCTTTTAATTCGGGACTGCCATAAGAATCCATCGCAGTAACAATTACATGATACCCTGGTCTTTCATTCCGAATACCATTAATTACCGTAAATAATGCTTCATATACTTCGTTAAGCTTATCAATACGGTACGAAGTAAGAGTTTGTTTTACATACGAATTATTCTTCCAGTAATACTCTGATTCGGCATTGAAAATTTTATTTATATCGATACCATACCGCTTTAAGATTTCTTTCTGGGCACTCGGGTGCATGGGAGTATACATATCCGGAGTATCGAATCCCTTTGCTGCCTCAAAATAAACTTCAGCAACATTTACGCCGTCAAAGTCAAAATTGTGCAGTAATTCGGAATACTCTTTCATCATTGCTGCAATACAATTTTTGTCGGTCATTGCTACCGGGTAGCGCCATGAGGGGCGAACATCCTGGCCTTTCCAGTTCTTTTCCCGCCATTCCGGATGATCGAGCCAGAATTTTTGGCTTACCTGAGGTGGTTCCAACCATGCATATACAAGGATGCCATTCGCGTGGGCCAGTTTTATAAGCCTGTCGTAGTCATAAGTGTATTTAGGATATTTATGCCATCCTGCAACATGGATGATGCGTATTCCCTGAATAACCCACTGTTTTACCAGTTGTTCCGCGCTAAACGTATGGCGGAATCCGGGGTCAAAAAAGGCTTCGACATTATTTCTGCGGAAGATAGGACGAAGATTAAAGAACTTTCGTACATATTCCAACAGGAACGGATAATTGCTATAACCCATGTGTGAGTACGGGTCGAATCGGGACGTAATGAAAATGAATTTTCCCTTACCGAGTTTACGGCCAATAACCATGGGCATTTCGGTATTGTCATCGGTACAAAAAACTTTATCCGCGCTTTCCGATTCAAATTTTGTTACCAATTCAGTGTATCGCCAATTTATAGGCTCTTCGGGGAAATATAGGTCGCGGATGTGATTAACCCGTAATTTGCTTTCTGAAAACTGTATTCCTAACTCAGTCGCCACGTCATTCTTGGAATCAGTTATAACGTTACCACCATTTTTAACATACTGTGAAATCATGGAAATTTCAGTGTCGCGTAAACTATCGACACAGGCAAATGGAACGATGATAAGATTGTATCTTTGAAGACGTAAAGGCTGGCCGATAAAGATTGTATCTACTGCAATATTTACACTCTTAAACGCAGAGATAAATGAAGCCTGATCATTAAAGCCGGCTCCTTTCGCGTAATAATTCCAAAGTATTCCAACTTTAGCCTCCTGCCAATCGTCATCGGATTTAAAAACATTTTCTACGACTGTATTGGCTTTTAGTTTCAGTTTTTCCCACAGGGTTAATTGGCGTTCTTTGAATTCAACCGGCTCTGCCTTATAAAATTCTCCCGGGTTAAGCTTTACTGTGCGGCTAACTTTTCCTTTTAACCGTTTATCAGATATTACTTTGTCCCGCACTTCGCCTGTTTTATCAAAATATGCTTCGTATAAGTACTGATCTTCGAGGGTGACAGAATAATCTTGCGAACCAGTGAGTATTACACGGTCTTTCGAATGTACCCAGTTGGATGTTTCTTTTAGATCAATATATTCATATCCTAAAGCCCGCACACTATCTACAAGAGTTTTCAGTAGATTTATATCGAGGAATTCATGAAAGAAACATGCTGCGAAACCGTCACGCACAGCCAGGTTAGCCCGTGCCCCAACAATAATATCATGAACCGCTGCACGGCTTACCTCAATATTGTTATCAAGTGGAACATATCCCAGGTTCTCAGGATAAATTTTTTGCCCGAATAAATCCTTGTTAATGACGTACGGAAAGAACTGGCTGTAATCGAAATTCTCTACTGATAATCGTTGCTCGATTGCAGTACTGAAATATTTGGAGATTGTATTATACAGCTTAAATGAAGCCGTATAATGGGGAGTTTCCCACAGCATAGGGTATAGGCCGTTACGCATAAATTCCTGCAAGCCGAGTTCAATTTTTTTTGCTATTCCGGCCTCGGTTTCATCTTTAATTGGCCCGTTGGTACTCTCGTCCCAAAATTCAAAATCAGCCGCGGTAATGCCTTTATATTGGTGGGTTACACCATGCATTACAATTGTTGCACCATTTTTTACCATATATTTCAAAGCGTCAACCAGATCCGGCTTATCCGAAAGACTAATGCGGGTCCCTTCCGCCGGATTTACATAAAATGGTACTACACCAACCAGAAAAGGAATACCGCGATCGGAAAGGACATCGGCAATTTCCCGCAATTTATCGGGGTTATCCATGGGAGTAATATCTTCAATTCGAAGAATGGCTGAGTGCTCGGTTTCATGATCTTCGCCCAAAATATCGTGAAGCATATCGGAAAAATATATGTATCGATCAGTACTCGAAGCAGAAGCGAATGGAGAATCGCTGATATACATGAAATTTTTAGACTTAACGATATACGGAGTTTCTTTTCGCTTTTTACCCGCGTATGCAGTTGCCAGTACTTTTACATTTTTCCTGTCAGTTATTTCAATTACATGGGTATTTTGTTCACCCTTTGTAAAGGTTTGTTTACCGACTTTTACATAATCATAACCGGTAAGGGAATCCAGGCCGGATACAGAAAAACCGAACAGCTTCTTGAAATCGTAGCGTTTAGAAGCGTCAGTTATACCCGTGTTGATCCAAATTACTTCTTTCGAAGTTTTCACAAAATCATTCATGAATTTCTGTGGAACAACATATGTGCGGGTAAAACCGATGAAGAAAATGAAATCATAGTTATTCAATTCTCCCAGGTTATACTGGTTTACACCCTTTACCACAGTTGTGGTTCTGAAATGTCCCATAAGGTTTGCCAGTTGCCTGCCATCGCCTATGGCAAAATTTCGGAGGTCCGTATTGCCTTCAGTAACGATAAGCACCTTCTTAACCGGATATTCTTTCGCCAACTGAACTGGTGCAAGAAAAATAACACAGAGAATGAGAAAAACTAATTTATACAAATTACTTGCCATGAATGATAACTCACTTCAAATCTGGATTAAGGGTTAAATTCTTCGACTGGTGTATTAGCCATGCCGAAATAATTACGAACTAATTGCACTGTCCGTTTCGATGATTTGCCATCACCGTATGGATTAGTAGCCGTTGCCATTTTATTATACGCGTCCTTGTCGTGTAGCAGTTGCGTGGCTGTTTTATAAATCTTCTGCTCATCCATTCCTGTAAGCTTTACCGTTCCATATGTAACTGCTTCAGGGCGTTCGGTAACTTTACGTAACACCAGAATAGGAATGCCAAAATGAGGGCCTTCTTCCTGCACTCCGCCTGAATCGGTAATAATAAGATGTGCACGAGATAGGAAATTAACAAAATCGGCATAATCCAATGGTTCAATCAGGAATACATTGGATAACCCGTGTAGAGTGGAAAATACAACTTCACGGACGATGGGGTTGAGATGTACCGGAAACACGAAATTTATTTTCGGGTTTTCGCGGGCTAATCGCGCAACCGCATTACATGCAGCTCGCATGGGCTCGCCCCAGTTCTCCCGGCGGTGCATTGTCAGCAGTACAAATTTCTTTTTCTGTTTCAGTATATCAACTAATTCTGTACGGGCAAACTGATGCTTCTTTTTAACCGCGATATTTAGCGCGTCAATAACAGTATTCCCGGTAATAAAAATAGAGGATGCCGGAATATTCTCTTTAACCAGCGCTTTCTTCGATGTAGCAGTAGGCGCCAGATGTAGGTCGGTCATGCATCCGGTTAAACGCCGGTTAATTTCTTCCGGAAACGGGTTAGCTTTATCATTTGTACGTAAACCGGCTTCAACATGTGCAACAGGAATACGACGGTAAAAAGCTGCCAAACTTCCTACAAATGTTGTTGTAGTATCGCCCTGCACTATTACCATATCGGGCTGCTCCTTAACGAGTATCTTATCGAGAGCTTCGATAGTGCGTTTTGTAATTGTTGCCAGGCTCTGTTTAGGTTTCATAATGTTAAGATCGTAATCAGGTTTTAAGTCGAATACTTCCAGTACCTGATCCAGCATTTGCCTGTGTTGGGCAGTTGCAATAGAAATAACCTGAAATTCTTTAGGATATTTCTGAAATTCCTTAATAACCGGCGCCAGCTTTATTGTATCGGGGCGGGTTCCGTAAATTATCGCGATTTTTTTCATTTTTTATGCTCACAATTATTGTAATTAGCAGATTACACTGTCCTTTTGCATCCCGGAGGAGTAATTACTGTTGAACAAACATTGCAGTAACACGCCGAAGCTGCAAAAAAACGAAGTTAAACTACCCCCGTAATTTTACTATTCGAATTTTTTTTCAAAAAGGTAAAAATCCCAACCCTAAATATAACGCTAAAAGCTTAAATAATACGTATTTAGAATCAATTTTCCCGGTTTGGTTGCAGCCCGTTTTATTTTTTAGGATGTTATTCTTGGGTGCCCAACAAAATGGCACTTGTTTTTTACCGCGTGATGACGCGGAAATTTGTAATTTAGCTGTTCAAAAAAAAGCTTAAAGCTCTGGTAGAGTAAACCTGAAATAATGTGAGGAAAAGATGAGAGCCGTGTTCATTTGCATAGCATTACTATTAATTATATCCTGTTCGAATTCACTACAGGGGCAACAAATGCCTACCGATTCGACAGTAAATAATTTTTCCAACTATCACATTATTGATTCTGTGAAGAAATTAACAGCAAATGATTTTGGACAACTCTTTAATACACTATTATCCACAGGAACTACGGATTATTTAATGCTACATCTTTCATATACCCGCACTGAGGATTACTCGGCGCTCAATTATACATCGGGTTATTTTGACAGGGTAGACTCTTTGGCGAAAATAAAAAAATATAAAGAAGCGCTTGCATTAGCAGATACATTTATTTTTCATACAAATCCGGTTAGTATCCGTATGCATGTAAGTGCATTAAAGCTTGCTGAAATTCTTAAAGATTCCATAAGAGTGATGCTCAGCTCGGTTATGGCTGAAAACCTTACCAGGGCGATTTTCGCAACGGGAGATGGAAAAAGTCCAGAGCGGGCTTTTATCGTAATTGATGTAGGCGAAGAGTATTGGATTATGAGTATTCTCGATATAAACATGGAAACCCAATCATTGGTTAGAAAAGATGGGCATGAATTTGATATGATTGAGTACACCGATTCCA
>JAJTBZ010000052.1 GCA_021286645.1 Ignavibacteria bacterium
TGAAGTTGTTGACCTGACCGATTGGTGGGAAAGTGATGTTATCGACTTCAAGCCCGAAGACCACGCCTTCCTAAAAATTGATGAGGAGAACGGTTATTCCATGATGCCCCTCATTCGTCCCGGTGATGTAGTGTTAATTTCATTTTCGCAAAAACCTGTGGATGGCGATATAGTTGCCGCCCGGTGGGATGAAAATGCCGGCGCGATTAAAGTGTATAACGAAAGCGCGCTGGACCCGAATCTTATAGTTCTAACAAGTTATAATCAGGTAGTGGCACCGATTTTTTTACGAAAAAGTCAGGTCCGCTTGTATAAGGTAGTTTTAATCAAGAAAAAGAAATGAGTATGAAAGTAGCGGTACTGCTTTCCGGCGGGGTTGATTCATCCGTGGCTTTACGCCTCCTGCAGGAAGATAAGCATGATATAACTGCATTTTATTTAAAAATTTGGCTGCAGGATGAGTTTTCTTTTCTCGGCAATTGCCCGTGGGAAGAAGACCTTGAGTATGCCCGGGGTGTTTGCGAACAGGCTGGCGTGCCACTTGAAATTATACCCCTGCAAGATGAGTACTGGAGCAAAGTTGTAAGTTACGCCATTCGCGAAATTAAAGAAGGGCGCACACCTAACCCGGATATGTTTTGTAACAGCCTTATAAAATTTGGTGAGTTTTTCAATAAAATTTCTCCCGATTACGAAAAAGTAGCTTCGGGCCATTATGCAAATCTGATTCATGGTACTAATTCGCTTGATCTACAATTAACCCCCGACCCGATTAAGGACCAGACGTACTTTCTGGCGTATTTAACCCGGGCGCAGCTGGGACGGGCTCTCTTCCCGATTGGCAATTATGACAAAAAGGGAATTCGCCGGCTGGCTAAACAGTATAATTTGCCCAATAAAGACCGCAAAGACAGTCAGGGTGTTTGCTTTCTGGGTAAAATAAAATTTCGGGACTTTATCAAGTTCCATTTGGGTGAACTGCCCGGCGATATTGTAAATATTGATACCGGTAAAATAATGGGCCGGCACCCGGGATATTATTACTATACTATCGGTCAACGTTCCGGTATTGGTTTGCATGGCGGGCCCTGGTATGTAATTCAAAAAGATATTGTCAAAAATATTGTGTATATTTCCGGAAGCGCCGACTTGCTGGAACGCGAACAAAACAGTTTTAGGGTAGCCCATATCAATTGGATTAACAAGCCCGATTCCGAAGACTCTCTGCTGCGAGTGAAAATACGGCATGGCGCCCGATTCTTCGATTGCAGGCTTACTCTCGATTCCGAAAACTCAGGCAATGTTCAGTTGCAGGGAAGCGACAAAGGAATAGCAGCAGGGCAATTTGCCGTTTTTTATAACGGTTTATCCTGCCTGGGCGGTGGTATTATAGATACAATTGATTACATACAATCATAGAGTATTGTCAGATTATAGTAAACGGAATTTCTATGCAGAAAAATATTTGGCTCTCATATATTAAACATCCATCTGTTGCCGGATTTAATTATGAAACTATTCTCCGGAAATCCCATAACGTACTTAGCATTGGTCCTCAACCCGATCTAAAAAAGCTTCGGGAGCAATATTTGGATAAGATCGCGGTTCCGGTACCACCAAGCGATGTGGTAGTGCCATATAACGTCAGCATTGCCGATCTTCGTGATAAACTTGCTCAAAGACCTTCCCCCGACTTATTCATCTGGATAGAATCATTCGACGGCTTTTACCCTGAGGATGTGCAGGCGCTCACCTGCCCCAAAATTTGTCTGTTGCAGAACACGCATCTTTCGCTTGCATGGCATTATGAGTGGGCATCTCAATTCGATTATGTATTCCTTGCCCAAAGGGAATACGTAGCGGAATTCCGCAAACGCGGTATAACACAAACTTACTGGCTGCCAGATGCTTTCGATCCCGAAGTCATGAGAAAGGCTTCCTTGTTAAAGAAATACGATATTGTTTATCCTGGTCTTATTCAGCATGGCAGCAGGTGTGAAGAACTGACATCCATGCTCTCCAGCCTCTTCAGTTTCAAGAACGATGTCCGTTTCCTTAGCGAGCGGGCTATTCAGCTTTCCCAGTCACGTATTGTCTTTCGCAACTCTGTGAAAAACGAGTTAGATTCCACAGTTTTCGATACGCTCGGGTGCGGCTCACTCTTATTTACCGATCGCAGCCTTAATTCGGGGCTGGATGAATTATTTGTCGATGGCGAAGACATTGTAATTTACGAGCCGGATAACATAATTGACAAGGCTGAATATTACATAAAACATGGTAACGAGCGCGAGCGCATTGCAGAGGCAGGTTATGAGCGTGTTATTGCCGCTCACACTTATGAGCACAGGGTACAGGATATGTTGGACGTGGTTACCGGCTTACGGCAGGATACGCCCGATGCAGCTGAATTGCGCAAAAGATCTCTGGGGAGTAAATATGTTCCCCATACCTTACCGGCAAAAACTTATTCCGTGGATGAAATTTTATCATTTGAAATACCTGAAACCCCGGGACGTAGTTTCATCATTCCGGTGCTCGATCTAAGTTCTCAAACAGAATTTACTTTCGAAACCCTGCTGGAAGATCTTAACCATCTTGAAGGAGATGTTATTGTTGTTTTTAATTCAGTCGAAATGGCCGACCGATTTAAACATCACCCGCGAATTACCTATAGCGCTTCTCTAAGCCATAATGTTGGTGTTGCGCGTGCATGGAATATAGGACTAATGATGTCCCGAACACCGGTGAGTTTTATTATTAATTCTGATTTACATATTGAACGTTCTGCTGTTGATGCGGTAGAGAAGGCTCTCTACGAGCTTGATAACGCGGCTATTGTCGGCATTGAAGGCGGATACATCGATTTTAATACCGCAGAAGATATTCAGCGGTTCTTTCATGGTACATTTACTATGCCTATTCAGGTTGATAATGTATCCGGATTTTTCTTCGCGGTGAAAACTTCTCTTTTTCACGATGGTACCCTGCTTTTCGAAAACGCCTTTACCCCCTGTTATTATGAAGAATGGGATCTGGGTCTGCAAATAAAGAAAGCCGGACTCAAGTCATATATCATACCTGCTGAAGGAGTTCACCACGAATTCAATACACGCGCCCGGACCGGTAAATTACAGTACTATAATGAAGAAGATACCATAATGAATATATCTGACCGGAACCAGAAAATCTTCTGGAAGAAGTGGGTAAAGATTATTCAGGAAACCGGTGAGCAGGATTTTATCCGCAGCCTTTGGTTCGAGAACCGGAAAAAAGCCGGGGAAGCTCTGCTTGCAGATAATAAACTTGAAGAGGCAGAAAAAATATTCAGAGATATTCTTTCAAAAGACGATATAGAGATAAACGCGAACTACTATTGTGGGTTTATTTGCTACATTACCGGCAGAACAGCAGAAGCAAAAAATTATTTTGAGAAGGTAATAGAAATAAATCCCGACGCGCATGCCGCACGGGGGTATCTGGATACAATTTCATAAAGCCTGAGGTTAATTAGCGGTCACCTGTTGTGCCGAATCACTAATTTGTGATCATGTATAATATAACGTTCAGTACTACTATAGCAAGAATTACAAAAAGGACAAGAGCCGTTCTTTCTCTTTTCTTCCTATCCTGATGAATTTCACCTCCCAATTCCTGAAAGGTACTTTTTCCGCTGCCAAATTTAAACATAGAATTCTAATTTATTTTCCTGGCCAAAGATTCAATTAACTGATAATAACCAAAACAGAGCTGTTTCGATTTGGAATGGTAAAATACAAAAAAAAAAGATTCTGTATAATAATTTTCCGTTATTTCAGCTTTAGTGGCAACTTTTCCTCTGTCTTTATTTCATTTATCGGATAAGCTGAAAATGCATATCCTTCGTGATGTAAAATCCGTAAAAAATCTTCAAAATGAAGTTGATGTATACTGGGAATTCGAGCCAGAAGCAAAATTGCCGGGGGTGTGAAATAATAGATACCTGCCGGTTTCCACTGATATACCGCCGGTTGTGGCGATATCTTTATAATGGAATCCCTTTCATCAAGAAGTAAACTGCAAGACGAGGAAGCCCCCTCTTTGGCAGTTACTCCCAACACCACATCAGCCTTTCTTGCGAGTTGAGCAAACGTTAAAAAATCCGCTAAATCAATTCCAGGATTTAACATACCCGGGAAAAGCAAACATACCGGCTCTTCTATTCCCTGCTCATAGAGTGTTTCCAGAATTTCTAAATCATTTTCATAGCTGAACACCTGCCAATTGATGCAACGAGGGATTATCTGCGGTCGGGACAAATGCACCGGCCGAAGCCTGGTCGGTAAGAACATCCACAGATTCTCAATTTTATAGGGGTTGGGTGATTTTATAAGGGAATCGATCGCTACCCTATAATCGGGTGCTATCGATTCCCTGAGAGTTTTTTTTGTCTGTCTGCCGGGTTGGGGACCCGTTGTAAGGGCAAGTATCATAAAAGTCTAATTCTAAGTGGGCTCATAATTTGTTATCCGGGTGTATAGTTTCCTCACTATACTAAAAATCATGAGCCCTGGTGCCACATTAGTTAAAAATAAAACCGGGCAGTAATAACAGAACTTGTATTGACGTATAGATCATTTTCTTCTTTCGGAACATCACGGCTAAACTGGGCATTAATTCCTATTTTTTCTTTAACACCGATACTGAACTGTTTTGCAAGATAGTACTCCGCGCCTAATATAACATTTGCCTGAAGACTATTTTTTGCATCTGGTTCGGTTACATAAAAGCCACCCGATTTTACCGTCTCATAAATAGCATCGACACCTATATAAGGACGCAGATCACTCTGGCCAAAATGATACAGGCAGGCCGCGCCAATTCGAAAATCCGTACCGGTAACTTTAGTCTGATTCGGAGCTGCATCACCCCCGGGGGAATATACATTTAAGCCAAGAATTAATTCGCCTGATAGCGAAGGCGTAAAATAATAGGCACCAATTATATTTGGCGAGGTTACCCCGTCTATACCAATTCCATATTTTCCTGTCTGGGCAAACGACATGGTGCTAACCAGACCTAATACTATTGCAAATAAAATACCTCTTTTCATTTTATCTCCATTTTTGTTAAACATTGCTTACTGTATCGTACAGTGTAATTTGTTATTATATATTCAACTCGTGTGCCAATTATTAAATTGCCATTATTGTGGATTTTTCGCATATTTGGAGGCGCGTATTCTTTTATTTAAGCAATTACCTTTATATAGTTCTTATATTTAAGCTTTCTATTGGATTAAAGAAATTATGATACCCCTTGATATACCTTCTATGTTATCAATTAACGATGCCATAGCAAACATAAAGAACCCGTATCAGCAGCTTTTTACAATATTTACAAAACTTTCTGACCTGTTGCAAATGCGCCTGAACGGGCTAATTACTCTTAGCTATAATCATAGCACAGTCCACTTACATTTCCGCGAAAATCTCTCGCAGGGGCCACAGTTACCTCAGGCCATTCATCACCACTCTATGAAATTAGATCAGTTCACCGAATTATTAGGAGGCCTGCCTAACACAATAACATCTGTTTCCCGGCAAGCTTTATTTGCGCTACTGGGTAAAAATGTTCCTTCCCCTCGTTCGGGTAAAAAAGGATACGATGAATTTATTCTCATTCCCATGCTTTCTGCAGGCGAACTGATTGGATATTTCCCTCTCGAAATTGCCTTGAATACCCTTAGCAGATCTGATAAAAATTATCTCATGAATGTCGCGAATCTGGTAGCAATTTCTTTACGCAATGTAAGCGCGTACCATGAAATGCGAATGCTGAAAGAGGAACATGAAGCAAACCTTCGAATGAACAATGCTCTTGTTACTATTAATAAGAGCGATATATTTTATGCCAGGCTCGCGGAAGAAATTAGTTCATTTATCGGGTGCGACAATGTACTGGTAAGCTTTAAGCAAAAATCCATGCTGATATCCTCTGTTGTTTCCATTATGAAACAAAAAGGCTCACAGTTTCAGGTGGTTCCTTCTGCCAAAAGCAGCAGTGTTGCAATACTTTTGGCCCGGGAAGAATTCGAGAAAAGCCGGGAGAATTCATTCATCGAACTCTACGATGCAGATTTTGATCGAATCTGCCTGCAATCTTCCCATTTTAAACAAATGAAAGAAAAATGCGGAGCAAACTCCGTAATGTTGTTTAAGTACACATCCACAGATGAAACGGAATTACTTCTTGCTATTAGCCGGAATAGAGATACAGCACTTTCCGAGGCCAAGTATTTTTTGCAGCGCCAGGAATTAATTACTATTCCCGGTGTACAATTCACAAGCAAATCAAATCCTACCTGGGATGAAGAATTGAGCTTTTTTTGTTCTCTTCTTCCACAATTATATTTAGTTCTTTCAAATTACCATGCTTTCGAATCTATTAACAGCTTAAAAGCTAAACTTGAAGAAGAAAAAACATTCCTGCTGAGTGAAATTAACACCAGTCAGAATTTTCAGGAAATAATTGGCAAGAGTGCTGCAATCAAAGGTGCATTGCTAAAAGTTGAGCAGGTTGCCCCGATTGATGCAACGGTTTTACTGTACGGCGAAACAGGCACAGGAAAAGAACTTTTTGCCCGGGCGATTCATAACCTTTCGTTGAGAAAAGAGAAAGCTTTTATTAAAGTTAATTGCGCCGCGCTCCCCGCGCAACTCATAGAATCGGAACTCTTCGGTCATGAAAAGGGCAGTTTTACCGGCGCTATTGAACGGCGTATCGGTAGATTTGAGTTGGCAAATGGCGGAACAATATTTCTGGATGAAATTGGCGAACTGCCTTTAGACCTTCAGGTAAAACTGCTCAGAGTGCTCCAGGAAAGAGAATTCGAGCGCATTGGTGGAAAGACTACCCTCAAAGCCGATGTCCGGATTATAGCAGCCACCAATCGGGATTTGGAAAAGGAGGTAGCGCATAACAGATTCAGGGCAGATCTGTATTTTCGTCTAAATGTATTCCCTATTCTTGTTCCTCCACTCCGTGAACGTAAAGAAGATATCCCGCTGTTAATTCGCTATTTCCTTGAACAATATTCAAAAAAGATCGGGAAGACAGTTACCACAATAAAGAAAAACAGCCTTGATGATCTTTCCAACTACTCCTGGCCGGGCAATATCAGGGAATTAGAACATATGGTTGAAAGAGCTCTTATACTCTCAGATGGTGAAACAATCCATTTTACCGGACTCATATCGGCTTCTGAACCAACAGATATTGCGCTGCATACATCATTCAAAACTATGGAGGAAATGGAGAAGGAGCACATAATACAGGCATTACGGTACACCAAGGGTAAAGTGATGGGAAGAAACAGCGCGGCCGAGTTGCTGGGAATGAATGGGAAAACTCTTGGCTCAAGAATGAGAAAATTAGGAATTAAGCGGGAAGTGCAATTTATATAAAAAAAAGCCGTGGCATTTTCCAATGCCACGGCTTAACAATATCTACGAATAGATTATTTAATTATCTTAAATTCTACTCTTCTGTTTAATGCTCTACCGTCAGATGTTTTATCATCAGCAACCGGCTTCTTATCGCCAAATGCTGCAAGAGTCAAACGGCTGGCATCAACACCTTTAGCTACCAGGTAGCTCTTAACTCTTTCAGCACGCTGCTGAGAAAGTTTCTGGTTTTTCTTTTCGGTGCCTTTTGCATCGGCATAACCCTGAACTTCAACTTTAACACTCGGATTAGCTAACAAAGTAGCTGCTGCCTGTGAAAGAATTGCATAGTTTTCCGGACGAATTTTCGGGCTATTGTTATCGAAGTTGATACCAACTAAAACGATTTCGCCAGCTTCTTTTTTCTCTGCAACAACAGGCTGAATTTTAGCGAGTTTATCATCAATCATACGTTCAATTTTTGCATAATCGATATCAGCAGGGATATGTTTCGGCTGAGCATCGTCAATCATTTTCTTAATTTTATCATAATCTACGTTTGAACCACTGCTATAGTAGTTTGTTGTAGCACCGGTTGGCAAATCACAGTATTTTGTTCTTTCGCCACGGTTGAAATAATACATAACACCAAGTTCCATTGTGGTATATGAATCTAATGTACCACCAAACAAACCGCCCTGTGCTCCATAAACACCATCAAATTTATCGGTAGAAATGGTATTATGGTTAAATTCAGCACGTAATAACCATTCGGGAGCGAGATCGAATAAAGCGCCGCCAATAAAGGTAATGCCTAATTCGCCAACGACCCATTTGTTATTAATATCTTTCGCGCCATCAACCTGATAGTTAACAGCAGAAACGCCTGTACCAAAATACATTTTAACAGCTGAGCAAGGTGTAAATTTATAGAGGTAATCTACATGTAATCCAATTGCTGTTGTCTTGGGCTGTAAACCGGTTACAGGATCCTGGCGACAGGTGAATTTAAGAAAGTCAGCTTTTAACCGTAATGAATTTACTTCATCAAAATCTCTCTGGTATAATAAATGGCCGCCAAAGTTCCAGTATTCAGAATAAACATCACCGAATAAACGGGGTGATGAAATACCAAAACCAATTGCAGAACCGTCTTTATAGCTAACTTGCGCGAACATTGGCGCAGTTAAAAGTAAAGCGAAAAGTACCCAACGCATTTTCAAAGTTGTATCCTTTCTATATGTACGAGAATGTTATTTTTCTGTTAATATCAATCTTTTTTTGCGTAACGTGTAAGATAAAGAATAGCTATGTGAATTCATACAAAAAATATTAATCTAACCATTTTTTGTTACTTAACGATACGTACTAAGCGCAACAACTGGGAGGTGAAATCGCATCCTTCCTGTTTTGCAGCTTCTAAATTAATTAGGATTTCCGGGCTATCCCCTTTTACTCCAATTCCAACAGCTAAACCTTCATGAACAAACTTTTCCACCCCCGTGAATGTCATAATTTTTCTATCCCGGGCAACCGAGATAAGTTTACCTAAATCAAATGCTCTCAGGGGAAGAATATATAAAACTTTAATATCATTTCTAAGAACAAAGGAATTTAAATCAAAGTTCTCTGAAAGATCATAAAATATAAAATTAACTTCACTACCAAAAACCATTAAATTAGCGTTTTTGTCCCGAAACTCCTGCAAACGCGTTGCGGCATTGTTTGAGGTTCGAAAATGCGATTGAAAAACTATGCCTATATTAAATTTCGACTGGATTTTTTCTGGCATATTCCTTTCAAACATCAGGATTTTCATCAACAATGGCACCTGATCGGCTACCGTGGTAGTCATTTGCTGCGGGTAGACCGGTAAGCCAACTCCAATTACAAACGCGATTACAAGTATTATTCGTCTCATCGCGTACTCATCAGGGCAGATTATACTGCAAATGTAGCTGAAATTCCCTGCCATCCTGCGGAATTACATTCAAAGGATTTACCGTATTTCCGGCAGGGTAGCTATATTTTTCATTAAAAATATTCGTTACCCGAAATAGCATGCTCAGGCCAATTTCTGAAAATATACCCCGAACTGCAAACATGCCTAAAGAAATAGAATTCAGATCTTTTCCGTTCAGTAAGGTACGGGAATCTTCAAAATGGTGCGAATAACAAACGCTAAACCGGTGCGAAAACAAATACGCTATGGTAATATTCCCAAAATGTCCCGGGATATTTACGTTATCAATAACAGAATTATCATTTTGATGAATGTATTGGCGTGTATAGTTTATGCCAAATTTGAAGTGCGCCAACGGGGCAGTTGCCAATTCGAACTCTGCTCCATCAACCGCATAGGATGCAAGATTCTCCTGTGAAACATCAAAATCGGGCATATAATAGTTAATCACATCCGAAATATTGTTCCGGAAAGCTGTTGCGGTAATAAAAAATAACTCATTCAGGTCGTATTCGGCAACTAATTCAAATGATTTGATCTTCTCAGTCTGTAGATTACTTGGCTGTGAAAAAAACGAAACAGAATCAGTTACAAAATAACTATTTTCATATATCGTTGGAGAGCGGAAACCGGTAGAGTACAAGGCTTTTGCAGTAAGGGGCATCCAGGGTTTATAAATCAATCCGGCCCGGGGTGAAACAATAGCAGAAAGATTAGTAATTTTATCGAGTCTTGCACCTATTGTAGTTGAAAATGATGGCCATATTTGGTAATCATTTTGTATATATGCTGCAAACGAACTACTTTTTTGGTCAATTTCACGCAATGTCGAATTTTCTGATTTCATTGTGAATAATTGAGTGATGTCTGCTTTTATTTCGGTACCGGCGGTTATAACACAACCATCGGTAACTGAATAATTACACCTCAATTCACACCCTACCCAATCGACACTGTTCTTATCTGAATAGTTGGTTACCGTGGAACTCCAATCTTTCCGGGGGTAATTACGCTCAAAACGGTAAGAATCGAAATATCCTCTGATGGAAACATCCGTAGCTTCATTTAAGGATTTATCATAATGGATATCAACAAAGCCACGGTAATCGGTATTCGATTCGTGGGTATCACCCATTTTCTTTTTAAATTTTACCGTAGGAAGATTTTTATCGCGATAATTAAAGCCTGCCTGAACGAATAACTCCGAATACTGCCAGTTACCGTAAACACTAAATGCCTGTTCTTTATCAGCCTCGGAAATAGTTTCGGGATTCTTTTTGTTTTTTTCAGGCACCGAAAACGTGTAATCACTGCCCGCGGCTTCCATAAAACGTGCCGAAAGTGTATACTCACTATTGGCTGCCAGTACACCGCTATGTAGCAAACTAACCGAAACCCTTTTATCAGTTCCCAGACCAAGATCGGTATTCAATTTACCGATACTTTCGGCGGAACGGGTTATAACATTAATTACAGCAAACACAGCGTTATTTCCATAAATAACCTCACCGGGGCCGCGAACAATTTCAACCCTTTCTACATCCTGAATATCAACTGCACAATCGTAACCGAACCCGCCCGAACCATGAACGGATTCATTGTAAGTATGCCCGTTAATTAACAGTAATATCCGGTTATTCTGGTCACCGATTCTATTATACCCACGCACACCGATATAATAAGTGTATTCGTCAAAATTCAGATAAAAGCTTCTGATGTTCTGTAACAGTTCGGAAAGGTTTGCCGAACCAAGCAACAGAATATCTTCCCGCGAGATCACCGTAATAGATGAGGGTATTTCACTGATATGCTGAAAATTATGTGATGTATTTTTAACAGGATTGTGGAGTAGTTGTTCAAGTGGTAATGTAGATGTGCTGTCGCTTACCTGTGCATATACAGATCCGTATATGACAAAAGTGAAAGCCAACAACAGTACAAACGAGCTATTACATGTTCGTTCAATCTTCTTCAAAGCGTCCCTTTGTATATTGTTGGCTTTTACCAATTACATAATTTTATATTCTTCAAAAACCTTATGCAGCAATTCAAGGATCTCCTGCTTGGTAAATGGTTTTGAGATATAATGCGTACACCCGGCATTAAGGAAAATTTCCCTGTCACCCACCATAGCATACGCTGTTACCGCTATAATCGGAATGGATTCATATCCCTGAATCTGGCGTATCTGTTTCGTGGCTTCCATGCCATTCATCCCGAGGCCAAGATTAATATCCATCAAAATAAGGTCGTATTGTTTTGATTTCGCCATCTCAATGGAGCTTGGGCCATCGATAGCGCTATCGACACTGCAAATGTTTTTGATAAAGTATGTAATTACATCCCTGTTTTCAGGGTTATCTTCAACCAATAGTACATTTGCGAGTTTGCCTGATGGTTTACCGGGAGTCTGTGTCATACTAATTCTTCTGTTACTGCTAAGTTATGAAGTATTTAATTTACAAAACCTGATTCATTCAGCTCTGCTCAAAACGGTCCCACATTTCATAATGCAATTATAACGTATTTCAAACAAAATGTGAAGTAAATATTTTCATCGTAAAATAATCATTTTCCGGCTCTGCCGGAATTTGCCTGCTTCTAAAATATAAAAATATATCCCACTTGTCAAATTTTCTGACTCAAACTTAATTTTATATGTGCCCGCTTCCTGAATACCATGCATAATATCCCGGACTCTTTGACCGGTAATAGAATATACTGTCAGGTTAACTGAGGATCTTTCAGGCAAAGAATATTCAATAAAACATGATGGATTGAACGGGTTAGGGTAATTCTGACCAAGTGCATATTTTTTTACCGGTATTGCTGCTATATGCGAATAACCGCCAACAGTAAATGAGCCATCCCGATCTACAACAATCAACCGGTAATCGTAGTTTTCGTTCAGGGCACTCACATCGGTATAGTTGTACTGACGGGCAACAGCAGAGTATCCGGCCGCCGGCAGGCTGCTGATTTTACTCCATTGAGTCGAATTGGCATTTTTTCGCTCTATATCGAAATGCGATGTATTAACTTCTGACTTCGTTTCCCATGAAAGATATGGCTGCCCGGAGCGGATAGTGGCAGAAAAACATGACATTTCCACGGGAAGTGCACCCGAAGAAACATAGTACATATCATCAATATAGAGAGTCCAGTCAGCTGATCCATTTGGAGCGTAAAGCATAATTGCGTCCAATGTAACGGTGGGCCCATTTACTATGCCATTTCCCCCCGTACCCGGGAAACCAGACCATCCGCTGCCCTTCATATTAAATTCATAATAGTGCCAATTACCGTCATTGGTAATAGTTATCTTCGGTGACAGTTCCGAAGTTCCATTATCATCAACCAATACTGCAGCCTGGGAACCGGTTGGAGCCGTACTTGTCTTCAACCAAAACCCATAATAACCATCGCAATTAACTGCCAAATTACCTGAAGGGCTTCCCCCACCGGAAAGGAAGCGCACCGTCCAGCTGCTTGTTGAAGATGTATTATCCTTTAACACCAATTTCATACAGGCCAAACCATTCTTTGCCTGAGTAATATCTCTTTCTGCGGTTGAAGCAGTCGAAATGCCAACTGTTGAACCGCTATAGGTCGGGGCATTAGCAAATCGGCCCTCAGAAGATTCAAAATCGTCCAACACCGTATAGTTGCCGGGCATGGAAGATGCAAATGAATTTTTTAATGCTCCCCACAACTCGGTATTTGCTCCATCATAACTGAGCGCCCACATACCGGTACCTGCAATACCTTTGGCTTTTACCGTGTCGTACTTCATCGCCAGGCTCAGTGAATCTTCGTACCATACCTGATGCCATTTACTGGAAACATCCTGGTATCGATACCATGGTTCATGATACACTGCATCAAAAAATTTATCACCTGAAACAAGTGTGGCAGCCTTCGTTTTTGCATTTGCATACGTAACACTGGAGGCCGAGGCAGTAGTTGCAGCCATATATACCGAACTGACTACCGGCCAATCATAGCCATAATAAGGAAAGCCGGCTATTAATTTTGCAGCTGTGGCACCTGCATTGGTGAAAGTATTTATTGAACGCGATACATGATAGGTCGATGTACCTGTAGTAAGGGGGGCAACCGGACCGGCATTCGCGCTGCCGCGGTAATAGTAATCGTAAGCCATTATAAAGTAATACGATACAACTGAATTAACCGTTGAAAAAAACGTACTCGAAAAAATTCCGCTCCAGTCAACAGCCGGTAAACATACAACCAATTCCTTACCGTGTGCGGATAAGGAATCGCCCAATTGCTTTATAAAGCCTCTAAAATCTGTAGAATTGGATGACGACATCGATTCAAAATCAATCGCCGCGCCATCGGCACTCCGTGTCGATAGTTGCGTTAAAATATTCTTAATCAGGTTAGTCTTGTTGGTGCTACTGCTTAATACCCGCGAGTGATTAGCAAACATTACCACGGCAAGATGAACCTTTACGCCACTATTCTTTGCATAGGTTATTGATTGAGAAGTAGCCCAGGAATTTGTTGTCATAAATCCACCGGTAGTAGCAGACGAAGTGTCTACATCGGCCGAAAAATATGCCATGTGGGTAAGTAAACTGAAGTAATACCCGGACGCGGTGGCATCGCTCACCCAATATGGATGGAAACCGTACACCACTTTAGACATGGATGCAGGCGCATTATAGGTAGGTATATTTTTCTGCAAGCCTTCCCCTATTCCTACCAGCTCGGGGTGTGCTTTGTAATACTCCCAGTCCTGCTGATGCGGCGATTTTTGTGCAATCAACTTTGCCGGGGTTATAGATAAAACTAAAAAAATAAAAAGAACGACAATCGAAGAACAATCGAAACTTTTATTAGTGTAACCGTTTATTTTATAAGTCATTTATTCCGTTTTAGATAATCAAATATAAATGCCTTTATAATTTAATAATTTTCGGAAATTAATCAAGACCCAAATTCGAAATGAAACAGCGTTACAAGTATCACCACACAAAAATCACACGCGGTAATTTACTGCCGGGTGTAAGTTAACACCGAAAGTTATATTTTCACCAATAATATAAACTTCTGTTGAAACCTCTTTATCTGTTGCTATTTCTTTATCTTCCAGGCGGGGTTCAATGTAACTATCTTATGGTAAACGGGACAAAGTTGTGTATGCGCACCCGGCAGATATCCCGAGCTCATTAAAAACTCATTTACGATTTCTCCACCGGTGAACTTAAAATGCTTTTTAAATAGCTTTACCCAATCTTCTTTTGATTTACAACCGCGGGTATCCAGCCAGTTTTTAAGTGATCCGAACTCCGACTGCAACCGTAAAACCTCCCCGGCGTTATTAATGGTGGCAAAAATTTTCAATCTATTACGAACGATTCCCGGATTGGCAAGTAGTCTTTGTACATCGTCATCCGAATATCCGGCAATCTTCGAAATAGAATAATTATCAAAAGCCTCCCTGAAATGCTGTTCTTTGCGTAAAATGATGGTCCAGCTCAAACCGGCCTGAAATATCTCAAGAAGCAGCCTGCCAAACAATTCATTGTCATCATGTATCGGGAAACCATAAAGCTCATCATGATATGCCTTATGCAGGGCGTGATCTGAACCGGAACCATTTAATACATAATCACAATAGCTAAGCGGAGCATCCATTTCAATCCTTACAATTTATCTATGTTTTACTTACAATATACATATTTGCATTAATAACCGGTATTCCTACAAATGAGTGACTCCATACCAAACTTTCCCACTTTTAATTTATTTCTTATCTTAAATAACAAAAAAATTAAGGTATAGTGAAAAGTCAGTTTTTATCAGTCGGCGGAGTTCTAATTAATAGAGAGCTTAGTACTATCAAATTCACCTGCGATCTTACCAAATGCAAGGGGGCATGCTGCACCCTGGAAAGTGAATTTGGCGCACCAATTCGTGAAGATGAAATTCCGCTTATGGAGAACTCCATTGATGCGGCAAAAAAATACTTGCCTGCCGAGCACAGGGAAGAATTAGAAAAAAATGGCTTTTATGAAGTAAAGAATGGCGATTATTTAACCAGGAGCTTAAATAATAAAGCCTGCCTTCTGGTATATTATGACGATGGTATTGCCAAATGTGCCCTGGAAAAAGCTTTTTTTAACGGTGAATCATCTTTTAGGAAACCTGTATCCTGTCATTTATTTCCTATCCGTATATCGGATTTCGGCGGCGATATTTTACGGTATGAAACCTTTTCTGAATGCGCTCCGGCCTTAGAACTGGGTAAAAAAACCGGAACATCCATAGTCAGGTTTTGCCATGAATCACTTACCCGGAACTACGGGAAGGAATGGTATAACGAATTAACACGAGCCGCGGAAGAAGAATAATTCCACTCTCAATTATTCGAATTCAGGGCTCAAAGTTAAATTATTTTACCAGAGCAGATTATCACAGGGCAATAACAACAGTTTTTTTTCTTTAAAAACATCAGTAAATTATACAAAAGTTTTCGAAATAAGTATTTATTAGGATCTAATCAGTTATTTGTAATTCAGGATCAGCATGTTATCGTTACGCCAACAACAAAAATTAGAGCAAAAACTATCACCACAGCAAATTCAATATCAGAAGCTGTTGCAGTTGAATACTCTGGGGCTTGAACAGCGCATTAAAACCGAGCTGGAGCTTAATCCATTTCTTGAAGGCGAACTCGAACTCCGGGAAGATGATGACCGGGAACAACCGGAGGAAGTAGCTGCCGGTTCCGATGATGAGGGTGATGATAGCGAATCGGGCAGCGATGCCGATAATGAATTCGATATTAGTGACTACATGAATGACGAGGATTATTTCGATGATCCGGCAATTTATAAACAACCTCAAACTGAAGAAGACCGCCTGCAACCTTTCGCCCCCGCGAAAGAAAGCCTGAGTGAACACTTACTGAACCAATTATACCTGCTTAATATCAGTGAAGAACTTACCATTCTTGGTGAAGAAATTATTGGGAATCTTGATGATGACGGCTATCTGAAACAGGATCTCGATACATTATTAAGCGGGTTAGAGCTGCTGCATCATATTACTGTAGATCCGAAACAAGCAGATGCTTTACTGAAAAAAATTCAAACTTTTGATCCCGTTGGCATTGCTTCCCGTTCGTTACAGGAATGTCTCCTCGTGCAAATTCAGAATATGTCTTTTGATCCGTATTATTCTTTCCTTGCTGAGAAAATGCTTACTGACTACTTTGAGGATTTTTCTCATAAGCGTTACGATATGCTTATGCAAAAAATGCAGCTGCGCGAAGAAACCCTGAAAACTTTGCTGGAACTCATCACTCACCTGAACCCCAAACCGGGTGAGGGTGATATCGACTACTCGGAATTAAACCAGATTACACCTGACTTTATTATCGAGAAAGACGGTACCGATTTCCATATTATTCTCAACGACCGAAGCCTGCCCACAATTACCATCAACCGCACGTATCTTGAGATGCTGCAGAAAAATAAAGGCAAGAAAAAACTCCAGACAACTGAAAAAAATACATATCTCTTCCTGAAAGAAAAATTCGAATCGGCGAAGTGGTTTATTGCCTGCATTGAACAGCGCAGGAACACTATGTTGAAGGTAATGCGTAGTATACTCGAACGTCAATGGGAGTTTTTTGATCATGGCCCCCGCTTTTTACGGCCAATGATTTATAAAGATATTGCCGATGAAATTATGATGGATATTTCTACCATCAGCCGTGTTGTCAGCGGAAAGTTTGTTCAAAGCCCTCAAGGTATACATGAGCTAAAATATTTCTTTAGCGAAGGTCTTTCGACTGATTCAGGCGAGGAAATTGCCAATAAGCAAATTAAAGAAATCATCAAAGAACTGATCGAAAACGAAAATAAACGCCACCCGCTCAGTGATGATAAAATTGGCAGTATCCTCAATAAACAGGGCATCCATATTGCACGCAGAACTGTTGCTAAGTACCGGGAAGCTATGAAACTGCCGGTTGCACGATTGCGTAAATCACTGTAACAGCAGTAATTTACAGCAGGCTGCCATAATGGAAGCTCTTTCCGGAACTGTCATCATCATTGCCTTATATGGCATTTTTGGAGCAAGCCATTCATGGTTGGCAAGTGAAAAAACAAAAAAACTTATTATACAGAAACACCCTGGTTTCCTCCCCTATTATCGAATTTCGTATAACATATTTGCCCTTGGTTCATTTTATGCCTTGTTAAAGGCTACCCCTTTTATTGATATAAAACTCTATGATATTCCGGCTCCGTTCGATTTACTTGTTTTGATTCCCCAAATTTTTTCCATACTTGGCGTTATTTATACTTTTCGGTATTTCGATTTACAGGAATTCCTTGGTATCAGTCAATTGGAAAGGCACTTTAAACTTGAAACCACCGAATCCGAACAAGACGAGATTAGCACTTTTACTACTACCGGCCCGTTCCGGTGGTGCCGGCACCCGTTGTATTTTTTCTGTATAATTTCCTGTGTTTGCAGGCCCTATATGTTTTTACATTATGGCATCTCCATAGGCTGTATAATTCTTTATTTTATTATCGGTTCGAAACTTGAAGAAAAGAGCATGATTGAGAAATTTGGATGGCGATATGAGCATTACAGCCGGGTAGTGCCTGCATTTATCCCACGTATAAGAGCATTAAAGAATCATTAAGTGATGTATTCCTGCAGTGAATATATGCATTTGTATTAGTATTTTGTACCTGCTATTTAAAATGAAAGATACATGAAGATATTTCAAAGAATTCCCAAAACTCCTACTGAAAAGAAATTGCTCCGGCAGGATCGGCTTTTACTTATCGCCTCCGGATTTCTGCTCGCTTGTGGTTTTCCGCCTATACCATTCCCGGCTACTCTCTTTTTCGGTCTCGTACCTTTCATATTTGTCATTGAGCGGCGAAAAACACTCATAGAGATCAATCGGGCAGTATACCTTATGACGTTTACCTTCTCGATTTTTGGGCTCTATTGGGTCGGGGGTTTTACCGAAATGAAGGATATTTACCTAATGATAGGCGGGGGGCTGCTATTCTTCATTAATCCCATGATCTACCTCCTGTCCGGATCCATGTATTATTTCGTAAGAAAGCATGTAAGTAAATTGGCCGCGCTGCTGTGCTTCCCGTTCTTTTGGGTATCCCATGAATACTTATATACCGTAACCGATTGGAATTTCCCCTGGCTTAATCTGGGCAACGGAGTCTGTAATTTTACCCATTACATACAGATTGCCGATATAATTGGCGCTTTGGGTTTATCTCTGTTGCTTGTTAGTATTAATGTGGCTTTATATTTAGCACTCGTTTATCGAAAGGTTCCGAAAAAACTTAATCTAAGCTTGCTTGTTATCATAGCCGCCTTGGTAGTGCCTCTAATTTACGGATACCTGCGTTTACAGCCTGAAAAAAATACGCGCGTACTTAAAACTGCTGTTGTTCAGCCAAACCTTGATCCGTATGATAAGTGGGCAGGTTACAGCACTAAAGAAATTGTAACCGGCTATCTTTCACAATCTCGTGCTCTGCTTACTTCGAAACCCGATATTTTACTCTGGCCGGAAACTGCATTACCCGTCTACTTGCTTGCTGAACCTTCGGCAGCATATCGCGACTCAATAAATCGATTTATTCTGGAAAACAAAATTCCCTTATTAACCGGCATGCCCGATATCCGGTACTTCGCAGAATCGGACCCGCTTCGTCCTTCCGATGCAAAATTTGCCAAGGCTGCGCGCTATTACTACACAACATATAACGCAATTTACCTTATACAACCCGGCACACCCGAAATTCAGAAATACGGAAAATCAAAACTCGTTCCGTTTGGCGAACATGTCCCCTTTGTTGACCAGATACCAATGCTGGGCGATCTAATGCGATGGGGTGTTGGAATCAGCGGCTGGAATGTTGGCAAAGATACCGCAACTTTTAAATTATATTTAAACAGTGATACTGTTCAGATTGCAGGTGCAGTCTGTTACGAATCAATTTTTGGCAAAGTATTGGCCGATATGGTTAATCGGGGCGCCCAGTTGCTTATTGTAGTTACTAATGATAGTTGGTATGGAAATACGAGTGGGCCATATCAACATCGCGATTTCGCCAAACTGCGGGCGGTTGAGACACATCGAGATGTGGTTCGTTGCGCTAATGGCGGTATCAGCTGCATTATCGATCATCATGGCAGATTAGGCGCGCAGACAAACATGTATGAAAAAACAACCATTATACTTCCTGCACATTTGAATAGTAGTAAAACATTCTATGTTCAATGGAGCAACTTGATACCATTCTCTGCTCTTACCGTATCTTGCGTTGCATTACTGGTTGCATTGTTTTTGAAACTGAAGCACAGGAAATCCGCAAGATGAATAGTATGAAACATGGCAGGCCCATATCATTTAACCTGAAATTTTTATGCATCATGGCGCTCTTTTCTTTTTCAATGGCGTGGGGCCAAGGTTTTCGCTCCGGAGCACTGATTACACTGGGGGCGACTCATTCCGTAGTGGCTCATAACGGTACTTTGAACTTATCCGGTAAAGCTCTATGGATGATCAATGAGCGTTTCCTGGCAGGAGGCTCGTACCAAATTACCACTGGCAGCATTTCTCTTGGAAGCGCAAGCATTGAAGAACTTAATTCCGGCGGTTTAACTTTAGGGTATCGAACCTATCATACCGATACGTGGAATATTGACATTATGGCCTCATTCGAAGGAGGAGGCCCGCGCCTCGATTACCAGGGCAGCCCTATTTTTATTGATTTATTGGTTGAACGCTACCAAATTTCGGTATCAAAAGCCATTTCATCAAAACTACAGGCATTTCTGTTAACCAGCTGGAATAATTTTCACGATCTTTCACCTAATTCATATATCCATAAGAGTGAATTAACAGGTTTATCAGTTAGCGCGGGAGTTGCCTTTGAATTTCATTAATAACAAAAAATCAATGCCGCTCGGCTTTTTGCTCTGTTACCTGGCTATCATGCAAATATCGCTATACTCTCAGAGTTCGCCGGATTCAGCATCAGCGGCCTGTTTTCCCGTATTAACCCTGCAACAACAATTCCATCGTGATATTAAACCATTAAAAGATTCGCTCTATACCGACTGGTCATCATGTGAAACCGTAATAAAGCCCGTGGAAGCTACTATTTTAGGCGGTATTTATTTCGGGTCACTGGTAGCACTGACTATTCATCAAAATAATGCCTGGTGGAAAGACCAACGCCGCTCTTTTCACTTTGAAGAGGATTGGCACTCTGCTTTGCAAATAGATAAGTTTGGGCATACATTCGGAACTTATATGATCTCATCGGTGTCTAAAGATGCAGTTCAGGAAGCCGGAGTTTGTGAACGCGATGCTATATGGGCAGGCGGTGCTTTGGGATTAGTATATCAGACATACACAGAAGTGCAGGACGGGTATGCTTCTGACTGGGGTTTTAGCCCTTCGGATTTCTATTTTGATGTGGTTGGCTCTTTAATGTTCATGGCACGCGAATACAACCCGGCATTCAAAATAATTTCGCCTAAGTGGCAATATATACCCAGTGACTGGCTGAATAAACCGGTCATGAATCGCCCGAAAACATTTATTGACGATTATAACAGCACTACATTTTGGTATGCCGTAGCAGTTTATTCGTTATTACCGGAAAAAGCCCAACAATGGTGGCCTGAGTGGTTAGGATTAGCTTTTGGTTACGGGGCCGAAGGAATAGACGCGGGGCATGGCAGCGATAATAGTTATAATTTATTACATCGCAGATACATAATCGCTCTTGATGTAGATCTCGAAAAACTTTTACCCGATGGCCCATCACTGTGGAACTGGTGGAAGCGAAAGATGAACGTGGTGAAAATGCCGCTGCCCGCTATAGAATTTTCCGATAACAAAGCGAATTTTTACGTATTTTATCCATTTAATTTAAAAATAGTTTTCTAAATTAATTCCTTTATCACCATAATTGCATTGGTATGAATAACACGAAAAAGATCTATTATTATATAATTGGACTGCTCGTGCCTGTATTCACAGGCATCATCCACCTCATGACGGTACAGGCCTCTGTATCTTTCTGGGATTGCGGTGAAGTTGCAGCTGCTGCCTATGGTATGCAAGTACCTCACCCCCCGGGATCTCCATTCCACACGTTGCTGGTTCGGTTTTTCTCGATGTTTCCTTTTGCAGAGAATTTAGGACACAGGATCAATCTATTCTCTGTATTTGTTTCATGCATATCCGTTTACCTGTTGTATCTTACAATTGTTAAACTGATTGAGAACTATCGTGGTAAAAATTATGCTTCGAATAGCGAAGCTATTATCACGTATGTATCGGCCGCTATCGGCGCTTTGGCCTTTGGCTTCAGCCATTCATTCTGGTTTAACGCTACTGAATCGGAAATATATGCAACAAATACGCTTTCTTTTGGCCTTATCGTGTACCTTATAATGTTATGGAATGAAAAATCCGAACAGTATGACAGTACAAAATATATCCTTCTCATTGCGTATGTAGTGGGCTTAACCACCGGTATTCGTATGTTTGGCGTGCTAACCATTATTACCGTTGCCATGATCATTATGTTCAAAAAATATGTAACCGATGAAGAAGCCGCCAAATTGAGCGGTTATATCTTACTCGGGCACATTGCTTTTGTTATGATTATTGCATGCGTCCTCTGGGGTAATGAAACAAGCACTACCCCGCCCTCGCCTGAAGAATACAAAGCTTTCGATATGAAATTTAAGGCGATGCTCGTAGTTGCTAGCTTACCTTTTGCTTTCTTCTGGAAGAAAATCTTCAACAGGAACTCGATTTATATTGCCATTCTTGTTGGAGCCGTAGCAAAATTCCTCATATTCGATATTATTGTAAAGCAAATTCCCGTTGTACTTGGCAGCATTGCGGGTAACAACTGGAATATGGCAATTACTATCTTCCTTTTGATTTTTGCCGGATTAGGTTTCGCGATCTATTACGCGTACAAGAATAAACTTGAAGTTGTTCACACGCTTGCATTATCGGTATTATTTATTCTTATTGGGTATTCCACATACTCTGTTATTATTATCCGAGCTAATGCTACCCCGCCGATGAACGAAAATGAACCGAAAGATTTTACTGAATTGGTTTCATATTTAAATCGTACTCAGTATGGTGACTGGCCGACATTTAAACGTCGCTTCGCCACTGAACCACACCAGATGGGTGTGTACGCGAATTACAGTTCCGATTTGGATTTCTGGTGGCGTTATCAGATGAATCATATGATGACCCGATATATCCTTTGGACCTATGGAGGACGTGAAAATTGGGTGCAGGATGCAGGTCCTAATGTGTACCCATTCAATGGTATTGCCAATACGTTCTTTGGAAAAATCTTCAATCTACGCTTTGGCGGCGATGCTCATAATTCATTCTTTGGCATCCCGTTCTTGATTGGCCTGATAGGAATTGTTTACCACTTCCGTAAGGATTGGAAAACCGCATCTGCATTTATGATATTGTTTATTATCGTCAGCTATCTTTTCGCTTTTTACCAGAACCAGCAGGAACCACAGCCCCGCGAGCGCGATAAATTCCTTGCCCCGCTTGGGTTGGTATTCGCTGTGTGGATTGGCATCGGCGTTTCAGGTTTAGTTGATAAAGCCCGGCAGTTAATTAAAGCTCCGGCTATAAACAAACTTGCACCCGGATTTATTTTAATCCTCGCTTTCGCTTTTATTCCATTGCGCATGGTTCAGGCTAATTATCATGAACATGACCGTTCAAAGAACTGGATACCATGGGATTTAGCGTATAACCTGCTGCAAAGCTGCGCCCCTAATGCTATCCTTATTACCAATGGCGATAACGATACATTCCCCTTATGGTTTTTACAGGATGTTGAAGGTGTTCGTCGTGATATACGTGTTGTCAATCTCAGTTTGGGTAATACCCCCTGGTATATATACCAACTAAAAAACTATGAGCCCTATGGAACTCCGAAGGTAAAAATTACTATTCCCGACGAGCGTATGAATGAAAATGATCTGCGCCCGACCCAATGGGAGCCGACTACTCTCTCTATTCCGGTGCCTCGTAATTTTGCTCAGTTGAGCCTTAATTACAAGAACCCTGAAATGAAAGACAAATATCTTGCCTTGAGTGGCAAAAAGAGTTTTGATGAATATGATATAAAAGATTCATCCGTTGTTCGCGAAGGTAAACTAACCTGGGTAATGCCTGCTACACTTAATTATGGCGACGTAAAGGGCATTCGTGTACAGGACTTACTCGTAAAAGAAATTGTTGAGAATAATAATTGGGAGCGCCCGATCTACTTCTCGGTTACCTGTTCTGAAGACTGCAAAATCGGGCTTTCAGAATACCTGAAGATGGAAGGTGTTGCATTCCGCCTTGTTCCGGAACGGAAACCAGGCGATAATGAATTTATGAATGAATCCGTTATGCGCAAGCAGTTGTATGATGAACGCGATGATTATAGCAAGGAATACCGTCCGGGCTTCAAGTTCAGAGGCATCGCCAGCGGTGAACTGGCTATGGACGATAATCAGGAACGTTTAATCCAGAACTATCGCAATTCTTTTATACGCTTAGCATTGTATTATTTAAAGAATAATAACGATCAGGCGAAAGCCAATGCTACTTTGGAATTAATGGAGAAGAAAATTCCAAGAAATATTGTGCGTATTGACCATCGGTTATTGTTTGATATTGCTGGCTTATATAAACAAGCAGGCAATGAAAAAGAATATAATACGATCCTTGGCGAGGTTGAAGTAGAAGCACTTAAAGATTTGGAACAAAATCCAATGGATGTTAATGGCTACTATAACCCGTATAATATACTGTTAACGATTTATGAATACCGGCATGAAACAAAAAAAGCTGTTGACCTTTTGAACCAGCTCAAGAAGATTGATCCCCGGCAAACCGAGGGAATCAATATGCGTATTCAGCGCCTCATGAATCCGCCGCAGGTTTCACAGAAATAAGTATAAAAAAAGGCTGTCAGAAATGGCAGCCTTTTTTCTATCATAAAATATTACACACCACTATCTTCCAAGAACCTTATCGTAGTATGCCTCATATTGAGGAATAATTAAGGATTTTTCAAATTTCGTTCTGGCGCGTTCGCGGGCGTTGAGAGAAAACAGTTTATATTTCTTTTCATTGCTAAGCAAATCAACCGCGTATTTTGCCATCCGGTCTACATCGCCAATTTCTGCAATGAAACCTGTTTCATTATGGCGCACTAATTCCGGCAGACCGCCTACGCTGGTAGATATAACAGGCAAACCACAGGACATTGCCTCGAGTGCTGCCAAACCAAAACTTTCCGATTGAGAAGGAATCAGGAAAAGATCAGCAGCGCTTAGTATATCGACAATGGCATCCTGCTTACCGAGAAATATAACATTATTGGTCAAATCAAGTTCGCGTACCAGGCGTTCACATTCCGATCTGTCAGGTCCGTCACCTACCAGCACGAGCTTCGCGTTAACTTCAGCCAATATATATTTCATCATCCTTATTGTATCGGTTACCCGCTTTACCGCGCGAAAATTTGATGTGTGCACGAGAATTTTTTCACCATTCGGTGCCAACCTCCGCCGAAAACAGGTCTCTTTTCCCGGCCGGTACACCTCGCTATCAATAAAATTTGGTATTACTTCAATGTCTTTTTCAATATTGTAATTAGTGAGTGTCTTTTCCTTCAGGTACCGGGATACCGTGGTAACTCCATCGCTTTTTTCAATACTAAATTTCACCAAATGAAGAAAAGTAGGTTCCAACCCGACCAGGGTTATATCGGTACCGTGGAGAGTGGTGATAATTTTAATATCCATCCTGTCTTTGATAATTTCCCTGGCCAGAAACGCGCTGGTAGCATGGGGAATTGCATAATGAACGTGAAGTAAATCGAGTTTCTCATAAGTAGCTACTTCAACCATTTTACTGGCCAAAGCGAGGCTGTACAGATTAAATTCGAATAATGGATAATTTGTAGTTTCCACTTCATGGTAGTAAACATTTTCAATATAATGGTTAAGCCTGAATGGCAGGGCATAACTGATAAAATGCACCTCATGCCCCTTTAGGGCTAATTCCTTCCCTAATTCGGTTGCGACAACTCCGCTGCCCCCATACGTTGGGTAGCACGTAATTCCAATTTTCATAATATGCCCATTTTTTGTTTTTCCAGATACAAGTTAGCTAAATATTCAGGTACGCGAAAACACAAATTCCCCATTGATTTTCTTAAATTTTTTCCATGGGGATCAGAACAAATTTTGTATTCCGTACAATGAAAACAACATGAATAATTGTATTTTTGTTCTTCAATTTTACAATTACTATACCGGAATATGGCTCGTAAAAAACACAGGAAACAATTTGAAGTTAGAACCCTGCCAAACGTATTTCATACGAAGCAGGAAGATATATCGCATAAACTTATAGAATGGTTCGGTTCTGCCGGAACATATACGCTGGAATTAGGATGCGGTAATGGAGAGTACACAATTGATTTGGCCAGGAAATATCCGGATAAAAGATTTATCGGTGTTGACCGGGCAGGTGCGCGTATTTGGAATTCATCGAAATCGGCCCTAAATCAGGACGTAAAGAATGCGGCTTTTTTTCTTACCTATGTTGAAAGGCTTTCACTCATTTTCAATGAGCCTTGTATTGATGAGATATATATTCCTTTTCCCAATCCACTGCCGCGCAGGCGACATATGAAAGCAATGCTGGTGCATCCCCGGTTTTTAGCTTTGTACAAAAAATACCTCGTACCGGGTGGTAAGATTCATTTAAAAACTGATGATGATATACTATATGAGTTTGCTTTACAGGTAGTTCGGGAGAATAATCTGATTTTGCACGTGGCTACAGAAAACACCTACCTGAGTGAAGGATTACCCGAACCGGTCCTTTTACAGACTCGGTTCGAGAAATTCCATTTATCACAAGGGAGAACTATCAAATATGTTTGTTTTAGCTTCCCTCCGGAAGAGAAAACTCAAGATAATTAGAGAGAAGCAAGATATTTTTTAGTTTCTTCCACAGTAGAGAAACTACCGACACGCACACGGTACCATACTCGATGATCGGCAGAAGTGAATTCCATTATAAATGCATTGGGATATTTCGCTTTTATTTTTCTCAATTCTTTTTCGGCTTTCACCTTATTCTGCCAGGATGAAAGCTGTGCACAATATTTTTTTCCATCAGAAAAAATATTGTCACTAACCTTTACATCAGCTTTCAAATCATAATCTGCTGAACCGGTCATTTGAGATTCCGCCATTTGAGATTTCTCGCCGGCCGGTTCTTTATCCTGCCCGGCCTTCCCGAGGTGCCCCTTTTTATTTCCCGGTTCGGCCTCTTTTTCATGATGAGATCCGGATGCTTCTGCCGCAGGTTCAAAAAAGTTCACTTCGCCACTCTCGATATTGTAAATACCACAGGCTATTTTTAGTTTCTTTTCATGAACTAATTCCGTAATAATTGAACTTTCCTGCAGGCATTTGGAAGTTTGCAATTCAACATTTTCTTCAATTGCCAATGAAAATTGCAGATTCTTATCTTTCGATTTACTCTTTGCCTTATCGACAGCGGGTTTAATTTTTCCGGCTAATGCGTTGATATTTTTACCGAAATCGCCGCCTTCCAAAGTTGCTTTAACCGCACCACAGGCTGAGTGGCCAAGTACCACTAACAATGGGACATGTAAATGTTCAGCGCCATATTCAATGCTTCCTAAAGTCACCTCGTCAATAACGTTTCCTGCTACCCGAATAATGAATATTTGCCCCAGGTCCTCATCAAAAATCAATTCGGGGGGCACGCGGGAATCAGAGCAGGTAAGAATAATAGCATAAGGATGTTGACCTTTTTTCTGCTCCTCGCGCTGCGGCTTAAAATCTTTTTGCTTTGGTGTAGCCGAAAGGTAACGCTTGTTACCTTCTTTTAGTTTTGCAAGTGCTTCATCCGATGTGACTTGCCCAAAAGCGAATACGCAAACTGTTAATATCAGAAAGAGAATTTTTTTAACCATAGAACACCTCCTTGTTTTCGATGTATTATCGTTAATAAGGTAACTTTAGTTTAGAGCCACATTGCTATAACCCTCCAATTCACGCCATTCAAATGAACAATTATGGACTTCCGTAATTCTTGCATTTGTAAACTGGTGGCATTTACGTATTTTTGTGGCAATATTTTTCACAAGTCCTAAGAAAGGTAAATTCTTGGGCGTTTTTTTCACAAAAAGTTAATATTTATTGGATATTAACTTAATTATTAAAATGGTAGGATAATTCCATGACAAATAATAAAAAATTATTACAGTGGGTAGATGAAGTAGCTGCATTATGCCAGCCTGAATACATCTATTGGTGCAGTGGTACAGACGAAGAATTCAAGGAAATGGCTGAATTCATGACCAAAAAGGGATCGTTTATTAAATTGAACAAAAACAAACGTCCCAATTCTTATTATGCAGTCTCCGACCCTTCCGATGTCGCCCGTGTTGAAGACCGTACATACATCTGCTCGAAACGTCAGGAAGATGCCGGCCCGACAAATAACTGGAAAGATCCGGAAGAAATGAAAACCACGCTGCGCGGATTATTCGAAGGATCTATGCGCGGTAGAACCATGTATGTAATCCCCTTCTCTATGGGTCCTCTTGGTTCGAAAATTTCCCAACTCGGTGTTGAGATAACCGATTCACCGTATGTTGTTTGCAGTATGAAAATTATGACTCGCATGGGTTCGAAGGTACTCGATGAAATTGGTGAAAACGGCGATTTCGTGAAATGCTTACACTCTGTCGGCTTCCCGCTGGATGAAGGTAAGCAGGATGTACCATGGCCATGCAACAGGACAAAATATATTGTGCATTTCCCCGAAGAACGTGCTATCTGGTCGTATGGTAGCGGGTATGGCGGAAACGCTTTGTTAGGTAAAAAATGTTTTGCTCTCCGTATCGCTTCTGTTATGGCACGCGATGAAGGTTGGCTTGCAGAACACATGTTAATTGTTGGTATTACGGCTCCCTGGGGCGAAAAGAAGTATATTGCTGCTGCATTCCCATCAGCTTGCGGCAAAACAAACCTCGCTATGCTTACCTCAACTTTACCCGGATGGAAAGTTGAATGCGTTGGTGATGATATCGCGTGGATGAAATTTGGCGAAGACGGAAGATTATACGCAATCAATCCTGAAAACGGTTTCTTTGGTGTTGCTCCGGGCACTTCTATGAAAACTAATGGCAATGCAATGCTTTCGATGCAGGCAAACTCCATTTTTACCAACGTAGCTTTAACAGATGATGGCGATGTATGGTGGGAAGGTATGACAGATGAGAAACCTTCACATCTAATTGACTGGCTGCGTAGAAGCTGGAACCCCCAGATTAAACGCGCTGCTGCTCATCCCAATGCCCGTTTTACTGCTCCGGCCAAGCAATGCCCTGTTATGGATTCAGAATGGGAAAGCTCAAAGGGTGTTCCTATCTCTGCTATTTTGTTTGGAGGAAGACGGTCAAGTGTTATTCCGTTAGTTCATGAAGCTTTGTCTTGGAATCACGGTGTATTCATGGGATCAATGATCTCATCTGAAACAACTGCTGCAGCCATTGGTGCCGTAGGTCAGTTGCGCCACGATCCGTTTGCCATGCTTCCATTCTGCGGATATAACATGGGCGATTATTTCAATCATTGGGTTTCGATGGGTCAGAAAACCGAAGCAGATAAACTGCCAAAAATCTTCTACGTGAACTGGTTCAGAAAAGATGAAAACGGGCATTTTATGTGGCCGGGTTATGGAGATAATATCCGCGTTATCAAATGGATATTCGAACGTATCGACAATAAAGATAACTACAAGGAAATTTCTCTCGGTCGTGTTCCTGTACAGGATGCTCTCGATTTAACCGATTTGGATGTAACTGAAGATACCATGAAGAAACTCTTTACCGTTACAAAAGAAGAAGGTTTGCGGGAAGTTGAAGAAATGAGAAAGTATTATACTACATTTGCAGAAACTTTACCTCAGGCATTAACGGAACAATTGAGTGAGTTAGAAAAACGCGTTGAAAAATACTCGTAAGTAACTTACACCAGTATATTGATTTAGACAAAGAAGCAGATCCTTTACGATCTGCTTCTTTTTTTATTTAATTCTTTCAATAACGATTCGGCATCGTCTTTATATGTTACTGTACCCAATCGCAATGCCTGCTCGCAATCGGTTTTTGCTGAAACGTTGCTAAACAAATGGAATTGAATTAACGCTCTCAAATAGTACGCGTCAGCATAATCTCCATCAGAACGGATTGCCTTGTTAACCTCACGAAGCGCGTCATCATACTTATCCATACGGTCATAACAAAAAGCTTTCATAAAATGAGCAAGCTTATTATCGTGATCCATTTTAATAATTTTATCGTAGTCTTGCAATGCAGCATTATATTCATCTGTACGGATTTTCAAATCACCACGCGTAAAGTATCCTTCGACAAATTCAACTTTCGTAAGAGCTTTCGTCAGATCGATCATCGCCCCGGCGTAATCGAGCTGTTCCATCCTCGCAAGAGCACAGCTATGGTACAGCAGGTGGTTTTCTTCAGTGCGACTAATTGCTTCCATAAAATCGCGGATAGCATCGCTAAGTTTCTTCATTTTTACATAGCACGAAGCGCGGGTGCTATAAAACTCCCAATTTTGCGGATCCTTTTGAATTGCCTGGCTAAACAATTCGACTGCTTTTTCAAAATTATTATCCGCCAGTTCAATCTCACCCAGGATGAAGTATGGGTACGCTTCCGGTGGGTCCCATCCAATGACGGAATAAAGATCTTCTTTTGCCTGCTGAATATTGTTGAGAACTTTATGCAGTTTACCCCTGCGTTCCAAAATATCTTTCCTTTCAGGATCGAGTGAAAGGATTTTATCATAATCTGCAAGAACTTGGGGATACTGCTCAAGAAGCGCCAGTGCCTCAGCACGTAATTCATATGCGAAGATATACGAAGGATTCATATCAACTGCCCTATCAAGGCTTTTAAGAGCTTCATCAGGCTTGCCGGTACCAATATACAGCTTACCAAGCATACAATATACTTCAACATTCGATGGATCGAGAACTATACATTTCTGATAATCATGCAAAGCTTCATCGACCAACCCCGCAGCAAATTTCGCCTGGCCGCGTAAAAGCCATCCTTCGCATAGATCCGGCTTCTGGTCTATTACTGTAGTAAAATCGGTGATTGCCCTTTTTACATCCGGAATTTCCAGCCATATTTTGCCGCTCAGCAAGTGAGCTTCATAAACATTGGGGTTTTTGGTAAGAATCGTTGATAGATCTGACTGAGACCGTTCATACTCTTTAGTTTTATACAGGCAGTACGCCCTATGGTAAAATGCTTCAATTGGCGCTTCGCTAGATGCAATATATTTTGAGATATTTTCAGTAGCCTTATCATACTCAGCTAAATTCTTATAGCATAGCCCCCTGGCATAATAAAATACTGCAGGAACATTACTTACCAACTTAGCAAAACTATCAAAATCATTAATTGCATCCGCAAATTTCCCTGTCTGCTTTAAGCACAGCCCACGGTGGAAATACGCTTCCGCAGACTGAGCGTTTTCTTTCAAGATAGCGGAAAATATATCCAACGCCTCAGCGTATTGATCATTTTTATATTTCTCAATCCCGTCCTGTAATAATTGCTTATCAGTCCCGGACTGTTTGTTCTTAAAAAAACCGAAGGCCATCATATACTCAATTAAATAAAAAAATAAACCCGATGATATGTAAAATAGCTAATTCCGCTTATTTTTCGCAAATACTTAATAATCTGGTAACAAATTTAACATGCACCGGGAAATTTTCGATAATATTAAGTAATTTATACCTGAATAATTGAATGTAGTTGGACCATGAAATACCCGTACTTATTGCTCATAGCCTTCTTTTACACAATCAGAGTTCTCTCATTGCCTGTAGCCGCTTCGCCTGTTGACAGTCTGGAAAGGAGACTTCAGGCCAGATTAATTCAAGGCATACAGGATTCCTCTACTGCCATGTTATATATTGATATCGCCTTCGAGCTACGGGGCAAAGAATTGCAAAAAGCAGTACAATACACCAATCAGGCAATTCACATCTACAAATCTTGTGGTACAAAGTTACAATTAGCTCATGCATACCATATGCTGGCAGAGTGTTATAAGAACTTTGAACATTACAATCAGGCAATTGAGAATTATTATAAGGGTTATGAACTATTTAAGGAATTAAACTACATCCAGGGTATGGCCTATTCTCTGAATGACGTTGCGAACGGCTATTTCAATGAACAGATTTACGACATTCCTATCCAATTTTACCGGGATGCCGCAGAACTTTTTAGAAGACAAGGGGATCAAACCGGGATCGCTGTTTCGCTAAATAACATAGCCCTCTGCTACCGAAATTTACAGAACTATGATTCTGCCATTTATTTTTTCAAAATCGCTTTGGCCATACGCGAAAGCTTAAAGTCACCATTACTTATCAGTCACAGCTACGCGTATTTATGCAATACCTACGATCGGAAAAATTTACTCGACAGCGCGTATTACTTTGGTAAAAAATCTGTTGTTACCTGCGCACCTCTGCACCCGTTAGGGAAAGATGAAATCAACCTTATTGCCGGTAATCATTATACCTTTGCCAGAACTTTGGCCAAAATGAAGAGAATTGATGAAGCAAGAACTGAGTTTCTTCTATCCCACAAGTTATTTATTGCCGCCGGTTATGAATTCGAGATCATGAGGAACTGCAATGAAATCGCTTCCTTTTTCTTATCTATCGGGCAGTTTGATACCAGCTTGTATTACATCAATATAGCGAAAGAACTTGGAGAAAAAAGAGGCTTCTATCGAGGTTTGAAAGTAACTTATGAACTTTTTTCCGACCTGGCCGAAAAAAAAGGTGATTTGAAAGCAGCTAAGCGATATCTTGAAAAAGTTATTTCCATTGATGATACTTTAGCCTCACAGGACCTTGCAAAAAAACTGGGAGAGATTCGAATCTCTGTAGAAACCTACAAGCAACAACAAACAAATGCCGCTTTGCTGGAAAAGAATCGTGCTGATCAATATTTCTACGTGTCCATTTTATTCATTCTCGCTTTATTTATTTTATTCATCTTCTACAGACTTGCAACAACACGAAGAAATGAAAATCGTTTCAGGTTGTTCACGAATGCTTCTTTCGAAAGTATAATATTTGTTCAGGATGGGAAAATTGTTGAATGCAACGATCGGTTTACGAAACTCATTGAATCGCCCACAATAGAATTTCTTGGAAGGAACGTGACAACTATTCTTCCCGAGGAAGATTTCTTTGCAGTAACCAAATTCGATCCACTAAAATCCGAATCGATAGATTTTCAATCGCGAATTGAACTGAAATCCGGTAAAGAGTTGTTCGTTGAAATCTCTGCCCGCTTATTGGATTACCATAATAAACCCGCCTATGTTCTTACCCTGCGGGATATTACTCAGCGTATTGAAACAGAAAACAAAATACTTCGTTCAGAAGCAAAACTGCACGAGAGTGAACAACGATATAAGAACTTGTTCGTAAACAACCAGGCGGTTATGCTTATTGTTAATCCACAATCGGGAAAAATAATAGATGCGAACCCTTCTGCTCTGCAATACTATGGTGCTACCGAAGAGGAATTGATCGATGCCCCGATGCATTTAATTGATGTAGCGAAGAATGAAGAGATAAAAGAAATGCTGTTCCACATGCTTGACGATCCGGATACCTGTTACCCGGCGACACATCTTACGTCAGGTGGAAGAATTCGTCAGGTAGAAATATATCCGAGTAAAACAGTTATTGATGATACACCATACTTGCATTTAATTATATTTGATGTATCGCAACGGTTGCTTGCCGAGAACGAAATTCATCAACAGAAAACTATGCTTGAAAGCATTCTTACTAATATGGCGCAGGGATTACTGGTAGCCGATGAGCATCATATTATCCAGGCATATAATGATCAGTATTTACGAATGTTTTCCATTACCCCGGAGGAACTTCCACTGGGATTGCCGTTTGACCAGCATATTTCCGTCTGGGAAAACAAGCACCCGGCAGCATCCGGCCACAGGCTTACCTATTCAAAAGGCATGGAAGCGGGTTCGTTGCAAACCTTTGAAATTAGTTTTTATGTTAATTCACGAGATATCCGCTGGATACAGGTATTTCATAATCCAATTCCAACCGGTGGATTCGTTCGAACATATTCGGATATCACCGAACGAAAACTTATGGAAAAGATGCTTCGTGAAAATGAAGAACAATTCCGCCTTATGGTTGAAGTGATGCCTTTCCCAATTGTTCTTTCGCGTGTTTACAATGGAAGTATCTATTATTTGAATCAAAACGGTATTGCTTTGTTTGCTTACGACCCTACAATTTCCGGTTATATACTACTATCAGAATTTTGTGAAAGCCCGTATAAATGGGATGAATATGTTGCATCGGTAATTAATGATGGTTTCGCGAAAAATAAAGAATTTGTATTCCATAGAACAACAAACGAGCGTTTTTGGGCCGAAGCTTCTTCGGTAGTCATTCAGCTTAAATCGGAAGAGTTGTTATTTACCGGGTTAAATGATATTACTTTACGTAAGCAGACTGAAGCAGAATTGTTAAAAGCCAAAGAAGAGTCAGATAAAGCCAATCGTTCAAAAAGTGAGTTCCTGGCAAATATCAGTCATGAAATCAGAACACCCATGAACGCGATACTTGGCTTCACGGAATTATTAAAGAAGCGCCTGGATGATGGGACATCAAAAGACTACCTTGATGGAATTGAGCAAGGCGGCAGAAATTTGCTCAATCTTATAAATGACGTACTTGATCTTTCAAAAATTGAAGCGGGCAGGTTAGATCTAAAACCATTGCCAACGAATCTACGTACACTGTTAAAAGAAGTATATAACACTTTCCATTATCAGGCTCTTGGCAAAGAATTAACTTACGAAATGAAAAATTCGCCGGAGTTACCTGCTTTTATCTTAATTGATGAAATTCGAATTCGACAAATCTTAACAAATTTGCTTTCCAATTCAATTAAGTTCACTCATTCAGGGTATGTACGACTGTTAAGCATATCCGAAGCCGCTGATTTGCAGGCAGATACAATTAAGCTCACGTTCATTGTAGAAGATACCGGAATTGGAATTGCTGAGGACCAGAAAGAAAAAATATTCGAAGCTTTCCACCAGCAGGAAGGCCAAAATACCCGTAAATATGGCGGTACCGGGTTGGGATTAACAATTACAAGAAAGCTGGTCGAATTAATGAATGGGGAAATAACTCTTTGGAGCGAAGCAAATATCGGAAGCAGGTTCACGATTACTTTCAACAACATTCAGGTTGTACCTTCTAATGTCGTTGAACCCGAAATGTTACCGGACAAAGCCCCCTTACCCGATTTCCTGAAGCAAACGGTACTTATTGCTGAAGATGATGAATCTAACCGCCGAATTCTGGCGGGGTATCTTTCCGATGCCAATCTTGAAATAATTACCGCACAAAATGGTAAGGAAGCTCTTAATTTGCTTGCCGAAAAAAAGATCGACCTGATTCTAATGGACTTGTACATGCCCGAAATGGATGGATATGAGGCAATGGAGCGTATCAGGGAAAATCCTCTTTATTCACATATACCCATCGTTATTGTGACTGCAGTATTACGGCCAGACATGACAAAAATAGAATCGTATGACGGCTATCTGCGGAAACCGGTCAGGAAACAGGAACTTCTAACTGAAATAACACGGCATTTACGTCATAAAATTGAGAATAAAAATATTACTCTCTTAAAATCAAATCATCAAATTAGTGAAATCGAACAGTCTGTTGACCCGGAAATAATTCGTATTTTAGAACTGGAATTTTTGCCAAAAGTTCACGAACTTCGTGGTTCGATGATTATTGATGATTTACAGGTTTTTGCCGATGAATTGGAACGCTTCGCGAGAGAAATCAATCTGCCCCGACTCGTACATCTGGCAGAGTTTTTCCAACGCGAAATTCAAAGCTATGACACACATAGAATACAACGAACTCTCGCACAATTTGAAGATTATATTGTTCAGTTACAAAAATAGTTTGATATATGCACAGGACAGAGAAACAACAACCGCTTTTACTTATCGTGGATGATATTCCCGAGAATCTTCGCCTCATCGGTAATATCTTTCGCGCTGAAGGTATGCAAATTGCAATTGCCTCCGATGGGAAAAAAGCTCTCGAAATTGCACAGGCAAAACGACCTGATCTGATTTTACTCGACGTTCAGATGCCCAATGAAGACGGGTTTGAGATATGCAGCAAGTTGAAAGAATTACCCGATATTAAAGACATTCCCGTACTTTTTCTTACTGCAAAAACAGCGGTCGAGGATATTTTACGCGGGTTCGAGTTGGGGGGCGTTGATTACATTACGAAACCATTCAACCAATTTGAATTGGTAGCACGTGTTAAGACACATCTCGAATTACGCCTTGCACGTAAAAAAATTGAAAGCGATGCAATCGAGCTCCAGGAGTTAATTGCAACAAAAGATAAATTTTTCAATATCATCGCGCATGACTTAAAATCGCCCTATAGTGCTTTAATGGGATTTACCGAGATCATTAAAAACGAGGCCAAAACGATTGACCGCGATGAACTACAGGAATATGCAAATTTTCTGTATGAGGCAGCAGAACACTCCCTGAAACTTGTACAAAACCTGCTTGAATGGGCACGTCTCCAAACCGGCAAAATGAAATTTGAACCAAATGTGTTTAACCTGCACGACCTGACCCGTAGTATGGGTAAAATGATACTCGCGCAAGCCGCTGCCAAGAATATCGAGATTGTTAACCTTATCCCTGAATCACAATGTGTTCTTGGAGATGTAGCAATGATTGATACCGTGCTGCGAAATATTACTTCTAATGCAATAAAGTTTTCCAATCCAAATTCCAAAATTACGATTGGTTCTTCCGTTATGAAAGGCCTTGTTGAAGTTACCATTGCCGATCAGGGTGTTGGAATCCCTGCAAATGTGCAGGAACGTCTGTTCCAACTAACCACCGATTACACTACAGAAGGAACCGCAAACGAAAAAGGAACGGGGCTGGGCTTAGTACTCTGTCATGAAATATTACAGAAGCATGACCAAATCATTTGGGTCGAAAGCATTGAAGGAGAAGGAACAACTATTCATTTTACTCTTGAGGCTGCAACCAGTAAAGAATAATTGCGCAATTAATAAAAAAAGCGGCTGCAAAGGAAAATTCCTGTGCAGCCGCTTGTATTTTCTACTATTTCTATTAATATCGATAGTATTCCGGTTTGTATGGCCCGTCAACAGTTACGCCGATATATTCAGCCTGTTTCGGAGTTAACAAATCAAGATCCACACCAAGTTTACCCAAGTGCAAACGTGCAACTTTTTCATCCAAAATCTTTGGCAATACATAAACTTTGTTTTCATATTTACCAGGATTCATCCAAAGTTCCATTTGGGCAAGCACCTGATTCGTAAACGATGATGACATAACAAATGAAGGGTGACCCATCGCGCAACCCAGGTTCACAAGGCGTCCCTCGGCTAAAACGATAATATCTGTACCATCAATAGTATATTTGTCTACCTGTGGTTTAATAACTTCACGGGTATTACCGTAATTTTCTGTTAACCACGCCATATCAATTTCATTATCGAAATGGCCGATATTACAAACAACCGCGTTTTGTTTCATCAGACGGAAATGCTTTTCTGTTACGATATCGCAATTACCGGTAGCAGTAACAATTATATCGCATAATGGAATTGCTTCTTCAAGCTTCTTAACTTCGTAACCTTCCATCGCTGCCTGCAAAGCGCAGATAGGATCGACTTCAGTTACAATTACACGGGCTCCGGTGCTGCGCAGCGACTGGGCAGAGCCTTTGCCAACATCACCGTAACCGGCTACAACACATACCTTACCGGCGAGCATAAGATCGGTAGCGCGGCGTAATGCATCAACCAAAGATTCACGACATCCGTATTTGTTATCAAACTTCGATTTTGTAACCGAATCATTTACGTTAAATGCCGGTACAGGAAGCGTACCTTTGCTTACTCTTTCGTATAAGCGGTGTACACCGGTTGTTGTTTCTTCAGATATACCGCGAATACCGGGAACTAATTCAGGATATTTATCAAGAACCAAATTCGTAAGATCGCCGCCATCATCCAGAATCATATTAAGCGGTAAATTTTCTTCACCAAAGAATAAGGTCTGATCGATACACCAATCATATTCTTCCAGAGTTTCACCTTTCCAGGCGTAAACCGGAATGCCGGCAGCTGCAATTGCTGCTGCTGCATGATCCTGAGTAGAGAATATATTACATGATGACCATTGAACATCAGCACCGAGTTCTTTTAATGTTTCAATCAGAACTGCAGTTTGAATTGTCATGTGCAGGCAGCCTGCTATTCTGGCGCCTTTCAGTGGCTTCGATGCACCGTATTCTGCACGTAATGCCATTAAACCGGGCATTTCTGCTTCGGCGAGACGTAATTCTTTACGTCCCCACTCTGCGAGCCCGATATCTTTTACTTTATAGGGTAGTTTTTGTGTAACTTCGACTTTCGTGTCAGCCATTGTTTAATTCCTTTTACTTACAAACTTATTACAATATTCAGCTATCAAGCTAAAAATAATCAGTGCCCTCGCACTGAAGGCACTGATAAAATTATTTTACGTATGTCTTAAACACAGGGACCAGATCTAATTGTTCCCAGGTAAAGTCTTTATCGTTACGTCCGAAATGCCCGTATGCAGAGGTTTTTGCATAAATGGGGCGGCGTAATTTCAAACGCTCAATAATACCCTTCGGGGTTAAATCAACTTCTTTTGCAATAATCGCGGCAATTTCCTTATCGGGTAATTTACCTGTTTTCTTTGTATCAACAAATATTGATACCGGTTGAGCAACACCAATAGCATAAGCAACTTGAACAAGGCACTCTTTTGCAAGGCCGGCCTTAACAATATTTTTTGCTATATGACGGGCCGCGTAAGTAGCGCTTCTATCAACTTTGGAAGGATCTTTTCCGGAGAAAGCGCCGCCGCCGTGAGGAGCCCAGCCGCCGTATGTGTCAACAATAATTTTACGTCCTGTTAAACCGCTGTCACCATGGGGGCCGCCAATTTCAAATCGGCCGGTAGGGTTAACAAAGTATTTTGTTTTTTTATCGAGCAGTTTTGCAGGTATTACCGCTTTAATTACATGCTCAATAACATCAGCTTTAATTTTCGATTGTTTCACATCGCCATCATGTTGCGTAGAAATAACTACTGCATCAACGCGCAATGGTTTATGATCGTCTGAATATTCGATGGTTACCTGTGATTTTGCATCCGGACGTAAATACGGCATCAATTTCAGGTTTTTCTTCCTGATATCGGTTAACTTTTTAACCAATTTATGCGCGTAAACAATAGGCATAGGCATTAATTCGGGTGTTTGATCACATGCATAACCAAACATAATTCCCTGGTCGCCGGCTCCGCCGGTATCAACACCCATTGCTATATCACCCGACTGACGGTGGATTGTATTTAATATTCCACACGATTCAGCATCAAATTTATATTCGGCTTTAGTATACCCAATTTCTTTAATTCTGTCGCGAATAACTTTCTGGTAATCTACCAGCACTTCCTTCTCTTTTTCCTTGGAGATGGTAATTTCACCACCAACAACAACGAGACCGGTGGTAACGAATGTTTCGCAGGCAACCCGCGCATTTGGATCCTGTGCGTAAATAGCATCTAATATCGAGTCTGATATCGCATCACAGACTTTATCCGGATGCCCTTCCGATACTGATTCGGATGTAAAGAAATATGACATTATATGTTTCCTTGAATATAGTTAAATTTCCATCTAATAAAATTCTATCTCGGTAGAATCACCCGAGTTTAATTTGCGGAACGATCCCGTAATTGAGGAATTTGTTCCAATTATCGATTCTCGTAATAAATCGTTTCGAATTTCAGAATTCGAACCTATTATCGAATTTACAACAATACTGTTTTCAACCACAGCATCTTTATCAATCGTTGTATATGGGCCGATGATTGAATTGGTTACCCTTGCAGTATCGTGAATAAAAACCGGAGGATTGATAATTACCCTCTCCCTTGCCGGTATTACACCATTCTGATCCAACAAATATTTATTCGTTTCAAGCAAAGTCTCCGGCTTCCCACAATCATACCAACCTTCTACTGGAAAACTGCTCATCTTTTCGCCACGATTAAGCATTAACTGCAAAGCATCAGTAAGCTGAATTTCGCCTTTTGTCCTGATGTCTTTACTCACTAATTCAGTCAGGCACTCTGCCAATAAATTTTTATTTGTAATATAGTATAATCCAACCAAGGCCAAATGAGAAACCAAATCTACCGGCTTTTCTATCAGCGCCTTAATATAGCCATCATTAAGAATGGCTACACCGAATCTGCTTGGATCATTTACATGTTTAACACCAAGACTTGAGACTTTCTGTTTGAACACTTCCGTCAGGTTTACGTCAAAAATAGTATCACCTAAAATGATGAACAACTCTTCATCATCAAAAGTTGGTACTGCTAAATATATAGCGTGGCCCAAACCTTCAAGTGACTTTTGCTCAACAAAATCAGCGTTCAATTCCGGGTATGTATCGGCTACATATTTTTTCACCAACTCACCCAAGTGTCCATAAATGAAAGTAGCCTTATAAATTCCTTCCGCAAGCAATTTATCTATTATGTGACCCAGAATGGGTTTCCCTGCCACATTCAAAAGTACTTTTGGTACCGTATGCGTGTGGGGCCGTAATCTGCTTCCATACCCTGCAACGGGTATAATCGCTCTCATCAACAGTTCCTTAAATAAATTGGGTAATTTAGCTAAATCCCCATTGAATAACAAGTTATATACGAGTCATTCAAGAATTTCAACATAATTTTCTGCAATGCAAGGTCAATTATTTTACTGTGCTTATCCGATGAGTTATTTATATCTTTGCACATTGTTTTGATAATGTACATAAGAATCCATGCTTCAGATAAAATCTACGAAAGACGAGAAAAAGATCACCATCCGTGGTGCTCGTGAACATAATCTTAAGAATATCGATATCGATATCCCCAGGAATAAACTGGTCGTAGTAACCGGTGTCTCCGGTAGTGGTAAATCTTCATTGGTATTCGACACAATCTATGCAGAGGGGCAGCGCCGCTATGTCGAGAGCCTCTCTTCATATGCGCGGCAATTTCTTGAACGCATGGATAAACCTGATGTGGATATGATTCTGGGCATTAGCCCGGCAGTTGCCATCGAACAAAAAACAGGCTCGAAGAATAGCCGATCAACTGTTGGAACAACAACAGAAATATACGATTATCTCCGATTGTTATATGCCCGGGTTGGAAAGACATTCTGTTTCACCTGTGGTAAAGAGGTTGTACGGGCTACTACGGGTACCGTTGCAGATTTTCTTGAACAACAGGCAAACGGAAGCAAATGGATTCTCGCGTTTCCATTACATGAGCATCCCGATCGCTCTATTGAGGATGAAATTGCATTACTGAAAAAGCGTGGCTTTTTTAGAATTTACTCACAGGGCAGACTCGTTGATTTAAGTGAGGAAGAATACGTTCCACCCACAAAGAAAGATATATTTGTAGTTGTGGAACGATTTAAAATCGCCCGGAGCGCAATGCGTGAAAAACTCGGCGAATCAATTGAAGGTGCTTTTAAAGAAGGCGAGAACAGAATTGCAGTTATCAATACCGATACAGGCTATTTCGCGGAGTTTAACAAGTTTTACGAGTGTTGCGGAATTCGATACGAAGAACCTGAACCTCGTTTTTTTTCCTTCAATAACCCATTTGGCGCCTGTCCGGTTTGCCAAGGTTTTAGCAAAGTAATTGGCATCGATATGGGTATGGTTATTCCGAACCCGTCTTTAAGCATTGTTGATGGTGCTATTGCTCCTTTTCGGACACCAAAATACTCCACGAATAACCGGGCACTAATTCGCAATGCCGAGAAATACAATATTCCTGTCAATGTTCCATTTAATCATTTAACGCAAGAACAGGTAGATTTAGTCCGCGAAGGATTTGGCAATTATGTAGGAATTGACAATTTCTTCAAGGAATTGGAAGCTTACACGTATAAAATGCCAATTCGCGTACTTTTAAGTAAATATCGTGGATATACAACTTGTCATGCCTGTAAAGGCACCCGCCTGCGCCCCGAGGCCCTACAAGTAGAAATTAACAGTAAATCGATTAATCAGATTACCGCCCGTTCAATAGCAGAGGTGTTACAGTTTTTTTCGGAACTGAAATTAACAGAATATGAACTAACTATCGCCGACCGGGTTTTAAAGGAATTATTAAAGCGCCTGAATTATTTGAATGATGTAGGTTTAGGTTATCTTACTCCGGATCGGATTAGTTCTACTCTTTCAGGAGGAGAAACACAGCGTATTAACCTGGCAACAGCGCTTGGCTCTTCTTTGGTTGGCACTCTCTATGTACTCGATGAACCAAGTATTGGTTTGCATCCCCG
>JAJTBZ010000069.1 GCA_021286645.1 Ignavibacteria bacterium
CGCAAACGTTTCAATAGCGACGACAGGCCGGAACGTAAGCACTTCAATAGCGACGACAGGCCTGAACGTAAACGCTTCAACAGCGACGACAGACCCGAACGCAAGCACTTCAACAGCGACGACAGACCCGAACGCAGGCACTTCAACAGCGATGACAGACCCGAACGTAAACGATTCGACCGTGACGACAGACCTGAACGAAAACGATTCGACCGTGATGACAGGCCGGAACGCAAACGTTTCAATAGCGACGACAGGCCGGAACGTAAGCACTTCAATAGCGACGACAGGCCTGAACGTAAACGCTTCAACAGCGACGACAGACCCGAACGCAAGCACTTCAACAGCGACGACAGGCCCGAACGTAAGCACTTCGACCGTGACGACAGACCTGAACGCAAGCGCTTCGACCGTGACGACAGGCCCGAACGCAAGCACTTCAACAGCGACGACAGGCCCGAACGTAAGCACTTCGACCGTGACGACAGACCGGAACGCAAACGCTTCAACAGCGACGACAGACCTGAACGCAAGCGCTTTAACAGCGATGATCGACCTGAACGCAGGAACTTCAATAGCGACGACAGGCCCGAACGTAAACGATTCGACCGTGACGACAGGCCCGAACGCAAGCGCTTCAATAGCGATGACAGACCCGAAGGAAAACGTTTCGGACGTGATCAGAAGAGATATGGAAATAAGAAACGTGACGAAGGGCAGGGAGGGAATTCTCATTCAGGGGAAAGAAAAGAAAATAGACCGGGGACGAAGTTTGTTGTTCGTCGTAAAGGAAATAATAAATAGAATTTTTAAAAAGCACACTGTGGTGTATATTGTAAACCTCACTCACCGGTAGTGAATGAGGTTTACACTGATTTTAGTGCTGTCCTAAATCAATCTTTCTTGCTCGGTACGTATTGTAATCGGGTATATAACGATCATATTCCTGGTTCATTAGTGGTGAAGATATCAGGAAATCGGCAGAAGCAAGATTATTTGCCACCGGTATATTCCATACTACTGCCATACGCAATAATGCCTTAACATCCGGGTCATGCGATTGTGGTTCGAGAGGATCCCAAAAGAAAATTAAAAAATCTATTTCACCCGTAACTATTTTAGCGCCTATTTGTTGATCCCCGCCTAATGGTCCGCTCTGAAAACACTCAATAGCGATACCCAAAGTTTCTTCCAATAATTTGCCGGTAGTTCCCGTTGCAAATATTTGATGCTTTATAATCTCTTCTCTATGAAGCGAAACCCAGTTGAGGAGATCATTTTTTTTATGATCATGGGCCACCAATGCAATTTTCTTTCTTTCGGTCATTGCAATTTTAACGTCCTGCATGCTACGCTTTCTTCTATTTTTTTACCAACCAGCTGAATGCCAACGTGGTTTACAATTTATTAAAATTTATCTTATCCTAATATACTACAATGAAGACATTTCATAAGCCTGTACAAATACTTTAGCATTCTACCTGCTCCCGGCGTGGATGTGCAGCAATGCACACCTTTGGCCAGGCACAGTGTTTTACAACTTTTGTTGTATTGTCCGGAAAGTTTTTTTCATCTATTTTTTTTCATCTTTTTTCGCGTGCTTCGCAACAAATGGCGCTTTGAGCGATAACGTTTTGTACGGGAGACAGATAAAAGTTTTGTGAAGTATAGTAGTACTCTGTTAGCTGCAGTAGTTTGGGGATTCCTGGGGATAGGAACCCAAACGCAATGGAAGAGCAGATCCGCGTTTGGGTTCTATTCCATTTCCATAACCAAAATACGGTCTTTGCCCCGTAAGGTGATGGATGGACAAAACATAAAGGTGTATACCACTCAACAGATTTTGAGAAATCATGAGTAGATAAACCTGTCGGGATCCCTGCAAGTGCAGATGGCTGCTGTCCGAAAACTTCAGGGTAATTTTAGTTGCTATAGGAAATAGATTACTATGGCAAAACTTTATTGAGTTTGGTGCCATAACTGGAAGGATGCAGCCTGAACATACGTTGCTATGTAATTTGGAGCAAAATTACTGAATCCAATTAATCCTTCCACGGTAATTGGGCTTATAGTGGGAACTCCGCAAACGGTGGCTGGAAAAGTTTATGATAGGTTGGGGAATGAAGTGAAAACTCTGGTTGGGGGTATATTGCTTTGGGGATGTATGAATTCCGTTTTGAAGCTGAAAAATTTTCTGATGGGGTAAATATATTGGTTGACTTGCGGTGATAGGTCAGAAATGCAGAAAATGAGTTTATTGAGATAGCTCCTGATAAGTAGGATAACGGGAAAAATACTCCTCAATATATGGCAGGGCGTGGTGAAAACTGCGCCCTGTTTATATATTCCGTCACTATTATTTTTTTAAGAACTTTACAACTGCTTCTGTTCGTGAGCGAACGTGTAATTTTTCGTAAATACGGTGTATGTGAGTTCGAACAGTTTCAACGCTGATGAATAGTTTATCGGCAATTTCTTTATATCGGTATCCTTTAGCACAATACTCAAGAATTTCCGCTTCTCTTTTGCTTAGTTCATCGTTCCCGCTATTGTTTTTCGAAATTGAAAAAGTTGAAACCACTTTTCGTGCGATACTTCCCGACATTGGTGCTCCGCCATGTGCAAGTTCCCTAATTGCATCGAGCAATTTAATTGGAGCGGTGTTTTTCAGAAGATACCCCGTAGCACCTGCCTTCAATGATTCAAATATCTTATCTTCATCCTCGTACACAGTGAGCATCATTATCTGTAAATCAGGTAGTTCATCCTTTAACCGCCTGATACATTCGATGCCATTCATTTTTGGCATCTGAATATCCATGAGAACAACATCTACCGGTAAGGAAGGTATTTGCTGAAAAGCCTCAAGCCCATTATTAAATGAGCCGGTACACTCTATATCTGATGCAAGATTAATCAGTTCTGTTATGCCTGATCTAATTTCATCTTCATCTTCAACAATTACTACGGAGATTTTTTTCATATCAACCATCGTGTCAATTTACAAATTATTCCGAAAAGTGAAATCAAACAAAAGTTGTATTTCGCAGCGTGATTCGTATTTCAGTACCCATGCCATCTGCCGATAAGATTTGAATTTCCGCACCGGCCATCCCTGCCCGTTCAGACATATTGGTTAAGCCGTTTCCATGGGAGGATGTGTTTCCAATTTCAAAACCTTTCCCGTTATCTCTACAGATAAGTGTAAACGCATCCGTTGCAAACTCGATTGATGCAGTAAAACGGGTCGCGTTGGAATGTTTAATACAATTGTGTACTATTTCTTTTATTATTAAGAATAGATTTCTCCGGTGCTCTGTACTAAGAGAAAGTTCCGGCAGCTCATCAGGGAAATTTATATCGCATTCAATGTTGGTATCTTCCAACTCCTTTTGTATATATTCACGAACATAGGCAGCGAAATTATTGAGCCCGTCGTTGCGGGTATTCATTGCCCAAACAATTTCACTTACATTTGTTATTGCCTCACGTGAAAGGAGTGAAATTTTCTGTAACTGTTCAGATAGTTTCCCTTCTTCAATTTTTTGCCTTTTTGCAAGTTCTGCAAGAATTGAAATTTTAGTTAAACTTGATCCGACTTCATCATGAATATCCTTCGATATTCTCGTTCTTTCCCGCTCAATTTTTATCTCGTGCTCCATCTGAAGCATTTTCCTGCGCGATTTTATCTGCGATATTTTGAATACAGCAAAACCAACCAGAATCATAAAAAATAAACCCGTACCGGTTTGAAACCAAATTGTAGCGTAGTATGGTTTCGGGATTTTTATGACCAATGAATCACCCAACCGATTCCAAATGCCGTCATTATTGCTGGCAAGAACAATAAATGTATATTCGCCGGGAGGAATATTTGTATAAGTGGCCTCGTTTTTATTGCCAATAACACGATACTTATCTTCAAAGCCTTTGAGAATAATAGAATAGTTGTTGCGATTTGAATTGCTGTAGCTTAATCCGTAAAACGTGAAACTCAGATTATGGTTGCCCGGTGTTAGTGAAAGTGTTTTACCGGTAGAGGTAATTGAAAAAACGGAATCATCAATTGCTGCATCTTCAATGAATACCGGAGGAGAAATAGTGTTCTTAGACATCTTCTCCGGAGAGATTACCGCGATACCCTTTGACATAGCAAATAACAAACGACCATCTTTGGTTTTCCAGCCGGCCGGTTGAGTACTTCCATTCCCTTCTTCGCTTTTTAATCCGTCGGCACGGGTATATAAGGTATAATGTACATGAGAAATCTTTTTTTGATCCAATTGGAAGAATTGACTCTTTGGGACAGAGTATATACCCGTATTGCAGCTAAACCAAAGATTACCGGAGTTATCTTCCAGAATTGTATGAAAGACATTATTATACAGCCCCTGCGAGGTTGTGTAACTAATAATTTTCCCTTTATCTAATCTGTTAAGGCCATAATCTGTTCCAATCCAGAGAGATCCCCGGGAATCATAGAATAACGTTCTAACCCATGCATCAGAAAGCCCGTTTTGGATTGTAAAGTTTTGCATAAGACGGCCACTGTGAAAAATCTGTAATCCTCCCCGGGAACCCACAAATACGTTGCCATGCCTGTCACCCGTAATTGCACTGATATAGCCGTGTAGAATCCCCTTGCTCTTATCAATATGTTTGCAAGAGTCTTTAGTGATAATGTAAAGGCCGCTAAAAACACTTCCTCCCCATATTGTGCCATTTTCATCCTCATATAGTGCCTGTACACCCTGAATATTCGAATGTTGCGGGAACATATTTTCCAGGCCCTTTGAGGATAGCCGCATGATTTTTGAGCATGCGATGGAAACGCTGCCATCATGCAGTGGAAGCGCTGCAATGAAATACATGCGGGCCGCGGGAGAAGGAAGGGGGATATTCTCAATTTTCGAGTTGGTGATTTTGCCTATAACCGATTGCATGGAAGTTGACCAGATAGTACCGTTGTTATCTTCGCAAACGCTCCAAACCACATCACCCTTCAAGCCTTCATCACGAGATAGGAAACTAACCTTTGGTTCTGAAATTTTAAAAAGCCCTGCACCATCGGTACCCACCCACATATTGCCTTCTCTATCAAAGTACACGCAAATTATTATGTTTTTACCAATAGCCGAAGTAAGATTCATATTTTCTGCTGTAGTGGCAGTGTAGCGGGTCAGATCGGGCATTGCAGTCCAAATAGCACCGTTATAATCCCGGGTGAAAACATTGGGAAAATTTTCTCTATACGCGAATGGCTGTGACGTGTGTTTGCTAAGTGAAAAGATAGTGCCCTGACAAATTATAGAAATTGTTCCGCCCGGTTCTGATGCCAGACCTAAAACCACCTTGTTTGGAAGAAGCTTTTTGTAGTCATACGATGTTATGCCTGAATTATTAAAGCAATAAACTTTGTTACGCGTGTTAATATATATACAGCCGTCCCCTCCTTTTATCATAGTATAATAAAAATCAGGGCTTGTTTTGTTTTCGAAGCATACTTCAGTAAACCTGTCTTTTTCCAGCTTATACAGCCGGTTTGCATCGGTTTGTGCCCAGAGTGTACCATATTTATCTTTTAGCAGGTGCCCCGTCATTACGAATTCGCTGTTATTCCTGAAGTTACAGATAACATCTTCAAACCGTCCGTTTTTATAACGGATAACGGCTTTGCTCGTGGCAATATATAAAACTTTATTATCGTCTTCGCATAACGCAACAATTCTGTTGCTTTTTAACTGTGGCAGATTTGCAGTTGTAAATACCGTAAAACGAACTCCGTTGAAGCGGAACAATCCTTCATATGAACCAAACCACATATAGCCGTCAGCGGTTTGGTAAATGCTCACTACAGAGTTTTGAGGGAGCCCATCCTTTACCTGCCAGTTCTTTATAATATACTGCGAGCATTTTTTCAAGGGGTCGAGTTTTTGTGCTTCAAGTAATTGCGGCGATATGAGAAATAGTACTACAAGCGTAAAGGGAAATGCGCGGAAGTTTTGTAGAAACATTTGCATACAAGTTGAGTAAATAACAGTATACCGCCTCATTTGCTTTATACCATTCAACCGCAATGGTTTCTCTTCGGATAATATTCGTGGTAAATGCACAAAATCCTCTGGTGCTATTGTAATGACTCGTGAGCCTTAACAGAGCAACTGGCATAATGAACTACCATATTAACGAGCTCTTCAGGACTTCGTGCAATAACTTCTCCACCACGGGCAACTACCCAACGTGCCACATCTTCCAAAGAGTTAGCGAGACAGGTAACTTCGGCAGTTCCATTACTGTTAATAACTACGCTCTGGTTCTCAGCCAGTAAAGGCACCTTTCCTCCGGCCAGCCATTGCCTGGTAAACAAAAGTTTTACCTCCAGGCTTTTCTCACTTACCCATGCCCCAAAGGAACTTTCTACAAGATGATTGAAATCGGTCTCCGGCATGGAGACGGATTTTTCGGGTAAAATCTCGATATCGATCATTTTCTGAAGTAAGAACTGCTTTCGTTTGCCATTTTCATCCGCGAGCAGGCGCCACTCGCATTGCTTTTCGAACAACAGCAAAGGAGCAATAATTCGAGTAAGGGATCCTGCCTTTGCATCTTTCCTGTAACTCAAACGCACCATCTTTTTCCCGTCAATAGCACGCTGTAGCAGAGTAAACGTAACGAGAGCCTTTTCGTGTAAGGCGCCGGCCAACAGACCTGCTGCCGTTACCAGAGTTCCGCCAGTGCGCGATGTAAGGGCATATTCGCTTAATAATTGCTTTACCAGATCGGGGGTTAGGCCCGAAGTGATTGCTACTCCTTTTCGCGGAATGGAATGAATGGTGATTCCGAGCGACCTGATATCACTCAAATCCCTTTTAATAGTTATAGAAGTACAATCAAAAATATCTTCCAGATCAAAAGTTGTATAGATGCCGGGGTAAGCCAGTACAAGACCTACAATCTCTATTTGTCGTTTGATTTTAATGCGAAGTTCAGACATAGAATACTTGTTTTGTTCTAATACAAAGATACACTACCATTTTGCCTTAACCAAAGAGTATCATTGAATGATACCATAAGCAGAGAGCAACTGCAATATTTTGGTATAACATTTTTTATTGATTAATAAATGAAACTGTTGAATCCGCTTATAAAAAATAAGGAATAGTGAAAAATGAAAGCTTTTGCAAATATTTCCCGTGAGTTACTTAGCATAACCGGCAATGCATCAGTACGGATAATTATTCTCTGTATGCTCGCCGGATTAAATTTCGCAGTTATCTGGGGCAAAAAAGCCGAAAACAGGGGAATCGGTAATTATTCCCAGGATCAGCAGAAAGCCGGTTTATCGGGGGAAGTAATATTTGTAGACTCCCATTGGCAAATAGTAGATGTACATGAGTCAGTTATTCCTGAAAAACGTTACTCGGATTCAGTAATTAATGACCGGGAAAGGAAGAAGATTGTAAGAGTTACATATTTGGTAACTTATGCCAAAGGGTCCCCTGCAATTGATCTAAATAAACCAATTCTGATTGATTCGGCGAATCGGGAGTATTCCGGAGTGGAAATATATACCGGCGGAGTACTAGCAAAGCATACTCAGTCAGGGCGCTATAATAATACTACCGACTATAAAAAAAGTATAACTCTTGAATACATACTGCCGGAAGAAATATTAGACTTTGCTTGTCGGATTTATTCGCTTACCGATAAAGAAAACGCAGCCCAGATTATTTTATAGAAACCATACAGAGAAGAAAGAATAAAGTGATGTTATTGCCAAATTGGAAAAAATTACCAGAACTTGAAATTACCCCGGCCATGCAGTTTATCAGGTCATTGTTTGCCGAACGGTTCCTTGAGGAGAAAACCAATGGGGCCTGCGGTTTTACGTATTTAGAATATATAACGAGAGCTTCGCTTGAGCGGGCAATGCAACATTCATTTGAGAACGGATATGTTGCTGTACATCCGGATTTTTGGCGAAGTACCGCAATCCGTATCCTTGAAAACTCGGGATTCATTCGCATCGCGTTTGATGAAGATCATTTCCCGGCTCAAAAAAATATTGGTATTAGTCAGGGTATGGTAGATATGGCTAAATATGCTTTAGGAATTTTTATGCAGTCGGGGAAGAAAGTAGTAAGCTTTGATGAATTGCGGGATTTATTACAAAAACAGCTCGCTTTATTTGAAACATGGAACGAGGAATTAATTGAACAGCCTATAATACGAACTGTAGTACTGCTGGAGATTTTGCCATTAATAAATAGTTACCTGCAATGGTGAGAACGCGCCTTCCCGGTTAGGAACCACTTCCCGATATCAGGTATTTGAGCCCATTTGGTAATAACTATACGAAAGATTTTATTTTTTTGATATATTGCATCTCGAATTTTATTGTTGCATGATTGTTCGGGGAGCACATCATCAGGGCGGCAAACTGGGGAATTTCTTGGGCAGTGTATCCTGTCAATTCTAATTGTCAATTAACCCATTCGTGTTATTATGGTGATGACTCACAAGGCTAAGGAAGTTCTGTTGCAGAAAGCAATGGATGCTATTAAAAAAGTAAGTTCGGCTCGAGGGCTTAAAGAACTATCATGCGCGATAGTAAAGAATAGTTACGCGCTTCTTGGAGGGCAGAATATGTTTCTCCTGTATAAAATGGGTAATCGGTTGTATTATACCGATTTGCTATGCTCTCAAGTATCGCCACTTTTTTCTGATTCGGAAAGTCTTTACCCTCTATTTGAATACACAGGGTTAATTACTGAACAAGCGATTAAACTCAATGTGAACTTCCTCGGGGATAAAGGCGCTATAGCTGAATATACCAGTATTCGCTTATGTGCTCATCAGGAAGTAGTAGGAGTATTGCTTAGTGAAGGGGCGGTTTCGCCTATACCATCCGAGTACTCTCTCTTTATCGAATATACATCTCATCTATTATATAATATAATCCGGAACTTTCCTGCAATTCAGATTTTGGAAAATGGAGATTCATCATATAGAGCTGAACAAGCTGCTGCAACTGAATTGGAGATTGGAGCGAAAGGTGATGTAATATACGGGGAACAGGATTCGTTACGAATCAAAAGGTATATTGCAGCATATGAGCAAAGCCCTATGGCAATTGCTATTTATCGACAGGAGGATAAACAAATTGTTGATATTAATAAAGCATTCGAGAAGTTACTGGGCTATAACTACAGCGAAATTGTTGGGGTTCCAACCAACGACCTCGAATTATATTATGATATCGCGGATGTCGAAAACATTACTATGATCCTTCAGCGGAATGAGTCGCTATACAATTACGAAATGGAGATGCGCAGAAAAGATGGCGAAACGATTACAATCTTAAACTCTGCCAATAAGATTCTACTCGATGGTAAAGTGCATTTTCTTTCAACACTGATAGATATAACCGAGCGAAAAAAAAGCGAGCAACTGGTTGAACGAATAAACAGGAAATTAAAAGTTATCAGGGCTGTTATTCAAATAGCTTCGAACATACAACAGGAAAAAATACTAATGGAAGAAACATGCAAATTGCTATGCCATGAAGCAGGCTATAAATTTGCATGGATTGGTTTGGTTAATTCAACTGAAGAACAGTGCCTTTATCCGCTTGCATGGGCGGAAAGTGTAACGCATATTTTGGAAATGAGTGATATGTGTAAAATATTCGCGAAGGGCGAGCACGATCCGGCTTTGATTGCAATAAAAGAGGGGAGCATGACCTTTGTTCATGATTTACTCGCGGCGAATACTCCCTATGAATGGCGGGATATGGCATTGCTTGCCGGCTGTCGCTCGGTTGTTTCGCTTCCACTTCGTGATAGCAGCTTACATGTTTTTGCAGTGATAACCATTTTTTCAGATCAGCCAAATATGTTTGATGCGGAAGAGATTAAATTACTGAATAAAATTACTTTTAACATTGCTAATGCCATAATTATTCTTCGTAATAAAGATGAGCGCCGCAGAGCTGAGTTGGCTTTAAGACAAAGTGAAGCAAGGTACTATTCACTCTTTAACCTGATGGAAGAAGGAGTAGCCATTAATGAAGTTATTACCAACGAGCAGGGTGATATTGTTGATTATATTATTATTGACGTAAACCAGGGCTTTTATAAACATACGCCGTATAAAGATACTCAGGTGATTGGAAGAACAGCAACTGAGTTGTATTCAATGAGTAGCTCGATGATACGGCAATGGTGGAAAGAACATGCGGCAATAAAAACACCGGTAAAAACGGAATATTACCACGCCCCTGAAAATCGGTGGTTTTTAATTACAACCACCCCGCCGGAGGAAAATCGGTTTGCAACTATATTTACCGAGATTACCGAGAGGAAACGGATAGAAGCAGAACGTAATGCTAATCTTGTCTTCTTTCAGAACATGAATGAAATAAACACTGCCATTCATTCCTCAAAAGACTTTGATACCATGATTCAGGAAACCCTGAAAGTTGTAGTGCGATTATTTAACTGCGACCGTGCCTGGGTAATCTATCCCTGTGACCCAGAGGCAGAATATTGGGAATTGGTTAAGGTCTATACAAAGCCGGAGTTCGCTGAATCTGACCAACAATATTTCAAAAAAATTCCGATGGATGATGAAGTAAGAAGAGTGAATCTATTGGCCCGTACGTACGACTATCCGGTTACTTTTGGCAGGGGAAGCCAATACACACTCTCGGAGAAATTCTGTCAGGATTATAATTTCAGAGCACTTATTTGTACAGCACTTTATCCGAAAATAGATAAACCCTGGGGGTTTGGTTTGCATCAGTGCTTGTATGACAGGATCTGGACTCCCGAAGAATTAAATCTACTTCAGGAGATAGGGCGCCGCCTTGCTGACGGGTTGACCGGAATGTTAATACTGCGAAACCTTCAGGAAAGTGAAAATAAATTTTCAAAGGCATTTAAACACAGCCCCACTGCCTTATCGATCAGTTCCTTCGAGACAGGCATCTATTTAGATGTTAATGAAAACCTTTTGCAGGCACTGGGGTACGAGCGAAGCGAGTTAATAGGTGCAAATGCCATAGATTTGCAGATTTGGGATGATATTAATAAACGTAATGAGTTCTTGAAAATGCTTGTAAAAGACGGGCAGGTGAAAGAATATGAATTTAAATTCCGCTGTAAAAATGGTGATATCCGATTAGGGCAGACTTCGGGTACTCTTATAACTATTAATCAAGAAAAATGTATTTTACTACAGGCAAATGATATTACGGATAAAAAAAATTCCGAAAGAGAACTGGAAAACTACCGGTTGCATTTGGAGGAGCTTGTACGGGTACGCACAAAAGAGTATTCTGAATTGAATGAAAAATTGCATGAACAGCTTGAACAAAAAAGACAAATAGAATATTTGCTTAATAAATCATTGGAAAAGGAAAAAGAACTAAGCGAGATGAAATCGCGGTTTATTTCCACCACATCGCACGAATTTCGCACTCCTCTTACTTCGGTTCTCTCATCAATCCAGATGATTCGGCGCTATAAAGACAGGTGGAACGATGAATTGTTTGAGGAACATTTTGAACGTATTAACCGATCGATCGGAAATTTAACACGATTGTTGGATGATATACTGACCATTAATAAAGTTGAAAGCGGAAAAACATCCTTTAACCCGCAATATGAAAATCTTCATGGCTTGTGCCTTGACATTATTGAAGAGATAGGTCAATACATAACACCATCACATTCATTTGATTTTATATATACGCCAAGTGAGCAGTTTTATTATTTTGATATTAAATTATTAAAGCGGATTTTGCAAAACCTGCTCTCGAATGCCTTTCGGTACTCACCGGAAGGGGGGAAGGTAAAGTTAAAGATCGATTTTATTGCAAGAGAGAAACTACTCAGGATTACCATTACCGATGAAGGCATTGGCATTCCCCAAAAAGAACGGTCTCATCTATTTGAGCCGTTTTTTCGGGCTCGGAATACCGGCGATATCGTTGGTACCGGATTTGGCCTGTCGATTGTGAAGCATTCGGTAGATTTGCATCGTGGTGGAATTTCTTTCCAGTCGCGTGAGGGTTCGGGTACAAAATTCATTATTACAATCCCAACGGAAATACATGAAACGGAAAATACTGATCATTGAAGATGACCCTGATGTACGGGCGAATTTAGTTTCGCTGCTTACTGAAGAGGGGTATGGAGTTATCGCGGTGAAGAATGGAATTGATGGTATTGTTACCGCGCGTGAAGAAAAACCTGATCTGATTCTATGCGATATAATGATGGAGGGGAAAAATGGCTTTGAAGTATTGCAGGAGTTACTAACAGATATTGTGACCAAGACTATTCCATTTATTTTTCTTACTGCCAAGGCAGAACGAAATGATATACGGCATGGCATGCAGCTTGGTGCCGATGATTACCTGATAAAACCATATGATTTGAATGATCTGTTACAATCTATTGAAACACGTCTAAAGAAAAGTGATGTTTTGCATGTTCTTTCCGCCAAGAAAGGTCATGCACCGAAGGAAGAATCGTTTCACCCCGACGACACAATTATTGTACAAATTGGTAACGCGAGCCAGGCAGTAAAAATTAAAGATATAGTGTCCATTACCGCGAACCGCCAGTATACCCTGATACTCTTCGCGAACAAGGAAACCAGTTTAGTGCGTAAGTCATTAAATTATTGGCAGGAGATTTTACCCGCCAATTCCTTCTTCAGGGTACACAGGTCATCTATTATTAATCTTGAGTTCATTCGGAAAACAGAAAAATTACATAATGCCGGATTCTATATATACCTTAAAGATATAAAGGATCCCATTATTGTTAGCAGAAGCTATGCTCAAAAATTTAGGAAGAAAATGGTTAAATAGTTTCAATTCCGGCTATTTAACTGTCCGGAACAAAAAAACGCACTTGGGAACATAAATACGACTGTTAGTTCCATTTTTATATTCTACTAAGCAAATGCATTATAATTTCGCATTTTAATGTGAACTTATTATGCATACTATCTTAGTAGTTGAGGTCGATATGGCATTACGAAAACACCTCAACTTACTTCCTAAAAGAGAATTTGAAATATTATTTGCTCAGGATTGCCACACAGGTTACAACATTGCGGTTAAACGCCTGCCTGATTTAATTCTGCTAAATGTACAGCGTGCACTGCACAACGGCTATGCATTGCTCGAAAAACTACAAAAAAATTCACTTACATCATGCATTCCGCTTATTGTAATTGCTGATCTGGGTGTTGACGGATTCCGTAAAATTATGTCATTAGGCGCTGATGATGCGTTGGATAATTCGGCATCCTTCCTCGAGTTACATTCTTCTATTTCTGCAAGACTGGCCAAATACGAGAGAATCCTCTCTTATATTCACGAAGTCCATTACTCCATCATACGTAAAGTTCCGCATGAACTTAGAACCCCATTACATGGTATTCTTGGTTTCGCAGAAGTTATCGAAACGCAAGGCAGGGCCTTACATCCCGAAGAAGTTTGTTTTTTAGGTAAAAGTATTCGGAACGCGGGGAACAGGCTTCGCCGTCGGTTGGAGAAATATTTGCTGTATTTGGAATTAGTGGATTTGAACAACGATACTCTTACTCACGGTATTTATGAGGATAACTACCGGGTTAATCCCACGGACCTTAAAGACGCATTACTACAAAAAGCTTCAGAATTTGGCAGAGAACAAGATATAAAGGTCCATAGTAGACCTGCAAATGTGCATATCCCCCATGGATATTATATAAAACTCGTGGAAGAATTAATTGAAAACTCGGTAAAATTTTCGGCAGTAAACACTCCGGTCAACATTAGTGCATTCAGGAGGGGGAATTATTATGTGACAGTTGTTGCTGATTGCGGCGTGGGAATACCTGCGATTGAACCTGATCAAATACATGTGTTTAACCAATTCGACAGAGAGTCTATGAATCAGGAAGGGATTGGGCTGGGGCTTGCTATAGTTCAATCCATAATTAACCGCTTTAACGGTTACCTGAAAATTTCCCGAAGAAATAAGTATCGAACTATTATAGAGTTCGGGTTACCCATTAGTAAAGGGGGGAACAAATCGATAACTCAGGGGATAGAATTTTGAGTTGTGAGGGTAGTGATACAACAAGAATATCTATCAATAAAAGGTGTATTAACCACAAAAGAATAGGAATGAAATATGAAATGGTTTGAAAACCTGAGCATCCGAAATAAACTAATGGCAAGCTTCGGCTTACTGATAGTAATTAGTATAATCCTGGGCATTAGCGCGCTAATTGCCATCTTTAAGTTGAATGATGGCAGCAGGGAATTGTATAATAATAACACGTTAGGGATAGCCGATATTTCGCGTGTAGCAACAGATTTTCAGGAAATCCGCCTCCAGGTAAGATATGCTAATATTGAGATTCTTAAAGGGAATGCCGGCTCTGAAGAAAAAATACAACAGAGTATAGGTAAGATTGAAAATCTTAAAAATAGTATTCGGAAAAATTCGAATGCCTATGAGGGGACTTTCATTGACGAGAACGATAAAAGGGAATATGAAACACTTGTAAGCGACCTGAATACTTTTTATGAGCCGACAGAAACATTTGTACAATTCGTGAGAGCAAAGAATTATACGGATGCATTAAAACCATTGGAATTAATGGTTCCCCGCGCGATAGTGGTAAAAGCGCAAATAGAAAAAATTGTAAAACTGAATGAAGACGCGGCTGAAATGACAAATAAGGATAATAACTCGCTCGCCAACAGCCAGCGAAATATTATCGTAGTAATACTTTTGTTAGGTATAGTAGTGGCTATATACGCTGCTTCGCGCCTCTCGAGGTATCTTTCCGAGTCTGTGCAGCAGATTATGTCACGTATCGAAAGCCTGAATACAATTTGCGTTGATAATTTGTTTAAGGGTGGCAAACAACTTGCCACGGGCGATATGAATATTAAAATTGCAACGGGTACCAAATTACTCGAAATCGACAGTACTGATGAAATGGGAATTCTTGCAAAAGGAATAAACGAAATTATCAGGAAAATTCAGGGAACGGTAAAAGCTGTTGAAGAGGCGGTGGATAGCATTAAACTTACCATTGGTGAATCGCAAAAAGTTGTTGATCATGCCCGCAAGGGTGAGCTGAATTTTCATGCTGACGAATCCCGCTATGAAGGAAGTTACCGTGAGTTGATAGTGGGACTTAATGATACTTTGCTTGCAGTGCGTACGCCGCTTGAAGAGGCAGGGCATATTTTAGCAGGCCTTGCGGATGGCGATTTACGTGGACAAATGGCGGGGTCGTATAACGGATCATTCAATACCATTAAAGAAAATATTAATACGGTAAGTATTTCATTAAGCGACGTACTTTCCAATGTTACCGAAGCAATTGCAGCAACTGCAAGCGCAACAACCCAGATATCTTCATCAGCCGAAGAGCTTGCTGCCGGTGCCCAGGAACAAAGCATGCAAACCTCTGAAATTGCAGGCGCGATTGAAGAAATGGCAAAAACCGCAATCGAAACTTCCAGACATGCTGCAATGGCGGCAGAAAAATCCAAATTGGCATCTTCGCAGGCTAAAGATGGCGCTGCCAAGATTAAAGAAACAAAAGAAGGAATGGATAAGATTGTCAGCTCTACCCGCTTAACGGGAAATATTATTTCTGCATTGGCGGAAAAAACAGAGCAGATTGGTCAAATAACCCAGGTAATCGATGATATAGCGGATCAGACGAACCTGCTGGCGCTGAACGCTGCAATAGAAGCTGCCCGGGCCGGTGAGCAGGGACGAGGTTTCGCGGTTGTTGCCGATGAAGTACGAAAATTGGCAGAACAAACAACGAAAGCGACCAAAGAAATTGCCGCTACTATAAAGGGCGTACAAAAAGAAGCCAGAGAAGCTGATGATTCCATGAAAGAAGCTGGTGAATCTGTAAGAGGCGGCCTTGAATTAACCGAAGAAATTTCTCGTGTGCTCGGTCAGATTCTCGATGTCAATATGAGTGTTGCGGGTCTTATTGAGCAGGTAGCTGCTGCCAGTGAAGAACAATCTGCCGCTGCCGAACAGATAAGCAAGAATATAGAGACTATCAGCGGTATAACCAATGAAAATGCCGCCGGTACAACACAAATTGCCCGGGCTTCCGATGACCTTAACAGGCTTACGGAAAATCTGCAGCAATTAATATCATCCTTCAGGCTGGCAGATACCCGCAGAACTGGCACCGCCAGAGTCGGTGGAGCACCCGGGCAACGACTGCTGCAGGGAAGGTAGTATATACCATGAAAGAAGAATTTAACAAAGCAGAAGCCACCCGGCAATACGTAAGCTTTTCACTGGAAAGTGAAGAATTTGCAATCGAGATATCCCGGGTACAGGAGATCATCCGTCAGGAGAGTATAACTAAGGTGCCCAATGCCCCTGAATATGTAGTTGGTATTATTAATCTGCGGGAAAGAATAATTCCTGTTATTGATATGAGGGCGCGCATGGGGCTGCCCCCAGCAACTGCGTCCGACTCCCTTGTAGTGATTATTGCCGAGGTAAATAATAGAAGTATCGGATTTATCGTTGATTCAGTAAACCAGGTAATTCAACTTCCCGCGGCAATCACTCCGCCGCCGCCGGGCATTTTCCAGGGTAATAAACAGGATCTGATAATGGGAATTGCGAAACTACAGGATTCGCTTTTATTTCTGGTGGATATTCAAAAAGTGCTGCTCCTTGAAGAGCAGCAGGAACTTGGAGAATTAGCAACAAATTAGCAGAGTGACAGGAACATGTTTTCGATGAGGATGGTGCGGCTAAGAGAAGTGAAGCGATGAACTGATGTAAATGAAGGGATAGCAATTGTACCTGCTATCCCTTTTTTTTATTTAATCGATGATTTTTGTAGGGAAAAGTTTATTTAGCTAAATTGACGCATTATCAATATCATTCAATGATACGTAAAACGAGTTATAATTTTGTATGTTGCATAGAAATTATTACCATCACTGAAAAGAGGAAATTATGGGGTACATTCCATATAAGGAACGTGAGCGGAGCAGGGCAAAAAATATTGCCGCTGAACTTGAGATCAGAGGAATTGAGAATGAGCCATCGGAGATTTTGTCCGTACCCGAGGCTAATCTATACAAGAAATACCGTAAAGGCATATTGACGTATTTTGCCGATAACGGCATCTCCTGGTGGCGGGCAGAGAGAGGGGAGAGTAAGGATGAGGACGGGGCCACAAAAGATGCCGCTAAGAAAAAGATGCCCACCGGACACATGCTTTCATCACAAGTATGCTGCCTTAATCATTTATTTTTCTTACGATATGATGCCTCTGCTGCCCTGGATGTTTTGCAGGTAATCGATTCCCGATTTACCGAGGCTTGCCCTGATTTTGAAGGAGCTTACATCGGGTTCGAAGTGATCAGCAAGGGTTCATACCTAAATGAAGGTGAAAAACTTACCAGGGGCGCGAATTGTACTTCCATTGATGCAATGATGAGCGGAAAATTGAGCGATGGCAGAAAAATTATTGTTTTTATTGAGTGGAAATACACCGAGAAATATGGTAATGAATGCCTCGCGGATGAGCCTGGTTCCGGGGAAGTGCGACTGAAACGATATACAGATCTTATTCAGGATATTAATTCGCCGTTTAAGCAAACTGTTGTTGTGCGGGATCTATTCTACGAACCATTTTACCAGATGATGCGACAAACTCTTCTTGCATGGCAGATGGTTAAGCATGGTGTGGATGAATTGAACGCCAACGATTGGATACATATTGATGTTGTCCCGGAAAATAATATTGCTCTGCGATATAAGATAACCTCACCGGGCTTGAGGCAACATGCAACAAATGTTTGTGACGCGTGGAAGTCACAGCTCAAAGAACCGGAAAAGTACCGGATGCTTACGCCCCAGTATTTACTGCATCGGTTACTCTGGTCTGAAAAGCATTACAGGGGCTTAATGCAATACCTCGAAAAAAGATATTGGTAACAATAATATTTTCAAAAATTAAAAATACATTTCGAAAAAAATAGTTGTTCGGTAAAACCCGGGGGCGGTTTTTCACAGATACCCGATCTTGTTTTATCATTAAATGGCTGCTTTACGAAACTCGGGCAGCCATTTAAGTAAAGCTCAGGTTATCTCTTTGCTAAGTTTAGTTGATACGCGGTAGTTATCAGTACGTACTGTGCTGTTAACTTTCAACAGTTTGCAGACAACTTATACGAAGCAAACACATTTCCTATTAATAACTAAAAGAATATCAGGCTTAATACAATTACACTTAATAACACAATGGCTACAGTGAAGAAATAGATTACTGCAAGAACAAAAGTTCGAGAGACCGATTTCTTCAAAGCCGGAAATGCTGTGTGCAGACTTCGGTGCAAATAGAATATACCGCTGATGTTGAATATAAATAGCAATAGATCACTTGAATATATCAAGGTTGTAAGAAAATACACGGTCATCATCAAAAATAAAAAACAATGAATGTGTATTGAAAAAACAAGGTTATCTATATAAAATGATTTCCTGTTCAACAGATAAACGTAAAAACCAAAGAGCGGCATAAGGAAAAACATTGCATACGAAACATACTTTATCAGTGTGTGTGTATAGGCTTCCATACCTTCATTAATGATGCGGGCAAGCTGATGCAATAAGATATGATCAAATTTACTGCGGCTCGTGCTATCAGCATTAATCACCGAATCAAGTTCTGTCTCTGATTTATTGGACAAATGAGCCATGCTGGTTGAATCCATCTTTATAAATGATGGAAGCGGATGATGCCCATGCTCGGTTTCGGGCCCCTGATTGAAGTGATTCACAAAATTAAACACAAGAAAAAATACAAACGAAATAAAAACATAGAGTCGAATGGGTGGTACATTTGTTACCCGTTTGCCCTGGATAAATTCAGACGAAAGTTTTCCCGGGGACAAGACAAGAAGTTTAAGCGATGTGAAAATTTTGGAATCAAGGTGCAAGGTGCCCTCCAAAGTTTCCATTAAAAGATGTTTAAAAGGCACGCGTAAATCATGGTTTTCTTGTCCACATACAGGGCAAAAATTATTTTCAGCAGTGAAGTGGTATCCACAATTCAGACAGTCAGCAGGCTTGTGACCGTGTATATTTTCATCTTGCATAGCAACCAATAATTGTTTTAATAAATATACGATTTCTTGAAGAAAACTGAGCGAAGAATTGCCGGAAGCCTGACATATGGCGATTGAAAAGGGTGCTACAAAAAGTTTTTAGTAAGGCGGCATCATCAGTAATAACAGGACTCGCTTTGTTAGTGCCTTTATAGTGGTGCGCAAACACAATAAAAATATTGGGGAGCATTGTCAACCCGGAAAGCAGTTATTCCTCTTGATGCCGGTTTAATGTCAATTTATTATTTCTGACTCTGATTCTCTAATACCGGGAATTTCACCGTGAAGGTGGAACCCAAGCCTAAAGTGCTTTGTACTTCAATCTTGCCGCCCAGCAGATCAACATATTTTTTTGTCAATGTCAAGCCCAGTCCTGAGCCTTCAAAGCTTCGTGATAATCCTTCGCTTACTTGTCTGAATTCTTCGAATATCAGTTCATGATTTGATTTATCTATCCCAATCCCGGTATCCTGTACGGCTATGCTGATCCAGTTTTCATTCTCAACTTTTTCTTTGTTTATTGTAACAGTAATTCCTCCTTTTGCTGTATAAACCACCGCATTTTTTAACAGGTTATTCATAATATCAACGAAGAGACGGTTATCCAGCAGAGCGAATGACTTATTGGATAAATCATTTACTGTTAAGTACAATCCTTTCTGTTTCGCAACGCCCGCGAAAAGCTCAACACAATTCGAAATAACCAGCGAGATATCCAGTTCTCCCAAGAGTAATTGTATTTGATTCGCTTCGACTTTCGAAAGATCAAGAATCATATTCAAGGTATTTTTTAAACGTTCGCCCGAACTACGGATTGTGTTAATCATTTGCAGGCATTCTTTACTACTAATTTCATCGAGCAGTATTTCAGAATATCCCAGAATCCCGATCAGGGGAGTTCGAAGTTCGTGACTCATATTTGCAAGGAAATTGGATTTCAGTTTGTTCATTTCTTCCGCGGTTTCCTTAGCCGCAATTAACTCTTCCAATATTTTTTTCTGCTTGGTCATATCTACTTTGATACCAAGATAATTGGTAATATTGCCACGCTCATCCACTATGGGTGAAATTGAAGATGCCTCCCAATAAAGTTCACCATTCTTCCTTTTATTCAGAAATTCGCCGCTCCAGGTATGGCCTTGCGATATTGTTTCCCAAAGTTTTGAATATAGTTCACGCGGAGTATGTTCAGATTGTAATATCCGGGGATTTTTGGAGAGCACTTCTGCCGAGCTATATCCGCTAACTTCTTCAAAACATGGATTAACGTACTCAATATTGCCGGCGGTATCGGTAAGAACAACAGAAACGGGGCTTTGCTCGATGGCTCTGGAAAGGAATCTGAGTCGTTGTTCATGCAACTTTTGCTCGGTAATATTAGTGATTGTGCCAATATAGCCGCATAGTTTTCCGTTCATAATTTCCGGAACTGCTTCACCCAGTACCCAGACAAGGCTCCCATCAGATTTTAAGAAACGATACTCTGCGGTTGATTTGTGGTTAGCAACTGTATCTTTGGTCCAATTCTGTTGCAGCATTTCTCTATCCTCCGGGTGAACTGCCCGCAGCCAGCCATCGCCCATTGCCTCACGTGAAGAAAGGCCGGATAATTCTGACCATTTAGGGTTGACATAGGTAGTAGCCCCTGAAGGGTCGGTTTTAAAAATGCCTACCGGCGAAAGTTGAGCGAGAGTTAAAAATAAATGCTGGCTTTCTTCCAACTCATCTTTCATTCGTTTTTGCTCGGTGATATCTTCCACGATACCATCAAAATAGAGAATTTCTCCCTTGGAATTTCGTATCGCCTTCGCGTTTTCCCGAACATGCACTACATGTCCATTTTTGCATCGCCAGGTACTTTCCAAATCAAATACTTCATTCTCGGTAACGAAGTATTCTATAAACCTGGCTCGTTCTCCTTTTTCCAAAAAATCAATAACCGAGACATTGCGCCCGATAATTTCCTCAATAGATTCATAGCCGAGTATCTTTACGAGGGTTTCATTAATAAGTAGAATTTCACCTTTCGGTGTGGTTCGGTAAAATCCAAACACGGCATTATTATATAACGAGCGGTACCTCTCTTCGCTGATACGAAGCGCGGCTTCTACCTTTTTGCGTTCCTTTAACGTATCTTCCAGTTCTTTAACGTAGCTGCGCAGTTTCTTTTCATTTTCTTCTGCCTCAAGCATCTTATCTTCAAGCTTCCGAATTAAGGTTTCATTATACTGCTTCAGCACTACAGATTCTTCAGGAGCCTCAATTCCAACAGAAATACTTTGTTTCCCTTTCACTTCATCCAGTAAAGATCGTATTATTTGCTCGAAAAGTTCCGGGTCCTCAGGTTTAATGATATATCGATCGGCCCCCAGGCTTTGCCCAAATTCTATATCGTAAGGCCCTGTGTAAGTAGATGTGTAGAAAATAAAAGGGACAACTTTTAATGCATTGTCTTTTTTTATTTCACGACAAAAACTGAAACCGTCCATTACGGGCATTAGAATATCCGATATTATCATATCGGGTTTATTTATACGAGCTAAACCAAGTGCCTCTGCACCGTTCCTTGCAGCAATTACTTCATATCCGATATTTTTCAACCAGTATTCAAGAAGGTATATATTTTCTGCTATATCATCAACAATGAGAATTTTTTCAGACATTTTATTTCTTATGAGTTTTTTACAAATGAGTACATCTCCGCCATAAAAGTATCAGGATTAATGGGCTTTTCTATGTATCCTGTCGCACCGGATTCCAGTGCTTTTTCTTTATCCCCGGGCATCGCGTAAGAAGTTACCGCGATAATTACAACATCGTGCAGACTTTCATTTTCGCGGATTTTTTTTGCAACGGTATAGCCATCCATTTCAGGCAATTGGATATCGAGTAGAATTATATCCGGTTGCTGCTCAATAGCAGCATTAATTCCGTCAATACCGCTAAAAGCCTGTAATACCACATATCCTTCATTTTCCAGCAGATATGACAACAGATACATATTTTGTTCATTATCTTCTATTATTAGAACTTTATTGCCCATATTACGCTCCCTTTTGTAAAGGTAAAAATATTGAAAATGTACTTCCGGAACCAAAGGTGGTTGAGACTTCAATTTTTCCACCCAGAATGTCAAGTATGTGTTTACAGATAGATAACCCCAGCCCGGTTCCTTCATGTTTCCGGGTTAACCCGGTATCAACCTGCATAAAAGGTTTAAATAGTTTCTCCAATTGATTTTCCTCTATGCCCACTCCGGAATCGATGACATTAACGCGAATACAATCATCGCATTTTAGCGATTCAATTTTTACAGAACCAAAATCAGTGAATTTTATTGCGTTTGAAACCAAATTGAACAGAACCTGCTGAATACGCAGTTTATCGCTTGTTAACACGTCTATATCAGGGTCTACATTGATATGTATGGGTAGATTCTTTTTCTGGGCCAATGGATTGCACAGAGATACAACCTTTGTTATAACATCGGAAATGCTGAACTCCTCCAAAACAACTTTCATTTGTCCTGATTCTATCTTGGAAATATCCAAAATATCATTGATAAGCGAGAGGAGATGTTTAGCGCTATTCTGTGCCATGCCAAGTTGTTTTTTCTGCTCCGGGTTCAGTGGGCCTGGGCGCTCCTGTAGCAATATTCCCGTGAACCCAATGATTGAATTTAGCGGGGTTCGCAATTCGTGTGACATTGTTGCCAGGAATGCCGATTTTGTTCTGTCAGCCGACTCGGCGCGTTCCTTCGCTATTTCCAGTTCATAAGTCCGTTGCTTTACTTTCTCTTCCAGCGACTCCTGATACTCCTTCAATGCTTGTTCAGCCGCTTTTCGTTCGGTTATGTCATTTATTACCGCAATACGAGCCGTTTTTCCATCGAATGTCAGCTCATGTGAACGCACTTCAATGGTAACTTTTCTTTCATCCTTTGTTATATGGTGCCATTCACCCACATACTCCATTCCCCGCAGGTGTTTTGATAACTCGGTAATTGCCGGTTTTTCTTCTTCCGGGTATAAATCGGATAGTTGAAGGAGCAAAGCTTCATCAAGTGAGTACTTATAATGATAAATAAACGCGTCATTTACCGCTAATATGCGCAAATTACTAAGCTCGTAAACAAGCATAGGCATCGGGTTCTGATGAAACAAATATCGGTAATGAATTTCGCTTTGCCTTAAGGCTTCCTCTATAAGAGTACGTTCCTGTAATTCCACTGATAGTTTATCGTTGGAATTTCGCAGTTCCAAAGTTCGGTCATTTACTTTTACTTCCAGCTCTTTATTTAGTTTTTTATTTACTGCATAACGGTAATAGACAATACTAAAAATGAAGATTGTACATAAAGCTATCAGGTAGAGAAAATCCAATCGAAATTGCTGCTTATTAATTGTTTTCATTTTTTCCTGCAGCGCGTTTTCCTGATTTCTGATTTGCATCATTTGAGTTTCAAGAGTATGTTTTTGAACCGCAAGAGAATCGTTCCCTTTGGCAATTTTTTTATTCTGAGCAAGCAGCTCCATTGATAACTTATCGGAGAATTCCTGTTGCCGATTGATTTCTTTAATTTTTGCGGCCAGCTCATTTTCGCCTTTGCTAAGTTCTGCAGCCTGATTATTCAGAATTGTCTGTTGTTCTCTAATCTTTTCTGCCTGACGAACAAGATTCTCTTTCTGTTTGTCTATCTCGAACGATTTCTCTTCAATGCTATTCTCCAAACCATCTATACGCTGCTGAAGTTTACGCAAACTTTCCTGCCCTTGCCGATACAGCGAAGCGACATCAACCTCGCTGCCGCCCAAAAGAATAATATCCTGCAATACAATCAGGTGTTGATTCAATATGTTTGCTTTATTGATTTCAAATCGTATAGTTTTTTCATCTCCCGCCTGAATGAAATTAATCATCATTATCCGTTTATCAGAATACCCGTCTGTTATCAGCAGTATATTCTTCCCCTCTATTTTATCGAATATGTTTACCACACTGCTTAACTTATCTCTGGTAACAAATATCAACTGAACGTTGCTGAAATCATGTTCTTGAGAAGCTACCGATATTTTTATACTTTTATCCCGGATTTTCTTGGTTTTGGAAAGATTCTGCATCTCCCTGATAATGTTTTCATCTTTCCCGATAATCAAAAAATTAAATTCACGCAGCGATTCTTCATTCGGCCAATAAATGTTTTTTGCAAAATTGTAAATGTATGCACTAATAATTTGATCACGCGGCAATGTCTGGCCAACTGCAATGCCGGTATAAGCAAACAAGAATGCCCAAAAACAAAACCAATGCTGACGATTATTTTTCATGCCGCTCCTACAATTTCCGAAATGTGAGTGCCAGAGTATTGCACATGTAAAATCCTACGATTAAAAAAGTACCCGGCAGCCGAATGTGGCATTAAAACCAGGATCCATAAACTGCCAGGGCATCTTAAATTTATTATTCGTTACATTATAAAGTTTGACAAGGAATTCAATATTCGTTTCGGATGATAATGCTACCTGCTTTGTCATCAAAACATTTAGTAAAGCTCCTGAAGTGTAAGAATTTCTTCCACTTTTCGAATTACTGTCGTAAATAGTGCCCCCGAAATGTACCGATGTACGAATCAGTAAATCATATAGGGTGCTAAACGTAATTCCCGCGTTTCCCATCATTTCGGGCACAAAAGGTATTTCTGCACCGTTTTGGTCATTATCATAGTCATCATTAATCTCGGACTTTGTATATGTTATATTCCCAAACCATCCGAACCCCTGGCTCATATTTTGTTGTATCCCAATTTCATAGCCAACAGCCTTAGTTTTACCGGAAACATTTACTGATTTTGTCTGCGAGGGCGTTAAACTTACCACATTATCAATAATTGCATCAGAGATGGAATTGATAAATCCCCGTGCTGTGATAGTTAAATTAGGACTAAGTTCTATATCAATCCCAATATCTGCTCCGATTCCGCTTTCCGGCTTTAAGTCGTGATTTGGCAACTGGCCATCGGTAGTGTCCTTAAATGCAATTGTTCCTCCCATAGCCTTCAAGCCCGGCAAAAGGAAGCTATTCCCTGCATTGGCAAATATTGTCCACCCTTGAGAGAGTTTATACTTAACTCCTGCACTCCAGATAACATGGTTGTAATCTCTGGATAGTTGTTCGCGTGTCTGGCTTTCGAATTTGTAAATTGTCTGCTTCGAATAATTGAGGCGCAATCCTCCACGAAGAATCAGATTATTAAAACGCATCTCCTCCTGTGAATATAGGCCTAATTGAATGGCCGAGGCATCATTCCCATCTACTTCTTCTTTGCCGCTTGGTTGGTTTGTTGTTTTATATGCAGCATACTGGTAATCAATTCCAACAATAAGAGCTTTCCCGGCATCATGATGATATGTAACAGACAGGTCGGTTGGTACAATCATTTGTTTAACAGTATTTTTTGATGCAAGGGATAAATCTCTTGCTGATGCATAGTTGTCTTCTTCCCACTGCCTGTTATAAGAGCGAATACCGGCCTTTGCAGATACATTCATAGAATCAAAGAGATCGCCTGAATAGCCGATATTAAATAAACCGTAATAATTATCAAACCCGCGATTTGTTCTGCCATAATCGCCATGTTGTATATCAAAATTCCCGAATAACGATATTTTACTGTTCGTGGCATTGTTAAGTGGAATTGTTGAGCCTAAATAAAAACGGCTTTTCTTATATTCAGGATCTTTTAGCATGTTTAACCAGGAATCGGATGTGCCGTAGTTGGTATAGTTCGATTTTTCGAAATCAATTCCGCCTAAAACACTTACAGCCCCGATCCGATTTTCATGATATATCTGCCCTGTTATAGTGTTATAGGAGCCATAGTATACTGCCGCCATTGTGGCAGGTTTTGTAACCACTTCTTTTGTAACCAAATTTATTGTGCCGGCCAAAGAACTTTGGTTCCCTGAAAAATCCTGTGACATATAATTAGGGTAGAGTACGGAAGCAGGACCTCTTTGTACTTCTATGCGGTATATAGAATTGCCGTCCAGACTCATTGGATCAATGAACGCGTCCACGGGAAGGCCTTGGAGAAGATAAATATTGTATTTGCCCCCTATGCCGCCATAGGCTCCCCAATTAGCATCATTTCGGGATAATACTTTAACCGAGGCGCCTGGCAGGTATTGAATTATTTCGGAGAGATTCCGATTACTTGTTACCGTATGTTGTATTTGAGATTCGGTTAGTACATCAACTTTTTGAGAAACATCAGAAAGTAATTTGGGAGTTTTTGATGATATTACCGCTATCCGCCCCAGTTGTTCGAGGCTGAGTTCATATCTGTCAATTTTTGCGCTTGAGTCCTTCGTTTCGGCCAGGGGTGCTGCTGTGGGTAACAGAAGGAATAAAACTACTGCCGTCAATAGATAGTTATTTAGATTAAATATAATATTTAATCCAGCCTTTACCCAACATAACCTGTCGGTAAAGTATGATGACTCTTCATTTATTGTACTTGAAGGTTTTCGTTTATTCCATCTCGTATCGTCTAATCTCACCATAGATGCCAGCATTTTATTAAACTATAAAATTATCAAGACGCGTTAGAACCAGAACAGGGACGTTGGTGAAGAGCAGGATAAATGCATTCTGACACTTCATCATTTTACAATTTAGCTAAATAGTTAACCAATTCAAAATAGTAATCCGGGGGTGGGCACCCGGATTACTACTACAGCACAATTGGAGAGTGCAGCTCATGGATTTTTCCATCCGCCTCGAACATTTTTAGAATAGTCTTTTGCGAGAAGTGCAATATTATATCATAGAATTAAAGCCGGGTTTTACCAGCTCGCATAAGCCATAATTGGACCAAAATATGAAGTAGAGCTGATTGCCACGCGGGGCGGGGAACAATATTTGGGAGAGGGTGTTCGAATGATCGCATGCTTCCCGGGCAGAGTATTTGATGGGTGCCTGTATATGTCCAGTTCTTTCAATAATCTATGTTGATGGTGATTCTGCATTATTTGCCAGCCCGGCCGATTAAGTCTTGCATGGTCATTTGTTTATGAAATAGGTCTTCTAATTAAAGGTTAAATGCCAAATACGTATCATTGGTAATAACCGCTTATAAAATCATCTGGTGTTTTTTATGTTCGAAACTGATAAATTGCACTATAGAACTTCAGGTCTCTACAAATTATTAAATAGCAGGATACAAATATGCAATTTCTTCTGGCACTAGTAGCAGCTTTTCTGGGAGCTGGGGCCGTTTTTCTTACTTCATTTACCAGAAAAATCAAAGCAATACTTTTTCCCATATTGCTGGTACTTTTCTTCTGCATAGCTTTCTGGAACACTTACGTCGCGATGCCTTCATTGGCGTACCCGTTGTATGGAGCTTTTGGCGGACTCATTCTGGCCTTCTGGGCTGGTGTTACGATGCTGGCAGTTACTACGAAGAAGAAGTTACCGTACGCTGCGTGGCTGCCAATATTGGGATTCGCGGCAATTGTTATTACCGCTATATCGGGCTGGGAAGTTTTTAACAGCTCACGGTATGCCGGATTAATTGGTAAAGTGCAGGATAAGACACAGAAACACTGGGCGCAGGAGATTCCTCCGCTTGATCCGACTCATATACGACTCGTGCCCCGCGAATTGGCATTGTCACTGGCCAGAACAGCTTTGAGTCAGGATGGTAATACTCTGGGCAGCCAGTATCCTCTAAGCGAAGAGTATTGTACATTACAGAAAATCAATTCGGATTACTGGTACCTGATCCCGCTCGATTTTAAAGGCTATACTGTATGGACAAACTCGGATGGTGTACCGGGTTATGTTAAAGTTTCAGCCGTTGATCCATACGCGAAACCAATGCTGGTTACCGGTAAGAAGTTTAAATATACACCCGAAGCATTTTTCGGCGATAACCTGCAGCGTCGGCTCTATCAGAAATATTATAAAAAAGTATTACTTGATTACTCCTTTGAAGAAGATGATAATGGTCATGCATACTGGGTGATAACCGCATGCAGTCCGACAATAGCCTACTCGGGACTGGTTGTTGACGGTATTATTATTTTTAACCCCGAAACAGGCGAGGATCGTTTTGTTAAGCAGAAAGATATTGAAAATGACAGCACGCTTCGGTGGGTCGATCGGGTAATGCCTGCAGAAATTGTTGCCGAATACATAAACTACTGGGGCAACCTGAAAGACGGCTGGTGGAATTCGTTTTGGAGCCACATCAATTTACTTAAGGCTGAAACTCCTACAATGAATTACGCCGATAACGGCCGATGCATCTTTGTGACTCCCATAACCTCGAGTAGCAATGCAGATCAGGCCATGACCGGACTGATGTACACCGATTCACGTTCAGGTAAATTTACCTATTACACTACTTCCGGTGGTGCTACTGAAGAGGCTATCATTCAGGCAGTGAACAGCGCCGTCAGTTACAAAAACTGGCATGGCTCTGAGCAAATCATCTACGAAAGCGTGTACGGCAAAATGACCGGACTGGTGCCGATCCTCGGGCAGAATGGTAATTATCAGGGCCTGGCTTTGGTTGAAAACGAAAACAAAAGGGTAGCCATCGGCGCAACCCCGCAAGAGGCTTTGGTTGAGTATCAAAAACTTCTGATGAATTCGGGAGGACAGATCAGCGTTGAATCGGTTCGAAATACCCTGGAATTTACCGGACCGATAAAGCGGCTGGGCTGGGAGATTTCAAACTCCGGTAAGCAATATTATATTTCGGTCGAGGGACTGAAAACCTCATTCATGATTTCAAGTAACTTACAGTCGGAACTGGCACTGACGCGTGAAGGTGATATTGTTTATATCAAGTATATAAACTCGCAGCAGGCGGCTGTTCCGGTTATGGCTTTCAAAAATCTGACTCTCGGACTTCAGGCTGCTGCCCGTGTAGATACAGCCGCAAAGAAATAGCAGGGAAGAGAGACTTCCGAAAACCGGAATTGTTTCAGGAAGTAATATCTATCCGGAAAGAATGAAAACCGGTCTGTAGAAATGTAACTTACAAAGGCGCCGAAAGGCGCCTTGTTATTTGGGGCAGATGTGATTATGAATGGATTGCTGTTCACTAAAACAGTATTGCTATATCAATTATTTTGTTGGATGATAACTCGCGCCGGGCATACCAGAACCACTAATGATTTGTTTTAAAATGATCGACAAGGCGGTAAAGTGTTATTTTGTATTAACGCACGTGTTATTGACACAGTGTTTGCAAGAGTTTGAAGGGTGATCAAATAATTGAAAAATATTTTAACTGTCAGGTCATCGAATCTTTCTTCCGGTATCGGTTTCTCCCCGACGTAGATAGAGTGTGTACAGACATTGCAAAACAGAAAAAAATAAGTGGAACTGCAAGTGTATTCATTGGGGAACAATTCAATTCCTTTGAGTTCATTTATAATCACTATCAAATTACACATTCATGGGGCGATAATTCAATTTAACTATTGATCGCGTTCACATTATTCCCGTGTTTACTATCATGTTATTTTTAGCTAATATGAGGTTAAGCCTGTTTTTTTTTTATAGGATAAAAACAATATTGTAAGCATATCCAATTAATTATTGCTTTAAGCCGATATTATTATTCAGTATAAAGCAGTGGTAATGTGAAACTAACACCAACAATTCATTATAAGTAATGGAACGAATAAGAAAATATATTGAGAATACATATAAGTGGAATGGAGACGATATTCCAACCGAGAAAGATTGGAATTTGTTCTTTTCAAAAATCATCAAACAAGAGTTTCCTAAAAAACGCATTCTCATCAAAGCGGGACAAACTGAAAATTATCTTTCTTTTATTGAAAAAGGGATGGCGCGATTTTACATTCCCAAAGAAGAAAACGACGTGACTTTTAACATCGTTTTTGATAATGGATTTTTAAGCGCATACGACTCATTCTTAACAAGAACACCTTCATCTTACAACATTGAAACGCTGACCAATACTGTACTATGGCGAATAACCTATGATAATTTGCAAACGGTATTCAACGAATCAAAATATGGCAACATCATAGGGCGGCAGGCAAGCGAAGAATTGTTTTTCGAAAAACAAAAACGGGAGCTTTCATTGCTCAATGAAACTGCCGAACAGCGTTATCTTAATCTATTCAAAGAACAGCCAAAATTAGTAACTCAAATTCCATTAAAGTACATCGCTTCGTATATCGGAATTACCCCACAGGCATTGAGCAGAATTCGTAAACGTATTTCTTAACCCGGGTTCATTGCGTAAAAAAGTTAATCCTCATAATTTTACGGTAAAAAATAGTGAGGAAATATGAAGTATTTATTTGGAATAATTGCGATTTTGATATTACAACATTCAATAACCTTTGCTCAGAGTAAAGCTGATGATGTAATTGGCAATTGGCAAACCAGCAGTAAAGAACCGGCAAAAGTTCAAATCTTTAAATCAGAAGAAAAATATTACGGTAAAATATTTGGGATAAAGACCCCATTGAATGATAAAGGCAATCCAAAAGCAGATATTAATAATCCTGATAAAAACAAACGAAGTAATCCTATTGTCGGGTTGTTGATTCTTAAGGATTTTAAATTTGATGGAAAGAACGAGTGGACTGAAGGAACAGTTTATGACCCCGAGAGCGGCAAAACTTACAGTGCATATTTCTATTTGTCGGATATAAACACCTTAAAAGTAAGAGGGTATGTTGGCTTTGCTGCATTAGGAAGAACTGAAACCTGGACAAGAATTAAATAAATTCCAGTCAAATTATACTTAAAGAAAAAGGATAAATTGCTCAAGAGCTTACCAGAGAACGAAAAAGAACTTGAATTTTTTGCAAAAATAAAATTAGATACTGGCCGGGTTTAGCCCGGCTTTTTTTTTAGGGCATTTATAGTCAATTCTGGAGAAAATAGACACAAATTTATTACTTCCGAGCAAGGACAATGGAGATTTTAAAAAACAAAAACCCGCAAAACGGTTAAATTTTGCGGGTTTTTTTTGTGAGCGCGGGTGGGCTCGAACCACCGACCTCTTGCTTAAAAGGCAAATGCTCTACCCCTGAGCTACGCGCCCGTTTTCGCAAGTTACGTGTGTAACATTGTTAAAAACTTAGATTCTAAAATTACGATTTTCCGATATATTTTCCAAATTACCGGTTACTTTTTTTAATAATTCAGGAAGAATCTCCAATTATTTAATTATTTCAGGAGAAAATGACTTTTCTATTATATGGCGTAAGTCTTTAGCAGTAAAGGGTTTAGAAATATAGTCATCCATGCCGCTCGAAAGGAACTCTGTTCTGTCTTCTTCCATGGCAAACGCTGTTATCGCGATAATAGGTACCCGGGTATACTCTGTTTTTTCTCTGATGAGTCGAGTGAGTTGCACTCCATCCATCCCTTTGCCAAGATTGATATCCATCAGGAGTAAATCATATACACGTTTTTCTACCAGTTGCAGGGCTGTAAGCGCGTCCGGGGCAAAATCGAGTTTATATTGCTGCCCTAATAGTCGTTTCACAAAATCGCGGGAAACCCCGTCATCCTCAACATATAAAATATTTTTCTGTATTCCGGAGCCATGGGTAAGGGGTTGCCCATCTGTATCGAGTAATATCTCGAGTTTATGTATAGGTTCAGCGTCTTTTTCCAATAGGGGAATTGCCAGTGTGAATGCAGCACCTTCTCCCGGTTTACTGCTGAGAGTAATAGTGCTGTTCAGTATTTCCGCGTATCTTCTTGCAATAGTTAAGCCAAGTCCCGTGCCTTCAAAACTCCTTCCGATACCTTCGCTTACCTGTCGAAACTCTTGCCAGATTACACTCTGCTTTTCTTCGGGTATTCCCGGTCCGGTATCAAATACACTAATATAAGCCAACGAATGCTGCCGCCAAACTTTTATTCCAACTTTACCCTGTTCGGTAAATTTAATGGCGTTGTTGAGCAAATTATTCAGAATACTACGAAGCATCTGCCCGTCTGTTTTACAAATTAATTCGTCATCGAGAATTTCAAGATCACATTCCAGTGACTTCTTTTTTGCCACAGGAACATACAACCGAAAAATTTCGCTGATAATTTGTACAAGATTATGTTCACGAAGCTGAGGAGTAATTTTATCGGCTTCCAATTTTGAAAAGCTAAGGATTAAATTCAAAGTTTCCAGCAGTCTTCTGCCCGAAGTATTGATTATATCTGCCATGTTCCATGAATCGGGGTCGTTATCGAGCTTTGCCTGTAGTAATTCTGAAAAACCCATGATTCCGATCAGGGGAGTGCGGAGTTCGTGGCTCATATTGGCAAAAAAGGAAGATTTAGCGATATTCATTTGTTCTGCACGTTCTTTTGCTTGCAGAAGATCTTGCATCATTTGTTTGCGCTCGGTAATGTCCTCCTTAATGGCAATGAAAGAAGAAATTTCATTAAACTGATTTTTAACCGGTGAAATGACTGCTGATTCCCAGAACAGTTCTCCATTTTTCTTCCGGTTATGGAACTCGCCTATCCAATCCTTACCACTTTGAATGGTATTCCATAAATTGCCATATTCATTTGTCGGCGTCTCACCGCTTTTTAAAATACGGGGATTTTGCCCCATTAACTCTTCTTCATTGTAACCGCTTACTTCGGTAAATTTTCTATTAACGTATGTAATATCACCGTTCATATCGGTAATGCATACGGATACGGGGCTTTGATGCAGGGCCAGATACAGCTTCATTAATTCATCTTCATCCCTTTTTTCCGTAATAATTTTCCATGCTTCATTCATAAAAATTTGCAGCTCGCGTGCATCTTCGCTATGATAATCATAATGCTTATTAAATACACCGGCTAACAATACATGGGTCCCGCGGTCTTTAACTGAAATAGAGATATGCCGATTTACCATGGCCGAAAACGTGTGTTCTTCAGAAGAGAATTCAATCACGTCGGTGCTATTATGAATGATCGGGCCGTTTTGTTTTATACAATCTGTCCAAATACCCGCCTCATCGGCTCTCGCAAAAGCGGGAATGTCAATTATTTTCCGCCCGATTGAATGATCGGTCCAGGCACATAGCTGCAAAGTATTTTGATCGTTGGAAACAAATGCAAGATACCCGCCCTTACTGGAAGTAAGTCGAATAATTTCCTGCAAGGCAAATTCGATGATATCTTTTTCGTTTTGGAAAGTAGACATACTCAGTTGATGGAGCGAGTTAAGACGTTCCTGGTTAAGTTCTAAAGCGCGCTCGGCACGTTTTTGTTCGGTAAGATCCAGAATATAACCATGAATACGGAAAATATCGCCTGATTCGCGTGTTTCAGCAATAGCATTTGCCAATGAAGGTATTAGCGTGCCATCTTTGTGCCGCAGGTTCAGAACTTCCTTTTCAATCTTTCCAAAACTCCGTAGACGTTCCAGGATAGTATGCTTTTCGGATCCATCATAGAGCAGTTGCCAAAAGTTATGAAACGTAATTTCTTCCGTATTGTCATACCCGAAAATATTTGCAAAAGTTTTATTGCAGAACAAGATCATCCCTTCCGGAGTAGATATAAAATCGCCGGAAATATCGTCGTCAACAAATTGTTTATACTTGCGCTCACTTTCTTCAAGCGCCAACTCGTAAATTTTTCGGTCGGTAATATCTGTTATAAAACCTTCAAGGTAAAGAAAATTGCCAGTGGAATCGGTAATACACTGACCTGTTTCAGAAACCCAGCGTACCATGCCATCGGCGTTTTGCAGACGATACTCTACGGTAAAGGAATCTTTAGTATATACGGCAGCTCCAATAACCTCATACAGGTTCTCCCTATCCTCGGGAACCACAATGCTCATAAAGCTTATTGAACTGTTCAGTAAAATAGATGAAGGTAAGTAGCCGGTTAAATTTTTACAGCCTTCACTAAGGAACAGCATGGTACGGGCCTCATCAACTTTGCATCGATAAACTACTCCCGGCAGGTTATTCATAAGGGTTGAGAGCATTTTCTGATTTGACTGCAATTGTTCCTTTGCCTTGTATTCTTCGGTAATATCATCACCAATACAAACAATACCCGATGCAATTCCCGAAATATCTCTCAATACCAGATAAGTCCAATTTATCAGTCTCCTCTCGCTATGTTTAGTACGAATATATACAGGCTCGGGAGCAGTTGAAATTGCCCCGGAGCGAATATTTGCCAGAAAAGTAGAACCGGTAATAGAATCACTGGTGAGCAATATTGACAAATTTTTATATAATAATTCGTCACGTTTATACCCGGTAACCTCAAGGCAAAAATCATTAATAAAAATGATGTTTCCTTCATCATCAAGCATTAAGCTGAGTAAGCGTATATTTTCCAGTACTGTCCTAAAACGGCGCTCGGATTCGAGCAAAGATTTTTCGTTAAACTTCTTGTATGTAATATCCTGAATGGTTCCCATCATAGTAACAGGAAGTCCCTCGGAATTTATTTGTAGTTGTCCTTTCCCATGTACCCACCGGATCAGGTTTGTCTTTTTATTTAAGACCCGGTAGTCCTTGTCGAATATCTTTTTATCGTGGATCACATCCTTTAAAAAATAATGCTCCATCATGGTGCGGTCTTCCGGGATGATAAGAGAGAGCCAACTTTCAACGTTATGGGGATCGGTTTCATCTATCCCGAATATATCATCAAGAGTAGAGGTGGATTCCCATTTATCCTGTTGTATATAAAATATATACGAACCAATGCCGGCAACAACCTGTGATTCTTTCAGCCAAAATTCTTTAGCCTCAATTTCTTTTTGTGCTTCTTTTTCCTGAGTAAGATCGCGGAAATAGCCCAAGGTTGCGGAGCCATCATCCAGTTGAATCAAAGCAAGGTTGGCATGGAAAGAAAATTCCTCGCCATTTTTCCTTAATCCCAAACATTCATACGAACTTAATACAGAATCCCCGGCTTCCCGCAAGCCATTGCGTGCAATGATATCTTTGCGTACACTTTCTGCTACAAAATTAGAGAGTGAATTCCCGATACATTCATTTACCGAAGAATATCCGAACATTTGTGCAAAAGCCATATTTACCAATAAATAACGGCCATTTCGGGAAATAGCAATAGGAATGGGCGCAGCCTGATATAGCGTTCCAAACTGATTGGCTTTCCCTTCAATCGCGAGCCGGTCTGCTTCAATTTGCACTTCCGCAACAACCCGCTTTGAAAGTAATTCCAGAAGCAGCTCTATTGTCCGGGTTTCTTCAAGAGGTTTTGTGTCAATCAGTAATATTAATCCAATAGCTTTCCCGTCGGGCGAAAAGAGAGGGTAGCCAATATAGCTGCGGGCATTAGTATTTAAAAGAAATTCATCGGAGGGGAACAATTCGGTAATCTTATCCCGATAGATTCTTGGCTTTTGATCGATAACGGTTGCGCAGGGGGTACCCTGTAAATTGTATGAAAACGGAGGTATCTGTGTACCGTTTTCAGAGGCGGCGAAGACTGAAACAGTGTTTTGATCCGTTTCACTCAATTTGCCAATCATAGCAAATCTTACATCAAATACCCGTGTAAGCGAATTCACCGCGGCTTCGAAGAAAGCTTTGCCATTAAGAGAAAAACACTCCGCAAGAGTAGATATAATTGTCTCGTATTTTCTGAATTCGGTTAATAACTGCCCTCGTATACAGATGCCGGTAATCTCGCCATGCCCGTCTTCTATCGGGAAAAATGTAGTTCGTACAAGCTCATTATTCATTGCCTCATCAAGAGTAACAATTATCTTATTCTTAATGCAGTCACCGAGCTTTTCCATATATTTTTGCGCTATATTCGGCGGGAATAAAGAGGAGCAGTCGAGTCCGATCAAATCAGCTGGTTTACGCTGAAATCGTAGTGCTGCAATTGCATTGATATGGGTAATACAACCTTTTAAGTCGAGAAAAACGATAGCATCGTTGCCTGAATTAAATAGTTTATATAAAGTGAGAAGCTGTGTTTCTGTTTGCTTGAGTAAAAGGTTCTGTTCACTAAGTTGATTGTGTAATTTATCAATTTCATCGTGCAGCTGTTTTACCAACTGTTCCTGTGCAATGGGAGTAATGTGTGAATTGCCCGGTGATTCCATTGAGTAATCCTTCTATCAATACATGATTCAGTAGAGAGCCAGAATTTGCCCCGATTAAGTACGTATAAGAATATAGCGGATTCCTCCTGAAAACCATCCCAAAGAAGAATCTCTTAAAAAAGACACTTCCTGAAAGTACAAAATTGTTTACTCAAAATCCAGTTGCGAGTTTAGCGCTTAAGCCTGCCAAACAGGGTTCGCTCCAACAATAGTCATTAATACACGCGTTTCAGGAATTTGGTCGGGGGGAATTGAAAGCAAATTCCTGTCAAGGACGACAAAATCAGCAAGTTTCCCGATCTCTATCGTGCCCTTACTATTTTCCTCGCCTGCTGCAAATGCAGCGTAAGAAGTAAAGCAGCGAATGGCTTCCTTTACTGAAATTTTTTCAGAAGGATTAAAACCACCAGGGAACAGATTATTCTTTACATTCCTTGTTACAGCGGTGTAAATTGCCGGCAGAGGATTAATTGATACGATTGGGAAATCGCTGCCAAAGCACACAATGCACCCTGCACGAAGCAGTGATCCGATTGGATAAGCTTCGTTACAACGGCTTTCACCCAATCGTTCGGTCATCCAACAGCCATCTTCGAATAAATGAAAGGGCTGCATGGAGGCAATAAGACCGAGTTCGGCAAACCGGTTAATATCTGCCTGGGTTATATGTTGCGCATGCTCAATACGCATGCGTCTGTCAGTTTTAGGAAAATGCCCCGCGGATCTTTCAAAAATATTGAGGACTTCATGATTCGCGCGGTCGCCGATTGCATGTACGCTTAACTGGATATTATGAGTAAAGCACTCTTTGGTTATGCTTTCTAACTGCCCGTTCGTTAAAATATCCATGGCAAGGCCGGTATTCCTCGGGTCATCTGCATAAGGGGCAAACATGTAAGCGGTTCCGGCGCCCAAAGAGCCATCGGCAAAGGCTTTTAGAGCACCGGTTCTAATGAACATTGAACCAAAACCGGCTTGAATTCCTGAATAGGTAAAGCATTTATAATCTTCGATCGGCAGCCTGGCGTAAACCCTACAGTTCAGGTTCCCCTCGGCTTCCAGTTCCTGCAGCACTCTGAGATGCGCTGCCTGTGATATATCGTGTACCGAAGTAACCCCAAACCGGTTCGCTTCCTGGATAGAACGTAGCAAGTATCGACGAATATCCGCCTGAGTGGCGGGTGGAATGACTTTTGTAACTAATTCAATAGCGGTATCCTTCAGTATACCGGTTAGCGCCCCGGCGGCATCCCGCTCAATTTCTCCTCCGGGAGGGTTCGGTGTACTTTCGGTAATACCTGCCCTTTCCAATGCAGCAGTATTTGCCAACGCCAGGTGATAATCCATTCGGTAAAGGAGTACCGGCTGAAATTCAGAAAATGGATCAAGCCATCGGCGGTGAGGCATTTCTATTGTCTGGAAATTAAACTGGTTCCAGTTCCCTCCAGTTACCCAGCGATCGGGATTTTCTTTAATAAATTCTTCTGTTTTAAGTACAAATTCCGAGCGGCTGCGGACGAAAGAGAGATCAAGACCGCATAAATACTCGCCTCCCCACGCAAGGTGTGTATGTGCATCAATAAAACCAGGCATCATGAACGTACCCTGAAGATCGATAATATCCGCACCCGCGCCATATACCTGTCGTGCTTCGTAGTTTGTTCCGGTATAAATAATCCGGTCATTAGCTGTAACTACAGCTTCGCAAAACCTGTTGTCTGGTGCGCCTGTATAAATAATGCCATTCAAAAAAATCTTTATTGCTTTTCCTCTGCGCATAAAGAACCTGCTTGCCCGTATAATGGAAATATATTGTCAGTTTAAAAATAGAATCACTATTTTTGTATTCTAATTAATGCAATATAAGAAAAATACTAAACCATTCTGCCCCCGTGCGTATGGTAAAACAAGGTCCACTACAAGGGAACAAAGTAATAATTGATGCGTGATAAATCAACAGGCAGTACCTGGATGAGTATTGTGAACATGTTCAGGAAGAAACGACCGATCCCCGCTCAGATCCGGTCGATTGGCATTCTTCTGCCCTATAGTACCGGTACATGTGTTTTAACACAAGCGTTGCTTACCGATATGAAAGCATCCTCTCCTAAAACGCAGGTTATATTGTTTGCCCCGGCAGAGATTAGTGCCTTGGCAAAACTTATGGGATACGCGGATCATGTTGTTAAAATCGATTACACTCAAATTGCAGCATCGGCCCGGTTAATTAAACTGCGGAAACCGGATGTGTTAATTGATTTGAATAAATGCTCTAAGAGTAGTGCTCTGCTGTGTCATCATTCGGAAGTGCAGCATATCCGTGGTTTTTGCTTTGAAAATAAAGGTGCTGATAAAATTTATGATTCTACGGTGCTATATCGGTCCGATGTACATGAATTAGATAATATCAAGGCAATGCAGGTATTTTCACTTGTTACTGCCGGCACCTTGCCGAGAATTTCTCTGCCGAATCAACCACCCGACAGGCAGGGGAGAGCGGTATTGCATATTGCCCCGGGTGGTGCAGGAAGCGCCCGTAAAGCCTGGCCAATAGAATTTTGGGAAATTTTACTCCTATTTTTTATAGAAAAAGATTTTGAAGTTCATTTTACCGGTGCCGAAGAAAATTCGGAAATGATTAATAAACTGATTGAGAAATTTTCGAACAAAAAACTGCACAATGCCGCAGGTGAATTAAGTATGGTAGATACTGCGGTGTTGCTCAAAAGTGCTGAAATTGTTGTCGCGGTCGATTCCGGTATTATGCACCTTGCTTCAGCATTGCAATGCAATCTTGTTGCTCTTTTCGGGCCGACTCATAGCAGACGGTGGGGTCCTTTAAACAGGAATTCAATTTCATTAAACAGCCCACATACTTGCGCCCCCTGTGTTACCGAGCCGGGTGATTGTTCCTGCCCCGATCTTACAGGAGAGTGCATGCGTCTTATTTCACCCCAAATGGTTATTGAGTCGGTAATAAGGCTTCTTGATACCGATATTAAGGTATAAAGTTTTACACTTCCTAACAGTTGTCAAGTCGCAACTATTTCCTTATACTACAGTATGGTACGGAAAATATTTATTGGAATGCTTTCGCTGGTACTATTATGTAATTTTACCGGAATTCCTCTCCTGCTGCATTATTGCCAAATGGAGGGTGGTATTTCATTGTCTTCGTGTCCATCATGTTCAGGGAATGATGAAGAAGAAACATCCGATATAGCAGATAATGCCTTGCCCGTTACCAACGACTATCCGGTTTCCATTGATGAAAATTCTGCCTGTTGTCAGTATAAAATCATGGTTAGCCCTTCATCTGCTGACACCGAATTAGTAAAGACGCTGTCGGCGAAAACCGAAATTAATTCCATTCCTCTTGCAGCAACCTTCAGGGCTGTAGATGAGTATGGGATTTTACGTTCGGGAATGCTCGATCCTCATCATGGCCCGCCGCCGGGTATGAATTTTCAACTCCGACAAAGTTACCTTTCAATCTTCCTGATTTGACAAACATATCATTGTAATTCCTTGTCACAGGAGAGATATGCTCTTCCTGTTATAACTATTATTTTTTTTACCAGGCCATCAGGATGCGATATGTTTCTGTAACGGAAGTATATATAAGCATAGAGTGCCTGAAATTTCAAGGAAATGATATGATTGAAAAAATTATTGATTGGTGTACGAACAACCGCGCTATTGTATTATTATTTTACACGATTCTAAGTATTGCCGGTATTTATTGTGTTATTCATTTGCCAGTTGATGCAATACCGGATTTATCTGAGAATCAGGTAATTGTTTATACAGAGTGGATGGGGCGTTCTCCGCAGGTTGTGGAAGATCAGGTTACCTTTCCCCTGGTCTCGTCTCTACAAGGGTTGGCAGAAGTTAAAGCGGTTCGGGCCTCTACCATGTTTGGTATGTCCTTTGTCTTTGTCATTTTCAATGATAATACCGATATATATTTTGCACGTAACAGGGTGGCAGAAAGATTAAATACCATTACATCACAATTGCCTCAGGGCGCCGTGCCGACAATTGGTCCCGACGGCAGCGGTACGGGACATGTTTTTTGGTATACGCTCGAAGGGCCCGGATACGATTTGGGTAAATTGCGAAGTTTGCAGGATTGGTTCGTTCGATATAAACTAGCCTCAGTGGAAGGCGTGGCCGAGGTTGCCGGAATAGGGGGCTTTGTCAGGCAATATCAGGTAGATGTTCTTCCGGAAAAATTGAAGGTGTATGATCTCAGTTTTTCTGATATAGTTCGCGCCATTCAACGAAATAATAATGAAGTGGGCGGAAAGATTATTGAGAGTTCAGGGGCAGAATATTTTATTAGGGGGCAGGGATATATTCAGGGTTTGAATGATGTAAGTGATATTCTTATTTCGACTCTGCCAAACGGGTACCCTGTTAAGATTAAAGATATTGCCCATGTTCAGGAAGGCGGCGATATTAGAAGGGGTAGTTTGGAGGCTAATGGCACGGGTGAGAGAGTTGGCGGTATTATTGTGATGCGGAACGGCCAAAACGCCCGTGACGTAATCAACAGAGTGAAGCAAAAGATTGCTGAGGTTTCCACCGGTTTGCCACCGGGCGTTACTATTAAGATTGCGTATGATAGGAGCTTATTGGTAGAACAGGCCGTAGGTACATTAAACAGGGCATTGATTGAAGCTGCTATTGTTGTATCGATTATGGTTGCACTTTTTCTCATGCATTTCCGAAGCATTATCCGCATTCTTATCGAATTACCGGTCTCGGTACTTATCGCCTTTATTATGATGTACGTTTTCAAAATCACCTCAAATATTATGAGCCTGGGCGGAATTATTCTGGCGGTGGGAGTTGTGGTTGACTCTTCAATTGTATTGGTTGAAAATGCATACAGGAACCTGGCCCGCGCTCAAAAGGAAAACCCCTCCATGAACGCGGGTGAATATGTGAAAGTATCGGTACGGTCTGCAAAACAGGTTGCCCGGGCGATTTTCTTTTCTGAATTAATTATTCTTATTTCTTTTCTCCCGGTGTTCTTGCTTAGCGGGCAGGAAGGGAAATTGTTTTCACCATTGGCATATACAAAAACATTTACAATGCTTGCTTCAGCAATTGTGGTAATAACTTTGATACCCGTACTGATGACTATGTTGATGCGGGGTAACTTTAAGGAAGAAAAAGAAAACATAATTACACGCTTTTTCAATAACCTGTACGAACCGGTCATCAAATGGGTTTTAAAACATAGGAAAATTACCATCGCGGTAAATATTGCAGCGCTTCTCATTACAATTCCAATGCTTCTAAAAACAGGTTCTGAATTTATGCCCCCATTGGATGAGGGGTCGTTATTATTCATGCCCGTTACACTGCCGAATGTTTCGATAACAGAAGTAAACAGGATATTGCAGCAGCAAGATGCAATCATTAAATCGGTACCGGAAGTAGAAATGGTTCTGGGTAAAGCCGGTAAGGCTGAAACGGCAACAGATAACGCGCCCCTTAGTATGATTGAGACTATCATTCAATTAAAGCCAAAATCGCAATGGCGGTCTGGTATTTCGAAACAGGATATAATTCAGGAACTGGATAGGAAATTACAGATACCAGGCGTACGCAACGGCTGGACACAACCAATAATTAACCGGATAAATATGCTCTCAACCGGAGTTCGAACCGATCTCGGGTTGAAAATATTTGGTGCTAACCCTGATACCCTGGAAGCTTTGGCAATACAGGCAGAGTCAATATTAAAACAGGTCCCCGGCGCGGCAGATGTAGTTGCCGACAGGGCGCAAAACGGCTATTATATTGATGTTGAGGTTAATGATACTGCCGCTGAGCGATTAGGAGTTGATAAGAGAACGGTTCAGGATATTATCGAATCGGCGATCGGCGGTCAGAATATCGGGTTAATATCCTCGGGTAGGGAAAGGTTCCCGATTCGTGTCCGTATGGCCAGAGAATTTCGCGATGGTGTCGATGAATTAAAAAAACTGATCATACCGATCCCTGCCCCCAATATCTCGGGTCAGGGGGCAGGTGTTGAGTTTTACGGTACCCGTTTATCTACGGCATCAGCAACTTCCGGAATGACAGGGATGCAGATGGAAAATAATGCTACGGCATCCTCCAATGCTGTACCATCTTCTGCCGGTGAAGATAATGCTTCACCCGCGCGGCAAATTTTTATACCACTTGGCATGATAGCAAATGTACGAGTATCCAATGGCCCCTCAATGCTTAACAGTGAAAACGGGATGCTGCGATCTGTGGTGTTTATGAATGCCCGTGGTGCTGATATGGGAGCGGTGATGGATAATGCCGACAGGCAAATAAAGAAGAACCTGGTACTGCCAAAGGGGTATACTATAGAGTGGAGCGGACAGTACGAAAGTAAAACCCGTGCGCAAAACCGTATAATGATGATTATGCCTGTTGTATTTGTAGTAATCTTTATACTCTTATTTTTTACACTCAAAGATTATCGCGAGGCGGCAGTGGTTATGCTTTCTGTACCGTTTGCCCTGATTGGGGGAGTATATATGATTTACTTTTTAGGATATAATTTTTCTGTCGCTGTATGGGTCGGCTTTATTGCTTTATATGGAATAGCAGTCGAAACGGGTGTCGTTATGGTAGTGTACCTCCATGAAGCACTTGATAAAAGACTCATCGCATCACAACGTACCATTTCCGGTAGCCTTACGAACCGGGATATCTATGAAGCCGCGGTTGAGGGTTCAGTATTGAGGCTTCGCCCGAAATTAATGACAGTTTTTACGAGTATGATCGGACTGGTGCCTGTTATGTGGTCAACCGGTACCGGGGCTGATGTGATGAAACCCCTTACCGCTCCAATGATTGGAGGATTACTGACTTCGGCAATTCATGTACTGGTAGTTACTCCTGTTCTCTTTGTTATTATGAAAGAACGCGCGCTCCGGAAGGGTTCATTACATATATCAAAAATGTCTGCATGGATGAAGGAAGGAGAATAATATGACTGCACGTATAATCGTTCTTTTGTTTTGGGTGTCTATTGTAACTATGCCTGCACAAACAATCGATTCATTAATCTCGGCAGGGCTGACACATAGCTATTCACTAAAGGAACTTAGCCTGAAAAGACGGGCGAATGAACTGCGGGCTAAGCAACTCGACTATCTTCCTGCTCCAAGCCTGGCACTGGAATTCAGCCAGGTGCCGGTTACTTCTCCGAATATTTTTACACAGGCCTTATCACAGTCGGTTTCTTTTTCACAAATGTTGCCGCTTGGTGGTAAGCTTTCAGCTATGCAAAAGGCGGAAAATAGTGCCTTGGTTGTAATTGGACATGAAGAGCGAATGGAACGGGTGACGATCTCCTCTTCAATTCAGATGCAAGTATTAAAAATTGCATTCCTCCGCTCAAAGGGCCATTTACTGCTTGAATTGGCAGATTTTTATAAAGCTTCGAGGGGTGCTGCCTCTGTTACTTATGCTTCCGGGCGTTTAAATAGTACGGATGTGTATATGGCTGAGGCTTTGCTGGCAGAAAGCGAGCAGCAGTTGTTCAACAATGAAAAAGAGATATCCACTGAAGAAAAGAATCTGCAGAACCTGACGCAGACTGATGGTGGTTGGAACAAACCATTGTTGGAGTTTATTCCGGATATTTCCAATTATATCCCCGATACATCAACGTCCGGGGCAGTTGATCGTAACCCTGATTTGCATGCCATGTCCGCTATGATAGATATGAAGAAGGCGGAAGCAGCAGCTAATCGTAGAGAACTCATACCTGATTTAATGCTTCAGGCAATGGTGATGCGTATGCCAAAAGGCATGATTGTTACTACGGCAATGCCGGGAGAAATGTTAACCGGAAGTTATTCGCCTGAATACATGTTCAGTATAATGGCTTCGGTTACACTGCCCTTTATGCCCTGGGCCAGTGGAAAGATAGAATATCGAACTGAAGAATTACTGGCTGAATCGGAGCGGGTAGCTGAATCGAGGAAAAAGATGAGTCAGAATATGCAATCTTCTTTCAATACATATTATACACAATATAAACAGGGTATGGAATTCTTACAGATATATAAGACTCGCGTATTGCCGGCTATGGAAAAGGCTGTTACAAATGCCACGCAGTTATACGGCTCCGGTTCAGTGACATTCATGCAATATGTAGAATACAAAAAAATGCTCTCAATGGAGCGAATGAATTACCTTATGAAAATAATGGAATGTAAAATGGCCATCGTGAATCTGATGATGTCTGTTGGCAATGAAGAAATAATTAGGAGTTTATATGAATAGTAATAAAAACAACAACTTTGGAAATTTATTTTTAACAAATAGTATTCCTCTAATAGTAGCAATCTTTATACTGATTATTGGTATAGTAACAATCACGGGGTGTAAGCAGGAAAGTGGGGACAAAAATACGGCTCTCTCAACTACAGAGGAGCAGTATTATTGCCCGATGCATCCAACAGTTCATTCGAGCAAACCCGGAGTGTGCCCGATTTGCCATATGGATCTCGTAAAAAAAACTGTCACGGATGCACAGATAAACTCTGATCTACATTTGCAGGAAGAAGAGGTGAATGCGGCCCAGGTTCGAACGGTAAAAATAGCGGAAAGCCCGCTGGCGCGGGAAATTTCGGCGTACAGTACTATTGAGGTGCCCGAGGATCAGAAGCGTATTGTCTCGGCAAAGTTCAGTGGACGAATCGAAGTGTTATATGCAGCCAAAACGGGAATGGTAATACATAAGGGTGAAAAATTATTTACTGCATACAGCCCGGATGTTTTAAAAACATTCCGGGAGCTAATTACGGCGAAAAATTCACCGGGTGATCAGGCATTGGCACAAATGGCAAGGCAGAAATTGCTGCTTTTCGGCCTGAGTCAGGATTATATCGCTTCTGTTGAAAAACAGAACGCTGTTGAAAATATCTTCCCGTACAATGCACCCTTCGCGGGGATTATTGTGAAGAAGAACATTCAGGAGGGTGCCTATTTTGCGGAAGGAACGGTGTTATATGAATTGAGTGATATTTCCCGGCTATGGAGTGTGGCAGAAGTATATGAACAGGATGCTGCATCGGTGAAACAGGGCATGGAAGCTGTAGTAATTTTGCCGGGGCAATCTGCTAAAACATATAAGGGCGTTGTTGAGTACGTATCGCCTCTGTTGGACCGGCAAAAACGAACCGTGCAGGTGCGCATCCCGCTCCACAATGATAATGGACAATTGCGTCCTGGTATGTATGCAAATACTGTAGTAAAAATTTCCATGGGTAAAGGAATCGTTGTGCCGACCGATGCTATAATATTCACGGGTAGACGTGAACTTGTATGGCTGAAAACATCCACAAAATCCTTTCGGATGCAGGAAGTAAAAATAGGAGCCAAAGTTGGGGAACAGTACCAGATCATTTCCGGGTTGAAAGCAGGAGATGAGGTGGTTCTTAACGGAAATTATTTGCTCGATTCTGAAAATCGTTTACGAAAATCAATAGAATCAGAAGATAATACTACCACGGAGTTAGAAAATATGAAAGCCGTATCTATTCCGCCGAATGATCCCCGAATAAAACAACTTGGTGTTTATAATAAGAATTGTCCGGTACAAGGTGAAGAAATAAATGGTGAGGGGCCATTTGTTTTCTATCGGGGTAAAGTGATTGGTTTTTGCTGTAACGGGTGCGATGGTAAATTTAAGCAAAACCCGGAGAAATATTTCCAAAAGATAAAGAAATGAATTGAAAAGCTGGCATGGCTGTCCGGGCCATGTCAGCTGTGTTATACTTATTTGAGCGCGCGTTGTATATTAGTACTTCGAATAATCAGGAATAATGTGGAAGCATTTACGTTAATTTTTGACATAGTTGCCCCGGTGTTCGTAATAATAGCTATTGGTTATATGCTATTCAGATTTCGAATTATCAATGATGAATTTATTCGAATTTCTTCGAAACTTGTTTTTATGATTGGCCTGCCGTGTTTAATTTTTAAAGAAACGTCAACACTTGCATTTACACAAGAAATACAATGGAATTCCATAATTGTATTATATGGTGTAACATTCATTTCTGTAATTGTAACCTGGATTGCCGCATCAAAAATGAAGCTTCAACCGGAACTTAAAGGTGCCTTCGTTCAGGGAAGCGTCCGGGGAAATTTTGCAATAATTGGATTGGCGCTGTTGGCCAATATGCAACGACCGGGTATTGTTGCAAAAGGGGCGGTGATTTTGGCATTTATAATGCCTTTATACAATATCATATCAATCATTGTACTCACACTTCCTTTTCACGGCCGTAAAAATTTATCGTATTCTGCCGTTGCACGTCAGCTCTATACCAATCCTCTTATTATTGCACTACTATTAGCCGTACTATTCTCCTTCAGCGGTATTCAGTTACCGCAGTTGGCGGGAAAAAGCATTGCATATTTGTCCTCTCTCGTTTTTCCTCTTGCCCTCATCAGTATTGGGGGGGAAATGGCCAGGACACAGATAAAAATGCTGCATAAATGTGTGTATGTAGCGGCAGGTTTTAAGGTGCTTATCTTACCCATTTTTTGTACAGCAGCGGCATGGGCAGCAGGTATACAGGGCGACTATTTAATAATTCTGTTCATTGTGTTTTCATCGCCAACTGCCGTGGTTTCATATATAATGGCTGAAGGTATGGGGGCAGATAGCAGTGCTGCCGGAAGTATAATTCTTACGTCAACCCTGTTTTCACTATTTTCAATGTCTGCGGGTATTACCGTATTGCACATTTATGGTGTTATTTAGGCAAATCTCCTGCCGAACATGGTTTTTATGAACAGTTGCCGGTGTATTTTTTTATTTTTTTTATGTAAATTACCGGTTCAACTGGATTTTATCAGTAACTAATTCTTTCGGGTCATGTTGAACGACAATGCATCTCTGAGTATAGGAATTGCTACGGCAACCCTCACCCCTTCCCGGTCACTTACGGCCAAGTTACAAGCCGCGGGTTATTTTAATATTTCGCTGTTTCAAACAGCAGATGAAGTATTTTCCGCTGATGTGATAAAAACACTGGATTTTCTATTTCTGGATAGTCGGTTTTTATTCAACAGCTCAGAATTTCGTCGGTATGTTGAATTACTTGAACCACTCAAAGGTTCCATTGTATTGATTACGCGTAAAAATGACAATCAGGATATACCGGATGCCCCGATTGTATCGTTGGCCCCGACTGTAGCGTATCCATTCCAGAAGGAACAATGGGACGCTATACTGAATTATCTGAAAAATTATACCAGTCCGCAAGGTGATACTACCAGAGAAGACCCGATTACCGTAAAACCGGATGGCGGGGAGGTGTTTTGGCGACTTATGGAGTTAAGTTCGGACGCAATCTGGCTTCTGGAGTTCCGAAAACCCATTCCAATTAATCTGGATACAGATAACTTGCTGGACGAAATACAATCCTGCGGATTTATTGCCTCCTGCAATAACTCGTTCGCACGATTAAATGGTTTGCATGAATCCGCTCAGATTCACTGCGTCCCGGTCCTGGAATGTCAATGCCCATCGGCTGAGGAACTTAGTTCTGTGCTATATGAGCTGATTCGATCGAATTTTACAATGCAAAGTTATTTGTATCCCGGGTTGGATAAGGAAAATGGGAAGGTAACTTATGAATACACCGTATCCGGTGAGATTAATGATGGACACATTTATAAAATAGGGTTTGTCCGTCGTATCAGATTTGGCAAATCATCTGAGCCGGGTAATTCATCTGAATACTTAGGTATTTTTGAAAATGCACTTGATGGGATATACAAAAGTACCATTGACGGGCGTTTTATTACATTAAATCCTGCTATGGCAACTTTATATGGATATACAAACCCTGCCGAAATGATAGCCGCCATCAATAACATTCCTGTTCAATTATATGATTCACCGGGCGACCGTACCAAGTTTATCGAAACTTTATTGGGCGAGGGTAAGGTTGAAGCGATTGAGACGATTGCAATCAGAAAGGATGGTACTCGTTTCTGGATTTCCGAAGATGCTCGGCTGATTTATGATGTTGATAACGGTGTTAAGCATATCGAGGGAATCATTGAGGATATAAGCAGAAGAAAGCATGCGGAGAATTCACTTCGGGAGAGTGAACGTAGATATAGAAATCTTGTTGAATTTTCGCCTGAAGCTATAGTGGTATATACAAACGACCGGATAGTATATGTTAATCACGCCTTCGTTTCACTGATTGGGGCTTCCGGCCCCGAAATGATATTGGGAAAACCGCCATTAAGCTATATTCATCCTGAGTATCATTTGGTGGAAAAGGATCGGCAGGAGACATTAATGAATTCATTCGCACAACTGCCTGCTATAGAAGAAAAAATTATTAAGCTCGATGGAACTCCCATCTATGTTGAAGTGTCTTCAATGTCTCTTATCTGGAATGGGCATCCTGCGGTACAATACATTTACCGTGATATGTCAGAAAAAAAACGGGAAGAACTTATCCGTGTAAGTGAGAGCGCGGTTCTTACAATGGTAGCCCATAGTGTTCCGTTAAGAAATATACTTGAAAAAATTTGTGAGCTTAATGAAGACATTTATCCCACTAGTCAATGTGCAGTGTATCTCTATAATCACGATGTTATTTCATTGGCCGCAGCGCCTTCAATAGATACATTGGCTGCACAACAGTTAGAATCGGTTGAGCAGACAGGGATTATGCATGCTTCGGCCAAATACAAAATGCCATTTTATATACGCAGCCTTGCCGAAGAAGATCAATGGCAAGACTACGCCAAGTTGGTTAACATGCTGGGGGTACAAGGATGTTGGGCAATTCCGATTACTGATATGAGGCGATCTGTCTATGGAGTTCTGGCCTATTATTTCCCGGGCCCCGTTGGCCCTAGTTTATTGAATGAGCGAATGGCTGAGCATTTTGTGAATCTGCTTACTATAGTAATTGAAAAACGCCGGTTGGAAGATGAAATCGTTATTTTATCATCGGTGGCACGGCAAACAACAAATGCTGTTTCAATTCTTGACATGAATTTTAAAATTGTTTGGGTGAATGAAGGCTACGAAAAACTAACCGGATATAAGTTTGAAATGGTAAGGGGAAAATCGGCTTTTGAAACACTCAATACTCCCGATAGCGATGCAATTTCATTTTCAGAAACGGCTGAACAGCTTCGGAAAGGTATCCCGGTGCGATATAGGACGTATAAGTATTCACGGGAGGGACGTGGTTTCTGGGTTTCCGTGCATATCGATTTGATGATGGATATGCAAAGGCGGCATACAGGGTATATTGTTATTGAGAATGATGAAACAGAAACCGTGTTACAGGAATTGGCTTTACGCGAGGCTAAAGAAAAGGCAGAAGAGGCAAGCCGCCTGAAATCTTCGTTCCTCGCGAATATGAGTCATGAAATCCGGACACCCATGAATGGCATTCTCGGTTTTGCAGATATTTTGCGTGATGAGTTGTTAATAAATGAGCAGCAGGAATTATATAAGTTTGCCGAGACAATATATAACAGTGGTAAGCGGCTCTTAAATTTACTTAACGATATTTTGGATATCAGCAGAATTGAGGCAAACAGGCTGGATCTTGAGATTAGCCGCTGCCAGGCTGAGGATATTTTATTGAAAGCTATTACACTGCTTAAACCACTTGCCGAACGGAAAGGCATAACTCTTGAATACAGCCGGTTGGCATCGGCTTCTGTTATGGCAGATGATAACCGTTTGTATCAGGTGGTAAATAACGTAATTGGCAATGCTATCAAATTTACGGCACAAGGTTCGGTGGAAGTTTCCTGCCAGACTTTAGAGGGAGAAAAAGCAGATAAGGTGGAAATCGTAGTTCAAGACTCGGGTCGGGGTATCGAGGCTGAATTTCTGCCCCGGATTTTTGAACCTTTTTCGCAAGAATCTTCGGGCTTTTCACGTTCTCATGAAGGTTCAGGTCTAGGTTTGGCTATATCACAACGACTGCTTCGCCTGATGGATGGCAATATAGAAATCAGGTCACAGATAGATATTGGTACAACGGTTATTATTACATTACCCGTTGCTGTAGAAAAAAAGGATGCAGTGCAGGAAGATGGTCAGCTTTCTCCCGATCCTGATGATCTGGAAAGATTACGCAAGCTTAGGCCGCGTGTTCTAATTGTTGAAGACGATCCTACCAGTCGCTCATATTTTCAATTGACACTTAGTCCTCTGGTTGAACTTTATGTAGCCGGCAACGGGAATGAAGCGATGGAAACTGTTAATACTTTGTTAAAAAAGAAAACGCCACCTCAGGTTTTGCTTATTGATATTGGACTGCCTGAGCCTTGGGATGGATTGATTCTACGAAAAGAAATTTTGAAGCGTTATAATGCTTTACGTTCTACCCCAATGATAGCACAAACGGCCTACGCGATGAAGGATGAGTACGAAACTTTCATGCGCGAAGGGTTTAATGCAGTTCTCCTTAAACCTATAAACCGGCACTCTCTTATACATGTACTCTCGCAGGTATTACATCCGGCAGAATAATTCTTAAGGAACTTTTTTTTATGAGGATTCACAAATTATGTGAATCCTTTTTTTATTCCGTGAATCATATTCTTAGAAAATTAAAAAAAGGAAAGTTGTTATGAAATATGTCGTTGAAGGAACTGACTCGAATTTTGATAGTGAAGTTTTAAAATCTGATTTACCTGTTTTAGTTGATTTTTGGGCACCTTGGTGTGGTCCATGCCGTATGGTTGGGCCGGTAGTTGAAGAGTTGGCTGAGAAATACAATGGAAAAGTTAAAGTGGTGAAGGTTAATACTGATGAGAACCAGGAAGTAAGCATGCGTTTTGGTATTCGCAGTATTCCCACTCTGGGTATTTTTAAGGACGGTGAAGTTGTTGACGGGGTTGTGGGTGCTGTTGCTAAACAATACCTGGAATCGAAATTGCAGCCGTTTATACAGTAATTGTGAAAAGGACGTACGTGTTAATGCCGGATGGAGCCGTGTGTACTCCATCCGGCTTTTTATTTTACAGTAATTCTTTTAATTTCTCTACGATTCGCTCTGCAGCATGTCCATCCCATAATTCCGGAATTGAACCGGCTTTTACTTTGCCTTGCAGAATTTCATTCAACGCCTCTAAAGCCCTGGGAAAATCATCACCCATAAGCTGATTAGTGCCTACTTCAATGGTAACAGGCCGCTCGGTATTTTTCCGTAAAGTAAGGCAGGGAATGCCCAGATACGTGCTTTCTTCCTGAATGCCGCCGCTATCGGTAACAATTGCCTCGGCATTTTTAATTAAGTTCAGAAAATCCAGATAACCTGCCGGATCAATTAAAGTAATATCAGGGTGTAATGTTTCGAGCAAATTACTGTCAGCCATATTGCGCTTCGTACGGGGGTGGATAGGGAAAATTACTTTCCTCTTTGCGGCAACAGTATTTAAGAAATTGATTAATTCACCTAATTTTGCAGGGTTATCGACATTGGAAGGGCGGTGCAGCGTAATTAAAATATATTGTTTGGGAGATAGTTTGTATTGAAGGAGTATTTCGGATTGCTCAGCTTTGGGAAGATACCGTACAACTGAGTCAATCATACAATTTCCCGAAAAGAAAACTTTATCAGACGAAACACCCTCGCGATGTAAATTTTCCAAACCGCTTTTTTCGGTAACAAACAAATAATCCGCGATAGAATCTGTTAAAACACGGTTTATCTCCTCGGGCATCGCTCGGTCAAAGCTTCGTAACCCGGCTTCGACATGGGACGTTTTTATGCCCAGTTTCGCTGCCGTTAAGGCGCAGGCTATTGTGGAATTTACATCTCCTACAACAAGTATCATATCAGGTTGTTCTTTTAATAGAACCTGCTCAAATTGTATCATTACATTAGCGGTCTGAACAGCATGCGAGCCGCTTCCAACTCCCAGGTAATAATCCGGAACCGGCAATTCAAGATCTTCAAAAAAAACTTTTGACATATTGGCGTCATAATGCTGCCCGGTATGGCAAATCAAATGGGTAAATGTATCACGATGCTCTAAAAATGCCCTGTGTATAGGGGCCACTTTCATGAAATTTGGGCGGGCTCCAACGACCGAGATAATTTTATACATGTACTCTGACCTCTTTATTAAAAAATAAATAGTCTGCAGGCTTGCAGACTATTAAAATCACGTGTTAAAATATACAAAATTTTACAGTAGAATCTGTGCTCTGCACGGCATAGAATGTAAGATTAATGTAGGCAGGCTATTGGTCTATTCAGAGTATTTTCATATCATGTTGCTCCTCAAATATAGAAAGTTTTCAGATGATGGTTGACCGATGTGATACTGTTTTAAGCCCGGCCGAAGTTCGTTCTATTGCGGTTAACTCGCAAAGATTTGCATCCGTTTCCTCCAGGAATGTAATTGCAGAAAATGTACTTGAGATAAGCAATCATATAGGATATGTACAGATAGATACAATCTCGGTAGTCCGAAGGGCGCACCATCATGTGCTGTGGTCAAGAAACCATTTGTATACCGAAGCGGTACTAGATGAAGTTTTTATGAAAAATCATGAGTTATTTGAATACTGGACGCATGCGATGTCGTATGTACCCATGCAAGACTATCGTTTCTTTCTTCCCCGTATGAAAAACTTTCAATCAGCCCGGCATCCGTGGTTTAAGGCATTAGAGAGTCGCGCGAAACCGATTATTGATGAAGTATTTAATCGAATTAAAGATGAAGGGCCCCTCGGTACCCGCGATTTTGAAGATACCAGGAATAAGAAAAGGGAAGGTTGGTGGGATTGGAAACCTGCCAAGGATGCTCTGGAGGTACTTTTTTGGCGTGGTGATCTGATGGTTTCGGGTAGAGATAAATTTCAGAAAATTTACGATATCACCGAAAGGGTAGTTCCGGCACACATTAATACCACTTTCCCGGGCCCCATTGAAACAGCAAAGTTTTTGGTACAAAAGGCTTTGAAAGCACATGGCATATTATCTCTGAAGGACTTTCAGGCATTCATGCAGCCTGATGCCGGTCGGGATTCCGATATGCGAGCCTGCGGGCGTGAATATATTCAGCAGGCAGTTAACGAATTGCGAGATGAAAATACTATTGTAAAAGCTCAGATTAGCGGCTCAGATGAGGTGTATTATGTTCAACAAGAAACATTAAATACTCTTGTTGATCAGCGCTTAATGAAAGGCAAAACCCGCGTCCTTTCACCCTTTGATAATTTGGTTATAAATCGTGACCGGCTGGAAAGGCTTTTGGGTTTTCGCTATATGATTGAGTGTTATACTCCGGCTCCTAAACGAAAATACGGATATTTTTCACTCCCTATTTTATATCAGAATACATTTATTGGCCGGGCAGATATGAAAGCAGATAAAATGGCAAATCAACTGGAAATTTTAAACTGCCATTTTGAGGATGGCTGCAAACTTTCTGCTACTATGGCTGAATCAATTATTAAAGAGTTTTCGGCATTTGCCAGATTTAACAATTGTAATAAAGTTCGGCTGAAAAAGAGTAACAGAACGAATTGGATGCCTGAAGTGATTACACTCCGGTAACGGGCTGCGGAAGAATAAGAGTAAATACCGAACCATGAGTCAGGGTGCTTTCTACAGCAATTGACCCGTTATTTGCCTCTGCCAGGACTTTGCAAATATATAAACCAAGGCCTGCCCCTTCTTCATTATCGGTACCTTTAGTAGGCGTAATATCCAAACTAAAGATATGTTTTAACACCGCGGGTTCTATTCCAACTCCATTATCAGCGATAGAAATGATAAATTTACCGGCATTTTCCGAAATCACAATGCTAATCTCGCCACCTGCATGCGAATACTTAATAGCATTTGAAATCAGGTTTCTGAAAATAGAATCAACCGAATTATTACTCCCGTAAGCAACCGCGTGTGCCGGGTAAGTTCGCCTGAATAAAATCCTTTTATCTTCGGCAACCTCTTCGAAATAAGCGATGGCACGATTCATAAGCATTACTAAATCGATATTTGTTGCGGTAATATCAGTTTTACGCCGTTGCAGTTTTGCCCAAAGCAATAATTGGTCAAGCAACGAAAGCATGTGTTTGCTGCGAATACGTATATTCCGGATCTTTGCCATTATCTGGTCGCGCGGTAATAGATCCACGTTTTCTGCAAGAGCGACAGTATCATCCTGGAGCATGGAAAACGGCGTTTTTAGGTCGCCGGCTATAATTGAAAAAAGCCGGTCATGTTGCTGATTTACAACAGTCAATTGGTGATGCAATGCAATAAGCTGCCTATTCTGTTCAGTAATTGCCGCATGATTTTGTTCAAGTTCATTCTGGATTTTTCTGCGGTATAAACTGCGGTTAATAACCACGCCAATAAACGCCAGTCCCAAAACAGCAAAAATACCCGCGATAATAATCAGGTTTTTCTGTAGCGAAGCTGCTTTTTCAAGGTGTTCCAAATTTTTTCTATGTTGTTCAGAATTGAATTTGTCTAATATTTCCGAAGCCTGTGCGGCTGAATTTTCATTATAGATAGAATCGGTCAGCTCTTTGTAATTTTTTTGATACTCCAATGCAGTTTTGTAGTCTTTCAGTTCTTCGTACACGTTGCCAAGTATATTATATCCAAAAGCAACACCTCGAAGGTCGCCAATTTCTTTTCGAATTTTTATTGACTCCAGAGTGTTATCAATTGCCGATTGATATTTTTTTTCTTTCCTGTATATTAAACCAAGGTAAGAATAGATACTGGCCACGCCCTTCGTGCTGTGCATTTCTCTTCTCATCGCGAGAGCAGCTTTAAGACTATCGATTGCCTGAGGTACCTTATTATTCATCTGCAGCGCAACAGCTACTGTCTCCAGGACATCGGAGATTCCGGGCCGGTCCCCAATTTGGTAGCGAAGTTCAAGTGCTTTCGTTATATAAGTAAGAGCTTCAGGCAAACTATCGTTCAGCGTAAGAAATCCTTTATGTTCATTGCTGAGAGCAATGCCTTCCTGGTACCCGATCTCCTGACTAAGCGCGAAAGCTTTTGCAATATATCCTTTTGCCTTTTCTTTATCCTTAAGAATATAATGTGTTATACCAATATAATTGTGTGCGTCGCAAATAATTTCATTATTGTGAAGCCCGGTACCTAATGCAACGGCATCTGCGAGCAGGTTAAGCGCGCTCTGGTATTTTGTTAAAATTATTTCAATACGGGCTCGCAATATATCTATCCGTGCTTTTCGGTATTTATCGGTGGAGTTCACCATTAAATTACTCGCGGAGGTAATATATTCGTACGCGGTTGAGAAATCTCTCAGCAGGTGATAGTAATAGGCAGTGTAATATAAAAGATCAATTTCGGAATAAGTATCATTACATTTGCGCGCGAGAGAGAGCCCTAACTCGGCCTCTTTTATGCCTTCCCAGGGAGAAGAATGCAGATACCGCGAAGCATGAGTAACTATCCCCGTTAACCGTTCTTTATCGGTAGTTGAAGAATAATTTGTCGAATCGATTTTTTCAGATTCAGCAAATAAATAAATTTGACATATAAGCAGAAGGAGTAATACTCGTACAGTTGATCTACTCATATCAGGCTACCTTTTCCTGCATTTGGGAAGTAAGAGGTAACAATACCGTGAACGTGGAGCCATTATTTGGTGTGCTGCTAACCAGTATCTCGCCTTTATTAAAGTCGGCCATTTCTTTACAGAGCAATAGCCCCAGACCGGTTCCGCGCTCATTTCCTGTGCCTACGGTCGAATGTGCTTCCATAGTAAACAGAGTATTGATTACTTCCTCGTTCATCCCAACTCCGTTATCGGAAATACTAATTGCTGCCAGCTGATTTTGTTCCTTAACAGAAAGACTTATTACCCCATTCTGAGGAGTAAATTTAATGGCATTTGTTACAAGGTTGCGGAGGATAATTTCAACAGTTTCTTTATCGGCATACAGTAAGACTTCATCGGTAGTTTCAAACTGCAAAGTTATTTTCTTAGCCAATGCAATGGCCTGGTAGAAATTGATAATTTCATGAATTTGGCGAGTAACGCTGTAAGCACGCGGGGTGAAGTTGATATTGCCGGTTTGAACTTTCGCCCACAACAACAGTTTATCCAGTAACTCCATAAGATTTTTACTAATGCCTGTTATTGATTGTGTAAACTCATGGATCTCTTCATTGCTTAATTCATCCATTTCGCGTACAAGCAAATCTGTGTATCCGAAAATACCCGTGAATGGGCTCCGGAGGTCATGCGCGATAATTGAGAAAAGTTTGTCTTTGTGTTTGTTTAATATATTTAATTCTTCGTTAAGTGTGTTCAACTGCTCATTTTGAATCTGGATCTTTTCATTATCTGCAATAAGTTGTTCCTGAGTGGCCTTGCGATATCGGATATACCGCAGCATTATAAATATGCCGATAATGCTAATCACTATAGTGAGTAATAAACCGATGATTAGTTTATTTCGTAACTTTGAACGTTCTTCTAACCTGGTAATTTCGTGCTGTTTTGTCTCTACGCTATATTTTTCCAATGATTCATGATAAGCCCTGGTAGCCTTTTCAGAATAAATAGAATCGCTAAGAGTTTTAAAAAGCTTCTGATATTCAAGGGCATTTTTGTAATCGGCTGCTTTTTCGTAAACTCTGGCGAGGGCTTTAGCTGTTGATGACATGCCACGGATATCGCCGTTTACTTTCCGTAATTGCATTGCGAGCTTAAAATTCTCAATTGCATCCTGTAAATGGTTAAGTGTAAAGTATATGATTCCAAAATTTGTATATATTGAAGCATCGGCCAGTTCGCTATGTAGTTTCTTCCGATACTTCAGTGCGACGTTTAAGGTATCTATGGCTTCCTGAAAATGGGACATCTCTCGTAAATTAATCGCGGTTGTTTCCAGTGCTTCACTCAACCCGGGCAGGTCTCCCATTTCATATCGGGTTTTTATCGCGCTTTTATTCCACTGAAAAGCCTGTGTATATTTTTTCTCTTTCATAGAGAGAATAGCTTTATGTTCGGAACTCAAAGCCAGCGATGCGGGATCCTGCGTTTCAAGAGATAGTTGATAGGCCTTCTCAATAAATGTTTGGGCTTTTTCATCATTCCGCATAATATAATTTAAGATGCCAATGTAGTTATACGCTTCAGCCAGAACTATTTTGTTATTCAGTTTTTCGCCAATTGAAACGGCTTTCAGTAACGATTGGGTGGCCTGATCGCTTTTCCCCAGAATAATTTCATTCCTACCGCGCAAATTATACACATTTGCAGCCTGTTCTGAAACAGCCCCCTGTTGCAATAACCCGCATGCCGCAATAATATAATTGTACGATATATAGTAGTTATGCAAAATGCAATGTGCCAGCGATAGATAATAGTCGAAGCTTATAGTCGAGGGGGTATCGTGTAACGATTTTGCGAGCATAAGGCCTTGTTCTGCTTCAGTAACTGCCGTTTGTGGCGATCTGAGCATGATCTGAGGCATACTTAAAAGAATTTTCTGTGCCTTGTCTAGTTTCTCAACTCGGTCATCACCATCATTTCCCTGACCGGCAAATAAAGGCAGGCTGACCGTAAAACTGAAAGCCAGAATAATCAAAATGGATTTGACTTGATACATTTTGCTCATTTACAATGAATTCTCTCGTTACAAATAGTAATATACAAAAAAAAATTTTACATTGGCGAAGCATCCGGAAAGTGCCTGGAAACGATTATTTGTTTTTTTCAATAAATTTAATATTTTGGCTCCGTGGAACATGATACTACGTAATACAGAACGAATGCCACGCAGGTATCTCCACGTGTGTTACTATGATAGTATAATAATTAAATTTGTAAGAGAGTGATATGGGTGCTCCCGTTCGGCTTGTTGTCATTTTTGTTCTATGCTTTATTTGGCAAGTCTACGGGGAAAAGTCTGTATCAGTATTTTACCCGCCCGATGATACTGCAAGCACGCAACTTAGTGATATGAGCCTTTCGGAATTAATGGAAGTTACTGTAAATGTCGCTTCACGCACAGATTATACTATTCGCGAAGCACCGGGGATAGTATCCCTAATTACACATGAAGATATTGAACTTTCTGGTGCCAGGGACTTGATTGATGTGTTGCGCTTGGTCCCCGGATTCGAATTTGGAATTGATGTCCGTGGAGTTACCAGTCTGGGAATACGAGGCAATTGGGCGCATGAGGGTAAGGTGCTGTTGTTATGGGATGGACAGGTTGTGAATGAGGCACTTTTCCAAACAATACAGCTGGGTAACCATTATCCTGTTGAACTGATTGAACGTATCGAAATTATTCGGGGACCCGGTTCTGCTATATACGGCGGTAATGCTGAATTAGGTGTTATTAATATTGTTACATTACCCGCAGCTTCACTGAATGGTGCAGTAGTTAGCGTGGTGAACAGCCGCATGTCCCGAAGTTTTGGCAGACAGAATTGTACCTTTGGTTTCTCCCGAAAAACCGATGAGATGAATCTTGATTTTTCCTTTTTTGCCGGGAATGCTAACCGCAGCGACGCGGTAATGACAGATAATAGCAAAGATAACCCGTATCACCAATTTTCCATGGGTGACCAATCCGGTATTTCGTCATATTTCATGAATGCCGGTTTTACATACAAGGGGTTGAGGATAAGAATTATTTCTGATTCCTACCATTTATACGACAGAACCATGTATGGCATTAATCTGCCTTCACCGGTACAGGTCGATTTCCTTTCAAATTTATATAGTATTGATTATAGTTATGCTTTTTCCGATCAACTGCAGGTTAGTCCACGGGTGAGTTATAGTAAATTCTTTCCTTATGCGATGGAGGATAAAAATTACGCTCGTCCGGTATACCTGGATAAGTGGGCGGAGCGGTTAGTTGGAGGAATATTGGTTAATTATCAACCGAATTCGGCCTTAAACATTCAGGCTGGGGTTGAGGCCAATAAGGATGAAGGCCACGCAAAGGATAGCTCTTTCTATATGCGGGATCCTGCACAGAAGGAGATCAGTTTCACGAATATAGGCTATTTTGCTCAAGTATCTTTGATTGATAATATTGCAAATTTTACTGCCGGGTTGCGCTATGAAGATAACAGTCGTGCAGGGTCCTCAGTTGTACCGAGGTTTGCAGTAACTAAAGTTATTAATGACTGGCATTTTAAGTTGCTATACAGCTTTGCATTCCGGTCTCCCGGTCTGGAAAATATCAGCAGGTATTCGAGTAAACCAATCGAATCGGAAAAAACCAGGGTTCTTGAGTGCGAAACCGGGTGGCAATTATCTGAAGAAATGAATTTTGTTGTTAATGCGTTTCAGGAAAAGATAGAAAAACCAATAATTTTCTTTAATGACACGGTACTAAATGCGTATGCTTACCAGAATGCAGATCCAATTAGTACCTTTGGTCTTGAAGCTGAATACCGTTACCGAAATAAATATATATCAGCGGTCTGTTCGTATTCATTCTACAAGGCAGATAAGAATAATGTCCCGAGCTATCAGGTACAACAAGATGATAATTTACTTTTGGGGTTACCACAGCACAAAATAGGCTTTAGTGTTACCTGGTTCATACCTGAAAAAAAGAGCCTGAATATTTCGGGAACATGGCTGTCTAAAAGATATTATTATGCTACGGAATCCGGCTTTGACCGTGAATCGCCGTCAAAATTTCTCCTGAATATCTTTTATAGCCACAAAGATTTTTTACTCGAGGGACTTCATTTAGGTGCGGGGGTATACGATATTCTTAACGTACAATATCAGTTCCTTCAACCTTATGTCGGAACTAATTCACCCATGCCGGGCCCCACACGGGAATACTTGATAAGATTAAGTTATCAATACGATTTTTTCTAGTGTTTATAAATATCTTCCAGTTGAACCAGGCACGCTTGCAATAGACATGGTAATTTGAAAGTGCCTGCATACGAATTACTTACAGGAGAAAACCCTTCTATGGTTCCCGTCACAACAGTAAAAAAAACTGGTCCCGAGCTTAATTATTTCTGTATATTATCGATAATAATATAGAGGAAATATGAGATTCTGAAGAAAGCGCGAAGTAATTCCATTTTGAGAATAATCTCATAATGATACATGGATGTGGTTAAGAAGTTATCAATTCGTTAGTTTGTACCCTGTTGAAAATTGAAAAACATCTACCCCGGTAGCGCTGAAATCGTTAAAATCTCACTTTTTCCCGTGTTTTTGTCCCCGTGCTAGCGTGACAGGCAATTTGCATTTTAGGGGGTACCATGGCATGATATTTGTAAAATTTCACTTGTTTGATTTAAATAACTAACTAATTAAGGTGTATTATGCACAAATTCTGGGTACGATTCTCGGTATTGATTGCAGCTTTTGTATGGTCAACGGTAACAGTTTTTGCTGCCGGTGATACAACGGTTGTGCAAACAATGCCTCAGAGCTATTTCGCTCTTAAGAATATAAATTGCTCAACCACTATGAAAATTGATGCGGTTGATGTTGGTACCAATAGTATTACATTCAAGGATCCATACAGCGCAACAGGTGCTACCAAAACAGTATGGGCCGGATATTTCCGCGGAACCATCGATGGGGCTGCTGCGAAATTCTACTGTATAGATATTGGCCACAATTTGGCTTTTTATACAACGGCAAATCCACATACTTACGGTGATAATGGTTCTACACCGGCAACAATTACATATATACTTAATAATTATTGCCCTTATAAAGCATTACCGTATACCGGTTCTCTTTCAGCCGCAGAAGAAGCAGCAGCAGTTCAGGTTGCTGTTTGGCATTTTAGTGATGGTGTTGACGCTACTACAGTTACCAATACAACCATTAAGAACCGTGCTATTGCGATAATAAACGATGCGGTCGCTAATTCGAACAATTTTGAAACTTTAACTGCTTTTTCGATGCTCCCGGCAACTCAAACTATAGTAGCCGGAACAAAAGGCCAGCTGTACGTAAAAGCAATTGATAATCTTGGTGCCGGATTTGCAAATCTGGCAGTCGCGATAACAACCTCCAGTGGAACATTAAGTTCTGCTTCAGTAACAACCGGTTCAAACGGGCAGTCACCATATTTTACTCTTACCCAGGGTAGTGCTTCACAGGCAACAGTAACAGCCACAACCTCATATACAATCCCCCAGGGAACAAAATATGAACACACTGTTTCTCCCAACAGTTATCAAAAAGTAGTTTTAGCTACTCCTACAGTTGCTAATCGCCAGGCACAGGCTGTTGTCAATTGGACTCCATTTAATGGCACCTGTACGATGACCGGATATACAACTTATACACAGGGTGGATGGGGCAGTCCGTCAAACAGCACTCCGGGTGCTCTTCGTGATGCAAAGTTCTCCTTGGTGTTTCCAAATGGTTTAACAATTGGTGGAACAAAAACTGCTACTTTTTCTTCGGCTGCAACAGTTAAGGCATATCTGCCGGCAGGCGGTACTGCGGCTGCATTTACTTCTAATTATACCGACCCTGTTAGTACCAGTGCTGGTGTATTTGGCGGGCAGCTCGTTGCATTAATGCTTAATGTGCAGTTAAACGAAGCAGGGTTCCTTGGCACTAATTCTGTAAAATTAGGCCAGTTGGTTATTACTACCGGATCATTAACCGGTAAGACCGTTTACGATTTATTGAACTATGCAAATATTGCAATCGGTGGCGGAACAACACCTTACTCAATAGCAGATCTAAATTCTGCTTTGGATGGTGTTAATAATAACTTCGATGGCGGAAGCCAGAATTTAGGATTCCTTACATGCCCATCAACACAACCTGTTACCATTGGTGATAAGGTATGGGTGGATGCAAATAAAAACGGCATTCAGGATTCTGGTGAATCTGGTTACGCGAGTGCTACAGTTAAATTGTATGATTGCAGCAATAATCTTATTGCAACAACAACAACTGATGCAAGTGGGAATTATTTATTTAGTAATATCACCCCTGGTAGTTATTATATTCAGGTCGTTCTTCCTTCAGGGTATGCTTTTAGCCCGAAAAACCAGGGCAGTGATGCTTCCAAGGATAGCGATGTAGATCCGGCAACCGGAAAATCAACATGTAATACCTTTACTGCCGGGTCAATTGATCTGAAATGGGATGCCGGTATCTATTATAATGTTGCTACTTTAGGCGATAAAGTTTGGAACGATGCAAATCTTAATGGCGTTCAGGATGCCGGTGAGGCCGGTATTTCAGGTGTTACGGTAACCTTGTTTACCTGTGCGAATGCTCAGGTGGCAACAACTACTACCGATGCAAATGGTAATTATATATTTGCTAACCTGGCCCCGGGAAGCTATTATGTTCAGTTTACCAAACCTGCGGGTATGACTATAACCGCGAAGCAGGTCGGTAGTGATAATACAAAAGATTCTGATGCAGATCCCTCAACCGGTAAAACAGCATGTGTTACACTTGCTGCCGGTGACAACAATACTACTGTTGACTGCGGTATGTATGCCACCCGTGCCACTATAGGTGACAGGGTTTGGAATGATCTAAACAAAAACGGAATTCAGGATGCAAACGAACCGGGACTCTCCGGTGTAACAGTAAAACTGTATGATTGTAATAATAATCTTAAGGCTACTGCTGTTACCGATACGGCAGGCTTATATTCTTTCCCTGATATAGCTCCTGGCGACTATCAGTTAGTATTCACTTTGCCGGCTAATTACTTATTTACCGCTAAAAATCAGGGTACTGATGCTACAAAAGATTCCGATGTAGATCCTGCAACCGGAAAAACTACCTGTGTTACTTTAGCTCCCGGTAAAATTGACCTAACCTGGGATGCCGGTATGTACCTTAATAAAGCTTCTATTGGCGATAAGGTATGGAAAGATGTTAATGAAAATGGTATTCAGGATAGCGGTGAACCCGGAATTTCCGGTGTTACCGTGAAGCTCTACGACTGTGCAACAAACACACTTCAGGCTACTGTTACCACAGATGCCAATGGCTTGTATACATTCTCGAATATTACTCCGGGCAGTTATTATGTCGCTTTTACATTACCAGCCGGTTATGTATTTACTGCAAAAGCTCAGGGTAATGATGTAACTAAAGATAGCGATGTAGATCCTGCTACCGGTAAAACAACATGCTTAACAGTTGCCGGCGGCGATAATTTAACAACTATCGATGCTGGTCTTGTTGTCAGCAAGGTTGCAATTGGTGATTTCGTCTGGAGAGATGACAATCATAATGGAATTCAGGATGCCGGCGAGCCGGGCATGAAAAATGTAACCGTAAAATTATTCGATTGTAATAATAATTTTATCGGTACTACTACTACCGATTCTACCGGTAAATACCTGTTCACAAATCTCGCTCCCGGTAGCTACTATGTATTGTTCGTTCAGCCGTTAGGTTATGTATTCACTACAAAAGATGCCGGCTCGGATAACACAAAAGACTCAGATGTTGATCCGGTTACCGGAAAAACTGCTTGTGTAACTCTTACTGCCGGTACTACCGATCTTACTGAAGATGCCGGTATGTATTTACCAAAAGCCAGCGTTGGCGATAAGGTTTGGAATGACCTTAACCATGATGGTACACAGGATAACCCATTGGTAGAATTGGGTATTGCAAATGTTGTTGTGAAACTGTACACATGCGATGGTGCGTTAGTATTTACAACTACTACGGATGCTAACGGAAATTACTTATTCTCAAATATTGATCCCGGTACATACACCATTCAGTTCTCTTTACCTGATGGGTATACGTACTCGCCTGCTTATCAGGGAACAGATACAACCAAGAATTCCGATGTAGTTACTGCAAATGGTAAGACAGCTTGTTTTGTATTAAACCCCGGTGATAATAATTTAACAATTGATGCAGGTATGTATTATAATCGCGTATCGATTGGTGATTTTGTTTGGAAAGATTTAAACCGTAATGGAATTCAGGATAACGGTGAACCCGGTTTAGCCGGAGTTACTGTTCGGTTATTCGATTGTTCGGGTAATGTTATTGCAACCACTCTTACCGATAACAGCGGTCATTACTTGTTTAACAGTCTCCTTCCGGGTAACTATTATGTTCAGTTCTTTACCCCGACCGGATATAGCTTTAGTCCAAAAACACAAGGCAATAATACTTCGGTTGACTCGGATGCAGATCCTTCAACAGGTAAAACTGCCTGTACAGCAATTGCTGCCGGAGAAAACATAATAAATGTTGACTGCGGTATGTATGAAACGGCCAGCACCTATGCTGATCTTTCGATTTCGAAAGTAGCTGATAAACCAAACCCGCAGAATGGTGATCTGGTTACTTATACTATTACATTAAAAAACAATGGTCCGAATAATGCCACGGGTGTTACGGTTAGTGATGTTTTGCCGGCAGGCTTAGATTACGTATCCTCCTCACCTTCCGGTGTGTACAATGTTCAAACTGGTGTATGGACCGTTGGTAGTTTAGCTAATGGCGCCAGCACGAACCTGGTTGTGAAAGTTAAGGCAAATGTTACCAATATCAATTCGTCTGTAGTAAATCTGGGTCCTGCAAAAGACTACAATATGTTTGTTATTGAAGATATGGACGTGCCTTCTTCTGACACTCAGGGTAAATTAGCTGTAGGACGCGATGCTCATTTACAGGGTTATAGCGTTGGTGATCAATTACCTAATTCAAATGGTACTCAAGATGTGTTGGTAGTCGGACGTGATTTAATCTTTACCTCGGGCCGTGTATATAACGGAAACGTGGTATATGGAAATCAGACTAATTTGCCAAAATATTCTGTAAGTATCGATGAAGGTACTTTACGCAAAGCTAATGTTATTGATTTCGCAGCGGCTGCTTCGTATTTAAGCAGTCTCTCAATACAGTTGTCGGCTCAACCGGTCAACGGAACTACAACCTATCAGCCGTATAATGAAGTTACTATGGTTGGTACAGATCCGTTTATCAATGTTTTCAATGTTGATGGTACAAAGCTTTCAACAGCAAATAATACCGATATAACTGTCCCAAATGGTTCAGTAGTTCTTGTAAATATTTCAGGTAAAAATATCAGCTGGGGTTACGGTTTACATGTAAACGGTACAGTTTACAATAATGCTATCTATAACTTCTATGAAGCTGATTCATTATACATTCATGGTATAGCAGTAATTGGTTCTATTCTTGCACCGAAAACCAATGTATACTTCCAGGCCGGTGTGCAATATGGACAGATGGTATGTAAATCGTATCATGGCCAGGGACAGTTAAACTATGATCCGTTTATTGGTAATCTACCTGTCAGCAAAGATATTATCAATATTGCAGAGGTGAAGACTGCTGATCAGTTCGATCCTAATTCAACCCCGGGTAACGGTGCATCGGGTGAAAACGATTACAGTCAGGTTACAATTCATGTAGGCGTTCCAAACCCAAGCAGTCCGAATTTCCGAAATGTAGGTAATGTAGGCGGTACAGCTGCACTTACCATTACTAACGCTCAGTCTGGTAATATCTATGCCGGTACAGCGAACGGTGCAGTGCTGTATTCATCAACCGATGGGTCGGTCTGGACGAATATAACGAACAGCTTGTCGGTTGGCCAGGTATGGTCGATTGCAACCAGCGCCGCCAAACGTGGAACGGTTGTAATTGGTACCGATAAGGGCGTTTATACCTCAGTTAATGACGGTGCTAAATGGGATACAACGAATTTAATGAAAAAAGATATTCGTAGTATTGTTACTCTTAATAGCGGTACATTAGTAGCCGGTACATGGGGCGATGGTGTGTATAAATCAATTGATAACGGACTTACCTGGGTAGCTATGAATAAAGACCTGGGTTGTCTGAATGTAAATTCATTGTTCGTTGATAATAACGGCGACCTTCTTGCTGCTACTTTCGGTGGTGGAATAATGCGCTACTCAATAATCAGCAATGCCTGGGTTGCAATGCCAATCGAATACAAATATATTTGGTCATTGCATGCAGCTCAGAATGGTGTGTTATATGCAGCTACTTATGGCGGCGGTATTTATCGCTCTGCTGATGGTGGTACAACCTGGTCAACGATGAATGATGGTTTAACGAATCAGTATGTATATGCAATAACTCAGGATAAGAACGATAACCTTATTGCTACATCATGGTCAGGCGGTGTTTATACTGTTGATCACGGTACAAATTCCTGGAGAACTTTGGGTCTCGACGGAGCAGGTATTAGTTCTGTTCACATTAATTCGGTATCAGGTGCAATTATTGTCTCTGCAAAAGATGGATCAATCTTTGTGAAGAATGGTACATTGGCTGTAAATAATAATAAAGCATCGGTTCCGACTGAGTTTAGTTTAAGTCAGAACTATCCGAACCCGTTTAATCCTTCAACCAAGATTAATGTCAGCATTCCGGTTGCAGGTCATGTGAACCTGACAGTATATAATATACTTGGTCAGCAGGTACGGACAGTAGTTGATGGTGAATATATGCCGGGTACATATACCTTTACTTTTGATGGTAAAGATATGGCGACCGGTGTGTATATCTATAAGATAACTACTAAGAATTTCTCACAAAGCAAGAAAATGCTTTTAGTGAAGTAATGCAAAATGTAGATTAATGCAAAAGGGGCTGCCATCGGCAGCCCCTTTTGTTTTTTAGCAAGTATGGATAATCTCTATCGCGCAACTGAAGATTTTTAGTTGCTATTTCCCTTCTAAAATTTCCTTACCCGTATCTTTTTTTGTCTCCGTTCGTTTATAAACCTTTTTCGATTCCTGTACTTTGGGAGGTTTTTGAGGAACAGGAATACGGGGTTTTTGTTTTTTCGCTTTCATTAGAACAACGCGTAAATAAAAGGTGCAAGAGCAGAACCTTTTGCGAGAACTATAAGGCTGCCCAATAAAATAATAATAATAATGATGGGTGCCAGCCACCATTTTTTGTTTTCTTTCAGAAATCTGAACAATTGAATTATGACTTTAACTTTAGACATGGTAAATTTTCTATTTTTATTTAAAAATATAGGAAAAATCCATCTTTTGGCATTACAATGTGTTGAAAAATGATGATCTGCCAAATCGGCAGATTGGCGGTAAAAATTAAAAAAAACGCTGAATTTATAGTATATTTATATTTGCTCTAACAAAAAAAATGAAATTGTGGATTAGTTACTATTGAAAATAAAAGTGTTGAGGTGCTATGGATATCGTGTTGATAAAAAAACTCGTAAAGCTGGTTGAGGAGAGCAATGTTTCCAGTTTAGAACTGGAAGAAAAAGATCTTAAAATTAAGGTTACAAAAGAAATGCATTCTGTTGCGGTAAATGTTCCGGCGTATGTACAGAACGTACCGGTATCTGCTCCTGCTACAAATGCAGCAGCAGTGTCTACAGCATTACCGGCAGTTCAGGCGGCAGGCGCTCCGGTTACTGAACCGGCCAAAAACAATTACCACGAAATTAAATCGCCAATTGTTGGCACTTTTTACCGGGCTTCATCGCCAGATGCTGACCCGTTTGTAAAAGTAGGTGATACAGTAACCGTAGGGCAGGTTTTATGTATCATTGAAGCTATGAAATTAATGAATGAAATTGAATCCGATGTAAGTGGTAAAGTTGTAGAAGTTCTATTAGAAAATGGGAAGCCAGTTGAATATGGCCAGCCTCTCTTCCGAGTAGAAGCATAAAAGCAAAGAAGGAAGGCGTTCATGTCATTTAAAAAGATTTTAATCGCAAATCGCGGTGAAATAGCCTTACGGGTAATTCGTACGTGTAAGGAAATGGGTATTAAAACAGTAGCTGTCTATTCCGAGGCTGATAGAAATGCTTTACACGTTACATTTGCAGATGAGGCAGTTTGTATAGGCCCCGCTTTAGGACGGGAAAGCTATCTGAAAATTTCGTCAATTATTTCAGCAGCAGGAATTACCGGCGCTGATGCAATTCATCCGGGCTATGGTTTTTTGGCAGAAAATGCAAATTTTTCTGAGATATGCACGGAATCCGGAATAAAGTTTATCGGACCCTCAGCACAGATGATTCGGATGATGGGCGATAAGGCAGTAGCTAAAGATACCATGCGTAGGAATAATGTTCCCGTGGTGCCCGGCAGCGATGGTATAGTTGACTCGCTGGAAGAAGGCAAAAGAATTGCTCAGATAGTCGGTTATCCGGTTATTATTAAAGCTGTTGCCGGCGGCGGCGGCAAGGGTATGCGTATTGTGCATGAAGAAAAAGAATTCGAAAATGCATTTACGATGGCCCGCACTGAAGCAGAAGCCTCGTTTATGAACGGTGATGTGTATATTGAAAAATTTATTGAAAACCCGCGTCACGTGGAAATCCAGGTGATGTGCGATCAGTTCGGTAATGTATATCATTATGGCGAACGTGATTGCTCTGTGCAGCGCCGGCACCAGAAGCTGATCGAAGAATCGCCCTCTCCGGTAATGACGGAGGAACTGCGCAGGAAAATGGGTGAAGCTGCTATTGCCGGATGTAAAGCTATTAATTACGAAGGCGCCGGTACAATAGAATTCTTGGTGGATAAACACCGTAATTTTTATTTTATGGAAATGAATACGCGTATTCAGGTTGAGCATCCGGTTACTGAGATGGTGTACGATGTTGACCTGATACGGCAGCAGATTCTGGTAGCAATGGGTGCAAATGTAGACACACCTCCAAGAGCACCGGAAGGCCACGCAATCGAGTTTCGTATTAATGCGGAAGATCCGGATAATAATTTCCGGCCTTCTCCCGGCAGAATTGAATCTTTACATGTCCCCGGCGGATTTGGCGTACGGCTTGATTCGCATGTTTATCAATCATACGTAATACCTCCGTATTATGATTCATTGATTGCAAAACTGATAATTTGGGGAAAGAATCGCGAATTTGCCATTAACCGGGCGAAACGGGCTTTAGATGAATTTTACATCGAAGGATTGAAAACAACAATTCCGTTCCATCGGAAGGTTTTGGAGAATGAATATTTCGTATCAGGTGATTTTGATACGTCATTTATTGATACACATTTTAAACAATAATTTTTAACTTTTTTTCGGAGTGTTTTATGAGCGTTCCCGCTAACCTGAAATACACAAAAGAACATGAATGGATTTTAGTCGAAGGTAATGTCGGTACTATTGGAATTACCGATTATGCAACAAGTGAACTTGGTGATATCGTTTTTATCGATATTGATGCCTCTTTGACGGAAATTGCAGCAGGCGAAAAATTTGGTGCTATCGAAGCAGTAAAAACCGTAAGTGAATTATACGGCCCCTGTTCAGGTAAAGTTCTTGAAATAAATGCAGAATTGAATAGCGCTCCGGAAACCGTAAACTCTGATCCTTACGGTAAGGGTTGGATGGTGAAGATTGAAATCGGGAATCCTGCTGAATTGGATTCTTTATTAGATAGTGCAGCTTATAGCGAATTAATCGGTCAATAACTTATACTGAATGCAAGAGCTTTCACCAGAACAGATAGAATTTACCTACGCTCTTGAACGCGCGAAACAATTAGCGGCCGAAGGAAAAATGTTGCATGCACAGCAACTCTACTTTCGGCTCGCGCAAAATTACCCCGAACAGGAATCGGCAGTAATTGGACTCGTAGGTTTATACGATAGCCAGGGTAATGAAACAAGTGCCCGGGAAACAATTTATTCGGCAATTGAAAAGGCCCCGGAGAATATTCAACTCAGATTATTCGCGGGGCATTACTTTTTCAAAAAACATTTGTGGCAGGAAACAATAGATGTTCTTGGCGTAGTTGTTCCCGAACAGGAACCGCTTGGTGCCTTTTTTACGGGATACGCATATTTTATGCTCAAAGAATATATCCTTGCCAAGCGGTATTACATTATTTATTTAGAAAAACGACGCTCGGCTGAATTTGTACAGGATGCGTATGTGTATTTATGTAAGATATGCATTCACCTGGGTGAGTTTAAAGAGGCATTGGAATATGTAAAGCTTGCCGAAGAATTCTTTAGCGCCCATTTTGAACTTCGGTTACTTTACGCGGTTGTCTATTTCTATCTGGAAATGTATACTAATGCTATTGTCGAAATCGAAAAGGCAATAACTCTTAATCCATCTGAGCCTTCTCTTTATGAATGGGGCGCTAAAATTGCAATGCAATGCCAAAGGTACGACCAGGCTGAACGGTATTTGCGCTTTATGCAAGATATGGTTGAGGAATTACCGGTAGAATTGATTTCAATGCTGGGACTTGCATGTATGTATAATAAAAAAATAGCAGAAGCCCGAGAGCTCTTTGCAAAATCGCTGTCATTACAACCCGACGAGCCCGGCGCTCTTGACGGGTTGAATAAAATTAACACTGAATTTTATGTCTACGAACGCAAGTAAATATTATGAATAAATCTCTTCATGTTCTGCTCCTTGTGGGCGGTGCTTCTCCGGAACGCCAGGTATCCAAAATGTCCGGAAAATCTATTTACCAGGCACTTCTCGAAAATGGCCACAAGGTAACTCTTCACGATCCTGCTTATGGAGCCAGACAGCCACGTGCAATTGAAGATTATTTCTCTCCTGAGGACATTCTTCCAGTCAGCCACAGTCAATACATCGAATCTTTTCAGATACTCCCCAAAGACGTAGATGTTGTATTTATCGGGCTGCATGGTAAATGGGGCGAGGATGGAACAATTCAATCTATATTGGAATTACTAAATCTTCGCTATACAGGCAGTGGTGTACTTGCCAGTTCACTGGCTATGGATAAGGTGATTTCCAAAATTGTATTAAAAGATCATGGCGTAACAGTTCCGGCGGACATTAATTTTTCCAGCGGAGAATTGGATGCAAATACAATGAAGGATAAGGTACTTTCCATGGTTGGGCTGCCTTGTGTTGTTAAACCTAACGACCAGGGATCAACAGTAGGTTTAACAATTTGTCATTCTGAGGAAGAACTGATTCCGGCTTTTGACGAAGGATTTAAGTATTCAGGAAAAATTCTTATCGAAGAGTTTATTCCCGGCAAAGAAATCACAGCAGGTATATTGGGTGAACAGGCACTGCCGGTTTTGGAAATTCGTCCTCTGCATGGAATATATGACTATGAGTGTAAATATACTCACGGCATGAGTGAGTACCTGGTACCCGCGGATATACCTGAAGATGTAGCTGGAGAAGTTCAACGGCAAACAAAGATTGCATTCGATTCGCTTGGGTGTAAAGGATATGGCCGTGCTGATTTTAGAGTAACGCCGGATGGAAAAGTCTATTGTTTGGAGATGAATACATTACCGGGCATGACCTCTACCAGTTTAATTCCGAAAATGGCTAAACATATCGGACTTCCTTTCCCCGAACTAATACAGAAAATTGTGGAATATGCTTTATGAAACTTTCACGTGAAAAGCAGTTTTTCTTTTTCGTGATTACAGTTCTCTTTATGGCCGGAGCCGCATTCCTGGTATTTAATGACAGGGGGTTGATTAAATATAACAGGATGAAATCGCAGGTCGATTCTCTGGGCTCGGTAATTCATACTTTAGAAAATGAAAACACCTTACTACAAAACAGTATTGATTCCCTCAAAGGGAAAGTACCCTCTAAAATTAATCGTATATCGAGAGAAAAATACAACATGAAAGGTCAACAGGAATCTGTTATCAGCGTTCAGGAAAAATAAATTCTAATCTATAATTCCTGCCCGAACAACCCGTTGTAGTCTTACCAAATTTTTCAGATGAAGTCAAAAAAAAAGCCGTGTCCGTTAACCGGACACGGCTTTGTAATGAGTAAATCAGTATTACTTCATTAAGATCATTTTACGTACTTGCACAAAATTCTGCGTTGCAGATTTTGCATCAAGGCGTACAAGGTACACGCCGCTATTCAAATTACGTGCATTAAATGTTGCAGTAAATGAACCGGCAGGTTTTGTACCATCGAACAAAGTGGCGATCTTTTCACCAAGCATTGAATATACTTCTAATTTAACCTTGGATTCAACCGGCAAAGAATAAGTAATTCTTGTTGACGGGTTGAATGGGTTAGGATAGTTCTGATCCAACGCGAATTCGGATGCATGGCCAGGGGTTTCCTGAACTGATACATCCTTGGTAATGAAATTAAAAATAGTCGAATAAATGGCATTTGTATAGTCATTTATTGACATTACACGCCAGTAGTATTTTGTAACATTTGTTAAACCGCCAATGGTTTTAGCAGTATCGGCTGTAATTGTATCAACAACGTTAGTTGTGAATAACAATGTCTTGCTAACCTGTACGCGATATGCTAAAGCATTGTTTGCCTTTTTCCATTTCAGGGTTGGTGTTAATGAAACACCGGTTGCAGCGCTATCCGGTGAAACCAGAACAGCTCTATCGGGGGCGATAGGAACAACGTAACGAACAGTAATTTTAACTTTCGAAATAGAAGCCGGGTTAGCGATTGTATATGATCCGGCACCCTTCATCGGAACTACCAACAACGTACCGGTAACAACATCCTGCATCAAACCAACAGTTCTCTGAGGCATGTTCCAGCTAACGGTAATTTTGTTGCCTGCTCCGGTTTGGTACTGTAATTCATGAACAGTTGTGGTAATTGATGTATCGTATCCTTTACGATAATCTTTCCACGAAGCATCGTTACCAACAGGTAAATTAAAACGTGCATCAAATACACTTGTCGGAGGAACCGGAGGAAGCGGATACTCGCCTAATACAGTGTCAATACCGTCAGTTGCCTGAGGTGAGAGACCTAATGCGAGATTCAATGTTCCACCTGCACTATCGGTAACAGTAATAGGAACGTTGATAGCTACTGAAGGAGCAGACATTGTTGTGAAGTTCCAAACGGTTGACCAGTCTCCTGAACCGTTGTTATTCTTCGCGTTTACTCTCCAGTAATATTTTGTATTGTAAGCTAAACCGCTAACGGTTTTATTTGTTACGGTTACATTCGGGTCATCAACAATTGTTGTTGCAAAATCTGTTGCAGTTGATACCTGTACTCTGTACCCGGTAGCACCTGTTGATGCATTCCAGGTTAAAGGAACAGTTAACGACTGATTAACAGCATTGTTTGCAGGGGTTGCAAGAACCGGGGCAGTAGGTGTAGTTCCGCCTGTTGCATAGTTAATCGTGAATTTCAATTTATTCAGGTTACCGGGATTGGTAACAGTGTAATTGCCAGAACCGCTCATAGGTACGTTAACTACAGTTCCGGTAATCAAATCCTGTAATGTACCGGTAACATTTGCAGGAAGATTCCATGCGATGTTAATTGTGGTGCCATTACCAACCTGATACTGTACTTCATATACTTTGGTGGTAGCTGTACTTGCATTACCCTGGCGGTAATCTTTTAATGATGATTCAACCGGGCTAACAGGTAAATTCAAACGAGCATCGAAAACACCGGTAGGAGGAAGCGGCGGTAATGGTAATTCACCATATTGTGAATCCAGGCCGTCTGTTGCATCCGGAGCTAAACCGAATTTCAAAGTAGCTGTTCCACCTGAACCATCGGTAACAACTAAAGGAAGATCATATACTAAACCTGTTTGAGCAGGAGCAGTAGTGAAATTCCAAACTGATGACCAGGTACTGGTACCGGCAGCGTTCTTCGCATTAACTCTCCAATAATATTTGGTGTTGTTTGCTAAACCGCTGATTTGTTTACTTGTACCGGTAAGGGTAGAGTCGTTAACGAGTGTGGTCGAGAAATCAGAAGCAGTTGACAACTGTACACGGTAAGTTGCAGCACCGGTTGATGCATTCCAATTTAACGTGAGTGAAGTCGACTGATTCGTTGCGTTATTTGCAGGGGTTGATAAAACCGGTGCATCGGGAACTGTTTGAGCTGCTGCAGTAGTAAAATTCCATACGGATGACCATGTGCTGGTACCATAAGAATTTTTCGCATTAACTCTCCAATAATACTTGGTATTGTTAGCTAAACCGGTTACCTGCTTGCTCGTGCCGGTAAGGGTGGAATCGTTAACAATGGTAGTAGAGAAATCGGAAGCTGTTGAAACCTGTACGCGATATGAAGTGGCGCCGGCAGAAGCATTCCAATTTAAAGCCAATGAAGTTGTCTGACCGGTAGCATTGTTCGCAGGTGTCGATAAAACAGGGGCATCAGGAGCTGTGCCGCCGCCAGCGGTGAAAGTCATTGTTGCTTTTAATTTATTCAGGTTACCAGGATTGGTTACTGTATAATTGCCAACGCCAGACATAGCTACGTTAACAACGGTACCGGTAATTAAGTCCTGTAATACGCCTGTTACATTTGAAGGTAAATTCCAGGCGATATTAATTGTAGTTCCTGTACCAACCTGATATTGAATTTCGTATGATTTTGTTACGGTAGTAGTTGATGTTCCCTGGCGGTAATCTTTCAGAGAAGCATCAGCAGGTGTAACAGGTAAATTGAAACGAGCATCAAATACGCCGGTAGGAGGAAGCGGAGGTAAAGGCATTTCACCATATTGTGAATCAATACCATCTGTTGCATCCGGGGCTAATCCGAATTTCAAAGTAGCTGTGCCGCCGGCACCATCAGTAATAACTAAAGGAAGGTCATAAACTAAACCTGTTTGAGCTGTAGCTGTTGTGAAATTCCAAACATCTGACCAAGAACTTGTTCCAGTTGCATTTTTTGCATTCACTCTCCAATAGTATTTGGTATTGTTCGCTAAACCAGAAATCTGTTTACTGGTTGTAGTAACAGTAGAATCATTTACTAAAGTTGTGGCGAATGTTGATACAGTTGAAACCTGTATGCGATATGTTGTGGCACCACTTGAAGCTGCCCAATTTAAGGTAAGCGCTGTTGCCTGATTGGTAGCGTTGTTTGCGGGAGAACTTAATGCCGGAGCAGCCGGTGCTGTAGCTCCCGGGGTAAAGTTCATAACGACTTTTAACTTGTTTAAGTTATTCGGGTTTGTAACGACGTAGTTTCCTGAGCCGGACATAGGAACATTAACAATTGTTCCGGTAATAAGGTCTTGTAATGTACCGGTAATGTTCGCGGGCAAATTCCAGGAAAGTGTAATAGTTGTACCAGTGCCTACCTGATACTGAACTTCGTAGTTCTTTGTAACAGTTTGGCTTGCCGTACCCTGGCGGAAATCTTTTAATGAAGCGTCCACAGGAGTAACAGGAAGATTGAAACGGGCATCGAACACACCAGTCGGGGGAAGCGGTGGTAACACTAATTCACCCAACGATGCATCAATTCCATCAGTTGCTGCTGGATCCAAACCGAGATGAAGCACTTGTGTCCCGTTTGCAGCGCCATCAGTAACTGTCAGTGGAACATCCACTGCCGGTGTCTGAGCGTATATGACTACGCTAATTACACACCATAATAATAAAAGTGACAGTCGTCTGAGCATTGATTCTCCTTTAGTTATTGAGAAGTTGAACTCAACTGAATTTGAGTTGTTAATTAATTTTTAAATACCAGAATTTTCTGAATGCTAATTTTCAGAAAAACACCGAAATATAGAATAGGTAGAGAAGCTGGCCACGAATAAAAAGATATTCCTTCATTCCTTTCCAAAAAGTTCCTTCAAAGTATTATAACCTCTCGTCCGCTGCACTTGCACCAATCAGCGGGGAAAAAATATGCGTAATCATCAGTCTCTCAGTTTCTGCCCTGATTACCCATATTTCATAGAGAAATTAAAGATTTTTTGAACAAAAATCAATTTCCTGAAAGAATTATTATTGGCCCCTCACGGGGAAGTGATTTTGGTCAAAATCACCTCCCCGCAGGAGAAAAGTGAAATTATTCGCCTGTCAGTAAATCTTCCAAACTATCGCGTCTTCGAATCTGAGTATACGTGGAGTTTTGTACCAGGATTTCAGGGACACGGGGACGCGCATTGTACTGTGATGACATCACTGAACCATACGCTCCGCCGGAACAGACTGCCAGGTATTCTCCACGTTCCATCAATGGCAGCTCACGTTCCTTTGCAAAGTAATCACTGCTTTCACATATCGGTCCTACCACATCAAAAATCCGTTCTTCCCGTTCCTTAATTGTTACAGGCTGAACATGGTGGTACGACGAGTATAAAGCTGGTCGAATTAGCTCGCTCATCCCTGCATCAACAACAAGAAATTCTTTCATACCATTCTTTTTGCTGTATAGCACTTTTGTAACCAGAATCCCTGCATTCCCGGTAAAAAATCTACCCGGTTCAAAAAATATTTCCATTCCCAGATTCTTTACCAATGGACTTAGCGATTGGGCAAATGCAGGCAAGTCAAAACTTTTTTCTTCAGGGCGATAGGTTATGCCAAAGCCGCCGCCCATATCCAGATGGTGCAAATTTAGGCCGCTGGCGCGTAGTGTAAGAATAAAATCTACAATCTTCTGCGCTGCTTCGCAGTAAGGATCGGCACTTAAGATTTGCGAACCCAGATGCATATCAATGCCGGTGAAATGTATATTTTTGAACTCATGGCTTGTGTAGAGTGAATACGCGGGTTGAAAGGCTAACCCAAACTTATTACTTAACAGTCCGGTAGAGATGTAGGGATGTGTTTTTGCATCTACATCGGGATTAACCCGCAAGGCAACGCGAGCTTTGCAGCCTAACTCGCCCGCAATAGTATTAATTGTGGAAATTTCCGCCTCTGATTCTGCCTTAATCAATAAGACTTCGCTTTGCAGCGCGTAACGAATTTCCTCTTCGGTTTTGCCCACACCGGCAAAAATAATGAAATTGCCAGGAACCCCGGCCTTCAATGCTTTATACAACTCACCTGCAGAATTTACATCAGCTCCGCATCCAAGAGCATGCATTGTTTGTATAATATGGACGTTGTTATTGGCCTTTACTGCATAGAATACACGTGGCGATATTTCTTTGAATGCAGCATTGAAAGAATCCACTTGATGCCGTAAATGTTCTTCTGAATAAATATACAGCGGGGTGCCAAAGGCTGCTACAATTTCTTCAACGGGAATTGATTCGACGTATAATTTATTATTATTGTAATAAAACGATCTATTTTCTAAATATTTCACGCTAAACCTATTTAGGAATATTAAATAAAAATGATACTTTTAAAGTAGGGAAAAACTATAATATATCGAGAATGGGTAGTTCATCCCTGCATGCACCGCATGCAATTAAGTAATATTATACAGAAAATATACAATAAAATAAATATGTGTAAAAATATCGTTGATGAAAATATGTCTTTTGCTGCTATTGTTGAAGACTTGTTAAAGCGCCAGACTGAAGAGTGGGAACTCTGTGGGAAGAACTACGCCGATTTGTCAGGCACGAAATTACGTAAATTCGATTTTGAGGGTGTGCAGATTAATATTCAATGCAATCCCGGTAGAATCACTTCTACCTCTGCCAAGGTGGATAATAAGAGCATTAGCGAACGCAAATGCTTCTTATGCGAAGAAAACCGCCCGGCTGTTCAAAAGGGCATAGATGCACTGGGCGAATATAATGTGCTTGTCAATCCTTTTCCCATATTTCCTATGCATTATACAATCACCAATAAGGGGCATGTTCAGCAAAGGTTGCTTGGCCGTTTTATCGATATGCTTAATCTTAGTAAAGATATGGGCGAAAAATTTCTGATTTTTTATAACGGCCCTAAATGCGGCGCTTCGGCTCCCGACCATATGCATTTTCAGGCGGGGAATCTTGGATTTCTTCCCTTGGAAGCGCAAATGGAAAAGCTTCGCAGTATGTCTGTTGCTACTTTGTATCCCGGTACTTCTACTGTGCGTTTTGTAGATGATGGGTTGCGGAAAATGGTTTTCCTGGAAGGCGGCAATCAGAGTGAATTGAATAGCTCATTTGAAACGGTATTCGCCAGTCTGCAAAGGACTCAGGGAATTTTTGAAGAACCGATGATGAATGTTATCAGTTATTTTCAACCGGAATCGGAAACCTATTCGGTAATTATTTTTGTTCGAAAAAAACATCGGCCAGAATGCTATTTCGCCGAAGGTGAAAAGCAGATAATGCTAAGTCCGGCTGCGGTTGATATCGGTGGTACGTGTATAACTCCCCGGCAGGAAGATTTTGAAAAAATTACTGCTGATGACCTGAAACAAATATTTCATGAGGTCTTTGTTGATGAAGATTATTTTCTGCGCCTGCAAAATGAAGTGGCGGGAACTATTTAATCTTCTTCAGTTTTAAATCTTCGAATAATATCCGAAAGAGAAGTACGGCTTTCCATTAAATCGGGTATGTATTCTACCGAAGATATAAATGCCCATAGATATGTTACAATCGAAAAAATATTTCCGGTTGTAAAATCATCAAGGTCTATGGAAATATATAAAACCATCATAAAAATGATAAGCAACACCAATCGCAGGCTGCCGAAATTCAGGGCACTCCAAAAAGCGATTTTCTTTTGTTGCTTTCCCATCTGCATATATAATTGCTTTACATTTTCCGGCTCCATGCCGGAAAATGTATCATAAATATTCTCATACTTATCATGCAAATCACGCTGGTACACCGACACCTTATTGTTATAGATACGGCCTATAATGCTTAATGGTATGGTAACCAGAAGGCAGAGGGTAGAAATGCGCCAGTCAAACAAGGTGAGTGCTATTAATGCCCCAACCACTGCAATTATATGTTCTGTTAACTCGGGAATCCGGTACTGACAGAAATATACAATCTCCTGTGATAATTGTGCTCTCGCGGCTAATTTCGTTGGCGGTATACCCGTGCTTTTCCCTGATTCTGAAAGGTGCGAGGCAATAGCCGTAAGCATTTTTTGGAACACATGAGGCTCTGCCAGTCTTCGTGAGGCACCTGCCAATGAATTGGCAGCGTATATGATAATCCATATCAGCAGGGGAGTAAGTTCTGCTGCTGTTAGGATAACAGATTTATTATTATATTTATTAATAAATGCATCAATCAGATTACCAAAAACTTTGGGCTCCATAAGCCACGCGACATTTTCAATTACTACCAGAATTAGTACTACGATAATGCCTTTTCTATGAGAGACAATTAAATCTTTTAATTTCATGTAACCAAACGTAATTTTTTCCAGGGAAGGATAGTCGGAATTATTCCAACAGTGGTATGCAATATACTACCTGTTGTCGGAATGAAAAAAAATTATTTGAAGTATCGGGAGGGGCAAAGATATTTTTACGGTAAAAATGAAACGGGCCCGAAGGCCCGTTGCGAGAACAAAACATTAGGAATGTTTATTTCATCAATAACAATTTTTGGGTTGCGGTGAATTTTTCTGTACGGAGTTCATAGAAATAAACACCGGAGACCATATTGACAGCATTCCAGGAAACGGTATGGTAACCGGCTTCCTGTTCAGCATTAAGCAATATCGCCACTTTTTCACCTAACTGGTTGTA
>JAJTBZ010000073.1 GCA_021286645.1 Ignavibacteria bacterium
CTTCCTTTTGCTGTGAAATACATTTTCTACCGCCATTTTCTGATAAAATCCATTTTTTAGTGTGCCCCGCTTCATGTAAGTTTAAAATTGAATTTTAATAAATCCGGTATAACCGGATAGTGCTTTATCAAGTCTCTTCGAGCCGGGCGGGCCGGACGATTTATTCAATAAGTAAGGAATTATATCATGGAAGTTTCATCGCAAGGAAAAGGTTTACCCGAAAATGCCTATCGTGAACTAAAGGAAGGTGAAAAATACGTTCCGGTTATGGATCCGGGGAAATCGTTTCCCGAAGTTACTTTTTTCTCGGTTTTTTGGGGATTAGTTATGGCTGTAGTTTTTTCTGCTGCTGCCGCTTTTCTTGGTTTGAAAATCGGTCAGGTTTTTGAAGCAGCTATTCCTATTTCTATTATGGCAGTAGGTTTGTCAAAAATCTTCGGTAAAAATAATGCACTGGGTGAAAATGTTATAATCCAATCCATTGGTGCCAGTTCGGGTGTTATAGTAGCCGGGGCAATTTTTACAATTCCCGCTTTATACATTCTCAATTTACCCACTGATTTCTATAAAATCTTCCTTTCGTCATTACTTGGCGGATTCCTGGGTATTTTATTTCTTATACCTTTCCGCAGGTACTTTGTCGAAGATATGCATGGTAAATTCCCATTCCCCGAAGCTACTGCAACTACGGAGGTTTTAGTATCAGGTGAAAAAGGAGGCAGCCAGGCCCTTGTTTTGGTTATAAGTGGTTTGGTTGGCGGTTTATACGACTTTTGTATTAACTCGTTTGGTTGGTGGTCTGAAGTGTTTACCAGCAGGGTAGTAGGTGTTGGGGAAATGCTTGCTGATAAAATGAAATTGGTTTTCCGGTTTAATGTTGGCAGCGCGATATTGGGATTGGGCTATATTATTGGGTTGCGGTATTCTGCAATAATTTGTGCAGGTTCATTCCTGTCTTGGTACGTTCTTATTCCGATTGTAGCCTATATCGGCTCGGTTGCAGGTGTCCCTCTCGGATCTAATGTTACTAAACTCATCAGCACGATGTCTGCAGAAGAAATTTTTAAAAATTATGTTCGTCACATAGGCATTGGCGGCATAGCAATGGCAGGTATTATAGGAATTATCCGGTCATCTAAAATTGTTGTTTCAGCTATTTCGCTTGCTGCAAAAGAAATTTTTGGCGGCGCGGGTGCCAAGCAGGAAAAGCTTCGTACACAGCGCGATTTATCGATGTCTATTGTTGTTGCCGGTATTATTGTTACAGCAATTGCCCTGTTTATCTTTTTCTATATGGGTGTTGTTTTTAATGTATGGCATGCAGTAATTGGGCTGCTGATTGTGTTAATTATTGCCTTCCTGTTCACAACTGTAGCAGCAAATGCTACCGCTATAGTGGGTACTAATCCTGTATCGGGTATGACTTTAATGACACTTCTCATCTCATCGTTCATTTTACTTTCAAGTGGATTGACAGGTGAATTTGGCATGGCTGCTGCATTAATAATCGGTGGAGCGGTTTGTACTGCATTGTCTATGGCGGGTGGTTTCATTACCGATCTGAAGATAGGTTATTGGTTAGGCTCGTCACCGTATAAGCAGCAAGGATGGAAATTTCTCGGAACCATTGTTTCAGCCGCGACTGTTGGAGTAGTAATATTGGTTCTTAACCAAACTTTTGGTTTTACCGGTCCTAATGCTATTATTGCTCCCCAGGCAAACGCAATGGCGGCAGTAATAAAGCCGTTGATGTCGAATCAACCAGCTCCCTGGATGTTATATATTGCAGGTGCTCTTTTAACTCTCATACTTACGATGTTGGGTGTTCCGGCATTGGCTTTCGCACTCGGTATGTATATTCCTCTGGAACTGAATGCTCCTTTGCTGGCTGGCGGTTTAATTGCCCATTACGTTGCTACCCGCTCGAAAGATGAGAAACTTAACACTGCACGCCGGGATCGTGGTACGTTAATAGCCTCAGGATTTATTGCCGGCGGAGCACTTACCGGGGTTTTCAGTGCATTCTTGCGATACTTCCAGATTAATTGGGTTAATGAAAAGTGGATTACCACTCATGAAGCAGAATTATTTGGTTTGATAATGTTTCTCGCGATCAGTATGTATATGATTTGGGACTCATTACGCGCTAAAGTAGATGAAAATTAATTAAAGGATAGATTATGTTTGATGAAAAATATCAATTTACTTGTGTTGATCGGTTCCTGAAGTATGTTACATACGACACGCAATCTGACGATAACTCGACGACTTTTCCTTCAACGGAAAAGCAGATGAATCTTTCGCGAGATTTAGCCGCAGAGTTAAAGGCTATGGGGTTGGAAGATGCCCACATGGACGAATATGGTTATGTAATGGCCACTTTGCCGGGTAATTCCGAAAAGAAAGTACCTGCAGTTGGTTTTATTGCTCATGTTGATACTTCGCCGGCCGTTAGTGGTGAAAATGTAAAACCATTAATCCATAAGAACTTTCAAGGGCAGGATATTCATCTTCCAAAAGACGGTCAGATTATTCGGGTTGAAGATAACCATGATTTAAAAAATATGATTGGTTATGATATTATTACTTCCGATGGCAGTACGTTATTGGGTGCTGATAATAAATGCGGTGTCGCTGAAATAGTCGATGCAGTTAATTACTTATTAACTCATCCCGAAGTTAAGCATGGTGATATTAAAATATGTTTTACTCCCGATGAAGAAGTTGGACGTGGTACAGAGAATTTTGATGTAAAGAAATTTGGTGCCCATTGTGCCTATACTGTAGATGGCCAGAGCAGAGGTGAAGTTGAAAGCGAAACTTTTAGTGCCGATGCGATGACTATTACATTTACCGGAAAAAATATACATCCCGGGTATGCAAAAAACAAGATGATTAATTCAGTGAAACTCGGAGCAAGATTTATTGAATTACTTCCCAAAGATACTCTTTCCCCAGAAACTACTGAAGGCAGGGAAGGATATGTTCACTGCTACTCAATTACCGGTAATGAAGAAGAAACAGTATTGAAATTTATAATCCGTGATTTCGAAGCGGGTAAATTAAAAGAATACGAAACTTATTTAAAAGAACTGGCTGAAAAAACTGCTCATGAATTCCCGGGTTCAACAGTTCAAACGCAGGTAATTGAACAGTATCGAAACATGAAGTACGTATTGGAAAATCATCCGGAAGTTACTGATTACGCGGTAGAAGCGATGAAACGCCTAAACATTGAGCCAATACTCTCGCCGATTCGCGGTGGTACAGATGGAGCCCGTCTTTCGTTTATGGGCTTACCTACGCCGAATATATTTGCCGGCGAGCATAGTTTCCATTCCAAAACCGAGTGGGTCTCGGTGCAGGATATGGAAATGGCAGTTCGTGTTATTATTACTATCGCTCAGGTTTGGGAAGAAAAAGCCTGACCCCCACATTTTACTCATGCCGGTGGTTTCATCGGCATGAGCTACTAATGAACCTTTCTTACCGATTCCCGGTTATGATCAAAAATGAGAGATTTACGAGAACTGCAAAAATTATGAAAAATATTTCTTGACAAGTGTATTTTTGTGCACTATATTTGTAGTGTTCAAATGCACACTTATTCAATCATTTATCAGGAAGGAAGCACTATGTCACTTGGTCAGTTATTTTTATCGGAATTAAACGATGAAGCAAAGAAAACTTTGGCAATTTTAGAGTTGGTCCCGTTTGAGAATCCCGATTGGAAACCACATGAAAAAAGTATGGGGCTGGTTCGACTTGCTGTGCATGTTGCCGAGATTTCCGACTACATTATCTCGACTCTTGAAACTACCGAGATTGATTTTGAAAAACATTCATATGTTCCTCCGGCAGTTGAGAACAAAACACAGCTGGTGAATTATTTCAATGAAAAACTCGAAAAAGCCAGAGCTCTGCTGAGTATGGTTAGTGATGAATCATTAGCCGAACTTTGGACAATGAGAAGTGGTGAACAGGTTTATTTTTCATTACCCCGCTCGGTAGTCCTTCGTTCATTTTGCTTAAATCATCTGATACACCATCGTGCGCAATTGGGTGTTTACTTAAGAATTCTTAATGTCCCGCTTCCGGGTACATACGGGCCTTCAGCCGATACGATGTAGAGATAGTTTTAGCCCCTGGTTTTTTGCCAGGGGCTAATTACTTTTTAAAGAATTTACTTGTCTTATCCTGAATAAAAGCTCCAAATAAGAATAAATTTTAATGTATTTTAATTTTTTAGGTGTTTTTTGCCGCTTATCATTGTATTTTTCCATTGAATAGTTTTCTTGCTGGGAAGTTATTTTTTAAACCGATAATTAGGACTGTGATTTTTTATCTTTATTTGGGAGAAGGATCGTATGGAAGTAAAAAACGCTGATTTATCCTCATTGAAAATCAATCGTAATGCTCCGGAACCAGGTTCGAATAACACAAAAAATATTCTTAAATATTCAGTTATTACACTCGTTGTAATAGTCGTGCTCATTTTCTTATATAATGTGAATAAGTTTTTCGGCAGTAAGGAAATTGAAGTCGGCAGCGCTACTGTATCACTCATGTCACAGGCTCAAACTTCGGGCGTGTTGACTGCGAATGGTTATGTTGTCGCGCAGCGTAAAGCTGCTGTTGCTTCAAAAGGTACCGGTCGCCTGGTTTACTTAGGTGTTGTTGAAGGTGATAAAGTTCAGAAGGATCAAATAATTGCTCGGTTGGAAGATAACGATATTAAAGCGCAATTAGAGCAAGCTCGTGCTAATCAGAAAGTAATTCAGGCTGAATTGAAAAATGCAACAAATAACTACAACCGCATTAAGTCATTGGTGCAGTCGAAAGCTGTAACGCAGGCTGAGTTAGATGCTGCAGAGGCCAGGTACTTAAGTGTTCAGGCACAAATTGAAGTTGCAAAAGCGCAGGTGAACAGTGCTGAGGTCGCTCTGGATAACACGTTAATTCGCGCTCCATTCAATGGAACAGTTCTTACTAAAAATGCTGACGTGGGTGAAATTGTAGCTCCGTTTGCAGCAAGTGCTTCATCGAAAGCCGCAGTAGTTACTTTAGCCGATATGATGTCACTTCAGGTTGAGGCCGATGTTTCGGAATCAAATCTGGAACGTATAGCTATGAATCAGGATTGCGAGATTGCTATTGACGCGTATGGCGATAAGCGGTATCAGGGATATGTGGCGAAAATTGTTCCTACAGCTGACCGGTCAAAAGCTACAGTTATGGTAAAAGTTGGGTTTAAAAATTACGATGTGAAGGTATTACCCGAAATGAGCGCGAAAGTAATATTTTTAGGCGCTGATACTAAACCTTCAGAACAGAATGTTAAACCGATTCTTACCGTGCCATCTTCGGCACTTTTCAATAAAAACGGTGAAGTGCATGTTTTCAAATTATTAGGGGAAGAAGTTAAAGAAGTGGTAGTAACCACCGGTAAAAAAATGAATTCGTTTACGGAGATTTTATCGGGCTTGACGGAGGGGGATAAAGTTGTATCAGAGCCGGTTCCCGATCTGAAATCTGGCAGCAAAGTAAAAATAAAATAATATATTCTAAACGGAGGAAGATGTGAGTCAACCAATTATACAGGTGCGTAATCTCTCGAAAATGTACAAGAGAGATTCATTTGATATACCGGTATTGAACAATATAACTATAGATGTTCAACCGGGAGAGTTCCTTTCGTTAATGGGACCTTCAGGTTCCGGTAAAACTACGTTATTAAACCTGATTGCCGGAATTGACAGGCCTACATCGGGTGAGATTGTAATTAATGGTACTAACATTGCCAAATTAAGTGAGAGTGCTCTCGCTAAATGGCGGGCAAGCAGTATCGGATTCGTGTTTCAATTCTATAATTTAATTCCGGTTCTTACGGCATATGAAAATGTAGAACTTCCGTTATTGTTGACCAAACTTTCAAAAGCAGAACGGAAACAGCATGTTGAAACTGCTTTGAATATTGTGGGTTTAAGTGACAGAATGCATCACTATCCCAAACAGTTATCCGGAGGGCAGGAACAGCGGGTTGCTATTGCACGAGCTATAGTCACTGACCCATTGATTATTGTTGCAGATGAACCAACCGGTGATTTGGATCGCAGATCTGCAGAGGAAATTCTCTTGTTGATGGAACGGTTAAATAAAGAATTTGAGAAAACAATCGTTATGGTTACCCACGATCCGCAGGCGGCGGCCAAAGCTCAACGAAGTCTGCATCTTGAAAAAGGTGATTTAGTAGCGGGGCATGCATGAAAATCCTGAAAATCGTTTTTAAAAACGCGTTCAGGCATAAATTACGGGCAGTGCTTACTATATTTGGTATTGCAATTGCCGTACTGGCATTTTGCCTGCTGCGAACGGTTGTTACCGCCTGGTATGCCGGAGTAGAATCCGCCGCTGCCGACAGACTTGTTGTACGTCAATCGGTTTCTTTTATTTTCCCGTTGCCGTATTCCTATCTGGAAAAAATCAAATCATTAAAGGGTGTTACTGAAGTAACTCATTTTTCCTGGTTCCAGGGCGTGTATAAAGATAAAAATAATTTCTTTGCCCGCATGGCATGCGACCCTGAAACGATTTTTAAAGTATATCCTGAATTCGTTCTTACTAAGGAGGAGCAGGAAGCTTTTCTAAAAACCAGAAATGGGTGCGTGATTGGCGAAGAACTGGCAAAACAGTTCCATTTGAAGGTAGGCGATCATATGCCTATTGAAGGGGATATCTATCCCGGGCAATGGGATTTTACCGTTGCAGCGATCTATAAAAAACGGGATAAAAATGTTGATGGTTCACAAATGTTTTTTCAACACTTGTATCTTGATGAGAGAATGAAAGTGGAAGCTCCTGCACGCGCCGGGTATATCGGCTGGTTTGTTGTTAAGGTAGCAGACCCGAATCGGGCTGCGGAACTTTCTAAAGACATCGATGCCTTATTTGCGAATTCCAGAGCGGAGACAAAAACAGAAACTGAACGTGCTTTTACACAAAATTTCATTTCTGCTTCCGGGGCGATTTTTTCGTCCATTAATTTTATCTCATTTGTAATCATTGGTATTATTATGCTGGTTTTAGGAAATACAATGATTATGTCTGCAAGAGAACGCACCAGAGAATATGCAGTACTGAAGACTCTTGGTTTTTCTTCATTTCATTTAATCGGTATGATTCTCGGTGAAGCTCTTATTATCTCTGCTGTAGGAGGCAGCCTGGGTGTATTTTTATCTTTCCCGCTCATTCAGATGGTAGAACAAGGTATTCCTAAAGGTATGTTCCCTTCATTTTCATTGGAACCCATTACTATTTTATTGGCGGGTTGTGCGGCTCTTATTATTGGTGTATTCTCCGCAATATTCCCAATTCAAAAAGCCTTACGTACGAAAATTGTTGACGGTTTCAGGTTTGTAGGGTAGGAGGAAATATGAAAATACCATTAAAATATATAACTCGTAATTTCAAATCGCGAAAACTGACCACGGGCATTACTGTTGCAGGCGTAACTTTGGTGGTTTTTGTTTTAACAGCCGTCTTAATGATGTCGTACGGAATTGAGAAAACATTAAAGGCAACCGGTTCTCCCGATCACATTAAAATTACCCGGAAAGCCGCAAATGGTGAAATATCCAGCATTATTGAAGGCGATGTTCGTAATCTTATTCGTACCCTGCCGTATATAGCTCATAATGCCAAGGGTGAACCTATCATATCAGAAGAACCGGTAGTAATAGCCAATCTGGAAATAAAATCAGGAGGATTAAGTAATATCTGCGTTCGTGGTGTAACAGAGGGTGTTAAAGATCTTCGCCCTGAAATGAAAATAGTCGAGGGTCGTACCTTTTTATGGGGAGCCCGGGAGCTTATTGTTGGTACTTCGATACGTAAAAAATTCCTTAATGCATCTATTGGCGATAAGATTAAAATTGCAGGCGATATGTGGACGATTGTTGGTATCTTCTCCACAGATGGCAGCGGATTTGATTCTGAAATCTGGGGAGATGCAACCCAGCTTTTAAGTGCTTTCCATCGCTCAACCGCAGTTTCGAGCATTACGTTCAAAGTAACGGATGTAAATCTCTTTGAACAGATTCGGAGGCAGTTCGCTTCAGATAAACGTCTCAATCAGTTTGAGGCCGAGTGGGAGCCTGTCTATTTTAGTAAGCAATCTGAAATCCTTGCAACGTTTATAAAGATTTTGGGACTCGTAATTACAATCATTTTTAGCGTTGGTGCAACAATTGGCGCAACTATTACAATGTATGCTGCTGTTGCAAACCGTACAACAGAGATTGGAACCATGCGCTCCTTAGGATTTAGTAGAAGAAGCGTACTTTCGGCTTTCTTGCTGGAATCATTGATAATCTCTTTTATAGGTTGGGTAATCGGTACGGTGCTTTCGATGTTTTTGGCAACTCAACGGGTTTCTACTCTGAATTTTTCTTCTTTTTCAGAGCTGGAATTTGGATTTGCTGTAAGCCCTAAAATTATTATTACTTCCTTAATTTTTGCTCTTCTCATGGGTTTATTAGGCGGATTTTTGCCGGCTCTAAGAGCTGCCCGTTTGAAGATTGTCGATTCTCTCAGATCTGCATAAATTTATTGGGGTATCGCTATAAAGTGGTACCCCAATCATATTTGACAATTATAAATTCCCTCTTATCGCTAAAGATAACCTTTTATCCGAATGCCGCCATTATCCGTTTCTCTTTGAAGTAAATTGCTTCATGATAATTAGTTGTTTTGTATGGATACTCTTGAAAATATAATTGAAGTGAACAATAGCGGTACAAATATTTCTGTATGCACAGAAATTAGTGAATCTAAATCGGTCCTTGGTTTTGTTTCTCCATATAGCCTTTACGCAAAAGGGGAAACAGAAAAATTTTATCAGGATGTTGAAAGCTGCACTGAAAAAACCATCGCTCTTCTGCGTGCCCGCCTTGGCAATGATATAGCACTTTACCTACAGTTTATAACTACTAATCATGTTGAACGTCCTCGTGCCCGGGAAGAGTATTTACATGAATTGCTGATGATTGGAATTCTATGGAAGGAACACTCATCTCAGGTTATCCGCTCAATGAAAGCTTCTATTGGGATTGCTAAGTACCTATACCGATCCCGCAAAAAATACAAAAAATATAAACCATACATCGATAAGGTACGAGGTATATTTTCTACAGCAACTCTTTATTTTAATGGCTGGGGTATCCAGGAAAATCAGGAAATGACACCTGCTTTATTTATTAAATTGGTTAATTGGCTTGAAGCAACCGGCGAATATGAACATGAAGTAAAAAGATTCAAAAATTGGCAGGTTTTTCTTGCAACTTTACCCGAAGACTATTTCAATGCTCTGTACAGTCGTATAACAGTAGCCACAGAGGCAGTATTGTCACTTGCCTATGTGGATTTAGGTGAATATCTTGCAGATGTAGAATCATATATTCATGCACATAAAGATGATTTCCGATGGAAAGAAGATGTTCTTTTGTGCTCGCGTCCTTTAGGTGAGTATTGTATGAATATTCTTGGTGCACAGATAATGAACAACGCCATGAAAAAGGAATTTAGCACCCGGAAAACCCGTGTCGTATTAGCTCCGGGCTGTATGAGAGAATATGATGATACCAGGTGTCAGGCATACGATTCCGGGTTCGATAAATTATGCATTGGTTGTAGTACGGAATGTCGTATTTCAAAGTTGGTTAAAACAGGGTGGCGAGAAGGGTTTACTATCAGAATTATTCCGCATTCTTCCGATTTTAGTACCTGGCTCGAACAATGGAAAGATTCGGAGGAAATTGGGGTTGTTGGAGTGGCATGCATTCTCAACCTGCTTTCGGGCGGGCTTCAATTACGTGAAAAAAACATTGCTTCCCAATGCGTCTTTCTGAACAGAGTTGGCTGCAGCCGCCATTGGTGTGCTCAGCATAATAGCCCGGATTTTTCACAGTCTCAGCTTCAGAATATATTGAAGCATCGGATTGTACATAGTAAAACAGAGATGAGGTAAATGTTGAATCGATTTTTATTGGCACTCGTTTGTTTATTCAGTTTCTCTGTATTCGTCCTGGCGCAGGATGAAGATGGGATTGATGAAGATTATGTTCATGGCGGGTATATTTCGCCTGTTGTAAAGTTTTCTTCAATTAAAAATGATTTTGCATGTTTTATTGGTTTGCAAGGGGGCTGGATTATTGATCATCAATTTGTTATTGGTGCAGCAGGATATGGATTGGTTAATAAAGTGAAGGCTCCGGATCAGGTAATGCGATTTTATGAGACCCGGAATAATTTATATTATCAGATTGGGTATGGCGGGTTGCATTTAGAATATATTTCTGAACCAATGAATTCGCTGCATGTTTCAATATCAGCGCTAATCGGGGCAGGAGGGGCTCTCTTTACCGAGAAAACCTGGGCGGATAGAGCGCACGATTCTGAATGGGAGAACGCGGAAAAAAGTTATTGGGAGTCTAATACAACTGCCTTTTTTGTATTTGAACCATCTGTACAAATTGAAATGGATATCCGCCATAATCTGCGTCTTGATTTTGGCGCTGGATACCGTTTGTTTTCCGGGGCTAATGGAACAGGTATGCGAAGCTCGGATTTTTCCAAACCGGAATTACGTGTAGGATTTAAGTTCGGGATTTTTTAGTTTTGAAAGAATTGATTTTCTTGTGCCGGTTATACCGGCATTTTTTTTACCTTTTTAAGCAGGTTGATAATGCAGAATGATAATTTAGATCGACTGATCCTGTCGCTTGAGAAAAAACTATTGGATTCGGAAGCAAGGGATTATTCCCGAATTTTACCCGATTTGCTTGATGATGAATTTATTGAATTCGGAAGTTCAGGGACGATCTATTCTAAAGCAGATATTATCAGATTGCTTACCTCTTCACCCGCTCAGCATGGTGAGTTTCTGAATTTTACGGTTACCCGTTTAAGTGATGATACCGTTCTGGCCAGATATGAATACCGAAAAATGGGGAAGGATGGCATTCAGTCAAGATCACTTCGGAGCTCAATTTGGCGCCGCTCACCCCAAGGCTGGTGTATTTTATTTCATCAGGGCACACTTTTGCCATAGTAACACTTCTTTAAATATACGGGAAGTATTTAAACAGATTCCTATATATGCTGTACCTCTTGCCACTTGTTTCTATGAAACCGGACAGAGATGAGTATTGAGTATACGATAATATACAATGGCATCGCGAACCATGCACCGGTAATGCCATATCCCCAAACAACGCCTATGAGATATGAAAACGGTACAAGAATTCCCAAATTAGTAAATACTTCGGCAAACATTACATAGCGAGTCTTGCCAATGGCCTGTAACCCGTTTGAAAGTACTATCCCTATGCCATAGAATATTTGGGCAAAACCAGCTATTTGCATTGCAGGGCGCGCAAGTTCCAATATCGATTTATCTTCTGTAATCAGCCATAATAAGTACTGGGGAAAACAGATAAACACAATGCTAAGCGTTACTGTATAAATAGTTGCAATTTTAACTGTTTGCAGGCCATATAATTTTGCTTTCAGGTTTTCACCCTTGCCAATTGAGTTTCCGACAAGTGTCTGAACCGCTATACCAAAACCGAAACAAGGCAGGAATGACATAAATAACGTACTGATTATTGCCTGTGTGGCTGCCTGCTGCCGGGTACCGATGAGTCCCGTTATTGCCACAAATATGAGAAACCCGAGTAGAATGAAAATATTCTGGAAAGAAACCGGCAATGAAATTTTAAAAATCGACCGGATAATTTCCTTCGAAAATTTTAAGTTATGAAAGAAGCGGTACTTTTGTCTATATCGGGTACCAAGTGAAACCAGAAAATAATATAATGAATCGCAAATTGTTGCCAGAGACGAGCCTAAACCGGAACCCGCTATGCCCATGGCAGGCAGGCCAAATTTGCCATAAATTAGTACATAATTGAAAAAAATATTCAGGAGGTTGATAATGATTCCTGATACCATAAAAACGCGGGTATTGCCAATTCCGAAATAGAAACCACGATAAGAAACTGTAATCAGGAAGAAGGGTAGCCCGATAAACCGATAGAATATAAACTCACCTGCCAATTGACCGACGCGCGGATCTTTGGCAAGAAATTGAGCAGCCGGATGAGAAAAGAACATACCCAGCAAACAGACAATTGTGCCAAGTATAATGCCAATAATGAACGAGTTGTACAAAACAATGCTGCATTCTTCAAAAGCTTTTTGCCCGAACCTTCTGGCGATAAGTACATGTGTGCCGGTAGCCAGAGAAGAAAAAAAACTCACTATAGCCCAGGTAGCCAGAACGCTTAACCCCATTGCTGCCAAAGCATATTCGGCATTGTTAAGCCGTCCGATCATGGCTGCATCGACTATGGATAAAATGATTTGAGTGGAAAGACCCGCAATCGCGGGTAATGCAATCCGTAGAATATCGGTATTGAGCGGGCTTTTTATTAATGATTTCATTCTGTAAAATACGAAGAAATTTAAACTTTCTTCAACCTTCGGCAGACTTCCACAAATTTTAACATATTTATAATATTGTTAATATTTTCTTCGAGCAAACCCACTGACGTAGGGTCTGAATTGAGCGGGGGTTTGCGTCGGGGATATGGCGAATTCAATAAACACTTGCTGGTTTGCGTATGCTATATACGTAAGCCGGAAAATCGGTTGACCGGCCGGGGCATTGCTTGTAAATATAACAGCATTGCCCGTATCCGGGATAGAAATTGTATATTCAATTATGTGCCCCTCATTATCATAATAATGCGCCTTACAGAATACATCGTTTTCTTTATACACAACCAATAAATCATCGTGAGTGAGCATTTTACCCTCTGTTCGTGAGGGATATGTACTATGGGCTTTCCTGATGATTACCATACTATCTAATTCATAGGAAAACGAAAACTCACCCGTTCCAAAACCGGGGGCTCCCGACCCGGTGCCAATCCAATTACCAATTAGCCATTCAGGAATGTGTCTGTTCTTTATTTCCTGTGCAGAAATAATAGTTGCACAAAGAATTAGAAATACTATGAGAAAAGTAAACCTTTTTGTCATGGAGCGATTTCAAATATTCATTTTCAGATTTTCATATCCAGAAATTCTTCAGCAAGCATTAGTCCGCCAAATAATGGAGCATCATCCAAGAGCTTTGAAGGCAGAATTTTTGTATTCTTCGCAGAGGCAGCGAGAGAGTATTCGTGAAATGATTCTTTGATTATGGGAATATAGAATCCTTTTACAGCTTCAATTACTCCGCCACCTAATATTATCATATCAAGGTTAAGCAGGTTATTTATACTTGCCAGAACTTTCCCGGTTGTTTGTGCAGCTTTTGTAAGATGGCGAATGGCCAGGGGATCATTGGCAGTAACAGCGGTAGCAAGAGCCTTGCTTTTGATTTGGGTTTTATTTTTAACCAGTTTGGCAAGTTTACTACGTTTTCCGAGTTTTATTTCGGCAGTAATATCACGTGTTATTGCCGTTCTGCTCGCAATTGCTTCAAAGCAGCCATGTTTGCCGCAGCCACAGACAGGGCCGTTATCAAGTATATGCAAATGGCCAATCTCGCCGGCGGTGAAAGTATTGCCGCGATATAACTTATTATTGAAGATCAATGCTCCGCCAATTCCGGTTCCGATAAAAACAACGAGTGCATTCTGTATGCCTTTAGTCATGCCCGAATGCATAATTCCAAGTGCCCCAAGATTTACATCGTTTTCTAACAATACGGGGTATGGTAACTGTTTTTCCAGTTCTCGTTTTAGGTTGTAGTTTTTCAGTCCGAGATTTGGAGCGAGGGATATGACACCTGTGCCGGGGTTAACAGAGCCGGGGACACCCAGGCTAATGGCTTTTATCTGTTCATCGCTTATTTGTGCTTCAGCTTGTAATTCTCTTACTGCTTCGGCAAGGTTTTGCGCGTAGTTTATTTTACCTTTCGTAACTTTTGTAGCGTGCTTTACCCGGGCGAATATTCCATCGGTAGAGTTAACTGCCGCGGTAAGGATCTTTGTTCCACCCATATCGATGCTGATTATGCAATTATTTTTCATAAGGCTGTCGTTTATGTTTAATAGTGACTGATAAATGCTTAATTTTCAGGTTTGTTTGAAAATAACACGATAAAAGATCAGATTGTGGATGAAAATATATTAAAAAATAAGATACAACCATTAAAAAAATTCGGACAGAATTTTTTACAGGATAAGAATATCCTTCGGAAAATTGCTGCGAGTATCGAAGCCTCCGAGGGGAAACCCCTGCTGGAAATCGGGCCCGGTGAGGGCGCGTTGACTGCCGAGTTATTAACCTATCGCCCTGATTTGGTCGTCAGTGAGATAGATTCGCGTTGTATAGAATTATTGGTTGAAAAATTCTCGGGGCTGAAAATTGTGCAGGGTGATATTTTGGAACTTGAAATACCCTCAATTTTTCCCTCAGGGAGCGGGGCAATCCAGGTTATAGGGAATATACCGTATAATATATCATCACAGATATTTTTTAAGTTATTGGAAAATGCACATGTTGTTTCTACAGCGG
>JAJTBZ010000019.1 GCA_021286645.1 Ignavibacteria bacterium
CTTTTTTGTTCCATTCGCCAATTTTAAATCCGGCCTGAAAATCATGGGAGGCTGTATATTCAGGCACTCCATTAATTTGCAGATGGTATGAAGCGAACAGAATGACAGGTTTTTTTAAAATACTTGTAAGAGGAGAACGAGAATACAATTCAAGTCCGGTAAAATAAGAGGCTCTTTTAATTACCTCGGGGCGCACTCTAAATGCCTGTGTGCAGCCGGCGTAGGGGCGGATATGCGCGAAGGATTGATGAAAAATTGGGGCATAGGTTAGTTCTGCAAAATCTCTGGTAAAAGGAATTGGCAGCTTATCGTTAATCCATGAATTAGTTGCAGGAATATAATTGCCGTCAACGAGATGCGCGCTATTATGTATATATCTGAAACGTATTGATGTAGTCATATCCTTTGCTTCGTGCAAATATGCAGCATGGCCGCCGAACATACCATCGAGGGTGCTGATCTGTAAACGGTAACCTGAATAACTCGTTGAATAGGCGTATGCCATAAATTCGATCCCAACTTTAATATCAGCCGCAGTATCGGGTAAACGAAACTGCAACAGCTCAAGTGTGGTCCCTACATCAACTTTAAGATTTGTTGTCGCAGTGTAGTATATTATTCCCAAACGTGGTTCTGAAGCGTAACCTTTTAACGGTAAAAAATTAAGATCTTGAGGAAATAACACGACAGATTCAACCGAATCCGATTGCGCTTTCAATTCAGCCGAAAAGGAGAAGTGAGAGAAAATAATGAGAAGAATGAAAAATAATCTACTCTTGTGCTCCGGGAAAGCATGAAATGTTATTGAAAATGACTTCATAAACTAAAGAGTTATTAAAACATATAAATAGTAAATTAATATAGGTAAAAATTACGAGTGATCGGGAGGGTGTTGAAGGCATCGGATACAATACCTGAGAGCTGGATGACCGGGAAATACTGCCATTTCTTATGCTTTTTTTTAACCACAAAAGTTATTTAAGAAATTTGTACTTTAGCAGGGGATAGAGGTGCAATACTATTCATTCAACCCCATTAGTATAATTAACATAATAGACAGGAAATAATTATGATTTTCGAGTTAAGAACATATATTACAAAACCGGGTAAACGAGATGATTTTATAGAATTTTTATTACATAAAGTTATTCCTCCACAACAAGAATGTGGCATGAAAATAATTGGGCCGATGCTCGATGTAAATAATCCGGATAAATTTATTTGGATGAGAATCTACAGTTCAATGGAAGAATATACGCTGCAGATGAACACATTTTACACGAGTGAACTATGGAAAAATGAAATAGAGCCGGCAGGTTCCCCTATGATTCAAAGTATAGAAGCCGTTCTTCATGCAGGGCACCCTGGTTTTATTAATCAACTACCAGCCGACATTAGTTAGACTGGCTGTACTGTTGAAGTGATAGGTGTAAGCCTTTTATATCGAAGTCGTAAGAGTAAAATAACAGTACGTAAATTTTCAGTATATTAAATGCTTAGAATTAACAAAATTTTGGTTGTACGTTGAAAAAAGAAAAAATATTGGTTACAGCGGCGCTGCCATATGCAAATGGGCGCATTCATCTTGGGCATATTGCCGGTGCATATTTGCCTGCTGATATCTTTGTGCGTTATCATCGGAGCAAAGGTAATGATATTGTATTTATTTGCGGATCAGACGAACATGGTGTGCCGATTACCATAACAGCTGATAAAGAAGGTGTAACCCCAAAAGTAATCATTGATCGTTTTCATAATGATAATAAATCGGCTTTTGAGCGGCTGGGAATGAGTTTTGATATATATTCCCGGACAAGTATTCCTGAACATCACGAAACCGCGAAAGAATTTTTCCTGAATTTCTATGAAAGAGGAATTCTGAAAGAGAAAAAATCATCGCAATTTTTTGATGAAAAGGCAAACATGTTTCTTCCTGACAGGTATGTGGAAGGAACTTGCCCAAAATGTGGAAATGAAGGGGCCAGAAGCGACGAATGTGAAAATTGCGGCGCGTTATATGATCCATCGGAACTGAAGAGCCCTATAAGCAAAATAAGCGGTAATAAACCGATTCTGAAAGAAACCAGTCATTGGTATTTTCCTCTTGGCGACTATCAGGATCGATTGCAGCAATACGTAAAGGAACATGATGAAAAATTCGATTGGAAAGAGAATGTATTACAGTATTGTAAAGGCTGGTTCCATGATGGATTGACCGATCGTGCAGTAACCCGAGATTTAGACTGGGGAATTCCGGTTCCTACTGATGATGGGAAAGGTAAAGTCCTATATGTATGGTTCGAGGCGGTATTAGGGTATGTTTCCGCTACTAAAGTGCTTTCGGAACAACGGAACCAACCTGATCTCTGGAAAGAATATTGGCAGGAGGAAGATACCCGGTATATAGCTTTTATCGGGAAGGATAATGTTGTATTCCATTGTATAGTATTTCCTTCAATGCTGATGGCATGGAATGATGCAAATAAGAAACACTATATTCTACCGGAAAATGTACCGGCTAATGAATTTCTGAATTTTGAAGGAAAGAAATTCTCAAAAAGCCGGAACTGGGGTATTGATGTAATTGACTTTCTCGATAGGTTCCCGGCAGATTCATTACGTTACGCGTTGACCTCAAATTTGCCAGAGGACCGCGATAGCGATTTTAAATGGAATGAATTTCAGGCGAGAAATAATAATGAACTCGCGGACATACTGGGTAACTTTATTAATCGAACCCTGACATTTGTCTTTAAGCATTTTGAAGGAAAGGTGCCGCCCCTGTATGAGCTTTCGGATGCAGATAATGAATTGTTAAATCTTCTTGAGAAATCACCTTCTCTAATAGGTTCCTATATAGAAAAATATGAAATGAAGAAGGCTTTACTTGAGATGATGAATATTGCGCGTGAAGCCAATAAGTACTTCGATAAATCCGAGCCCTGGAAATCTGTGAAGACAGACAAAGAACGCTGTGCGACGACATTGAATATTTGTTTACAAACGATATTTACCGTTAGTGAATTGTTTACCCCTATAATACCGTTTACTTCCGAAAAAATATTCCAGATTCTTAACGCCAAACCTGTTTCATGGGATAATGCCGGAAAAATAAATCTCCAGGAAGGACATGAGTTAAATAAGCCTGAAATATTATTCCGGAAAATTGAAGATGAAGTGATTCAAAAGATGGTACAAGGACTTGGGCAGCCTCTGGATATGCCTGCGGCTGAACCGGAAGAACTTATCTCATTTGATGAATTCCTTAAGGTTAAACTTGTAACTGCCAGAATACTTGAAGCACAAAAAGTGCCCAAAAGTGATAAACTTTTGCAATTGAAAGTTGATACAGGCAATGGAGTACGTCAGATTATTGCGGGTATTGGAAAACACTTTGCACCGGAAAGTCTGATTGGTAAGCAGGTACTCGTGGTAGGTAATTTAAAACCTGCTAAATTAATGGGACTTGAATCTCAGGGAATGATACTTGCACTTGAAGATGAAAATGGTGCACTTTCATTACTGGATATAAAGGAAACAATAAAACCCGGAACACGGGCTAAATAATTATTTTTTTTACAAATTTTGGTTCGAGGTGGTACCGGGGAAACCCTGATTGGAATAATATTGCTCCATAGTGGCAATTTAGCTTCCAATATGAGTGTTATCCGGAACGACCTCTTTTTTTTATTTATGAAAAGCTTAGCAATATATTTTGTTTTTGTCCTGTCAGTTGTTCTATACGGTCAATGTGACAGTGTTCGTATTCTACCGCGGGAAGCATGGAATGCCTTGCCTCCAAAGCCGTTTAAAAATCATGTACCCGTTCGTATTACAATTCATCATGAGGGCACATTCTTCGATGGTGTTAAAGAAACTGCGGAGGCACATATTTCCACAGTGCAAAAGTGGGGAATGAGCGAAGCAAGAAATTGGGTTGATATTCCTTATCACTTCTTAATCGACAACAAAGGCCGCATATTTGAAGGTAGAAATGTTTTTACCGTAGGAGAAACCAATACAGATTACAACCCGGAAGGCCATTTGCTCATATCGTTACTGGGGAATTTCGAAGAGCAGGAATTGCCTGCAGCCCAGTTGGAATCGTTAATTTGTCTGATTGTCGATTGTTGTAAAAAATTTAGTATTGATCCCGATACAATAAAGTGTCATCGCGATTTTACAGAAACGCTTTGCCCCGGTAAAAATTTATATGCCCGTTACTCCGATGGGTATATCTTGAGTGAAGTTAAAAAGCGCTTAAACAGCAAATAATATAGCTCCTGATTTTACACCCCCGAGAATTCGTGACACGGTTCCGGGGGTACTGCTACAAATAACTTACCTGTAAAATATTACAAAATTGTAGTGTTTCTATGAAAAACTGAAAACACATTAAAAAGTGGGTTTTTAGGCTAAACTTTCCGTTTTTACTACCGATAATGGATCAGACAGGGCAAAAAAATATTGAAATGTCATTAAGATTCGAAACAAGAATTCTTAATTAGGGTACAAAAAATCATATTCTCCGGGCGTACACAAAACATCGAATAACCCGCTGCAGTATTGAAAATCTGAATCACAATCGCTTAAAAGTACGAATTACTCATTTAGCAAAAAAGATATTATATCACATGTTGGACCTTGAAAGTGCAACAATGTGAAAAGAAGTTTCCCCCTTCAAGAACCTCATATACTCAACATCGGTTAAAGGGGTTGGCCAGCACTAACAACCCCTTTAACTTTCTCCAAAACACCCCACCCCTTGGGTGTTTTTTTTTACCCAGACAGCATGGGCCAATAGGTTTACACAGCAACATTACCGGTATAATCGGAAAAAATATTATATTTTGTATATCCTCATAATATTAAATTCGAGATAGTATGGAAAAGTTATATGCATTATTTATTGTGCTTGCTCTTTATAGTATAGCACCTGCTCAACCAATAACCTGGACAGATATTACTTCAACTTATTCCTTACCGCAAGGAGTTAAGCTTGTTAAAGGTGTAAGAACTTCACCCGCGCTGGTAAGTTATTACCTTGATGTAGATTTGAACCGAAAAAACCTTGCAATAAAACCCTATTTAACACCTTCAGGCAGTGAACGGATTAATACTTTTGTAACTCGGTACAATGCCATAGCCGGAGTGAATGGAGGTTATTTTGGTGGTACCAGCATGTATTCGGCAATTATCCAACCGAATGCTGTATTGGCAAAAAATATAGCAAGTGTTACCAGGCCCGCCGGCACTTATTATACAATGCGGGGTTTATTTGGTATTACCGAGACACGGGATATGGCAGTTAATTGGATATATCATTTTGGAAACACAATTCGAGATGTTTATGTTTTTTCGAATCCATTAGCCAACACGCAATCTGCTCCTGCTCCAATTCCCGTACAGAGTAATGGTGTTGTGTATAATGACCTTATGGTAGGTGTCGGAGGCGGCCCGGTGCTGATTAAAGATGGACAAATACGTATTACCTATGATGAAGAAGTGTTCTTTGGCTCCGGCATAGGCACTGTAACAGATTTACAGCCTCGTACAGCTATAGGTTATACTACCAATAAGCATGTTATTATTATTGTTGCCGATGGCAGACAGACAGCCAGCGCAGGTCTTTCACTGACGGAATTGGCACAAGTTTTAAGTGACCTTGGTTGCGTGGAAGCGCTGAATTTAGATGGGGGCGGATCGACACAAATGGCGATAGGAAATACATTTGTTGATGTTCCATCCGAAGCCCGTGCGGTTCCTTCCATGTTGGCAGTCGTATCGGGTGATTCGGTACCATTCCTGCCTCCAATTAAATATAAAAAAATTATTGATACTGAAAGCCCTGATTGTGTTTACAACTCGAATGAGTGGAACCCTTCTACTGTTGCCGGATATTATGGAACCTCACCGGCTTTAGTTGCGAAAACTTCGGTAACCGGCCCTTCAATAAAGTTCAAGCCGAATGTTCCTCTTGCAGGCAAGTATGATGTTTATGCCTGGTGGACAGCCTCAGGCAACCGTTGGCATAATACGCCGTATATCATTACCCGAGCAGGAGGGATTGATACTGTAAAGGTTGATCAGTCAGTAGACGGAACAAAATGGAATAAATTGGGGAGTTATAATTTCACCGCATCACTATCCGATGAAATCAGAATTGAAGCAAAAGCACCGGCATCTGATACGGGGTTATATGTTTCTGTTGACGCTCTGCGGATTTTACAGGTAGATTCACTTGCAGCTGACGTAAAGGGTAACGGAGGGCTAATTCGATCCGAGGAGTTAGAACTATTACCCAATTATCCTAATCCCTTTAATCCCGGAACAACGATTGAATATCGGCTGCCAAAAGAGGGAAATGTTTCGATTGTAATATATAATGCACTTGGACAACGGGTTATTTCTTTCCCCGGAATGTTTCATAAAGCGGGCAGCCATTCCATGTATGTTGATTTCTCACGCTTTCACCTTCCCAGTGGCATGTATATAATGCAGTTACGATGTGATTCGGCTATAAAAAGCAGGCAGATGGTGTATATAAAATAGGCAGAGCAGCGGTTGATTAATTTGGAGATGGCCGAGAGTTCCTGAATTCCCGGCCATTTTTTTTGACTGAATTGGGGTGTTGTGGCAATTTACTTAAGGATAGTTCGGCACAATGAAAATGTACAATGATTTACCAGGGGCCAGGGGCAAAATGTTGCACTTTTGATGGAAGTATCACATTAGACAATTATACTTTTCAGCAAAATTTACAACGTATCTGAATCTTTGGGGCTATATTGTTTTATTAGATAATAATTTTTATATTTTAACCTTAGAGTATTAACTCCGAAGTTGAATTTACTTAAAAAAATAAATCTTCCGCCAATGAAAAGAAAAGATTTTCGGTATCGTGAAATCCCTTATAACTACACATCTTTCTCCGATAAAGAGATAATTCTTCGCTATTTTGATTTGGAGACCTGGCAACAAATTGAGGAATTACGGGCACAAAGAAAAACCGGCAGGAGCGCCAAATTAATGTTCGAAATTATCGGGGATATTTTCATTATTGAGAGAAATCCGTACTTATATGAAGATTTTCTTTCTAATACCCGCCGTTTTTTACAGTTGGAAAATGTGCATAAAAAGCGGATCGCGGCTATTCAGGGCTCATTCGATCAAAATGATCTGGCGGGAGTTTTACTTGAGAAAATTAAAGAACTCAATGAACGATTTTTTGCGAGCTTCCCGAAAACCAAAAATCTACGTTTAAAAGTAGCAGCCCGACTTGTAACAGTAATTGCATATAAAAATATCAAATTCACTCCATTTCACAGGTTATTGCATGCAACCGATGCTACCGATTGGAGAGTGCAATATCCATTCGCCGTTGTGTACCCTGATTCTGCGAACGAAATCCCGAAAATTATCACGATAGCCGAAGAATTAGGATTGCATATTATCCCTCGTGGCGGCGGTACAGGGCTTACCGGCGGGGCGGTTCCTGTTAAGGCGAATACGCTAATTGTGAATATGGAAAAAATGGGAGCTATTTCACCAATCGAAAATGTTGAAGTTGACGGCAAAATAATTCCGGTAATTACTGCTGAAGCGGGCGTTATCACAGATAAGATTATCGAATATTGTGAAAAGGCGGGATATGTTTTCGCAACTGATCCTACCTCGGCTTGGGCTTCAACCATTGGCGGTAATATTGCCGAAAATGCTGGTGGAAAAAAATGTGTTATGTGGGGAACGGCTATAGATAACCTGTTTTCCTATACGGTTGCTGCCCCGGGAGGTGATATTCTTGAGGTTACAAGACGCAATCATCCATATCGGAAAATTATATCATCAGATTTGGTATCTTTTGAAGTAACCAGGTTCAGAAATAATAAGGTGGTGAGTAGTTCGGTTATTGAACTTACCGGGACCGATATCAGGAAAAAAGGTTTAGGCAAAGATATAACCAATAAAACTCTGAAAGGATTGCCGGGAATTCAGAAAGAGGGCGGTGACGGAATCATTATTTCCGGAAAGTTCGTTCTGTATAAACCTTTTAACTTTTGCAAAACCTTATGTGTTGAGTTTTATGGTTCTAATATGCTCAATGCGGCAAGAGCAATAGTAGCGATAAATGATGAGTACGAAAAAAATAACCGTGTTTTTTTAACGGCTCTGGAGCATTTTGATGAAAAATATGTACGTGCGATTAATTACAGGAATAAATCTTCTCGCAACGAAATGCCAAAGGCTGTTCTGCTGATAGATATAGAGAGTAATGAAAGTGATGAATTACAGCGAGCATGTAAACAAACAAGCGAATTGATAATAAGGTATAATGCTGAGGGAGTTTTTGCGGCGGATAATGCAGAAAGAATTCAATTTTGGAATGACAGGAAGCATTTGGGAGCAATAGCAAAGCATACAAACGCATTTAAACTGAATGAAGATATTGTTATTCCTATTGAACGGTTACCGGAATTTGCCGATTTTATTGAGTTGTTGAATTATGAGTATCAGGTTGAGAATTCACTGAATTGTATGAAATCCCTAACCGAATGGCTGGAAACCTTACTTCATACAGGTGAGGCCGAAGTCCCTCGCGAGAGGATATTAAAATTCCTGCAAACGCTGGAGAGTACAATGGTAAGATATGCTGAGTACCATACCTCGCTGTCGAAATTGCGGAAATGCCCGGAAGTTAGAGAGAGTAAGCAAAAGAATATTTTAACCCAATTGCAGGAAAATGATCTGCAACTGGATTTAGAGTTAGACCTTATTTTACCCTTTACTGCAACTGCACATGGTTATGATGAGCTCTTGTCTGGTTTTCACAGCCAAATAAATAATGAAACCAAGAGAAGAATTATAATTGCCACTCACATGCACGCCGGTGATGGTAATATTCATGTAAATATTCCGGTACACTCCAATGACTACCAAATGATGAGAGATGCAGATGAAGCTGCCGGACTGGCTATGAAAGAAGCTGTGCGAATTGGCGGAGTCGTATCGGGAGAGCATGGTATTGGATTGACTAAATTGAAATTTATTGAGCCTGAAGTTCTCGATGCTTATCAGGACTATAAAAAACTTGCTGACCCCAATGAGCTTTTCAACCCGGGGAAATTAACCAGCTCTTTCCCTCATCATTCAATTTATACTCCGTCATTCAACTTATTGGAATGCGAAGCGATTATTCTTGAATCAACCGATTTGGAAAAGCTTAACTCGGGAATAGCTTCATGTGTGCGGTGTGGAAAATGTAAGAGCGTATGTAATACGCATTATCCTTCATCAACTATGTTATATAACCCGAGAAATAAAATTTTAGCTGTAGGTTTGATTACCGAAGCAATTCTCTATTCGGCACAAACAATGGATATGAAATCATTTATTCATTTTACCCGTTTACGAGAGATTTCTGATCATTGTACTATGTGCCATAAGTGCCAGGTGCCCTGTCCGGTAAAGATTGACTTTGGAAAAATTTCATTGGAAATCAGAGAGCAATTGGTACATAGAAAGAAGACGGGCTCTAAGTTATTTACCTCGGTCGCTTTATTGTATCTTGGCAGAAAGAAATATTTCATTAATAAGCTCTTTCGCCTGGGATTATTAAATTTTGGATATTCAGTACAGCGCATCGCGGCAGTGCTATATAAGCCTGTTTCAAAATATGCCTCATTTGCAATGCCCAGAATGGCGGATTTGCTTCGTGCACCTTTCCCAAAAAGCGGTAAAAAATCTATTCGTGAACTTTTTAAGCTGAAAAATCCCGATTCTTTTTATTCTTTTGAAAACCCGGAAAAACCCATAGCGGGAAATGTAATTTATTTCCCGGGATGCGGCTCAGAGAGGATGTTTCCTGAAATAAGCATGGCTACCGTGGCAATGCTGTATAATGCCGGAATTCGTGTAGTTATACCACATGAATATCTTTGTTGTGGCTATCCTTTCCTTGCGAATGGAAAAAGGGGGCAAGCCGACCTGAAATCGTATGAAAACAGGGTGCTGTTTCACCGAATTGCTGATGCGATAGGTTATATGAATATAGATGCTGTACTCGTTTCATGCGGTACTTGCCATGAAATGCTTGCCGGTTATGAACTAAGCAACATATTTAGTGGCGCTGCGCTTTTGGATGTAAACGAATATCTGGCCAAGAAAGGATTGTATTCTTCAGTTAATCCGGCGATGGAAAAACCGTTGTATCATCAACCATGTCATAACCCTCTGAAAACTCTGGGTGAGGATAGAACATTTCAGAAGCTTTATGGACTTACTCCAAAAACAATTCCTGATTGCTGCGGCGAAGCGGGGACTTTAGCTTTATCCAGGCCGGATATAACGAATATTATGCGCGAGCGGAAATCTGAAAATATTCGCTCGATGACCGATAAAAAAGAAGTTGAAGTGTTAACCACATGCCCAAGTTGCGTACTGGGTCTTTCGAAAACCAGTAACAGTGTAAAAGTTCAAGGTAAATCCTTGGTTGTGTTTAATGCTGAGCATTTCATTGGGCCGGATTGGAAAAAGAAGTTCATCTATTCTATTAAAAGAAATGGAGTGGAAAAAATAGTTTTCTAAATGGATTCGAACCAAGGACCTCTCCGCCAGAAGCGGAGCGCTCAGAGAGCTTGAGCTGTTGAAGGAATTCAAAAGCCCTGCGATAATTCTTAAAGGATTTCAGAAGTTTCTCAATATGCATAGCTTCACGTTTGGTGGGGA